>CAZGNZ010000043.1:0-28453 GCA_964527215.1 uncultured bacterium | reverse complement strand
CCCAGGCCACGCGGCATTTCCCCGGGAGTGGTGGGGGTTTGGGATGGGTGATATTCAGGGGATATTCCAATCTGTGGTTCCACAGACCATTTGGTTAACCTAACCCGGATATTTCATGAGACTTCGTAATGAGATGATGAAAATGATTGATTCTACAAGGCATATGAAGAAAAATGAGTGAAATCGTACTGGACAGTACGTTGAGAACATTTTTCGAGTATAACGCTGTAGAATTGAGCAGATCCATTATCGGAATAGATTTCTCATGAAATATTTGGGCTAGAACAACAGCCCTGAAGGGGCTGAGTACGTCAGCCCGGGGCATCGCCCCGGGAACCGGATAGAATTACGGAAGAACCCTGAAGGGGTGCAGGTAATGATCTGGAGGACTGGGTGTTGTCAATTGGTTGAGTAGTTGAGTGGGTTCGACAAAGCCATCAGTTTCCAGCTGTGAATTATCCGCACAAGCTCTAAGGTGTAAAAGTATTATCGCGCATTCAGTACAATTTCAGTCAGTCTGATCAGAAGAGCAGACTGTCGAGATTGAATGTTTCATGGTGCGAATGAGATGTTATTGTTCGAGACCCGTCTGATTTTCGACGGGACGAGTCTATCTCAATGAAATTCCTCGCCGCAGAATGGATGGGGTATCAGTAATCAATCGGATCAATAAATTTATCGCCGCCACGTCAAATGGCGGATTTTCATCAAGCGGCGTGGAATGCACCCAGTACCAATTGTCCGTCAGGAGACGGATTAAAAACCAGCCAACTTGCGGATTCACTGCGTCAGGCTGGTTTGAGACCGGTTTTCATCCGTGTATTGAGTGCGTCTGTTTTGAATGACATTCAAAATTGGTCTCGAATTTGACTTACTTACAAATAATCGGCTGAGATGAAAAAAAGTAAAACCATTTCCAGCCGCGAATCGTCCTTGTTTTAAATGAAGGTTAACCCACTCATGAATACCGTCACAGGAAATACCGTTTGTTTACAAATTTGGTAAATCAGTACCGTCAGCCTGTATTCGAGTTTATTTTTCAGCTGATCCATGATCAGGAAGAAGCTGCCGATCTTTGTCAAAAAGTATTTATCAAATGCTACTCCCGGCTGAAGTATCTGGGGCAGGTGCGAAATCTGCGGGCATGGATTTATACCATTGCACTGAATCAGGTTCGGGACTACTGGCGCAGTTCAAAACGAATGGTGGATCTGGATACGGTTGACTGGTCTGCACAAAGTGTGTCAAATCCGGTACAGGATCAGGAAAAACCGGATGTCCGGTTTGACCGTGAATATCTTACTGAGATGGTGGAACGTGGTCTGAACACTCTGCCGCCTGCTCAAAAAGAGGTAATCGTTCTGAAAGTATATCATGATATGACATTCAGGGAGATAGCAGAAGTGATTGAGGCTTCCCAAAATACGGTAAAATCAAGAATGTATTACGGCCTGGCCAGCCTGAAGAAGCAGTTTTCAAAATGGCATTTGGAGGATTATATCCAATGAAATGTGATCAAGTAAAACTTGAACTGCCGGGATATATGTTCGATGAGCTGACAGCGGCGGAAAAAAAGATGATCGAGGAGCATTTGAAGGATTGCAGGGCTTGTCGGGCTGAACTGGCGGATCTGCGGCAAGCCAGGGAGATCATCCAGTCAGTACCGCTGCGGCCGGTGATGCCGGTTCCTGCCCCGACTGCGAAATTGTCATCTGGTAAACACAGCCATCCGATATGGATGTGGACGGCAAAATGGGCAATAGCCGCTGCAATTGTGGGCTTTGCCCTGATGCTTGTACGGCCGAATGTGTCATTGTCCCGGGAAGGATTTGCCTTCAATACCGGTATGAGGACAGCGGATCAGCCACTGTTGACTGAATCTGTTCAGGATGCACTGGATCAGAACCGGCTGGAAACCCTGATGATGGTCAGTCAGATTCTAGCGCAGAACAGCGTCGAACAGCGGCGGGAAACGATGCTTACAATGGCGGCTCTTTCAAAAGATTTAGGACAACAACGGCGGAATGACCTGGAGTGGATTGAAACAGGTCTGAATGAAGTACAGCGCAGTTCCCGGGAAAGTATGCTTCGGACGAATATGATCCTGGATGATCTGATAAAGAATACCCATTTCCAAACAGGAGGTGAAACCAATGATTAAGATGAGCAGGAAATTCGGAACAGTGATCGGAATCTGTGTATTGATTCTGACATTTGGGTTCGGAACAGATAACAGCAGAATAAAAACCAATGTACGTGTACAGGAAAAAATCCTGGAAACCATTATCGATTCCGATTCCGTTTACAGTGTTGTCGACGATATCCGCGGACTGTATCTGGAAGGATTCGGAACAATCTATTCCATCCCGATGGATTATTCAGGATTTGATCCTCTGATGTCCTATTTCACCGGTTTCACATTTTCTGATGACTTGGAAGTTTTGCGTTTTAGCGATCGGTCCCGTGCACGGGTGCGATTTGGGAAACCCGGCAGGAGTCCCGAGGCGGAAGACGAAGACATGCAGGAAGACATCCGGGAGCTGACGGAAATGAGAGAAAAGAACCGCATACGCATGCTGAATGTTCTGAAGGAGTACCTCAGAGACTATGGACCGGTACAGAATATTGGAGAAAATGAAGCTGTCCTGTTGAGGGTTGTCTTTAACGAATGGGAGCTGCTTGACGGTGATATGAGTGAATACGAGATCAGTGTGACTGGTCGAAATCTGAACCGTCTGCAGAGGGGTAAGCTGAATGAAGAAGCATTCATGAACAGTATTATCGTGAGTATGGTGGATGAAACCGACCGGACCCATAAAGACATCTCGATCATGAGGAATATCCTGAACACAGCCCTGGACAGAGACGGAGAACAGGAATGGGCCCTCATGTGGCAGGGAGCGGGAGATTCGTGGGAAACCTATGTCCCGGGAACCGGAGCCATTTTTTATTCAACATGGGAAGACCCCCTAAACATTTTCGGAATAGACCGTTTTGCCGAAAATATGGCCTCAATTTACTTGTCTGAAGCCAGATTGTACGGAGAAATGGAAGACCTTGAAGACCTGGAGGAATTAGAGGAATTGAAAGAAATGGAGGAGAGCAAGAGGGATTCGGATCTGAAGGATGATGAGCAGTCAGAACTGAATCTTGAAGATGTCAAAAATGAGCTGGTGGAACTGTTGGCCACCTACGGACCGACGCTCAAATCGGTTCAGGCGGATGAGCAGATTATTGTGGCCGTAAAAACATCCGACCGGTACGATGATGAAAAGGACAATGGGTTCATCCTTCGGTTAAAAATGGAAGACATCCGCAAATCGGGCGGGTCCTTTGAAAAACTGAAAGAACATGTATCTGTATCTGAACTGTAATAAACAAATTCCCCGTTTCCTATGTTAAACCACAGGCCGGTCGTTCGCGACCGGTTTGTGGTTATTATCACTTGTAATTCGCATTTAGGCCGGCCAGGATAGTCACGATTTCCGAATCACAAACCGCAATGCGGACCAGGTTTCATCCACTGAGCATATTTTGTGATCCACCAGTTTGTTTTCCAGTCCTGCCTTTCTGACAATGGTCTGATTCAAGTCGCTTTTCAGTCTGCCGGCTTTTTTTGGCCAGGCGATCCACAATCCGCCGCGGGGCTTCAGCATACCGGATATCCGGACAATATGCTTGTTCAATTCAGAACGGGTTCGGGCAAACCAGATAACTGTGTCATGCAGACCGTTCATGTCCGTCGAGAGGTGACATCCATCCGGTAGCGGAGAGAGACTGGATGAGAATGTTTCGGGGGGATAAATCAGCAGCAGGGATGATTTCGGTTTCAATCCCAGTTTTTGAACCAGCGGGACATTCCGATAGCCGTCAAAAACCGAATCCGGTACAACCACGGCTTCATCCGATTGTTCAGCGGCCGCCCGTATCAGGCTCAACAGGGCATCCCATGATCCAAAAACGGCATCGGGAAGAAGTTTCCGGACGGCATCGGTTTTACCAGTGTCTCCTTCAATGAAAATGATCGGAATAAACCGTGTGGATTTCCGCTTTCGAATACTCAGTGCAACATCCCGCCCCTGTGACGGCAGACGGTTCAGGTCGATAACAATTGCATCTGGTTTCTCCGATTCGATCTCTTTCAGAAAGCGGGAGTCTTTCAGTTTGAAATGTTTCATTTGGAATTCGTTGGAAGCGATATTGTTGATGCGCGCTTCCGCTTCGGCGTCATTCCAGTGTATCAGCAGAATTTTCACCTTTCCTCCATTAGGTAAGCTTCGAACCATTTAAAAATAAAGTCCGGCGCGGTTCGTCAGTGCAGATTCGAAAATGCAAAGACGAATTGAAATCCAATCAGATTGTCCATAAATTCCGGCAGATCAACGATTCAATATTAGATCATCTGACACTCCGGGAGTATATAATGTTTGGTTTGAGGAAATCATACGGGATGTTCAGCTGGAGCCCGTTGATACTGCTTGGGTTCGTGGCAGCATATTTATATACAAACAGTACGTTTTCCATGTTGAGGGACATTCGGGAAAAGGGAGGACTGACGGTGTATCTCCAGAATTCCCCGACGTCATATTATGAAGGACCGGAAGGATACCGGGGATTTGAATATGAACTGCTGAGCGCTTTTGCAGAGTATGCCGAACTTGATATTCATTTTTTCACCTGTGAAAATGCCATCGAACTGCTCAGTGCGGCGGAACACGGCTATGCAGATATATCGGCGGGCGGGATCACGCGGACTGAACAGAGAGACCGTAACTACACCTTCGGACCGGATTATTACCATGTTCAGCAGGTTCTTATTTACAAACGCGGGGAACGCCGTCCGCAGAGTATTGAAGATCTGCTTGACGGCAGTATTGAAATTATGGCGGGAAGCAGCTACGAGGAGCAGCTCAAAACATACCAGAAGGAGTATCCGGATTTGTCATGGATTGCCAATGAGGAATTGTCAACGGAACTGATCATGCAGAAGGTGTGGGAAGAAAAGGTGGATTACACCATAGCCGATGACAATATTGCCCAGCTGAACCAGCGGTACTTCCCGGAACTTGAAATTGCTTTTCCCATTACTGAAGAACAGCCCCAGGCCTGGGTGCTTAATCCCAAATGGAAAAAACTGTCCTATTTAATCGATACCTGGCTGACTGATTATGTTCTGTCCGGGAAAATGGATCTGCTGGTAGATAAATACTATGGACACGTAACGGTGTTTGATTATGTGGATATTCGAAAATATCACCGCAGAATTAACAGCCGGCTGCCCAATTTTGAGCGGTATTTTCGTTCCGCGGCTGAAGAAACGGGACTTTCCTGGACACTGTTGGCAGCGATGGCATATCAGGAATCGCATTGGCGGTCCCGGGCAAAAAGCCCCACAGGAGTGCGGGGGATCATGATGCTGACTCTGTGCACTGCGCGGAATGTGGGTGTGACCAACCGCCTTGATCCTGAACAGAGTATTCGGGGCGGTGCCAAGTATCTGGCTCATCTAGTGGATCAAATCCCGGACTCTGTAAGGGCTGAAGACCACATTCCCTATGCACTGGCTTCCTACAATGTCGGAATGGGGCATGTGCAGGACGCCCAAATACTGGCGGACCAGATGGGGTACGATCCAAACCGCTGGATGGACATCCGTGAAGTACTGCCCCTGCTGACCCAGAAAAAATACTACCAACAGGTAAAACATGGGTACGCCCGGGGATATGAACCTGTTCTTTACGTAAACAGAATTCTTAATTACAGGGATATTCTGGAGACCAAACTGGGATACCAGAAATAGTCAATCCCTGAAATTGATCTGTCAGGTGTTTGCTTTCAATTGGTCCGCTCAGAACGGTAATAACGAATTTACTCCGGGCAATCCCCAAAGCCATTCGGCAGCTTCAAATGATGCTGATCGAAAAAATCAAGTGCTGACCCACCTGCCTGCTGCATGTCTGCTGCTTCCCATTGGTTTTTTACAGCGGGGTGTGATTAAATTTTTTGGTGTCGAATACGCGGTATCAGCATCCGCTTTCAAATGATTTCTCTGGTTGACAGCGATCAGCAGTCTGTCGGTATCACCACGCTGTTAACTTGTCGTGTTTGAACTTATCTGGCAGATATCAGAAGGGGGTGTTGTTGTCCGCTGCCGTACACTTACAGTCCGCAGACGTGCATTTCAGCGGCTTTCCTGAACCTTTTTATCCGGCACCGATTCCTCAGAAACCATCCAATTGCGGTATGGCCCGACGGGCAGTATCGGCGTTTAACGGATTTCCTCAATTTTGCTTTATTCCGGCACATGATTTGCCTGATTGGGCGGCATGGGTATGCTGAAAAACTATTATAGAGTCATTCTGGGAATCTGCAAGAAATATCCGGGATATACAATGATCAATATCCTGGGACTGGCAGTAGGGCTTGCCTGCACCATTTTAATTTCTCTGTGGGTCAGGGATGAACTGAATTTTGACAAGTTTCACGAAAATGCCGAAAATATCTACCGCATCTGTGTGGAGGGGGATTTCGGATCACCGTTCACTCTGCCGATTTTCATGGCGCCAGCAGCCAAGGCGATGACAGAGGATTTTCCTGAAATTCTGTACGCTGCCCGTCTGAGCAAACCATCAAGAGCTTCATTGAAATTCGGCACTCAGCCATATTCTGAGGATCTGGTTGCCTTTGCCGATAACAGTTTCTTCAGCGTTTTCAGTTTTCCAATAATACGCGGAGACGAGAAAAAACCGCTTGTCAAACCGTATTCTCTGGTTGTAACTGCTTCGACAGCACGGAAATACTTCGGCAGCCAAAATCCCATTGGAAAGTCTTTCCAGTTTGGCGGCAGGAATGATTATACCATCACTGCCGTCTGCGAGGATGCTCCTGACGATTCCCACTTCAAATTCAATATGCTGTGTTCGATGAAAACCCTGGAGGTTCAGGATCCGCAGGTGATGAACTACTGGCTGAATATTCAATATTTCACCTATTTGAAAACTGTGCCGGGAACGAAAATTCATCTGCTGCAGGAAAAAATGCCGGGATTTATAGAAAAACACATGGGGGACCTGCTGGCATCTTCCGGTGGAAAGATATCCACTTTTTTCCAACCGTTGACGTCAATTCATCTCCATTCTGATCTGAGCGGGGAACTGCAGGCAAACGGGAATATGAAGCAGATCTGCACATTTGCGGGCATTGCCCTGTTTATCCTGATTACGGCCTGTGTGAACTTTGTCAATCTCACAACTGCCAGGTCATCCATCAGAAGCAGGGAAGTGGGGCTTCGAAAAACCATGGGCGCAACGCGCCGGGGTTTGTTTACCCAGTTTATGGGCGAATCGGTTCTGTTCAGTATGGGGTCTGCCGTTCTCAGTATTATCATCGTGGAGATGATACTGCCCTGGTTCAATGAATTTACAGGTAAAAACCTTGAACTGCGGTATTTCGGTTCAGATTCGGTTCTGGGTCTGCTGCTGATAACAGCGGTTCTGGTGGGTTTGGTTTCTGGTCTGTATCCCGCTGGATACCTGAGCCGATTTGATCCGGTCAATATTTACAGCGGTTCCTCAGGCCGACCCAGGGGCGGCTTAGTGGTGCGCAGGATTCTAGTTGGATGCCAGTTTCTGATTTCCATCGCGTTGATTACGGGTACGCTGACCATCATCCTGCAGCTGAATTATCTCCGTGAATATGATTTGGGATATCATCCTGAAAACGTCATGGTGATTCCCCAGGCAAATCTATCCGGGAGACACGGAATTCACACGATGCGGGATCAGCTTGGGCAGATTCCCGGAATTATTGATGTCACCGCCTGCTCCAGAGTACCCGGAGCCGGATACAGATTGGCAATCACCATTCCTGAGGGAAGGTTTGAAACACAGCCGTTTATGATGAACATCGAAAGCGTGGATTCAAAATATCTACCGGTTTTTGGAATTCAGCTGATTAAAGGCAGGAACTTTGATTCTGCCGTTCAGACGGATGTCATGGAATCTGTCATCATCAATGAAACCGCCTGCAGGAACCTGGGCTGGACTGATCCGCTGGGAAAAATGATACGGAACACGGTGCGGGCAGATACCGGATTTATAGAGCTGAATCGAAAGGTGATTGGTGTTGTTAAAGACTATCATCAGCGGGATCTGCATCATCCATTGGAACCGGTGCTTATCGGAAATGATTTCGGAAACCAGACGGCACTGGCGGTTAAACTGGATCAAAGTGAAATTAAGACCGCTTCTGATGAGCTGGAACGCGTCTGGCGGGAACTTGAACCGGATCGTCCGTTCAACCGCTTTTTTCTGGACCAGACGGTCAGTCAGGCATACCTGCAGGAAGAAAAGCTGATGCAGATCATTGGAATTTTCAGTTTTCTGGCTATTTTGATTTCTAGCCTCGGGATAACCGGATTGTCTCATTTTTCCGCGGAACGTCGGTGCAGGGAAATGGGGATTCGAAGAGTCATGGGTGCTCGGCTTCGAACCATTTTGCGAATAATGGCTTGTGAGTCGCTGTTGCTGTCCGGAGTGGCAGGGTTGGCAGCCGGAATGGTCATGCAGCCGGTTATGAGCAGCTGGCTTCAGAATTTTGCCAATCATATCCATATTCCACTGGCTGTGTTTGTGGTTCCGGTGATATTGGCGGCCGCAGTGGCAGGGATGATCGCACTGTTTATGGTTTATAAAATTTCACGGCAGAATCCGGCGGATATTCTGCGGTATGAATAATTCACTGCGATGCTGCAGAAATGGAATGTGCTTCAAGCTGTGAATTGAAGGGCGGAATTGTTCAAGGTGTGTTTGCAATACACCTTTTCAATCCATTATTGTAACTGGAATATATCTTAAATTAACGATTGCCATTTGTTTGAATAATGGTGTTTTCACTTTTTCAACAACATTACTGAACCACTCAGAGTCTTATTCGGAAAAAACCTCAGGAATCCGTTCCGGTGCAGCCAGGCTGAGAGCTGAACGGATAAGACGGCGGATCTGGAACACAGAATTATGTCTTGAACGCTGGTACCGCCAGCCGTGTCCGCTGATCAGTTGATGATTTGATGATGGGCATTGCAGACAGCCGAAAAAATGATGCATTGAATGATGGAGTCAATTCTTGAAAAAAATCCTAATTGTAGATGATTTACCTGAAATTGCCGAATTGGTTGAACTGACCATTAAAATCAGAGATTTCAAAATTCTCAGAGCATCCAACGGTCCTGATGCCCTGGAAATTGCCAAACGCGAAAAACCGAATCTCATTTTGCTGGACATCATGATGCCTGAAGGCGGAATGGATGGATTTGAAGTTTGCGGAAAACTGAAAGGTGATCCGGAAACACGATCGGCAGTAGTCATTCTGCTGACCTCACTCAAAGAAGAAGCCGCCAAGCTTCAGGGATTTCGGGCAGGTGCGGATGGATATTTCACCAAGCCGTTCAGCCCGCTGTCACTGATACAGAAAATCGATGAGATACTCTCGGATGAGACGGAAGGGATGAAAAGAAAGCCTGTTTGATGAAAAAAATCATCTTTGCTGTTGATGATGATCCAGATATACGGGAGGCTTTTCAGGACAGTCTTTCGTTAGCGGGTTATCAGACCCATACTTTTGAGTCTGCCGAAGCGGCATTGGAAATGCTTGCTGAGACGGAACCCCATATTATTCTGCTGGATCTGCAGCTTCCGGGGATGGACGGCCTGGGGTTGTTGGAGCGGGTGAAAACAACATACCCTGAAATTGAGGTCATCATTGTCACCGGGCATGGAGATGTGAGCACGTCTGTAAAAGCCATGAAGCTTGGTGCTCGGGATTATGTGAAGAAACCATTCAAAATTGATGAAATCCTTCATATCGTCCAGAAAACGCTGGCAATACACACTCGGGAAGCCCAGTTCGAGTATCTGCAGAAAGAGCATTGGCAGGAATTCCGGGACATGGTGGGAAACAGTCCTCCGATGCAGGCAGTCTACGAATTTATTGGTCAAGTATCAAAATCCAGCCGCACAACGGTTCTGATCCGGGGAGAAACAGGTACCGGGAAAGAACTGGTGGCCCGTGCCATTCATCAGCACGGACCTCGATCCGGAAATCCGTTTGTGGAAGTCAACTGTTCATCTTTTCAGGACAATCTGCTGGAATCGGAACTGTTCGGGTATGAGGTGGGAGCCTTTACCGGCGCTGTAAAACGGAAAAAAGGATTGATGGAACTTGCCGACAAGGGCACTTTTTTCCTGGATGAAATTGCTGATATGAGTATTGATCTTCAGGCCAAACTGCTGAAAGTGATTGAGGAACGGAAATTTCGCAGGGTGGGAGGTATTCATGAAATTGAAGTGGATACCCGCATAATCAGTGCTTCATCCAAAAATCTGGACGAACTGATGGAAAAGGATCTGTTTCGGCAGGATCTCTATTATCGTCTGAATGTGGTCAATGTGGAACTGCCGCCGCTTCGGGATCGGGGAACCGACATTATCATGCTGACTGAACATTTCATCCAATTGTACAATGCAGAATTCAAACATAATATCACAGGCATTGATTCCAGTGCAAAAAAGCTCCTGATGGACTATTCCTGGCCCGGGAATGTGCGTGAACTGCGAAATACCGTCGAACGGGCGGTGCTCTTTGAAAAACGCAGTGTCCTCTCTGTGGAATCTCTGGCATTTTTGGATAACCAAAGCAGATTTGTGGTGGAGGCCGCTCCGAAACAGGTATCTGATACCGGTGCGGAACTGCGCAGCTCAGACGGTCTGAATCTGGCTGAAATGGAGTGCAACTTTATTCGCCGGGCATTGAACAAAACAAACGGGAATCAGACCAGAGCGGCTGAGATTCTGGGAATAAGTCGGGAAAAACTGAAATACCGGCTGCGAAAGTACGGCATAGGCTGACCCTGTCGCCGGTCAGTATCAGGCGTTCAGAACCAGATTATGTGATCCCGGGAT
Source organism: uncultured bacterium (assembly GCA_964527215.1). GTDB lineage: Bacteria > Fidelibacterota > Marinisomatia > SCGC-AAA003-L08 > JACNLC01 > CAZGNZ01. The sequence goes on along the minus strand of CAZGNZ010000043.1, from coordinate 17,495 downwards.
TCAGAGTTTGAATCCTCCAGACAGCTGCATTACTTGAACGGTCTGCATCAGAGTCAGACCTTTCAATTGATTCCGCTGCTGGGATCGCGATGAATATTCCGAATAATCGGAAATCTGTCAATTGATGTATTAATCCTATAAATAATGGAACGCCATTGAAACCGCACACGTCACAAGAACCAGTCAGTCAGACTGAGATGCTGTCTGATTTGAACAGAATTTCCGCCCTGCTGTACCGATACAGCAGGATTGCAATGTCCCGGGAGTTATCCCACGATCTGAATAATTATCTTACTGCTCTGACCATACACAAGGATTTGCTTTTCAGGAGCATAAGCGGCATGGATGGCCTTGATATTCAGCCCAGAGTCGATAAAATGAACAATCTTGTCGACCGTATGGGCCAGTTTGCTGACGACATGCTGAATACTCCGCTTCCGGATATCCATCTCCGCAAAATAAACCTGACGCATACAGTTCAGTCATTTCTGAGACTGCAAACCTGTCTGGAAATTCTCAGCCCCGTCACGTTCAAATGGACTGAGAATGAAAGTGATCTGTCGGCTTTCACGGATGATGACATCATCTGGGTGTACCTTGCCGTATTTGCCATGAATGCACGGGAACTGCATTCCTCCCCGGTTATTGAAATTTCATGCAGGCGGCAGACAGACGACCCCTGGATTGAATTATCAGTGACGATGGTTCAGGCATTGGACCGCATGAAAGTAATGCAGCTGAAGAATCTGAAGACGGGGACCTGGATGGGTGTTATTGCCCTAACCAGGCTGCAGAGGATTATTCAGACCATGCAGCCCGAAATGGAATTTCTGAATCCTGACAGCGGGATATTATCCACTTTGGTCAGGATACCTGTTTCGTAATCGTAAAAACTGGTGAATAATACCCGAAAGGGGTGGAAAATAAGAACCAGTTACCGGAATGAGCTGAAGGTTTAAACCTGATAAATCAACCGGGGTAAAAAGAATTGTATTTCTGCAGCAGACCCGCCTGAATATTGCCTTTGATAATTTTATGTACCATAATAACATTGTATTATCTTGAGGATGATAAGCAGGGGATAGGACTGTATCATTCGATTTGAAGTCTGAATTTAATGATAAACGGTTCCTCTGACGGTTTTGTGGCACAGCCTTTGCCTGAAAGAGGGACAATTAATTATAATGGAGTATTGCTATGTATCGACCTTCTAACCGTAAGTATATGCGTGTCACCAGTTCACTGGTGTTCATTTTGTGTTGTATGCTGTTGTTTTCCGGATGCGAAAATCGGACCCCGATGGAGCCGGTTGGATCGGAAGCAGCCAGTATCGGAAATTCTCAAACCGGGTTTTCTGCCAGTGACATTACCTGGCTGAGCTGGAATCCGGATCTGCTCAGTTCGCTTGCTGAAGCGGAGACTGCAAATTCGGATATACTGGCCCGGGTCGGAAGTGAGTTTGAACTGATCGAAGCCGATCAGGGTGGATCCGTTGGGGGCGGTGACACCTATGGCAATCTGGTTGAAATTCCTTCTTCGGCCATTGATCAAAACACCTGGATCGCTGTTCAGGTAGGCTGTCCTGCTGCTGATCAGTTTTACAGTGAATATGATTTTACAGAGCTTTTTGAATTGGCCGGTGAAATCGAAACCCGTCTGGATTATCTGTCTGTCAATGTCAACGGCAGCAACAGTGTGATGAATAAGATCGAAACTGCACAGGAAGGCATATTCAATTTTCAGATCTTTATGGAGGTGTATTCATATCTGGTTGAAAGCAGCTCATTCAATATTCTGAAAAACAAAATTGCCAAAAAGATGAATCAGATCGTTGATGATGTCGGTGAGGAGTTTGAGGAAGATGTTGAAGCAATTGCCGTCAATGCAGGTATCATAGCCAGCATCCTGTCAGATGCCACCATTGAATTTGCCATGACCGTTCCAGGGTATGATATGTCAAAAATAGAACGGGCAATGGAGTTCTATGATGAGGGAAGCGAAGAATTGGCTGAGAATGATCTGGATGACATTGAAGATGCCGTCCGCTCCTTCAGGAGAGCCTGGAACAAGGCCAAGGATGCTGCACCCGGAATTTCAATCCCCAGCGCAGAAGTCGATTTTCTTCCGGATATGGAATTTCTTGATGATGTGGCCATTACCCTGAGCTGGGCCGATGTTCTTCTTCCCGAGGATATTATCATTGAAGACGGCTACGGAGTTTTTGAAGTGTTTTTCACCCAGGATGGTGACACATGGTTTCCCGTTGAAGAACCCGTGATTGATGAATCTGAACAGACCATATCATTTTCAATAAACCATTTCACTCGTTATGCATGGGGACTGCGTCCTGCCCCGGATGACAATGATGACGATGGTGGCGGTGGAGAATAATCCTGTGGATATGCATTTAGGCAACACAGTAAAGGAATGTAAACAATAATGGGTACCACAGTAAGACAAAGATTTTTAAGCGAAGTGCTGAAAGCAGCCGGACGCCGGTGCGGCCCGCCTTTCCTGAGACAAATCAATTATATCCGCATGGAACGGGAACGGCTTTTGAATTTCTCATGGAAGAAAACTTCGGAATCCGATGCTGCTTCAGATGAAAAAAGTGCCATATTCCGGCAGATTGATTTCGATACGATTGTACTTCAATCAGGACGCTTTTTATCGAATTCGGAATATGCCCTTCTGCTGTTTGAAATATCACAGATTGCTGAACGTTACGGCGAACTGGATAAAACCGAGCAGCTGATAAAGCTGATCACAAGCCGGTACTCGGATGTGATCGAGCTGGATGTCAAAGCCAAAATATTCAAGCTCAAGGGTGATGTCGCCGTATATCGGAATGACTTCACAGCCGCGGAGCAGGATTACTCCGTCAGCTATGAGATCTATGAAGACCTTAAAGATGATCACGGTACCGCGCTGCTGCAGAACAGCCTTGGCGTGCTGATGATTCAAATGGGCAGACAGGTCGAAGGTCTGAAATATCTGACGGATGCACATGAACTTGCAGATCGCTGCCGGTTCAAAGACATACTGATTGATATAATGTACAATCTCGGGAATGTGAACCATATCCTGGGTGAGTACGAAAAATCAATGGAATGGTATGAAACCGCTTTGTCGGAAATTGAACCGGAAAAATTCCCTGATGCAGAAGCAAATCTCTATCATAACCTGGGTATCGTGTATAAATCCTCAGGAGATTATGATCAGGCTCAGGAGTATTACGAGCGAAGCTATCGGATTGCCAAGGAAAATGAGAATATCTACCTGACAGGGCTTTCATATCTGGAACAGGCGGATGTGGCCTGCCGAATCGGTGAATTTGCAGCCAGCACGGCAAAGGCATTGTCCGGTTTCCAGATTTTCACTCAGTTGGGTGATAAACTCAGTATTGCCGAGGTTTACAAAGTCCTGGGCATGGTAAATCGCGAAACCAAGAAATTCGATGTCGCCAAGTCGTACTTCCAGAACAGCATTCGCATGAATGAGGAATATAATAATCCTCTGAATCTGGGAGAAACATACTTTGAACTGGCCGTTTGCTTTCAGCAGATGGACGATATCGACAAGTCCAAAGAAAACATAAAACTTGCTGAGAAATACTTTGATCAGGTCGAGGCCAAAGCCAAATCAACGCAAGTGAAGGAATACTATTCCGCTTTGAATTAAAACCCTGACTAAACCGATGCCGTCCGGATCTTTTGAGAGCCCAACTCTTGAGATTCGGACCTTTTGAGCCCGGTTGAGTGTTCGTGCAGCCTGTATCTATGGGAGGTATATCTACGTTCGAGGGTCTTTCTCCAGCCTTACTCTCGGATTAAGCCGCATGGATGTTCAATCGGGTTCCCCCCCTTCAGTTGATCCCGGCACAGATGATGTTAATGACATAATAATGGTGCGCTGCAGCCATCACGCCAGAGTAAAACCCTGAAGCAGCATCACAGGAGACATGTTGGTTTTGCTGTTAAGCCGGAAATCACGCAAGGTTTCAGATAAAAAAAGGCACTGGTGAGGAGTGTTTTATTCAAGAATTCAACACTGCCCACTCCGGCATTGACTGCTCCAGGCAGGGTCAGGGGGGATTAAAAAGAATGAACTCTTTCGTTGAGTCCGCCGTAATTTCCGGTTGCCATAATTCCGGAAATTTTTACATAACTAGTTAAATATTACCCATTTTTACTGATATTTCCACAAACCGGTGAATAATTCACAGCCAGCCAGCGCATATTTGAAGAATTTCCAGTTCAAGGAAATCCTGAATACTCTGTCGGATTCCATAGTCTTGTGCAGTAAGGATTATGACATTCTAAAAAGCAATTCTGCCGCTGACGTACTGATGGGAATGGGAAGTTCGGTGGTTGGCAAAAAGTGTTACGAAGTCTTCCATCGACTGGACAAACCCTGCGCGAAATGTCCGCTTCTGGAAACCATTGTCAGCGGTACAATGATTCCATTTGATTCATTTGATGAAAGATTCAATGAATACTTCGAGGAATGGACCCATCCCATCATTACTGATGACGGGACCTTCCATGGATTTATTATTAACAGCCGTAATGTCACTGCCACAAAGCAGATTGAAGAGCAGCATGCACAGGCCAAGAAACTGGCGGCTATCGGGCAGATCAGTGCGGGGGTAGCCCATGATTTTAATAATGTCCTCACCGGCATCCTCGGAAATGTGGAGAAAGCCATCCGGCTTGTTGATAATCCCGAAATTGAACGGCATCTTAAAATAATCAATTCAGCAGCCAGACAGGGGGCGGCGACTGTCCGAAGGATGCAGGAATTTACACGTGGTAAACGGACAGTTCCCCTTGAACAGCTAGATTTGAAAGCCTTGCTGACCAATGTTATTGAGCTGACACGTCCAAAATGGGAAGAAATGGCTCAGAGCAAAGGAGCGTTGATTCAGGACCATGCCGTTTTGCATGACGGGATTCAGATCATGGGCAACCCGACGGACATTCGAAATGCCGTGACAAATGTCATTTTTAATGCAGTTGATGCCATGCCGGACGGCGGCTTATTGACATTTAAGACGGATCTGGTACAGAATCAGGTTCATCTGCGGATCGCCGATACCGGTTTTGGAATGACTGAAGAACTGCAGGAAAAAGTACTGGATCCCTTTTTCACCACCAAGGGCGTAAACGGTACCGGACTGGGTCTCAGCGAGGTTTATGGCGTAATGACGCGTCATAACGGGGATGTGAAAATCAAGAGTGACGTGGGAAAAGGCACGGAAGTTACCTTGGCATTTCCAATTCATATGAGTACGACTTCCGTTTCAGAATCATCAGTACCGGAACCGGCTGAAACTCCCGGTTTGGAAATCCTTCTGGTGGATGATGAGGATTTCATTCTGGAAGTGATTGAAGAAGCGCTTCAGGCACTGGGACATACCGTGACATCCTTTCAAGAACCGCTGGACGCCATTGAAGCGTTCAGAAAAGGAGATTACGATCTGGTGATTACCGATATGGGCATGCCCAGAATGTCTGGCGAAGATTTGGCGAACAATTTAAGGGTACTTGATCCCACTATTCCAATCCTGCTTCTCAGCGGCTGGACCATCGACCTGGATAATGATTCAAACCTCAGCCGCGTCATTGACCTCACACTGACCAAGCCTGTTTCAGAAAATGATCTGAAAAATGCTATCCAGCAGGTGATACTGCCTGATTCTTCCGATTGAAATCGCATTCCCGATATTGCATCCGACCCGAATGGTTATCCTGACCAGGCAAATTCGGAATCATTATAAATTAAATTCAGTGCTTGTTAAATTTACAACGTAATCTGACGCGGATTTTATTCGAGTGCACCAAGATTCCAGTCATTAACCGATTAAATCGGAGATTAGATATGAACAGAGTACGTTTTATAAATGAAAGTGGAGTCCGGATCTGTCTGTTGGATTTTTCGCATACCCATTCCGAGGAAGCCCTGCAGATTATTGAATCCGCGAAAAAACTGATTTCTGCGGAGCCGAAACAGTCTGTCCTGACCCTCACGGATGTTACTGAAACCAAGTATGACAAAACTGTGACGCAGAAACTGAAAGAACTCAGTACACAGAACAAGCCTTATGTCAAAGCAGGGGCAGCTGTTGGCGTTACAGGACTGAAAAAAATTGTATTTCAGGGGGTGATGAAAGTCTCCGGACGCAATCTTTCACTCTTTGACACTCGGGAAGAAGCCATTAAATGGCTGTCCTCTCAATAATCTGAAATCTGCTCACCGTATGATAACAAGGATCGGCGTTCAAAGAACCCCGATCCCGAACATTGATCGGCTGCATCAGGCGGCTGCTTTATAATTGATGATGGTTTATCGTCCTATTTTTCAGGACGATTAGAGTGGGTCTGTACCTGCACTGCCTTCAGCGGGGCATGGGTTTTCAGCAGGAATTCATTCCATTCATCATCAGGATCGGATAATGCCACAACCGCCCCTCCGCTGCCCAGTGATGTTCCGTTTTTGTCAGCGACCAGAGTGCGTATGATAACATTCAGGCAGGCGGAACCATTCAGTGCCAGAAAACCCAGGGATCCCGAATATATTCCCCGTGGTCCCTTTTCAAGGTCATCAATAAATTCCATCGTTCTGATCTTAGGCGCACCCGTCATTGAACCGGGAGGAAACAGCGCTTTCAGACAATGGGCGGCAGTACGGTTTTCCCTGAGCTGTCCCTTGATGGTGCTCACCATCTGATGGACGGTCTGATAGGATTCAATCTCCATAAGGCTGGGTACCTGAACGGAGCCGATTTTACACTCCCGTCCCAGATCATTTCGAACCAAATCGGTAATCATCAGGTTTTCGGACCGGTTTTTTATACTGGACCGCAGATCTTCTTTCCGCTTCCTGTCCCATTTCTCGTCAGGGTGTCGGGGCGCAGTTCCTTTGATTGGTTTTGAGATAACACTGCCGGAAGTGTCCGCCTGCAGCAGCAGTTCCGGGGATGAGCATAGGATATGCAGATCCCTGAATTTCAGAAAAGCGGAATAGGGCGCGGGATTGGACTTCCTCAGACTGCAGTAAGTCTCCAGTGAATCAATCACCTGATCTGTTTGCATCTGACCGGTGAGGCATATTTCATAACTTTCACCGTCTGCAATCAGCTCTCTGCATTTTTGAACATGTGTTTTGTACTGACTTGCTGAAACTGAAGGTTTGAACCGAGAATTACTTTCCAGGCCGGATTGGTGATTTCTGTCGTTTCCTGTTCGTTTTTCACTATCGGTAGCCTGAATCCGGTTAATGATTTTCATGACACGAGTCAGCCAGGGAGAGGATTCAGTAAAGCCGTCCTGATGTTTCACTTCACAGGCGTAAAGCCGTTTTTCCTGATGATCAAAAACCAGAAACGCTCCTGGGAAGATAAACTGTGCATCCGGCCATGGGGATGAATGACGATTGCTTCCGCCGCAGTCTGTTTTCATTTCATATCCCAGATAGCCAATCATTCCGCCAGTGAAATGGAAGGGCACAGCTTGTTCCGGCCAATTGATTTCGGACAAAAATTCCAGCACCTGCCAGATGGATTTACGGATTTTTAAATCCCTGCTTCCCAGTCTGCAGGTAAGAGTTTCGCCGCTGCTGGTACAGGTTAATACAAATGAGTTGGCGGCGTCCGCTGCACCCATGATCGTGAAGCGCGCATTCCCGGATTGATGACTGCTGCTGTCCAGCCAGAAACTGACCTCCTGATCGGCAAAGCACGAACGAAACACCGCCTCGGGATCGGGGAATTCGGGGATCAACCGGATATCGGGAGCAAATGACTGCAGCTGCGCAATAAAGGACAAATCGGATGAATTGGAAAGCTTTCTGGTCGGTGTGCTGCACCGGGACAACCGGGAGGGGCGGGATTCGCAGATTTTAAGAAAGTTATGCATCAGCTGATCCCCATACCCGCTGCAGATAGATTCGGGATGATACTGTACACCCCAAATTGGACGGGTCCGGTGGCGCACAGCCATGATCAGATTGTCGCTGGTTTCAGCTGTGACAATCAATTCATCCGGGATTTGCGGATGAACCATCAGTGAATGGTACCGAACTGCGGTAACCGGGTTGGGGATTCCGCTGAACATCGCCGCATCGGAATGGAAAATCGGATCTGCACGTCCGTGAACCGGCTCCGGTGCCGGAATTATTTTACCGCCGAAATGCCATACAATGCCTTGAAAACCAAGGCATACTCCCAAAACCGGAACGTTGGCTGCGTCAATCACATCCCGGCAGATTCCGAAATCAGTGCTTCGGTCCGGGCGGCCCGGACCTGCAGAGATGATCACCGCATCCGGCCTGAGATTCATGAACTCCCTGAATGACAGTTCGTCATTTCGAACAACCATCGGTGTAGTGCCGCTAACCATTCCGGCAAGCTGGACCAGGTTGTAGGTAAAGGAATCGTAATTATCCAGTATCAGTATGCGCATTCAGAGGATGATACCCCGGTATTGGATCTGCAGGTTTAATTGTTTGCTGTCACATTGTTCAGGCTGACCAGTTCAATAAGTAAAGAACCAGACGACTGATAATAATTGACTGTTAAACTTATTTTCATTGACCGGGTCTGTCTGCCCGTCAGGACGTCCGCAGAACTGGCCTGCAGGCCATCATGCATCTGTTGATCAGTAACCCGCATTTTTCAGAGAATATCAATGCGTAAAATGCTTCACATTTTCCGGACGATGATAGTTCTGATAGATTCTGCACCGTCCATCGTGAGATACCGCTCGATATTTGTTCTCATTGACCTGCCCGGCACAATGTCATTCAAATCTCGTCGAAAGCCTTGCATAATCAACCAGCTTCACCATCTCTTTTCGAAGCCTCCCTGAATATCCGGTCTGTAAACTGAGGAAGGCTGTTATTGTACAGCAGGCAAAGCCGCGACGCAATGGTGTTTTTCAGGAGCACTGGAAAACGAATAGGGGTGACAATGGATCACAGCATGACTGTAATCAGTTCAGAAAATAACGAAAAATTAAAAAAAAAGCCGGGAATAAACCCGGCTGAGATTTGGAGCAGGAAAGTGCCTAGAATCTTCTTCTCATTGGACGTTCTTCACGTGGACGAGCCAGATTGACTTTGATGTTGCGTCCCTGCAGGTCGGAGTCATTCAATGCTTCGATGGCTTTGTCACCTTCTTCCTGATTAGGCATTTCCACAAAGCCGAAGCCTTTGGAACGACCTGTATTCCGGTCTGTGATCATTTTGGCACTTGTTACTTCACCGTAGGCGGCGAAAATATCCCGTAATTCATCATCACTGATATTATACGGTAAATTTCCAACATAAATGTTCATGTATAATGTCTCTACTCTTTCGTGCCTTATCAAACGCCTATCACAAATCCAGGCACCGCAAATCAGTGATAGTAAGGCCAACCCTTGGCCAGATCAATTCCAATAACCGTTGAACATCTTAATGCAGTTCACAGAATAATCTGCTACGGGTATCGGTTTTTATGCCCTAGAAATTCAAAAAATCTCAGTTGTTGTATGGCATAAAAATATTAATATGCGTTTCAAATGTACTCTATACATCCAAAAACTGTGAATGCAATTTACAGATATATCTCAGACCATTCACATTTAATTTTATCAAAAACAAATTTCTAACAAACTGATACATTTTTTTTACGGGATTATGGTCCAAAACAGGTAAATGCCGGGTAAACATGGAATGCTGCGACCAATGTTCTTCCCGCTGCGAACAGAGCAGAATGAATCGGCGAATATCCGGGTCTCAAGCGGCTGCAGGACCGGCCCCCAGCTCATGACAGGAATGATACGGTTTGGTTTTCTCCAGTTATCAATTTCTTTGATATAGTGAATATCTTTAATTTATCAGGTCATTTCACGGATTAAATAAAATGGCAAAAATAAAATCATATTTCATTTTTTTATCACTGCTGATTTCCACTGTCAGTTATGCACAAGTTTATGAGGGCTATATAATTGCGGATCCGCTGACTGACACTGTTCCGTATCTGATGGACCAGTATGGACATTCGGTTCACAGCTGGCAGTTTGAGCATCGGCCTGCCAGTGCGCCCTATCTCTTTTCCGACGGCCGGATAATCCGACCCGGAAAAGTTGATGAACCCATAATTACCGGTTTCGGTGTCGGCGGTCTCATTGAAATCAGGGACTGGGAAAATAATGTGCTCTGGAATTTTACCTGGTCTGATGAGGACCACCAGCAGCATCACGATATACAGCCTATGCCCAACGGGAACGTTCTTATCCTCAGCTGGGAACGCATCAACCACTATGATGCCCTGGCAGCCGGACGTCTGGATTTGAATGCAGATTTGTGGCCAACGGAAATTATAGAAATTGAACCGATTGGGATTGACGGAGGGAATGTGGTGTGGGAATGGCACCTGTGGGATCACATTATCCAGGACGTTAATCAGGGTATCGACAATTACGGTGTCATCTCGGAGCATCCGGAAAGAATGAATCTGAATTTTGGCGTGATCGGGGGAACCGGACCCGATGAAGACAGCGGTGACTGGCTGCATGCCAATTACTTGGATTACAATCCTGTGCTTGATCAGATCTTGTTCAGCTGCCGGCGGCTGAATGAAATTTACATCATTGATCACAGCACCACAACGGAAGAAGCTGCAGGTCACAGTGGCGGAAATTCTGGAAAAGGCGGTGATTTTCTTTTCCGCTGGGGCAATCCCATGGCATATGATCGGGGAGATTCCAGTGACACCCGGTTGTTCGGACCCCATTGCCCGACCTGGATTCCGCAGGGATATCCCGGAGCAGGCAATATAATGGTTTTCAATAATGGACTGGACGCCCCATACGGCACTTTCTCGTCAGTTGAAGTCATTATCCCCATAACGGATGAAAGCGGGAGTTACATAATCGGTGAGACTGAACCCTTCGGACCATTGGACTCTTATATCATTTTTGGGGCTCCGGATTTCTACTCTGCATCACAGTCCGGATGTTACCGTCTGCCAAACGGCAACACGATCATCTGTGAATCCAATGACGGACATTTTTTTGAAACCAGTTTCAGCGGTGAAATTGTATGGGAATATTTTCATCCGACTCCGGGTGTTCATTTTGCACGCGGACACAAATATGGGCGGGAGTTTTTTGAGTTTAATCTTGCAAAAGGAGATTTGAACCGGGACGGGTCATCAGATATTCTGGACCTTGTAATTATGGTACACATCATTGTGAATGGATCTGAGACAGTGTATTGGCAATGGGCTGCAGATATCAACGCTGATGAGAGCAATGATGTCACGGACATCACACAGCTGGTGAACCAGCTCCTTGCCTCATGATAAAACTCAATATATGAGAACACGGATTTTCACAAAATGAAACAGAGACTGCGTTTGAATTTCATGGCGGGTTTTGCAGGTTTGATGCTGCTGGCTGCGGGAACGGCCCAGTGCGATTCGGGATATGTATTTATTGACAGCACCTGCTACTGGGAAATGGATATCCAGTTTCTGGAGATTCTGATTGACCAGAGCCAGAATACGATAGATATGGGGCTGGACGACGACAATAACGGTATGGTAGAACCCCTGGAATTGGGATATCAGAACTGGCTGGACGGCCGCCTAGTCATATTTTCATGTTATAACTGCGGATTGTCAGGCTTGATTCCGGAAAGTATCGGCAATTTGGACCTGCTCAGAGAACTGAATCTGGGCAGCAACTACCTCTCTGGCACAATCCCGAATACACTCCTGAACCTGACACTGCTGGAAATCCTGTATCTCAATGGAAATGACATCAGCGGCAGTATCCCATCCGATATTGGTGATTTATCACTGCTGGAAAAACTGTATCTTCATGAAAACCAGATCAGCGGGATTATCCCTTCATCCCTGGGTAATATCCAGTCACTGGAGCGGCTTTATCTTTCCATGAATCAGATTTCCGGAGAAATCCCGGCAGAGCTTGGAAACTGTACATCTCTCCAGCGATTGTATCTTAGAAACAATGAGCTGACTGGACCTGTTCCGTCATCCCTGGGGAATCTGATCGAGCTGGAATATCTGCTGCTGCATGACAACCAGCTGTCTGGAATACTGCCTGGTGAATTGGGACAGCTGCATGAGTTGGGATGGCTTTGGCTCCACAACAATCATTTTTCCGGTGCAGAGGACGGAATCTGCAGCATTAATATTGAATGGGACCAGGCCAGCTGCGGGGATGCTCCCTATTTCATGGCTGGAAATAATTACTTCTGCAGTACATTGCCGGTGTGCTTTGAGATTGCCAATTTCCTGAACTATGGTTGGGATGAGGATAACATGGAATTGCTTCTTCTGCCGCAGGACTGCAGTTGGATTTATCCCGGAAACCTGAATGATGACTATGCCGTCGATATTCTTGATATTACGCTGATGGTTGGTTTCATCATCGGAACCTGCATACCCAGCGATCAGCAGTTTTATAACGGCGACCTGAATCAGGATCAAACCCTGGATGTACTCGATGTTATGCTGCTGGTTGGTCTGATACTGGACTAATACGCTGCCGGGACCTGGTAAAATCCAAATTCGAATCGATCTATAACTGGAAATTCTGTAAAAATCCTGATAATCTTGGTGGTTTTTGGATTTGATGCAGTAATATCTCTGTCAAGACAGGACCTGAATTCACCGGAATGCAGAGAGTTTTTACGAATATAAACGAATACCTATCGATGAATCTTTTGTAACCGCCCATGCCCTCAAGGTGTGGCAATGGCCAAGGGACTGTGCCAGGTGCAAAAGCGTTTAAAAAAATTGCGATACTCTTTAAATCCGGATTACAGCCAACCATTTTTGGTGGAGGTTAATCAGATGTCAGCAATTTTCTACTTCAAGGAATTAACAATCGGGGAGGGGTAAAGAATGAGATTATGGATACTGGTCATCACGCTGATAGTCACGACCCTGTATGCTGAAGAACGGTATACATATCTGTATTACAATACATATGAGCTGAATCTTTGTGATCTGGATGATGATAACGACACGGATGTGGTTGATATCATTTTGGTGATTAATCACATTCTGGGGTCAGAGCCCCTTGAAACCCATTTGATCTATGTTGCAGACGTCAACGACGATTCCATGGTGGATGTGCTGGACATTATCCTGATAGTGGATTTTATACTGGATCCCCCGGGATATGAAATCACAGACACCAGCTTGGCGAGCATGCGCTTTCCGCTCAGCTCCTATTACCTCAATGATGAATATATGGTTCATTATTTCACTGTCCGATTGAATCACGAACCGGGAGGAGGGGTGATTCGGGCCAGCCTTCGGGAGGATGATGACGGCCAGCCTGGTGATATTGTGGGTGAATGGACCATCACACTGGCATCTATTTCACAGGGAGAATACTATATTTATCTTACAAATGACTGCATCTCCACTGAACAAAACTATCATTGGGTGACTCTTCAGGCTGATGATGAAGATAGTTATGCCGAATGGATTTACTCATCCAATGTCTATACTACAACCTCTGTCAGCAATGACGGAGGGGCAACCTGGGAAACCAGTACGGGATACGGAGGCATGGGTCGTGTTCGGGGTGAGAAAATTTATGTGTATGAGCCGTCTGATCCGGTTGAACTGCCCGGATTCTCTCTGGCGGATGAAAATCCCAATTCTGAATGGTACCAGGAATTGATCGGACCGGAATATTTCAGCGGCTGGATTTCATGTTATTATTTTTCCAGCGTGCACTGCGGTACCTGTCAGGTCCGGTTTGGTGATTTGAATGAAATGTATGAGGAATTCCTGGCAGAGGGCGTCAATGATATTATTTTTGTCGGCAACAGCGGCATCAACTACGACACGGATGACTATTCTGATATGGTGGACGGGACCATCATTCCCTGGACCCAGGACACAGAGCAATACGATATCTGGGATGCCTGGGATATCAGTCTTCGTGATCTGGTGGTTCTGAATCGAGAGGGATTCGAGATCACCCGAATCAATCTTTCTACCTACGGTATTGATTCTTCTGGGATTGGCGAGTGCACGGGGAACTACGAAACGATTAAAAATCTGCTCCTGGAGTTCAGAGAGCAATATTGATCGCAGGAAGGGAAACCTCAACCAGCCAGTATAATCTGTCAGAACCGGATTTTGGGAAAGCGGTGAAAGTTTGTTAAAATATTCGGTTTACAGCTTGATTTGATAAATCTAATCAGCGATACAGTGTGCTGAAAATTGACCAGTCAATGCCGGCTTTCGCATTTAGCACGGCGTTGCGATATGCATTACAGCATCTTACTGTTTTCTTCTATCTGCCGAACGACGCTCATTTCAAGCTCAGTCATTGCCTCATTATCCAGATTCAGGATGGAGATGATATGATCTTCTATCATTTCCCATTCACGGGTTGAAAAATACCGGAAATCCGGATGTTGTTTCACACAAATGTATTCCGCTACCTTCAGTACTCCGATTCGTATCTTTAACTCACCATCATATCCATCGTCTGACAAAATCCTGACTGCATCGTGATGAAAGAGAATGGTATTGCAAAACATGTCAGGCATTTTCCAGGATTTTGCCATGATCATTGAGGCTACACTGTGGCAGGTGCCGAACTTTTCTGCTTCCACTTCACAGACCGTTTTGAAAGATAATCGGGTCCCAAATCTGTACTTTTTAAGATAATCATCAAATTTGAGAACCATCAATGGCAGACCGGTATTGTGAAACAAACCAACTGTATATGCCTCATCTGCCTTCAGCCCAGGGAAATGCCGCGCAATCAATGCTGATGCAATGGCAATTTCCTGAGAAGTAATCCAGAATTCTTTCAGGAACTGTGCATCCTTGATTTTCAACGCGGAGCGAAGAGACACACATTTGATCAGATTGATCACATTGTTTGTACCCAGGATACTCACCGCATGCTGTATGGATACAACTTTGTTTCTTAATCCGAAAAACGCAGAGTTAACCAACTGCAGAGTTGCTCCAGCCAGAGCCGCATCACTGCTGATCAGCCTGGCAATATGGCTGAAATCAGAGTACTCCCGCTGTAATTCATGTTCTATTTTCTGCAGAATTTGTGACTGGGGGGGGATGTCGTCTGTTTTGAACAGTGATTTGGCTTTTTCTATGGAGCTGATATAGTATTTCATCGTGCTGATATTATTTTCAGGAACTGAGTTTTCAAATGGTTACAGCGTCGGAGTACTTTGTACAGCAGGTGAATTAGTAAATCATTCTGCCTGCCGGATGACCGGTACCGCCGGCGATTTCAGAAAGCATTGATGAATCAATGATAACTGGAAATTCGTCTATACTGAGTCAGTAAAATACTTTGTTAACACCCCCGTAAATATAAAAAGATTTTGCAGCTGAAAGAGCCATATCAGTCGTAACAGTTTATTCAGAGAAAACCGGAATCCCGCTATTGGCCGGCAAAAAACAACCTTCAAGCCGCGGGTTTTTGTCAGGATATTGATTAAGTTGCGGATCAGTGTTTCAGAAACAGCGCTTGAATCTGGTTTTGATCCAGCTTTTGATACAGGGCAAGCATGAGCAGTATTCTTGCTTTTTGAGGATTTACATCATCCCCGGCAATAAATCCGTACTGAGCATCATTAACTTCAGCATTGAGCGTCACACGTCCGGTCCCTGGTCGACCGCAGCGCACGATTTTGATTCCGTGGTTTCGCAGTTCTGCCAGAGCGGCGATGGTTTCCTGGTTTGGATTTCCATTTCCGGTTCCAATAAAGACCAGACCTTGAGTTTGTTGCTCAGCATAGTTGAGCTGATCGGGCAGATACCCTGCATAGCTGTAATGGATGTCTACCCGAGGCAGGTCAGTTTCATTGTAAATCTTGAATATCTCTCTTTTCCCTTTGGATGACTCACCAATATACTCCACATCTCCGTAAAAAACATATCCCAGCGGACCAAATACCGGTGATACAAAAGCATCCACGCTGGTTGTGTTGTATTTGGTGACATAACGGGCACTGTGAATCTCATCATTCATAACCACCAGGGTGCCGCGGTCAAATGATTCCGGTGCAGCCGCAGCAGCTACAGCATTGTACAAGTTCAGACCGCCATCTGCGCTGAGGGAAGTTGGGGGACGCATTGCACCAGTTAGTACAACGGGTTTAGAACTACGTATTGTAAGGTTCAGGAAATATGCCGTTTCTTCCATTGTATCTGTACCATGAGTAATAACGACCCCGTCCACACCATTATCCGACAGCAGTTCGTTTACGCGTAACGCCAGTTTTACCCACAGTTCGGGATGCATATCCTGGCTGGCGATCTGGGAAAACTGTTCCCCGGTGACATCGGCCAGTGTTCTGATTTCAGGAACAGCCTGAATTATTTCATCCACAGGTGTACGTGCGGCTTCGTAACCTGCTGATACTGATTCAGTGCCGATACCGGCAATTGTACCGCCGGTTGCCAAAATTACAATTTGGGGTTTCCCGGCCAGGGATAAAGAAATACCGAGAAGGGAAATGCATATACGAAAAAAGCTTTTCATTGGATAATCCTTTTTTTATTCTGTCTGCGCAATGAAAATTCGTTAAAAATCTAATATGTATCCAACCGGATTTCGTTATCAATTTCATATAAACACAGTACCGCTTGCGGATTTGTTAATGATTGGAATGGCTGAGTGTGTGAGTAGGGGTTACCGGCAGGGTGCGGTAACCGGTGAAATGGTGTAATGGTGAATTGGTTTAACAAGTAGGGTCACTGTCGAAATTTAATATTTCAGAATTCGATTTTCGTCTTATCTGTCCGAATCACGGTTCAAAATGCATAGTATAAATACAGGTGGGTGCTCAAACAGATTGAATGTCTCCAGGTGAATGACCGCCTTGGGATTTGGGATTACTGCATCCTGAATCCTTGCCATATGGCGTATTCCCCGGAGGTGGGTGGGGGTTTGGGATGGGTGGAATTAGTGGGATTTTCTATCTGAGGTTCCACAGATCGTTTGCAAAATTCAGATCCTCCAGCCCTGAAGGGGCTGAATCTGTCAGCCCGGGGCGCAGCCCCGGATACCGGATAGAATGATGGCAGAACCCTGAAGGGGTGTAACGGATGGAAATAGTATGAGTTGATGAATAAGGTTTTGCACGCAGTGTGTGGTTATTAATGAAACGGTGCATTGGTTGATTGGTTGAGCGCGACTTCCCAGGCAGGGTGCGGTAAACTGATTGAGAGGGTAAGTCGTCGAGGTGCCTTTCCTGGCTGGTTGATGTTGGGTTGCCATCAGGGAATGCAGCCCCTGATGACTATTTGCCAATATACTATCCACCATTAACCAACGATTTCTGTCCGAATTACGTATCAGGATGCATAGTATAAATACAGATGAGTGCTCAAATAGATAGAATGTCTCAGGTAAATGGCTGCTTGGGGAATTGGGATTGCTGTATCCTGAATCCTTGCCATATGGCGCGTATTCCCCAGA
>CAZGNZ010000042.1:0-34737 GCA_964527215.1 uncultured bacterium | reverse complement strand
ATTGCTGTCCGGCTAATCACCGGAATGGTGTCCGAGAGTCGCCGGATTTTCCAGAGAAGTAAACAGAACTGACATTTCTGCCAGAGCTTTTTCTTTTTTGCTAAGTTCACTCTGGAGATCATCAAATTGTTCTTTGGGCACTGTTTTTATCTTCTTGCGACCCGGTGTGCTGTTAGTCAATCCTTCAACCGCACTGTCTTCCACTATTTTACGGATACGCTGCAGGTCAGAGGAATACAGACCGTGCGATCTTAATATCTCTCCAATTTTTGCATCAGGCTGCTGGCACTCCTGATAGATCTGCCACTTCTGATGTGCGCTGAGATGTCTGCGTTTCTTTATGTCGTTCATTATTGTCTCCATGTCTATGAAACGGCTTGGGCAGAAATAGTAAAGCTGCGTTCGCTTCGCTCTCTCCGCTTTACTATTTCCTGTTCCATAGCTTAATAAACATTCTGCATTACGACATAGTCAGAAAAGCGCGCGGCCAGTATTAATGAAAGAAAAGTTATATGTTTTCGAAACATATTTTACTCCTTATTTTTAATTGATTGCATGTTGTTATAACACTTTTCCTTGGAATAACATTCAGTTATCCTGTATAGTGGAAAATTTGTATCAGGAAGTTCTGGGTCTAATACAGATCTTGAGTGGTTGTTGTGTAAAGGCCAGATAAAGTAGTTATATGAATATTATTGTTGATTTGGGTAACAGATGTGATCAGGTTTCCATCCAAACCTGTGTTTTCAAGTTCTTTTACGGTGTTTTCATCTATATCTAATTCCCATATCCTACTATTATTTACAAGAACTAATCTGTCATCAAGAGGAAAAAAGGAGAAAACATTATTCAATTGTCCGAATGTATTCCAAGAAGCTCCATCATCATCTGAGTAGTGTATGGTTAGAGAATTATCGAATGCCCAAATTTTATCTTGAAAAGTGAAGAAATCTAATACTGAGTAAGGTAAGGTCAGATACTCAAAAGATCCATCTGGGTTAACTACCACATTAAAATTATTAACCGCTACAAAAAATCGATCATTGTACGATTCTATATCTACCATGCTTACGTGGCCAGTATTACCAAATGGGAAGACATTTGTGCTCAAAATATTAATCCCTGATGGACTTGAATCAAATTCATAATTGATCATACACCCATACAGGTTTTGATTCAATATAACAGTAAAAAATTGGTTCAAGTCATTAAATGCACCAATTTTAGTATAGTGTGTTTCTATTAATCCAAAATCAGCATAACTCTCAAACTCAGGTTCTATTTCACTAATGAAAAGGTTTTCGGGAATTACGTTACCTAAATTGTTAAGGTTGTAGAATGATAAGCCTCTTAAATCACTAACTCCAAAGACTAAAACGGAGTCATTGAAAACTGGCTTGTTATCAAGGTAAAGGTGCCAATCATGATAATCGAAACTAAATCTTGGGATTGAATCACCAGGTTTAATTTTAAACAAACTATATACAGAGGCAAGGTATAGTTCGTCTTCAGAAGTCAAATACCCTTCTAATATTATCTTATCACCTAAGCTGAGAGATTCATTCAAAATCCAACTTGGTTCAACAACATTTGGGCAATCTACACACTCATCGCATGAAACAATAACTATTGAAAAAATTATGATAAGAAATTTCTCTTGAAAATTCTTCACGTCTAATCCTCTTAAATGGTTTACAAAACAGGGTGAGTTAAATATTTAGGGCTAAGTTCTAATGATGACCGCATTCTGTTTAAACAATAAGAACATCTGATACGCCTGATCAGAAAGCAATGCAGTGATTAGCCATTGTTTTAATGTAGTTTTCGTATCCCGAAGCTTTCCTGAATATGCAAACCAATTCAGATAGTTTTGTAAGTATTTTGAGCTAACCCCATTAAATGGCGTTAAGAATTTCCGGAGTTCTGAATGAGTGTGATTCACTTTTTGGAGATTGATTTTCTTATCTTCTTTGTCGACATGATCATCAGCAAGTATGGTTTCATGTTTTACAGATTTACATTCTTTTGCAAATGGTATATATGATGGGTGTTTATCTGTAATCAGTGTGGCCCCTTCAGCCAATCTACCATCCAGGGCAGTTGCAATTTCCTTTTTACTTAGTCGTTTAGATTCAACTGCCTTCAAGATTTTATCTCCATTTCGTTCAACAGCCGTGACGACCTGAACAACCGTTACTTCACCTTTTCCCTGATTTCGCTTGAAATCACTTCCTCTTTTTCGAGGTTTTCTCTCTAACTGCTTTTCACCTTTGTTACTAAGAGCTAACTCCAACTCGTCACATTCCACAACTCCTGAAAGCCGTTTCGGGACATATTGGTCCAATGAACTCAATATTTTATGACGCCAATCAAAACTCGTCTGGATGCTGATTCCCAGTTCTTTTGCTGTTTTCTTGATTGACATACCTTGTTCCATACAACGAAGATATGCCGGCCATTTTGATTTCAGCTTTATATCATGAAGAGGTGTTCCGGTTGTTTCGCTATACCACTTAGTGCAATTATTGCAGCGGTACATCTGAACTCCGTTTTGTTTTCCCCTTTTATACACTTTCTCACTTTTACAGTATGGGCATGGCTTTTTCTTACGGGATGTTTTTACAATATCCTGGGCTTCTGTCAGGATAGCCCCCTTTAACTCATGAGTCTGAAGGAGATCTTCTAATACCTGTGATTGCTCTTTTGCTGATAACTGGCCAAACAGATTTTGAATTTTTGCGCTTGTTTTCATGTAAGTAATTTATGACCTAGTGTGCTGTAATACCTAGAACTTAGCCATATTTAGTAATATTATCTGCTATAAATATTATGTACATTTAGAAATTGCAACCAAGCATTATAATATTACCTAAAAATCCCATATACTAAATAGAAATCATCGAAAGGGTGTGTATAAGTTATTAAATTACATTGCGATATATAAAGGCAATAACTTATAAAGAAATCACCCAATCGATGAAGAATAAACCTTTAGAAATAACCTCTGAATTTACCTCAAAAACCCTGACCATTCATGCTGGTATTTTTCCCATTAATCAATTTTTATCAAACCAGCTGTCATTTGATCATCAGATTGATCAGAGCGTTGATCTGC
Source organism: uncultured bacterium (assembly GCA_964527215.1). GTDB lineage: Bacteria > Fidelibacterota > Marinisomatia > SCGC-AAA003-L08 > JACNLC01 > CAZGNZ01. The sequence goes on along the minus strand of CAZGNZ010000042.1, from coordinate 31,622 downwards.
CCATTGGTAGCAATACAAAATATGATACAGCCACAATCTTGAAGAGTATTATATACGGTTATCTTGCAGATTTCAAAAGACTGGTCCATTTCAGTGTCATGTCAGGAAAGACAGATTCGGAGAGTTGAAAATTTTTGCCGACGCAGCATTGGAACACATCCGAATCAGCGGACTGAAAAATGCCGATCACCGGAAATCAGCTCAATTCGGAATCCGTTCACGCAAAATGTTTAAATCAGCTCAAATGTGCAATACAGTACCTCAAGTACGTGTCTTGAAGAACAGATATATTCCCAAAACGAAGAAAATGATGTTTCCCAGCCAGACTGAAATAAACGGAGAAAGAACGCCTTCATAACCCAGGGACTGCCCGAACTTCAGGATGGCATAGTACAAAAATATAATAAATATGCTCATCCCCAGCCCCACTGCCATATTGCTTCGCGGCTTACCTATACTGAGGCTCAGGCCGAAAAGAATCATGAGGAAACTGCTGCAGGCAAATGCAGTTTTAAAATGGAGGTTTACCTCCCAGCGGGGATCTTTAATGCCGTTGTCTTTCAAGCGCTGAACAAATCGTTCCAGCTGCCAAAAATTCATTTCCTCCGGTTTAACAGATTCCGTCGTTAGATCAACAGGTGTAAAATCCAGCTCAAGCAGCGTGTCCGAAGTTGAATTAATGAATTCCGGATTGCCGTTCTCATCCCAGATCCGGATTCGATACTGATCCAACCGCCAGTGCTCTGCTTCGCTGTCCCAGGTCATTGCAGGTGAATCCAAACGAGAAATAAGTGAGCCTTGTGAATATTTCTGTATTGAGACGTTTAATGCCGTATGGTTTTTAAATGAATACCGTTTGATGGCCAGAATTTCATTTTCACCAATCTGACGGAATATATCCTGCTTTCGTATTTTTTTATTGCGTTTGCTGGAATTAAAATACTGCTGTTCGAGGTCCGCTCTCTGATTCAGGAAGGGGGCAACAATCAAATTGTCGCCATAAAAGCTCAGAATACTGAATACGATCCCAAATATCAGCAGCGGGATGCTTATCCGGCGGATACTGATTCCGCTGGCCTTAATGGCCGTTATTTCATGCCGCCGCTGCAGCAGTCCCATGCAGAATACGGTAGCCAGCAGCAGGGACATCGGCAGAGATATACTGATGAACCAGGGTAGGGTTAACTGATAATAACGGAAGATGGCATCCTGAGGCATGTTGGAATCAATAAATTTATCCAGATGATCCACCACGTCCACAATGATGAAAATCACCATAAATGCCAGCATGGATGTGATCAGTTTGGAAAAATACTGAACCACCACATAACGATCGAGCAGCTTGAGCATGGCTAAAATTACGGCAGATGCCGAATGACCTGGGACCAGAATTTCCGGGAACCGCCGGAAGAATGACAGGAATCACCTTGGTCAGTTTCATCGGCCGACAGTAACCCGAAAACCGACAATCAGCAACCAGATTAATATTTAAGACATATCGATATAGATTTCTTGGTATCCAGTTCATACGGTGTTAAAATTCACCTTCTCCCAACCAGTTTAAATCCGAAACTACCCAATCCGCGATCGACATATACTGGTTAAACACCCAAATAAATAACCACATTGGAGGAATCATGCGCTGTTCTGTCTGCAGGATCACCTTGATCATTATTATAACTTCATGCGTTTTTTCCGGAGTAAACCAGCGAGATGTCATCTCTGGAAACGGACGGCTTTCATCTCATACGGATTCTGTATATTTCCATTTTGCCACCGGAACCAACAGCGGAGATACGACGGGAATGGATATACAGATAACTGGCAATGAAGGGACCAACTTTGGCAGCGAGTGGTTCTACGGCCCAAACCTGTCTAATCCAAGTCAGCTCCATTACCTGATTGAAAACGGTTCACTGCAGGATGTCACCTCGGTTCCCGGCATTGAGGATGATGGCGTTCTATGGACCTCAATTTCCTGGGATTGGAACGGCGGCAATAACGGACAGCCGCTGGCGCCCGGTAATGTATGGGTAGTTTACACGCGGACCACCCACTGCTATGCCGTGATGGAAATCACTCAGGTGAATCCATGGGGAGACAATGCATTTTCTTTTGATTATGTTTATCAGACAAATGGCTCAACCGAGTTTCCTGAACAGCCGTCAAATGTGGAAGACCTGTGTGATGACGAACTGGACAATGATAATGATGGGTTGACGGATTGTGATGACGATGACTGCAGTGATGCACCGGAATGTCAAAACAGCGGGTTGACCATGTACAGCGGGACACTCAGCACTCATCCCGACTCAGTTTACTTCAATTTTGAACAGGGGTTCAACAGTGGAAACACCGTCGGGATGGACGTCATGATTACGGGAAACGAAGGAACCAATTTCGGCAACGAAGGCGGGTACTTTTATGATGGATCGAATTGGCTCTACTATCCATCATTTGATGATCCCAGCCCCATTTATTTTCTGTCGCCGGACAGTTCTCTTGAATTGATTGACTCCGTGCCTGAAGTTGCTGAGGACTGGCCGACAGTATCATGGGAATGGCCCAACGGCAATGGCGGTCAGCCCCTTGCTGCAGGGAACATCTGGGTAGTTTATTGTCGATCATCTCAGAATTATGCTGTACTGGAAGTTACTCAGGTCACCAACTCCTGGGACACTCCGCGTTTCAGTTTTAATTATTACTATCAGTCCAACGGCTCTACGGACTTTGGCGGCAGCAGCGAAACAGCCGGCTGTACCGATCCTCTTGCCCTGAACTATGATCCCGATGCCACTCAGGACGACGGCAGCTGTTATTATTCCATCGACTGCAACGGTGATCCCGATGGTCTGGCATTTATTGATGACTGCGGTGAATGTGTCGGCGGTAACACCGGGATGACACCGGAGTGGGCGATGGATGACTGTGGTATCTGTTTCGGCAACAACGATTCCATGGATTGCAGCGGTGACTGTTTCGGATCTGCTTTCATCGATGACTGTGCCGAATGCGTTGGAGGCAACACCGGTATGACGGAAAACTGGGCAATGGATTGCGCCGGCGTGTGTTTCGGTGATTCGTATGAAGACGACTGCGGCGTATGTGATGACGATCCTTCAAATGACTGTGTACCGGCATTTGTCACCGGAAGCGGCTATCTTTCGACACATCCCGATTCAATGTATTTCAATTTTGAACTGGGGTTCAACAGCGGAGATTCCTCCGGCATGGATATTATGATCACAGGGAATGAAGGGACCAATTTCGGCAGCGAAGGAAGCTGGTTCAGCGGTCAGTATTACCCGTCACTCAGTCCGCCCAGCCCGATTCTCTTTTTGTCACCCGACTCGACACTGGAACTGATTGAATCGGTTCCCGAAGTCAGCGATGACTGGGCAGCAGTATCATGGGAATGGCCCGGCGGCAATGGCGGACAGTCTCTGGCTGAAGGCAATATCTGGGTGGTTTACTGCCGAACAACCCATAATTATGCCGTAATGGAAATAACCCAAGTGTTTAACAGCTGGAATATGCCCAGTTTCAGTTTCAATTACCACTATCAGCCTGACGGCGGGACCGGATTCGGTGAAACGCCGCAGGACACGGAGGCTGACTGCAGCAACGGCCTTGACGATGACGGAGACGGATTTGTCGACTGCGCGGATCCCGATTGCAGCGATGCTTCGAACTGCCAGGGCGTACAAACCGGAACGGGTCTGATTTCATCCATCCCCTTGTTTGTATATTTCAATTTCGAACAGGGTATCAACGGCAGTACTCCGGATAACATGGACATCATGGTATCCGGCAATGAAGGTGCCAATTTCGGCAGTGAATACTGGTTTCCCTATGCACCGGCCATTCCTGAGCCCAGCCAGCTGCTATTCTTCCAGACAGCCGGCAGTCTGGAAAATCTTACCATCGTACCGGAAATTGATGACGGGAATGCTGAATGGGTGATCAATTCCTGGGATTGGGACGGCGGAACAGCCGGAATGCCGGTGGGAGAAGGGCAGATCTGGATTGTGTATACCACCACGACCCATTGCTATGCTGCGATGGAAATAATCCAGGTGAATCCTGATCCGGAGGCTCCAACCATTTATTTTGAATATCTCTATCAGCCAAACGGCACATCCAGTTTTTTGGATTCTGATTTTACAGAAGGCTGTACGGATCCGGCAGCGCTGAATTATGATCCGGAGGCGGATATTGATGACGGTTCCTGTTATTATTTTGTTGACTGCAATGGGGATCCCGACGGATTGGCGTTTCTGGATGAATGCGGCCAATGTGTTGGAGGTGCCACCGGCCTGGAGCCGGGTTGGGCGCTGGACGACTGCGGTGAATGTTTTGGAGACAATCAGTCAATGGACTGCAGCGGAGTTTGCTTCGGCACCGCGTTTATCGATGACTGCGGTGTCTGCGTCGGCGGTGATACCGGACTGGAACCCTGTGAGACAGACTGCAGCGGAGAACCTGGTGGTTCAGCCTTTATTGATGATTGCGGGGAATGTGTGGGCGGCAGCACCGGCATGGAACCGCTTTGGGCAATGGATTGTGCCGGTGTGTGTTTCGGTGATTCCTATGAAGACGACTGCGGCGTATGTGATGACGATCCTTCAAATGACTGTGTACTGGCAATAATCACCGGTACCGGTTATCTTTCGACACATCCCGATTCCATGTACTTCAATTTTGAACTGGGGTTCAACAGCGGTGATTCAACGGGCATGGATATCATGATTACCGGAAATGAAGGGACCAATTTCGGCAGTGAAGGAAGCTGGTTCAGCGGTCAGTATTACCCGTCACTCAGCCCGCCCAGCCCGATTTTCTATTTATCACCCGATTCGACACTGGAGCTGATTGAATCGGTTCCCGAAGTCAGCGATGACTGGGCAGCGGTATCATGGGAATGGCCCGGCGGCAACGGCGGTCAGTCTCTGGCTGAAGGAAATATCTGGGTGGTCTACTGCCGAACAACTCATAACTATGCGGTTCTGGAAATAACCCAGGTGTTTAACAGCTGGAACATGCCCAGTTTCAGTTTCGATTATTATTACCAGCCCAACGGCAGCACCAGCTTTGAAGAACTGGCCGCCACAGAAGATGTCTGCGACGATGATCTGGACAACGACAACGACGGATTAACGGATTGTGATGATCCGGACTGTGCGGATGATCCGGTCTGCAGTACCGACGTGGTTTTCGGTGACGGAATGATGTCATCCGTTTCCGAATACGTATACTTCAATTTCGAACTGGGTATCAACGGCAGTCGTCCGGACGGGATGGATGTGATGATATCCGGAAACGAAGGTTTGGCATTCGGCAGTGAATTTTATTTCCCATATGCCCCTGGAATTGAAGAGCCCAGTTTGATCACCCTCTGGCAGACCGGCGGCACCCTGAGCGGTATTGAAACTGTTCCCGCCATTGACGATCCCGGGTATACCTGGGGCACGATTTCGTGGCAGGTGAACGGCACCATCCCTCTGCAGACGGGAGATATCTGGATCATCTTCACTGCCACTACCCAGTCCTATGCCGTCATGGAAATCACCAGTGTTACGGTTGACTGGTCAAATCCCAGCTTCACATTCAATTACCTTTATCAGCCGGATGGGACCAACAACTTCGGCGGATGGGTGCCGCCCGAATCTGAAACGGACTGCTCAGACGGCATTGACAACGACGGTGATGATCTGATCGACTGCGATGATCCCGACTGCTATGATGATCCCGACTGTATTTACACCATTCCGGAGTTTGGTTCCGGTGCACTGTCGGCAAATCCTGAGGAAGCCTATTTCAGTTTCGAATTGGGACTGAATGGAAGCGGACCGGACGGCATGGATATCCTCATCAGTGCCAACGGCGGTTTGAATTTCGGCAGCGAACAGTGGTTTGATTACACACCGGGTATTGTAAATCCGGGATGGATTATGCTCCTGGAGGTAAACGGAAGCCTGGAAAGCGTGTCTGCGGTGCCTGCCATTGATGACATGGAAGTTTTCTGGGCGGCCAACACCTGGGAGTTGACCGAAGGTTTGGAAATTCAGCCTGGCAACCTATTCGTGTTTTACTCCGCACTGACCCAGAATTACATTGTGATCCAGATTACAAATGTCTTCATAAACAGCATCAATCCCAGTTTTACTTTTAACTATCTGCTGCAGACCGACGGAACCACCAGCTTCATCGGCTGGCAGCCCGCAGTAAACGAGTCCAGCTGTGAGGATGGGATCGATAATGACAACAACGGACTGACGGACTGCGATGATCCGGAGTGCCACGCAAGTGCGGTCTGTGATGCGGGAGATGTGATTCAGGGAACCGGTGGATTATCGGCTGGTCCTGAAACGGTTTATTTCAGTTTTGAACTGGGTGAAAACAGCGGTGTCCCTGACGGCATGGATATTATGATTTCCGCCAGCTTCGGCCTGAGCTTCGGCAGTGAGTTTTCCTTTGAATACGCCCCGCCGATTGCCAATCCCAGTATGATCACCCTGCTCAGCAGCGACGGCAGCCTGGGCGGGATCATGACTGTACCATCCATCTACCATCCTGATTACGTATGGGGTTTTAATTCCTGGGAAACAAACGGCGGCTTTGCTCTCCAGCCGGGCAGTATCTTCGCGGTGTTTACCGCTTCCACTCAATCCTATGCAATCCTGCAGATCACGAATGTTTTCGTGCATGAGTTTAATCCCAGCTTCACTTTCAATTTCCTGTATCAGCCCAACGGCTCCACCTATTTTGACGGCTGGCTTCCGCCGGTAACCGAAAATAATTGCGTCGATGGGGTGGACAATGACCTGAACGGTCTGTCCGACTGTGATGACCCGCAGTGCCATAACAGTCCGGTCTGCGGTGCAGAGGATGTGATCATGGGATCGGGAAGCATGGGAGCAGACCCGGAATCCGTATACTTCAGTTTTGGCATGAACAGCAACGGCGGCAGTCCGGTGGGGATGGATATCATGATCTCGGGCAATTTCGGTCTCAGCTTCGGCAGCGAATCATGGTTCGAATATGCGCCTCCCATTGCGAATCCCAACCTCATTATGCTTCTGCAGGCAGAAGGAAGTCTGACAGACGTCATATCAGTGCCGACTATCTACGACACCGAATATTACTGGGCCTTCAATTCCTGGGAGGTGAATGGCGGAACCACCCTGCAGCCGGGCAATATATTTGTCATATTTTCTGCAGAGTACCAATCATACATCCTGCTTCAGATTACCAATGTGTTTGTGAGTGAAATGAATCCGAGCTTCACGTTCAATTTCCTGATTCAGCCAAACGGCTCTGCCTATTTCGGCGGCTGGAGTCCGCCGGGATTCGAATCCGTTTGTGATGACGGGATCGATAATGACAATGACGGTGTGCTGGACTGTGACGACGAAGACTGCTATGAAGATGACGTCTGCCTGCTCAATATCCCTGAATATGGTTCAGGCGGATGCTTCGCGGATTCTTCATCAGTTTATTTCAGCTTCGATCTGAATCTCAACAGCGGATCACCGGACGGAATGGACATCATGATATCTGGTAATTTTGGTGTCAGTTTCGGCAGTGAATCCTGGTTCGCCTACGCACCCATGATCCCCAATCCCAGTCTGATCATGCTGCTGGAGCTGAACGGCTCCCTGACCAGTATTGTAAATGTTCCTTCCATTTACACTCCGGGATATGTCTGGGCGGTGAACACATGGGAACTCAACGGCGGTGCGGCTATCCAGCCCGGCAATGTGTTTATTATTTACACCGCATCCACCCACTCATATGCGGCTTTGGAGATTACAAATGTATTTCTGGATGAGGTTAATCCGGGATTTACCTTCAATTTCCTGTACCTGCCGGGCGGCTCTACTTGGTTTGGACCGGCAGGAATCCTGGGCTGCACTGATCCGGAGGCCCTGAATTTCAATCCTCTGGCCTATGTGGATGACGGAAGCTGTTTTTATTTCATCGACTGCAACGGCGATCCCGACGGATTGGCATTTTTTGATGATTGCGGTGAATGTGTTGGCGGAAACACCGGGATGACGGAAAACTGGGCCATGGATTGTGCCGGAGTCTGTTTCGGAACCGCATATTTTGATGAGTGCGGCGTCTGTGATGATGATCCCGACAATGACTGTGTGCCTGAGGACGACTGTGCCGGAGTTCCGGGAGGTGATGCGTATCTGGACATTTGCGGCGTGTGTGTCGGAGGAACTACGGGCCTGTTGCCAAATGAATCATGTGTTCCGTCGGTCTTGAGTATCATGGATGTTCCCAATGATCAGGGCGGACGAGTATATCTGACCTTCCAGGCAGCCCCTGCGGACAATTCTGAACCCGGACGCAGCACCGAAGGGTATTCCGTTGAGCGGCTGGATATGATCGACAACCTTCCGGTCTGGGTAAATGTGGAGTCAGGGTATGCTTACGGACAGGAAGTGTATGTATATGAAGTCCCGACGCTGGAGGATTCTTCTGCGGTCACCGATGCAATAACCGAGTTCAGAGTGGTTGCCGGCATGGATGAAGGGACCTGGCTTTCAGACCCGGCTGCGGGATACTCCGTGGATAACATTGCACCGGGTGCTCCGTATGATCTGCAGGGCGCTTTTGGTCAGGATGGTGTGTCTCTGTCGTGGAGCTGTCTGGAAGTACCGGATTTCAACCAGTTTATTATCTACCGTGATGATGCACTGATTGGAACAACATCGGCTGCCGAATGGCTGGATACCGGGGCAGAGCTGGGTTCAACCGCGGGTTATCAGATTTCGGCAATGGATACCCACGGCAACGAAAGCGAGTTGTCTGACGGAGTTCAGGTCACTGTCGGGCTGCGGGGAGATATAAACAATGACGGCTATCGGAATGTGCAGGACATTGTGATGATCATTGATATGATCCTGTACGAGGTGGGCAATGATTATGAACGCTGGGCCGGAGATACAAATATGGATGGGGATATCAACATCCTGGATGTAGTGGTGCTGATGGATATCATCCTGTATGGAGATGTGCAGCGCTGCGGGCAGCCCGGGACGGCATCTGTTTTCAGACAGGGATCCGTTGTGGAGATAATCAGCGATGGGCAGCTGGCCGGTTTTCAGCTGGAATTGTCAGTCGCACCTGATCTGGCCGGTCACAATCTGCCTGATGAATGGGTTCTGGTGTATGAAAATAACATTCTGCTGGCATACAGCAATTCCGCAGAGAACGATTTATCGGAATGCCGGATTGTATTTGATCAATCTCCGGAAGTGAATCAGGTAATACTGGCTGACCGCAGCGGAACAGGACTGACACCGGAAGTAGAGAATCTGCCGACGGAATTCCAGATGGGCGAGGCTTATCCAAACCCGTTTAATCCCTGTACCAGCATCATTTACGAGATTCCGATCCGCTCCAGGGTTGAACTGAGGATTTTTGATCTGCTGGGTCGCCCGGTGGATGTGCTGGTGAATGAAATTCAGTCACCCGGCAGTTATACTGTCACATGGAATGGAAGCAATTGGGCCAGCGGAATCTATCTGGCAGTCTGCTCCGCAATACCGGAAGATTCCCGGGAAGGGACCCTGTCCCGAACCCAGCGGCTGATTCTGGTAAAATAGGTTTGCCGCCGGAGTCCAGATCCTTAATGGACGCGGACCTCATTCCAACAGATGTGGTATTCACCATCATCCGCGCTATGCTGTCGATTGCGGTCCTGGCTGCAAACGGTATAACAAGCAAGGCAGAAGGAAAAATACGCGTGTTGTCAATCTGGAAATTGTGACCCGTATATTGATCCTTCAAATAAACGTCGTCCTTCCAGGACTGCGATTACTAACATATCCTGCCGGTGGCTGAAGCCACCGGCTATCTACCCTGATCCCTGCCGGGATCGCCTGCGTTTGCATTATCGCAATCAGGTAGTACGATAGATATCGGCTGTGGTTTAACTGCAGTTTGGAGTTTCTAAATTTGACCGGTTAAAAATTCATACAGCTCGTTGAAAATTATACTGGTTTGCAAAATAGATCAACTCTCCGGGTAAGCACCGACTGAAAACCAAAGAATCAACATTCCCCCGATGAGGGATGGATGGTGAGCCGGTGGCTTCACCCACCGTATATATGCGTCGGATTCCGAGTCCTGACGAGACGCGGTTTTTGACCCGGAACAGCATTTAGGCGACAAGATTACCAGAATTTCTTAACACCCTGGCAGTTGTAACTGAAAATGTCATCAGTACCGGAAGATTCCCGGGAAGGGACCCTGTCCCGAACCCAGCGGCTGATTCTGGTAAAATAGGTTTGCCGCCGGAGTCCAGATCCTTAATGGACGCGGACCTCATTCCAACAGATGTGGTATTCACCATCATCCGCGCTATGCTGTCGATTGCGGTCCTGGCTGCAAACGGTATAACAAGCAAGGCAGAAGGAAAAATACGCGTGTTGTCAATCTGGAAATTGTGACCCGTATATTGATCCTTCAAATAAACGTCGTCCTTCCAGGACTGCGATTACTAACATATCCTGCCGGTGGCTGAAGCCACCGGCTATCTACCCTGATCCCTGCCGGGATCGCCTGCGTTTGCATTATCGCAATCAGGTAGTACGATAGATATCGGCTGTGGTTTAACTGCAGTTTGGAGTTTCTAAATTTGACCGGTTAAAAATTCATACAGCTCGTTGAAAATTATACTGGTTTGCAAAATAGATCAACTCTCCGGGTAAGCACCGACTGAAAACCAAAGAATCAACATTCCCCCGATGAGGGATGGATGGTGAGCCGGTGGCTTCACCCACCGTATATATGCGTCGGATTCCGAGTCCTGACGAGACGCGGTTTTTGACCCGGAACAGCATTTAGGCGACAAGATTACCAGAATTTCTTAACACCCTGGCAGTTGTAACTGAAAATGTTATCAGTGAAGTGCAAGGTGTGTAAAATTCGTTTTGGACGGATGTGGGTTCAAGATAAAGAACACATTTTATTAGAATCAGACCTGGGAAAATCCTAAATTTCCGCGGTTGAATTTCCTTTAATTCTGCACGGGAGGTAGAAAAGGAATCAGCGATCAATCTACAACAGAACACTACCTCGCAGTCAGAATCCCAATCGGAAATTAACCACCGGACACCGCGCTGAATGGGTTGTCTGGATTCACAGATACATTTTAATGCACTGGTTGGGAGACTTGCATGAATAAAAAGCTTAAAACAAGGCTCATGGAAAAAGCCCATGTGCAGCGTACCCTCACGAGGCTGGCGCATGAGATCATTGAGAAAACCAGCGATTTTGAAAATGTCGCTTTGGTTGGCATTCGCAAGCGCGGTGAATTCATTGCGCGGCGGATTCATGCCCTGATTGAGGAAATTACTCAAACCAATATCCCTTTGGGAATGGTGGGGGTGACATTCTATCGGGATGATTTCCGCACCCATCTGGGTTCCCCCGAAGTAAAATCCACCGAGATTTTTTTCAGTCTGGATAATGTCCACGTTATCCTTCTTGATGACGTGCTGTACACTGGCCGCACCGTTCGGGCAGCCATGGATGAGCTGTTCACCTTTGGGCGTCCCGCCTCCGTGGGATTGTGTGTGCTGGTTGATCGCGGACATCGGGAACTGCCCATTCGGGCCGATTTTGTGGGAAAAAACTATCCCACTTCTCTGAATGAACATATCCATGTGCATCTGGAGGAAGTGGACAATGAGGATGCCGTTCTGCTGATGGAGTATATTGAGGAGGGCAATTGATGGGAGCCTTGAGTCGTCGTCATTTTATCTCCCTTGAGGGTGCTCCCAGGGAAGATTTACAGAAAATTATTGATACGGCATATACATTCAAGGAAGTGCTGGATCGTCCGATCAAAAAAGTACCGTCTCTCACCGGTGTAAACGTGGTAAATCTGTTTTTTGAAAATTCCACCCGTACCCGAATGTCTTTCGAACTGGCTGAAAAACGTCTTTCCGCGGATGTTACCAACTTTTCTGCCAGTTCATCCAGTTTGAAAAAGGGCGAATCGCTGAAAGATACCATTCAGAATATTTACGCCATGAAAATGGATGCCGTGGTAATGCGTCATCCCACACCCGGCTCTGTGCAGTCGCTGACGCGCTTTGTGGATGCGGCAGTGATCAATGCCGGAGACGGAACACATGAGCATCCCACCCAGGGCATGCTGGACATGCTGAGTATCCATGAAAAATTCGGCAAACTGGAAGGACTGAAAATTGCAATTGTGGGTGATATTGCCCACAGCCGGGTGGCATTGTCCAATATCTTCGGACTGCTTATCATGGGAGCGGAGGTAACGCTCTGCGGGCCGCTGCATCTGATCCCGGTGGGGATGACCGATCTTGGGGTCCGTGTCAGCACCGATATCGATGAAGTGATCGAGTGGGCTGATGCTCTGAACATCCTGCGGATCCAGCGGGAACGCATGGGGTTGGGAATCATCCCGTCTGTGCGGGAATACCGCCGGCAGTTCGGTGTAACCCACGAACGGCTGAAAAGACACAAAAAGGAAATTGTGATTATGCACCCGGGACCGATGAACCGGGGCGTGGAGATTGACAGCACGGTGGCAGACGGGGGCCAGGCCATTATCCTGGATCAGGTATTAAACGGTGTGGCAGTGCGCATGAGCATTCTGTATCTGCTGCTGGGAGCCGGGGAGGAGTCAAAATGAAACCATTCAAAATGACAAAAAAGACGGTGATTCTTGAAAACGGATTGATTTTCGATCCATGGTCCGGTGAAAAAACCAATGGCAGCCTGCTGTATCGCAACGGTGTGATTCAGGAAATCGGCAGTTTTGAATATCCTGAGGATGCAGAAATAATAAACTGCGGGGGCCGGTTGATAACGGCGGCATTTACGGATATCCATGCTCATTTTCGGGAGCCGGGACGGGAGGACAAGGAAACACTGGCCACCGGGTCAGACGCAGCGATGGCAGGGGGTTTTACGACTGTCTGTGTCATGCCGAATACAGAGCCTGTGATGGACAGTCCCGAATCCATTCGTTTTATTATTGAAAAAGCCCGCGATCTGCCAATCAATATCATTCCAATCGGAGCCATATCAAAGGGGCAGAAGGGACATGAACTCACGGAAATGGGTGCAATGGTTGATGCCGGCGCGGTTGCCGTTTCCGATGACGGAATTCCGGTTCAAAATGGACAGATGATGCGTTATGCCCTGGAATACAGCCAGAAGTTCAGCATCCCCGTCATCAATCATGCGGAAGATATTCATATTCGGAATGACGGGGCCATGCACGAAGGACTGGTGTCAACGCGCTGCGGTCTGCCGGGAAATCCGGGTATTGCTGAATCCGTGATGATCTATCGTGATCTGGAACTGGCTGAATATACCGGCGGACGTCTGCACATTCCCCATGTTACAACCCGGAAGAGCGTGGATCTGATCCGTCAGTTCAAAGACCGCGGTGCGGCAGTTACAGCGGAAGCGACACCTCATCATCTGGGACTAACAGACAGCGTTCTCCTGACTTATGATACCAACGCAAAAGTTGCGCCTCCGCTGCGGACGGAGGACGATCGGCTTGCCCTGATTGACGGGCTGAAAACAGGGGTAATTGACTGCATTGCAACGGATCATGCTCCCCATACCATCGAGGAAAAAGAAGCCGATTTCCTGACAGCTCCGTGCGGGATGATCGGGCTGGAATCTGCATTCGGACTGACCCACGGCGTTCTTACAGGTGCGGGGATGACTACGGAAGATGTCATTCGTCTGTTGACGGTGAATCCCCGGCGGATATTCGGGATGAAGGATACGCCGGTGCAGGTGAATGCCCAAACGGATCTGGTGGTGATCGACCCGGACGAGAGCTGGGTGTTTACTGCCGGGCATATTTGTTCCAGATCGCGCAATACACCAATGATCGGGAAGACCTTCAAAGGCCGCGTTCGGCTGACGCTGACGCAGGATTATATCTGGAAGGCATCGGAATCCTGAAAAAGGTCTGCGCCGGACAAACTGATCACGGGGTCCATCAACCGAATCCAGCTGAACATGCAATGAAATGGACTTGATATCCCTGTTATTTTTGAATAAAGGGTTTTCTTATACCTTTCCTATTGTATTAGAAAATAAAAGGAATTTAAATTTCTTGGCTTTTTTGTTATCAAAAACAGAACGAAGGAATCGATGAGAACTGAATCAATCAAGCAAAAAGACATCACGAGGGACTGGTACATCGTTGATGCTGAGGGACAGAATCTGGGTCGTTTGGCCAGTCATGTGGCACAGGTTTTACGCGGAAAGGGCAAGCCGTTTTTCACACCGCACATGAACATGGGTGATTTTGTGATTGTGGTAAATGCCGACAAGGTTTCGGTTACGGGCAGTAAAGAAACTGCCAAGACCTATTTTCGCCATTCAGGTTTTCCTGGGGGAACCAAAGAAATTGATCTTATGACCATGCGTCAGAAACATCCCGAACGTGTTGTTATGCATGCTGTCAAGGGAATGCTTCCTCACAATCGTCTGGGCCGCAAGATTTTAAAGTCCTTGAAAGTGTATAACGGCCCTGAGCACCCGCATACTGCCCAGCAGCCCAAACCAATCGAAATGTAATTTTTAGAACAAAAGGGAATGAATGCCAAAGAAATCAGATGAACTCAGCGCCGTGGGCCGTAGAAAGACTTCCGTGGCCCGTGTCCGGTTTAGAAAAGGAAGCGGAAAATTTATTGTCAACAACCGTGATATTGAAGAATATTTCGGTCGTGATACGATGAAGATGGTGATGCGTCAGCCGCTGGAGCTGACCAGTATGACCGGAAAGTTTGATGTTTTTGTGAATGTCAACGGCGGCGGACTCACCGGTCAGGCCGGTGCGATCCGTCTGGGCATTTCCCGTGTTCTGCAGAAAGTGGATCCTGATTTGCGTCCAATTCTCAAAAAAGCCGGTTTCCTGACCCGCGACCCGAGAGAAGTGGAACGGAAAAAATACGGGCAGCCTGGCGCACGGAAGCGTTTCCAGTTCTCAAAACGTTAATTTTTTGGAATATTTGAAAGCAAGTATGAATCATATTACCGTTGAAAATCTTTTAAAAGCCGGAGTTCACTTCGGACATCCCACCAGCCGTTGGAATCCCAACTACAAGCAGTTCATTGCCATGAAGAAAAATGGCATTCACATCATTGATCTGGAGAAAACACAGTCTCAGCTCGAGAAAGCCTCCCGCGAGATCAGCAAGATCGTCCGCGGGGGCGGCAATGTGCTGTTTGTCGGTACAAAAAAACAGGCCAAGGATATCATCCAGAAAGGGGCCGACCGCTGCGGCATGTACTATGTTGTTGAACGCTGGCTGGGCGGCACACTGACCAATTTTATCACCATCAAGAAAAGTATTCGCCGTCTGTTGCTGCTGGAAAAAGAATCATCTGAGCTGTATCAGAATCTGACCAAGAAAGAACTGAATCTGCTGGAACGGGAACGGATTCGTCTGGCGGACCTGCATCGCGGCATCAAAGACATGAAGCATCTCCCGGATGCCCTGTTCTTTGTGGATGCAATTCATGAGCATACTGCGATTCGGGAAGCCAAACGCCTGAATATTCCGCTGTTTGGCATTGTGGATTCCAACAGTGATCCTACTCAGATTGATTATCCCATTCCAGCCAATGATGACTCGCTGCGTTCCATCCAGCTGGTTGTGAATTACATAGTGGATACCATTATTGAAGCACGGGGCGGCGTGGATGGTAAGTCTGATGAAGAAACCCCTGAAAAAATGTCTGCTGAAACTTCCGAAACAGAAGCAGCATCCGAAGAAGTACCCAAGGATGACAACAAGGAGCAAAAAGAAGCATGATTACTGCTGCTGCGGTTAAAGAATTACGCGATCGGACCGGTGCGGGGATGATGGATTGCAAAAAAGCACTGGTAGCCTCTGAAGGCGATATGGAAAAGGCCATTGAAAATCTGCGAAAAGCCGGAATTGCAAAAGCACAAAAAAAATCCGGTCGGGCAGTCAAAGACGGCAAAATAGCGACATACATTCATGCCGGTGCCAAACTGGGTGTGATGGTTGAAGTCAACTGTGAAACGGACTTTGTTGCCAAAACACCGGACTTTGAAGAATTTACACATAATGTAGCGATGCACATTGCAGCTGCCGCTCCTCTGGCAGTGGGTCGTGAAAATCTTGATCCCGACGTGATCGCCAAGGAACGTGACATTGCCACGGAACTGACCCGGAAATCCGGAAAACCTGAACATATTATTGAAAAGATCGTCGAGGGCCGAATGGAAAAATTCTATCAGGAATCCATTCTGATGGAACAGGCCTATGTCAAAGATTCCGCGAAGACAATCAAGGATCTGCTCACAGAAACCGTTGCCAAGCTTGGTGAGAATATCAGTATTGCCCGTTTTGTTCGTTTTGAACTGGGTGAATCCGGCAAAACCGCAACGGAAGAAACCGAAGAATAAACATCATATTTCTGAAAATATCAGCCAATGAGCATTCCCCGATACCGCAGAGTCTTATTTAAGTTAAGTGGTGAGATACTGGCCGGTGATCGGGGTTTTGGCATTCTGCCGGAAGAAACGGATCATCTGGCCAGCCAGATTAAGTTTCTTCATGACTCCGGACTGGAAGTTGGGATCGTGATTGGAGCCGGCAATATTTTCCGCGGTATCTCCGGAGCCACTCAGGGACTGGATCGTGTGACAGGTGATTACATGGGCATGACGGCGACGCTTCTGAATGCGGTCACCCTGAAGGCGGCACTGAAGCGCCAGAACTGTCCGGCCCGGGTGATGTCGGCAATCCATATTCGGCAGCTGGCGGAATCCTATATTCGCGACAAAGCCGTTAGTCATATCAAGAAAAGCCGTGTGGTTATTTTCGCCGGCGGGACAGGAAATCCCTATTTTACAACCGATACAGCCGCCGCACTGCGGGCGATTGAGATCAATGCGGATATCCTTGTGAAAGGAACCCGTGTGGATGGGGTGTACGATTCCGATCCGGAAAAAAATCCCGATGCGGTAAAATACGATCATCTGACGTATCAGCAGGTTCTGACGGACAAGCTGAAGGTGATGGATCTGACAGCGGTGACCCTTTGTCAGGAGAATGATTTGCCCATACTTGTACTTAATACAAGGGATGAGGGAAATATCCAGGATTTTGTGGCGGGAAGAAGTGTCGGAACAATGGTTGACAAGGAGATTCCAGAATGATCAATACCCTGTTTACAGATATAAAAAACCGAATGGACAGCTCTGTTGAGCATTACCAGTCGGAAGTGGCCGGAATTCGCACGGGACGGGCATCTGCCAATATGCTGGATTCCATCAAAGCGGATTATTACGGGACACCCACGCCCCTGAAGAATATGGCACAGGTTTCCATTCCGGAACCACAGCTGATCGTGATTCAGGCATTTGATCCCAGCGGATTGAAAGCGATAGAAACAGCAATTCGGAATTCCGATCTGGGACTGAACCCCAATAATGACGGTTTTGTGATCCGTCTGAACATTCCGCCGCTGACGGATGAGCGTCGCGAACAGCTGGTGAAGGTGGTTCATAATATGATTGAGGAGGGCCGGGTGGCCATCCGCAATATTCGCCGCGATGCCAATGAACAGCTGAAGAAGTGGAACAAGGAACACACGGTATCCGATGACAATCTGAAACGTGCGCTGGACGATATTCAGGAAATGACCGACAGGCATATTGAAGAACTGAACAAGATTCTGGCAGCCAAGGAAAAAGAAATCCGCGAATAGCGTCGCAGTTCCGTCACCCGTTCTGCGGATGTAGTTCAATGGTAGAACGAGAGCTTCCCAAGCTTTAGACGAGGGTCCGATTCCCTTCATCCGCTCAAGTAATAATCCCCGTTAGTGACTCCGGTTATTGACGGGGATTTCATATAATTAGAAGAATATTATTTTATCTCACCCCTTCATCTCCAGTGATCAGCAAGTATCAGTAGGTGGCACAAAATGGTAAGTAAACGGCGGTCATTCTTAGGGGGTGATCTACTGCACGGGA
Source organism: uncultured bacterium (assembly GCA_964527215.1). Taxonomy (GTDB): domain Bacteria; phylum Fidelibacterota; class Marinisomatia; order SCGC-AAA003-L08; family JACNLC01; genus CAZGNZ01. The sequence continues at coordinate 13,585 of CAZGNZ010000042.1, read as the reverse complement.
TTCAACAATATACCCGTTATAGGTGACTCTAATACCATTGAAGAATAATTCTCCCAATGAGTGAATTTTTGCGGCGAGTGGTGTTAAGATACATCTGGTGGTTTTGAAGACATCGTGCAAACTCTGTGAGAATGAGCTTATAATTTTGTAACCCCAATATTTATTTTATTTATTGTAATTTATTTCACAGCAATCAAGAGAAATATAGCTGTCTAAAATATTTTATACCATTACAACTGCAATGAGCGCTATTTCTTCTCGGTTTGCCGTGTCTCACAGGTTGAATAATTTTATCATACACAGGAGATTACTGATGAAGAAAGTAATAGGTATCGGAATAATTTTGTTGTCCATAATGTATGCACAATGCGATTGGAATGGTGATAGGTCACTTAATGTGGTTGATGTGGTTCATACTGTGGACTGCATTCTGTACGGCTGTGGTCTTTTTGATGTATATGGGTGTACAGATCCCGAAGCAGACAATTACAACCCTGAAGCCACAATTGATGATGGCAGCTGCGGGTATGGTGATGTATGCACCGATTACGACGGCAACACCTATGAAACCATCCAGCTTGGTGACCAGCTCTGGATGGCCGAGAACTTGAAAACCACTCACTACAATAATGGTGATCCGATTTAGACAGGATTCTCCAGTTCTGAATGGATCAACCTGGACGATCCCGAAACCGGTGCCTATGCTGTTTATGATGATGATCCATCGAATGCCGGTGTATACGGCAACCTGTACAACTGGTACGCCGTGGACGATGACCGGGGTGTCTGCCCGGAGGGTTTTCATGTTCCAACAGATGAGGAATGGATGGAACTGGAATCATACCTTGATATGCCAGAATCAGAACTATATCTCTCAGGATATCGCGGTACCGACCAGGGCAGCCAACTGGCGGGCAATGCCGACTTATGGAATAGCGGAAACCTGGAGAATGATCCTGCCTTTGGTTCCTCCGGTTTTCTTGCCCTTCCCGGCGGGTACCGCAACTACGGCAATGGGTACTACTCCAATATGGGCGACAACGGCGACTTCTGGTCTTTTACGGCTACCAATAGTAGCAGCGCCTGGCCCCGGAACCTGTATTACTACATATCAGAAGTCGACCGGTACTACAACGATAAGCGCTACGGGATTTCGGTTCGCTGTTTGGGGGATTAGGTGTGCCCAGCGAAGTATATTGGGGTGCAGGGGCACACTGCACCATTCAACTAATGTATAAACTATAGATAAGATGGTGGACTGCACAGCTTTGGTCTTGTAAGAAATCAAAGCCGGCAGATTGACCCACCGATAGGGACTATCAGGAGGATCTATCAAACCACCCTACGGTGCTTGCATCCAACGATACAAAGCCAGTCAAGGATACCGAACAATACAACGTTCTACATGAGATTCATTAGTTTATATTTATATGGATATTGGTAACAAGAGCCCCCTAAGATTAATAATTTTAAACCAGGAATTGAATCTGGTTTAAAAATAGTTGTATATTGTTGCCATAGGTACCCTAATGAAAAATAAACTAAACAAACTAATCAGCAATTGGCCTCGTGGTATTATATATACGCAGGCTCATTTGACTTCGCTGGGGATCACGAGAGAGAATGTCAAGAAATACCGTCGGAACCAATGGGTTCGAAATATTGGTAGAGGAGCATACTGCCTGCCCAGTGATCAAATTGATATATTCAGCGGACTAAATGCTTTACAGCAACAGCTGGAAATCCCAATACACATCGGAGGAAAAACGATCATTGAATTACAGGGGTATGGTCAAAATGCAGCATTTGGTTTCTCCAAGCACTTCCTGTTTGCCCGTCCCGGTACCAGTATTCCCAAGTGGTTCTTAAACTATGACTGGCAAGGTGAGTTGATCATAAAAAGGTCCAAATTTCTACCCACAAATGTAAAGAATAGTTTCTCGGAGTATTCTCAAAACGGAGCAACTGTCTTTGTGTCGTCACTTGAACGGGCACTTCTTGAACTGTTGTATCACATCCCAGGCAACCATGGATTTCATGAGTCAGCAAACATCATTGAAGGAATGCAGACTTTACGGATTAATATACTTCAGGAATTGTTGGAAAACTGTCAGTCTGTTAAAGTCAACAGGTTGTTTCTATATTTCGCAGATCGACTGAATTTGCCCTGGTTTTCAAAGTTGAACCTATCGCGGATAAATCTTGGTAGCGGTAAGCGAATGATATATTCAGGTGGGAAACTGGATAAGAAATACCAGATCACGGTCCCCAGGGATGTGAAAATATGATCAAACCGGTTTTTCATAAACAGGCTGAGTTATTGTTACGGATGCTGCCCATAGTGATGAATATAGAGGAGTTTGCATTGAAAGGCGGAACAGCCATTAATTTCTTCATTCGTGATCTACCTCGGCTGTCTGTTGATATTGATCTTTGCTATCTGCCCATCCAAGACAGAAATACAACAATTAAAAACATCAATACAAGACTCCACCATCTGAAACAGGATGCCATCAGGTCTATCCAAGGGGCTCAAGTTGGTGAAATGCAAACACCTGATTTTGGTATCACAAAACTCATGATACGGTGGCAAGGTGTATCGGTTAAACTCGAGCCGAATTTTGTCTTGAGGGGTACAGTGTTTCCAGTCATAGAACGCGAATTGACGAATCGTGCTGAAGTGCTGTTTAAAATGGCAGTCGACTGCAGAACTATGAGTATTCAGGATCTTTATGGAAGTAAAATTTGTGCAGCCCTGGATCGACAGCATCCACGAGATTTATACGATATCAAACTGCTGCTGGAAAATGAGGGGATTACAGATGAAATACGGCAGGCGTTTATTGTGTATCTGATCAGTCATCCCAGACCTATGGCTGAGCTGCTGGCTCCAAACCTCAAGGATATATCTGTTATATTTGAAACTGAATTTGTGGGGATGACATTTGACATGGTGGAGATCATGGAGTTAGAAAAAGTCAGGGAATCGTTAATTGCACAAATCCGTGATGATTTAACAGACAGTGAGAGAAACTTCGTATTATCTGTAAAGCAGGGTGTACCGGATTGGGATCGTTTTGGTTTAGCTCATATCCAGAATTTGCCTGCTGTACGATGGAAACTCTCGAACATCCTGAGAATGGGGAAGTCTGCACATGAGAAAGCTGTAAGTAAGTTAAGAACCATTCTTGAATTGTAGGATTCTTTTGGAGTACTTGCCTATTCCGTTTATTTCACGAGAACATCTCTGCGAAAAATGCTACGCATTGACCGGACGAGGACAGTTCTGGTTGATTTTAATTCAATTACGCTCGATATTTGTTCATATTGTACTGTCCAATACGATATTGTTCAAATTTCTTCGCAAGCCTTACATAATCAACCGGCTCCACCATCTCATTTCGAAACCTCATGAAATATTCAGGTTTTCATTCATTTATCCCGGATTGTTCCGAAAGGCTTTGACACGCTGCCATTGAACAAACTTATATGGATTCCTCAACAGTTTAGCTGATAGGGATAAAATCGATAGACTATCCATGACGATTTTTATTGAGAAATTCCATATGCCGTCAGGGTGGTGGATCAGACGGATTGAAGGATGTGGTACCCGCTTCGCATTCAGTCAATCTGATTGCGGACTTCACAACAACCATTGTCAGGGCTTTTCAGGCTGACGATTCAATTTGGGATTTAATCAAAAATACATTCCAGGCGGGAGACAGCACTTGACAATGTAATGGATCAATTACACGTCAAATTCAGCTGGTGAATACGAGATTTGGGCGTACAATGACAGTACTGGAATATTTGCAGATATTGGGCACTTTGATACATACATTTGGAAAAAAGAGATTGGAGATGGGGTGTTTGAGTAATTAATTCAGCGACGCCATCCTCAGTATGCATGACAGAAGCATGCCGGACATTAATATTCGTTTGTATGATTTAATTGGGAGGGTAGAATGAAATATCGATTGGGATTCTGGACGATACTGTTTTTTCAATTGACCGGCGTGGTTTTACTGTCGGGTAACGATGCGGTATCCGGTAATATGCCGGAATCTGTGAGTGAATGGCAAACTCCGTCGAGGGAAATTCTGGAAGTACTGCATGCACCCGGGCTTCCCATCGTATGGACCTCGCCCACCGGTGAATACCTGCTCCTTGCCGATCCGGTTCTCTATCCGCCCCTGTCTGAACTGGCAGCTCCCATGCACAAACTGGCCGGCGTAAAAGTCAATCCGGCAACGAACAATTTTCATGGAGAACATGGCGGCACATCCCCGCGTCTGGTTCAAGTGGAAGATGGAACAAGCACATCGCTTGAGCTGCCGGCACAGACTGAATTGCTGGATGTGGATTGGTCAGTGGATGGCCGACATTTCGCCCTTAGTATCGGATATGCAGATCATATTGGTCTGTGGCTGGGTTCTGTGGACGGTAGTCTGAGAGAAGTACAGGACGCTGCACTTAATCCGCTCCTGAATAGAGCCGTGAGCTGGCTGCCTGATGGAGAACGCCTGTTGATCAGCCGTATCCCTGAACGCGGTGCACCCCCCCAGCCGCCGGCCATCCCGAACGGCCCCCATATTACGGAGGGAACCGGTGCATCGGCGCGTTCAACTTACGAGGCTCGCAACCTGCTCCAGACTGATTACGATGATGCCCTTTTTGATTACTATACCCAATCCGAACTGGTAACGGTTGATTTTTCAACAGGCAGGACAACTGAATTTGGTAAACCGGATTACTACACCACGGCAGACCATTCTCCGGATGGCAGATACGTCCTGATTAAACGGCTGGTACCGCCCTGGTCCCACGAAGTGGCATGGTGGCGGTTTTCCAGCGAACTGGAATTATGGGATCAGAATGGGAAATTCGTCAAAACCATCGCTTCACTTCCCCTGGCTGATGCTGTTCCGATTCATGGTGTTGCGGAAGGCCCACGCTCGGTCTCCTGGCGGGCCACAGCCCCGCATACGCTCTATTGGGTGGAAGCCCTGGATGGGGGCAATCCGGTTGCGGAGGCTGATCATCGTGATCGATTAATGCGCCACGAAGCACCATTCTCCGGTGAACCTGAAGAGGTGTTCCGCGCTGAGCATCGGATCATGACCTGGCTGATGGCCTGGGGCGAGGATGGCGGGACCCTCATGCTTGGGCAGCGCGAACGCATGCGGCGCTGGCGCTATGTCTGGCTCCTTGATGTGGACAAAGGCACAGCACGCCAATGGTTTGATCTGGATGAAGATGATCGTTACGCCAACCCGGGCAGTCCCCTTTACCGCAGATTGGCCAATGGCCAGTGGGTGATGCGGCAGAAAGGCGATGCGGTCTATTTCACGGGGAGCGGTGGTACGGATCAGGGCGATCGCCCCTTCCTGGATCTGCGTCATCTGGAAACCGGGCAAGCAGAACGCCTGTTCCGCTGTGACCCTGACCGCTACGAATATTTCGTGGCATTTACCAAAGACGATAATCATTTCATAATGCGATCCGAATCCTCCGCAGATGTACCCAATTATTATCTGGCAGCATTGGGGAAAAAGATAAACGCATCCGCAGGCGAGGCGGATAGGGAATACAGCCGCCGGCCGATCACCCGATTCAAGGATCCAACCCCGCAGCTGCGGAAGATTGAAAAACGTATCGTGCAGTACGAACGGGCAGATGGTGTCCCCCTGAGTTTTACTTTGAATCTGCCGCCGGATTATCAGGAAGGGACGATACTGCCGACGGTGGTAAATGCGTATCCGCTCGAGTTTTCCAGCGCTGCAACTGCAGGACAGGTTCGTGGGTCGGCAAACCGGTTCAGCCGGTTTTCCCGAACCTCACCCATGTTCTTCCTGCTTGACGGCTATGCGGTATTGGACCGCACTTCCATGCCGATGATTGGTGATCCTGAGACCACTTACGACACATTTGTCCCTCAATTGGTGGCGGATGCCGAGGCGGCAGTTGCACAGGCGGTAAATATGGGCATTGCCGATCCGAACAGGATCGGAATCATCGGTCACAGCCATGGTGGATTGATGGTGGCAAACCTGCTGGCCCATACCGACCTGTTTTGTGCCGGTATTGCACGCAGCGGCTCATATAATAAAACCAATCAGCCATTTGGGTTTCAATCCGAGCGTCGATCCCTGTTCGAAGCCCGCGATGTGTATATTCAGCTTTCGCCCACATTTTTCGCGGACCAGGTGAATGAACCGGTTTTGATTATCCACGGTGAAGATGACTCAAATCCAGGCACCCTCACATTCCAGTCCCAGGTCTTTTTTGAAGCAGTGCGCGGATCCGGCGGGACAACCAGACTGGTTTTGCTGCCGTATGAGGATCATGGATACAGAGCTCGTGAAAGCATAGAACACGTACTGTGGGAACAGCTGCAATGGTTCGATAAATATGTGAAGAATGCCCGGTAACATAGAACTTAATGTGCAGACATATCGTTTTGGTGTATGTCAGAAATATTTTCATTAAACCAATATCTGTTCTTGAATCCGCCATTTGGCGCGGAGGCGAAATGAAAAATGATTATATCACTAATGATACCCCGTCCCGTCAGCTGACGGGTGGGGAAATTCATTTACTTTATTGGTCAGGGAACAGGACACAGCGCTGATATTGCTGAACCGTAAAGTATTTGTTCGGGTAAAACCCGATAGCTGATAGACTGGATGCAGTATGCGTTTTGCGGCATACGTAATGTTAACATAATAGAGAAGGAGACCTGTTTATGAGAAATCGACCCATACTGGTTGGCACAATTATTCTGATCAACTCCTGCATTTGGGGTTTCGCCATGATAATGTCTGCCCGAACATTGAGCGGAACGGGTGCCTATGAGCAAATCCAGAACATTTTCAATGGATGCGCTGCCATGTCCTTGATTGTGGTAGGCGGCGGTCTTGCCGGACTGGTTTCAAGTTTCAAGTCAGAAAACGCAAAAGACGGCGATAAATAGGTCGCATTATCTGCACAGAACTTGGATGCAGAAGAATCGGATCAAAAAATGGTGGATCAATGCTCAACGGACTAATCCTGTGTATGGTTTGCAATTCGTCCGGAAGATGATACCTTTTGCAAAAGCGAATGGCAACATTCTGGATTATGGATGCGGCATCACCGGGTGGTCAATCAGGTTGGTGAAACCTTTTCCTGAGCTGTGATCATGTGGGTGAACCGGACTCGCGGATGCAGGCGGTTGAAATCACCCAGGATGGCAACATTATCGCATTAATCCGCGCAGCAGCACGATATTCTGAATGCCAATGGGAATGATGGCGTGGATATTCTGAACATTGTGATGAAGGTCGATGTCATTCTGAGGGAATGATTCCATAATCCTGAAAACGGTTGCAGCATCCGCATTGCACAATAGAATTCAAAAATATGCCAAAATACTGTGATATTGGCAAATATTTGATTTCAAAAATATGCCAGTTGTGTTAACTTAATCCTGCCGCAGGAGGCAGGAATGAAGAAGATCATAATTAAAGAACTGCATCAGAAATTCAGCACCGCGGAAACAATCACCCGGGGAGATCTAAAACGTTTTTTTCAGGAATATGAGCCCAATTTGAATGACAGCACATTTGGGTGGAGCATCTATGATCTTAAAAGGAAAAACATTATCTCGCAGGTAAAAAAGAGTACATATGTTTTCCCGCGAGTTTCCGAATACAGTCCATTAGTTTCCAGCAAGGCTGCACTGCAATGGAAAAAGTATTATAAGTCGTACCCTGAGATCAAAGCCTGTATATGGGAGACTGGTTGGCTGAACGAATTCACTCGTCATCAGTACACGAAAAATATTATCATTATTGAGACCGAAAAATATTTTGCCGAGTCCGTGTTTAACTCAATGAATGACCAGACAAGTCTTCTTGTATTTCTCAATCCGGATGTAAAGACATTGAATTTGTATGGGACTTCAGAATCCGATATTGTCGTGGTCCAGCCAATGATCTCGCGCTCACCTGTAAAAACTATCCATGTGAATAATAATATTGTTAGCGTGCCGACGATCGAGAAGATTTTAGTCGATGTGTACTGTAATGGGAGTTTACTGAATTACCTTGGTATTACTGAAGTTGAATCGATCTTTGACAGTGTCCTGCGAGAGAGCAGTATTAATTATTCCAGTTTACTGAATTATGCTGCCAGGAGGGGGAAAAAAGAAATGATCAAGCAGTATCTCTCCGAAAACTGGCAGTCATTGATTAAGATAAAATTGAATGATTAAGTCCGAGTGTTTCACAAAAGAATGGATCACCGGATTTCGGGGAAAAAGAAAGAATTGTCTGATTGATCCCGGCATCCTCGAAAAAACAATTCGTGCGCTGTCACTGCTGCAGCATTTGTGTAAAAGCAATATCGACTTCATTTTCAAGGGTGGAACATCGCTCATTCTGCTGTTGAAACAGCCGCAAAGGTTTTCAATAGACCTAGATATTATCACTGAGAATGAATTATCAGAATTTGAAAAAGCCCTTGATCAGATTGTAGAAAAATCAAAGTTCCTTAGTTGTGAATTCCAGGAGCATCGCAGTTTTACAAAGGATTTGCCCAAAGCACATTTCAAACTGCAGTTCATATCTGCACTAAGCAATCGGCCAAATACAATTCTGCTGGATTTGTTGTTTCAGAAGAATCCCTAACCCCAGGTTTTTCAGACGCCCATCCTGTCTGAATGGATTGAATCAACCGAAACAGTCAATGTGACAGTGCCAACGATTAATTCAATTGCCGGGGATAAGCTAACTGCATTTGCACCCGGCACCACCGGAATCCAATACAATAAAAACAAAGAGATGGAGATTATCAAACAACTTTTTGATATAGGATATCTGTTCGATCAAGTTGATGATGTTGGCACTGTTTTTCGTAGCTTTGAAACAATTGCACAACAGGAAATCGAATATCGCAAACTTGACATTCAGATTGATGATGTGTTGGATAATGTCATTTCAACAGCGCTGTTGATTCCAACCCGGGGAGCAGGACTGACAGTTTCGGATTTATCCCGGTATCGGGAACTGGAGAAGGGTATTTACGCTATTAGGAATCATCTGATCAGCCGCAAATTTCTCCTTGATGATGCCATAGCTGCTGCTGGCAAATCTGCTTTATTGGCCGCAAGATTGAAGTCCAGAGATTTTTCTCCGCTGGAGCTGTTCAAAAACTCAGATGTTTCCGGATTGGAAATTACCCATCCTGATTTTGGCTACCTGAACCGGCTTCGAAAACTCCCTGACAAGTCGGCGTTTTTCTACTGGTATCAAACGTTTATGGCAATTCGACCCAAGGTGGTTCAATGAATTAGCCTTCCATGCTGTAGGCAGGATGTTGCATTTCCCCCAATCTGCCTTAACCAAAATCCTTCGAATCTCTGTAAATTCCACCACATGAAATATTGCCCGGCATAGTATTTTTTTCCAATATTGTTCTTTCTCCGGAGGTTTTATGCGTCCTTTTATTGTTGCAGCAATTGTAATTCTCCAGATTCTCTCTGCCCAGAACCAGGCGTATCCCCTTATCTACCTGTATGCCACCGATTCTGAAAAGGCCGGCGGCGGCCCATTTGTGTTTCAGGAAAATGGAAACAGATTTGACCATCATTTTATGGCGTATGACGATTTCACTGGGTATATGCAGACCAATGGGCAGCTTGTAATGAGTAGCTACGGCTGCCCCGTTTTTCATGAAACGGTCTGGACGACCTGCGGCAGTCCGTGGGTCGATATGGGCATGTGTAATTTCAATTCTGTGTTTCAGGGTGATCCGGATACGGTGACCGTGCCGCCGATGATTTTTCCACCAATCGGATACAGCACCCTGAAAGACAGCGCGGATTATGTTTTCAATGCCGATACTAAACTGAACCACCTGTTTCCTTTTGTTCAGGATACCCTGATCATGACCGATATAGAATTTTTCACCGATGAGGTCAGCGGCTCCGGTTTTCATATCAGACAGTGGTGGTTCCTTAAACCGCCCCATCTGGAAGCAAACGGCGGAGAACCAATCACATATCCCAATGCTGAACACCATCTGGACTGGTCCGACTGGGGCGGCTATGATCCCGATCTTTGTGAAAATCCTGCGGACCTAACCAGCTGTGCACCCTATCTGAATGATATGTATATGTATCATGCAAAATTTGCTGAAGGTTCATTTGATACGTACAACGAATACTATCTGACTGAGACCATCTGCGGTCCGCACGGTTTTGCCCATTATGATTATCCGGTGCTGGATGCGGTGACCGGAGAGGAAACCAATCAATACATGCTCGATGAAACGGTTATTGTCAGTGAACCATCCGTGATATACGTTACCGGAGGACCGGTTCGGGTTCACGGCACATTTACCGGTCAGTACACCCTTGTGACGGACGAGTACATCACCTACCATCGTCATGCCTGGAACTCAAATCTCAATCCGCTGGTGGACACTCTCTGGTGCAATATCTGGATCACCGACGATCTGGTCAATGCCGAATCGGACAACGGCGACATGTCTAATTTCCAGCCGGATGATGAATGCGTGGGGGGGAGTGACAATATTCTCGGGCTGGTATCCGGTGCAAACATCATTATTGCCAACAGTGAATCCAATCGATTTAATATCCAGGTCAACGCCGCGATCATGGCTCTGAATGAAAGCTTTGCCATGCATTACTGGCAAAACACCTGTACAACTCTCACCGGAGAATATGACCCTTTCGGAGATCCAGCCCGTTTTTGCGATCCACCCTATGGTGATGGCCGCGGACCGGATATCTACTATCCTACTGGTAATCAAGATCATAGAGGTACAATTACCCTCTGGGGTGGAACTGTGCAATTGATTGCCGGCTATATGAAACGGTCCGCTCCGGGACCTTATGACACCGGAAACATCGGTATGGCACGGGACTATCATTATGATTGGAACCTGTTCTGCAATCCTCCGCCGCATTTTCCACAGATTCAGTATGACGATACCGTATGCAGTTATCCAGTGTTTTTCCCGGGAGGATGTACTGATCCGGTTGCATATAACTATTTGCCAACCGCTTTTGTTGAAGACGGCAGTTGTGATTATGGTTTTCCACTTGGGGATGTAAATGAGGATTTTGTCACCGATGTTAGCGATGTTGTGCAGATGGCGAGTCTCATTTTGGATATTTGAGAATATACATATATTGCGGATGTAAACGGTGATGGTGTCAATGACATTCTTGATCTGGTTCTGGCCGTTGAATTAATTCTTCATCCGGAATATCTGGGATGCACTGATGTATTGGCGGTGAATTACGATCCTGATGCAATAATCAGTGATGATGGTTGCCGTTACAGCGATATCGATGGCAATATCTACCATTCCATCAGAATTGGTTCTCAATTATGGCTGAAATCAAATTTAAAAACGACCTGTTACCGGAGTGGGGATCCGATTCAAACCGGTTTCAGCGGCAATGACTGGTGCGATCTGGATGAAAGCGAAACCGGTGCATACACCTTCTTTCCAACCAATCCGGGTGACTGGAATCAACAGATGACATGCGCAGGTGACTGTGCGGAAGTGTACGGCAATCTCTACAACTGGTATGCGGTGGATGATGACCGAGGGGTTTGTCCGGAAGGCTTTCATGTGCCCTCGGATGAGGAGTGGATGGAGCTTGAAATGGCCCTGGGGATGAGTGCTGAAGACGCCTGGCTGGACTGGTTCCGCGGCACCAATGAAGGCAGTAAGCTGGCTGGTCAGCCCATTTTTTGGCGAGATGGTGAACCGCAAAATGATGAAGAGTTTGGCGAATCCGGGTTCATGGCTCTGCCTGGCGGCTGGTATAATTGTTCTTATTACTGTGATTATGATGGAATGGAAAATTATACTGGTTTCTGGTCATCCACAGAGTACATTAACGACAATGTCCAAATCCGATGTCTTGATTTCCAATACAGTGAAATTTTTCGAGGGGCGGCTGAAAAAATATCTGGTCTCTCCGTCCGCTGCCTTCGGGATGATGAACCGTAAATGATAAATGTAATGAGGAGTCCATGAAACACACACTCAGTAACTGCTGCCGGTTGTCTATCAAGTTCTCACTGCTGACGATACTGGTCGGTATCTTGCAATCCGTTGACATTTCTGCCCAGGTTCAGTCGGATGAATTCTGCCGAAGTCTGCGCGAAATCCGGAGTCTGGAAACCGAGTCCTTCAAAAGTATTACAGGCCCGAAAGCTGGAGAATTTTTCAGCACCTCGGCTGTTTTGCCCGGTGCATTCTGCACAATCGAGAAAACGAACGACAAAACCCGCTTCATTTCCGATTTCCTGAACTGGGAGGATTCATTGTCCCATACTGATCTGCTGGATGAAATAGGCTGGCGCATCAGCGACTGCTTTGCGGAGGAGATGGTCTATTCGTTATCCGAGACAAAGGCTGATTCGCTGCCGCTGACGATGCTCGGCAGTTACACGGCTGAGGGTGACGGCATCATCGAACCGGATATGTTTCTGGAATTGATTGAGGATAAGGCAGATACGCTGATCAGGCTGTCCATGATTGACAACGCAGCAGTGACCTACTATTTCCTGCAGGAAACGGATTATGTGGATACGGGTGAACTGGGTCAGATTTTGGATCGTCTCATTGGTGCATTCAAATGGTCTCTGCCGGAGATTCTGGCGGACAAATCCGCGCCGATCCCAGACAGTCCGTATACCCGTCGAACCGCCCTGAATACCAGCCCTTCCGGTGCTGACTGTTACTATGAGGAGGGGGATACTGTATCCCCCCGTATCCGCTGCCTGTTCTCGGAAAGCACTTCATCGGAACAGATCGGAACCGATCTCAAAGAGCTGAAACAGCAAGTTTTGACCGCGTTGGGCAATTACTATCTCAATCGCGAACTGCCGCCTGACGTAAACGGTCTGCCTGCCGGCATTGAGCTGGCGTATGTAGAAGATTTATTCCTGTCCGGCACCCCGTTGATCTCTGTAAAAGCGGTTAAAGGTGAGACCAGTCAGTACGCCGTGGTGGTGGATATAATGACTCGGCAACCGTAGATGGAGTACTGGTTGAGTGGTTGAGTAGAGCAACGGCATAATGGTGAAATGGTTGATTAGTCAGTGGTCAGTCGGAAGTGTATGTATTATCGCGCATTCAGGACAATTTCAGTCAGTCTGATTGGAAAGCAGACTGTCGAGATTGGATGTTTCATGGTGCGAATGAGATGTTGTTATTCGAGTCCCGTCTGATTTTCGACGGGACGAGTCTATCTCATTCAATGAAAGATCCAATCGAGATGAAATTGGTCTGCAGCGCATGTTCTTTTGGTTCTTTTCTTCAAAGAAAAGAACGTTCAATGTCAGAGAATTTCATTGCACACCAAATGCGTTTGGGCTTGGCAGAATGATGTTGGTTGAGTGGCGGAGTAGAGGAATGGTATAATAGTGAAATGATTGATTAGTTAATGGTCAGTCGGAAGCGTATGTATTATCGCGCATTCAGTTCAATTTCAGTCAGTCTGATCGAAGAGCAGACTGTCGAGATTGGATGTTTCATGGTGCGAATGAGATGTTGTTGT
>CAZGNZ010000041.1:0-41052 GCA_964527215.1 uncultured bacterium | reverse complement strand
GGTAAAAATCCAATTATAATATTGCAATAACAAAATATAATAAAAAATATGTAATATTTAGTGTGCGTCGTCACGCCCAACATCGCAACTCAATACAACGAAAGGGTCATCCAATGAAGTATCGAAGCATAATCCTTATATCAGTGATCAGCCTGATTTTTGTGGGCTGTGAATCATCTCTTCTGGGACCGGATTCTGAAAGCAATCAGAACATTCAGTCCGCTGAAGAACACATACCTGATCGAATTTGGGATATGACGGCTTCTCATGGTATCGGAGGAGAAGGGAATGTGAACAAATTAATTTCTTCCAAGGAATTGAATCAGGAAGAGAAAGATGTTTGCTTCCAATATTATCTCGGACTGCCCATTTCTCACACCAAAGCCCCTTTTCTGCTCAACGGCATGACTCTGAGAGGGGATTCCAGTGGTGTGGTACTCGCTCAGGATCAGGCGGCAGGGACCGTATATGGTCATGAAGATTATCCTGAGGACGTGTTTCTTTCTGAAGGGGGTGAATATCTTCCGGACGGTGCCTGGACAGCAAATGCTGACAGCTCACAATACAGCTATGAGATTTTTGCCGAAACCACCGTAAGTTTCAGCGAAATTTGTTTGGCAACCATTACTAACCCGAATAATACTTGCTATCTTTCAGCAGATAATGTGTGGCTGCCCGTAACAGAAAGTGGTGATGTTTATGCATTGAAAATTCAAACACAGGAAAAAGGTTATTGTACGGTTTCTGTATCCATTAATTCAAACATTGGATCTGAGGAAAATAATAATGGATAAAAATGTATTCGCTGATTAATAATGACATAAGTAATTGGATCACCCAGGTGATGCAGACTGCCCACGCTAAGGACTTTCATGAATTTGTGGGGCAGGTGGGATATACCGGTCTGCAGAAACTGCGGCAGTCCAACCTGTTCCATGACGCCTCACCGGACACATCAGATGAACAGTCATTTCTGATTCGGACCGGTCAGGCCAAAATCTTCTCGCTTGAAGGCAATCATCTGGCAATGAAGATCATCCTGGAAAATCTGATCCAGGAGCTGACTGCTTTGATTGGCCAGTCTGCATCTTCATCCATGCAGAAAATCGCTGCCTACGTATTTTATGAACACGGGCTGTTTCACTATAAGGTAAAGGAATACCAACCGGCAAAAAACCAGTTTCGGATGGCATACCGGTTGAATCCCGCTGACAGATTTCGATTGATGGTTCAATACCAACTTGATACAATAAAGCTGGAAGGTGATAGGACCTCCGATCTCGAGTCTTTTCGAAACCTGATTGGTCTGTATAAAAAGCATCAGATGTTCATTATGTACATTCTTGGGCTGCACCGTCTGGGTATATTCTACAGAATGCGCAAGGAATACCAGAAAACAGAGACCTGCTATAATGAAGCAATGCAGCTTGCAAGGAAATATGAATACCATTATCTGTCCGCCCTCCTGCAGAATGCTCAAGGGTATCTCCATCTCAGTAAAGGCAAACCGGATACTGCTGCCAAAATATTTCAGGAAACTCTCAAAATAACAGAAAGCAATTATCAGAGAGCTCTGATGCTGGAAAATATGGCATTGATACACTATCAGCAGAAACAGTATGAAACAGCTGCGAACTACTGTTTTCGGGCTTTGGAAATTTCACAAAAATATTACGTCCTGACTCAAATTCCCGACGAATGCCTGTTTCTGGGTGACGTGTATCTTGAAAATCTGCACGACCTTTCAAAATCAGAATTTTTCTATGCACAGGGCTATCAGGCAGCCATGTTTCAGGTATCACAGGGTTTGACAATGGCTGGTGCCCGTGAACGGGCTGTGACAGTGTATATGGAATTTTTGAAAACGTATTTTCCGAGCGACGAAAAAGCAGATATGCCTGAACAGCTGTTTGCCTTTGCAATTGGGCGCTCCTGGGACGAAATTATCAGTCTGTATAAGTACAATTTGATCGTGTTCTCAAAACTCAAGCACGGTCCCGGAAAAAAACTTTTCAAACACCTTGGGATTCGGTCCTCAAATTTTTATACAATGCAGTCCAGACTTGCCCGGAAAGGATTTGTTTTCCCTGATTTCAGAAACAGCAGCGTGAGCTTTCCCGACCAGAATATCATCCAGTCGCTCCAGACATATATCAAATCTCAAGGTTCTGTCACCTGGCATGAAGGAATACAGATGTTTGAAAGGGACATCATGAAATTTCTTTTTTCCAGATACGGATACCAGAAGAAACGTCTCGCTTCTGCATTGGGCATCAGTGTTCCCTCGGTCACAAAAAAAACGAAATCTTTTATTCAAATTCAGGAAAATCTGCCGCTCCAGGCACACTCCCCGGATAAAGGCAGCTAGTCCGCATGTTTCATGTGAATATCTATGCGTAATATGCTTTGCATTTTTGGATAATGATAGTTCTGTTTGATTCTGTTTCAGTTACGCTCGATATTTGTTCTCATTTTACTGTCCAATGCAATGTCTATGATTTTCCCCGCTGCAGAGCGGACGGGGTATCAGTAATCGATCGGGGCATTAACTATTTCGCCGCCACGCCAAATGGCGGATTCAAATTGCTTCGCAAGCTTTGCGTAATCAACCAGCTTCACCATCTGATTTCGAAGCCTCATGAAATATCCGGACCAGCTTGGTTTCAGTTGCTTTTCCGGCAGATGCTGTAACAATTCTGGAAATCATCAGCATATAATGCGTCAATAATAGTCGTATTAATGTTACAATATGATACTTCCCAGTTTAACGGTATATCTGATACATTTGATGTCACTCGGTTAAAGAAAACTGATACAGTCACACTTGATTCAGCCAAAATTCCAGAGCAAAACTTTCAATTTATCATCCAAAACAAAAAGACTCGACAAGCAATGACAGTCCCACCTATTCATGACGCGGTCTGCTCTCCGTCATCCCAATTAAGAGAGGGAGACGCGTCCGCACCGCACGTTGACTCGCGGAAGATTAAATATATGCCATATCTGCTGCGGATCGTGATTTATGGAATCTTCCTGTATCCGGTTTTCAGCCAGGTGTATGAAGTTGGCGACACCTTATCGCTTTATCACCAGCTCCTTGATCTTGAAATATGTGCCAACGGAAATGGTCAAAGCAGTCTGCAGCTTGCTGATTTTAACTTCAACCTGAACGGAGGTGACAGGTACATCCTGTGGCTGGACATATTTGCACCCACATGAGTTACATGTCAGCTGGAGGTTCCGGCAAGCGAGCAGTTGGCATTGGAATATGAAGAAATGAATCTGGTGTATATTCCGATAAGTATTTTGTGGTGGGAAGGGCTTGACTGTCAGGACTGGTCTGACCTTGGAATTCCCGACTACCCGCTGATCATTAATGATGCTGATACGGACTATTTCGCCGAATGGATTGGTGGTCCATACCCAAAGCAGGTGATCCTGAACAACGACATGGAAATCATTCACATCAGCCTGGGACACAATTTCCCGGCGATTGAATCCGGCATCCTGCTTGGATTGAGTCAGAATCCGGAGAACGCGGATATGGAACCCGATTTTCATTTTGGGGTCAACAGCCCAATCGCACCCCAGCAGGAATTGAATCAGATATACCCGAGCGCCGCCAACGGTGCGGATGGCCGAATTCATGCTGTCTGGATGGGAGAAAGCTGGAACGACAATGGAATATTTCACTCATACTCCGATGATTTAATCACGTTTTCCGAGCCGGTCAGACTTTCCGACAATAACGCATCACCCCTTCCCTCACCAGGAAACGGCCCGGTGATCACCGCGGCAGGCGGCACCATTGCAGTTGTATGGGCAGATGACAGGGCCAACAGCGAATCATCCATTTATGGTGCTGTCTCATATGATAATGGTTTCAGCTGGGAAGAGGAAACAGAACTCAGCGACATCCCTGAGTACCACGGCAATCCGGATATTGATATTGGACCAGACGGCCGGTTCCAGCTGATCTATCTGATTCTGGATCAGTTTCAGAACACACAGGGTGTACGTTACACTTACAGCACTGATACCTCTTTTGAGTTTGTGCCTTCTGTCGTCATAGACCTTACCGGGGGATACGGTCTTCCCTGCTCAACCGATGCCCCTGATCTGGACATTGCCGATAACGGAGATATGTACATTGCTTACCGAAATAATGTATTTAATGAACGGGATCCGTATTTAACCAAAATTCTAAATGGAACGACAGAAGCATTCTATGTCATTCCCCTTTTCTGGTCAGGGATTTCTTTTGATGACTGTCCTGATTCCGGACCGGCGATTGCTCTGAATCATAACCGGGTCGGGGCTTCCTTTTCCGCCGGGCTTCCATCCTGGGGATACATAGGATTTGCAGTTCAGGAAAACCTGTGGCTGGATCCGGTGACATATATGAATCCGGATGAACTTCCAATTATCCAGATCCAGCATGATGTTGCAATGGAAGGGGAATACCTGCACACGGTCTGGACGGAAATTTCAGACGATGACAGTGATATTTTTTACGGATACGCAAAATCCTATGAAAACGGTGTGTTTAACCTTCAGCAGATCAGCTCCGAATCTTCTCTCGGTGATTCCCAGCAGACCCATCCTGCAATAACCAGTGACGGAGACAATCTGACAGCTGTATGGAGTGATGACAGAGCCGGAATGTCAAAAATTTACTTCGCCACCACCCATCCTGATGCAATGGTTCCCGGAGATGTAAATCAGGATGGGCAACTGAACATTCTTGATATTGTTGGGATGGTCGGTTTCATTACGGGCGCTACAATTCCGGATTCGAATCAGTTTGCTGCGGCGGATATTAACAACGATGGTGTCCTTAATGTTCTGGATATCGTAATGGCGGTGAATCTCATCACAGGCGCGTAACAACGGATTCACGTTTTTAGTCAAACAAAATATTAACAGCTCCTGGAGTCAATAATGATAAGTAAAGCGGTTTTTTTCATCCTTACATTTGGCTTGGTTTTCGGGTACGACAACCCTTTTACTGAAAACCAGATAATCGCAAGACTGGATTCGCAATCTGATCCTGCCCTCGTCAGCAAGGAATTTTCCGGATTGGGAATTACGTTTGAAAAACTGCTGGTCAGACAACTGGATATCTGGCTGCTGAAACTGGATTCCGGACAGTATTCATCCACTCAGGCCGGTCTTCAGCTGATTCAAAAACATTCGGCCGTGCTGTATGCACAGCTGGATCATCATGTTTCAGAACGACTGTTCCCTGACGACCCGGAATTCCCCGATATGTGGGATATGAATAACATCGGTCAGAACGGCGGGTTAATCGATGCGGATATCGATGCTCCTGAAGCATGGGATTTTACCACCGGCGGAGGCAATGCTCTGGGAGAGGATCTGGTTGTTGCGGTAATAGACGGCGGCTGTAACATCACTCATCCGGATCTCGCAGACAATATCTGGATCAACGAAAATGAAATACCCGCCAATGGCATTGATGACGACGTAAACGGCTACATCGATGACGTCAACGGCTGGGATGCCTACTCCAGTGACGGGTCCATACCGTATCACTCCCATGGAACCCATGTTTCCGGTACCATTGGTGCCAGAGGAAACAATGCCCTGGATGTGACCGGCGTAAACTGGGATGTGAAAATAATGACCGTAGCCGGCTCGTCTTCATCCACGTCAACTGTATCAGAAGCGTACGGATATGTTTTGGACCAGAAAACACGCTGGATAGAAACCGGCGGACAGTACGGTGCCAACGTAGTGGCGACAAACAGCAGCTTCGGAATTGACTATGCAGACTGCGAATCCGGGGAATATCCAATCTGGAATGACATGTATGATGCCATGGGTGCTGTAGGAATCCTGAGTGCCGCGGCAACCATCAATTCCCATCAGAATGTGGACATCATCGGTGACGTTCCCACAGGCTGCAGCAGCGACTACATCATCTCGGTTACCAATACAACCAAATTTGATGAAAAAAATTCATCTGCCGGATACGGTGCAGCCACAATAGACCTTGGAGCGCCAGGTACCGGAATTCTTAGCACGGAAGTCTCAGGAACCAGTTACAAAACCGGTACTTCAATGGCCACCCCTCATGTTGCCGGAGCAGTTGCCCTCATCCATGCCGCCGCACCGGAAGCCTGGGCCAATCAGTTTCACAGCGATCCTGCGGCCTATGCCCTGGAGCTGAAACAGCTGATTTTGGATTCCGTTGATCCGCTCCCGGATCTGCAGGACATCACCGTCACCGGAGGTCGGCTGAATGTATTCAATGCGGTGGCAAATATGATTGACAGCTCCTGGTCTCCCGGGGATGTAAACGGTGATGATGCTGTCAATGTGATAGATATTGTACTGACTGCCAATTTCATCCTGGGGTTTGATGAACCCACTCCCGCCCAGTTCTCTGCCGGCGATATGAATGCTGACGGTGAGCTTTCCATTCTGGATATCCAGCTGATGATAAATATAATTCTTGCTGAATAAACGCAGAATTTTAAAAACCCGGCTGACTGGATTCACGTCTTATCGCACAAGTCTTTTATTGTTGAACGGTCGTGTCATGCTCCTGCACGTTCATTCATTTTTTCACCGACACTCAATGCAGGTTTCTCTGCCGTAATGACGGATTAAAGCATATATATCACTTTCATATGCCTATAAATAGTTGTAATATTAGGGATAATATTTAGTACCGATTTTGGATGATTGAATCTTTCAAAGAAAACGATAAACGGATCAACACGGCCGCCAGGCTGGAAGAGGATGTGCTCCAGGAACAGACCCTGAGACCATCATTTTTTGATGATTTCATTGGTCAGTCTGATACTGTTGCCAATCTGAAAGTCTATATTGAAGCTGCAAAACAGCGGTCGGAGGCGTTGGATCATGTTCTGCTGTTCGGGCCGCCGGGATTGGGCAAAACCACTTTGGCAAACATTATTGCCCGTGAGTTGAACGTCAATATTAAATATTCTTCAGGTCCGGTACTGGAAAGACCGGGTGATCTGGCTGGCATTTTAACCAACCTTGCCGGTCAGGATGTATTTTTTATCGACGAAATCCATCGTCTCAGCACGGTAGTGGAGGAATATCTTTATTCCGCCATGGAAGATTTCACCATTGAGATCATGCTGGACAAGGGTCCCAGCGCACGAAGTGTCCAGCTGAATCTGAATCCGTTCACCCTGGTGGGTGCAACCACCCGGCTGGGCAATTTGACATCGCCGCTGAGAGACCGTTTTGGTGTTATTCTGAGGCTGGATTATTATTCGGCTGAGGAACTGTTCTGCATCGTTACCCGCAGTGCTGAAATACTGGGTATCGAACTGGATGACAAGGCCGGTCGGGAGATTGCCGGACGTTCACGCGGCACCCCCAGAATTGCCAACCGGATTCTGAAACGTGCCCGTGATTTTGCCCAGGTAAAAACCGGCGGCGCAATCAGCCTGTCCGTTGCCAGGGAAGCCCTCAGCAGACTGGGAATTGATGATCATGGTTTGGATGATATGGATCGTCGAATTCTTGAAGCATTGGTTAAGCGGTTTAACGGGGGTCCCGTTGGACTTGACTCGCTGGGTGTGGCCATATCCGAAGATGCCCGAACCATTGAAGAAGTGTATGAACCGTTTCTGATCAAAGAAGGATTTATCCAGAGAACCCCCAGGGGACGTCAGGCACTTGAAAAAACATTTACATATCTGAATGTTGAAGCACATTCAGTCAATAAACAGCAAACGTTGTTTTTAAAATAGAGGGAAAGGCATGTTTTTCGGAGCAATCGAAAAGCCACCACGGCTCTCAGAATTTGAATTGGAAGTACCAGATGAACTTGTTGCGCAGTATCCTGCGGACCGGCGGGACGAATGCCGGCTGATGGTACTGAACCGCAGCGATGAGACCATCGAACACCGTGAATTCAAAGATATCATAAATTATTTTCGGAAAGGCGATGTTCTGGTCATCAACAACACAAAGGTTTATCCGGCAAGGCTGTTTGCCCATAAAGACAAATCAGCCGCTAAAGTGGAAGTTTTTCTGCTTCGTGAGCTGGAAAATGATCTTTGGGAAGCCATGGTGAAACCGGCACGAAAAGTGCGGATCGGAAATAAGCTGATTTTTGGAGACGGTATTTCATGCGACGTGATTGATAATACGGTATCCGGAGGACGCGTTCTGCGGTTTGAATACGAAACACCGTCTATATATCCTTTTATAGATGAACATGGGCTGTCTCCACTGCCGCCGTATATCAAACGCGAGCCCATCCCGGAAGATAAAACCAACTATCAGACGGTATTTGCATCCGAACGCGGTTCCGTTGCGGCACCAACGGCCGGTCTGCATTTTACAGATGAACTTTTGGACGAGGTGCGTGAAAAAGGGGCGCATGTTGCTGCCATCACACTCCATATCGGGCTGGGAACATTCCGTCCGATCATGGTGGAAGATCTGACTCGGCATCAAATGGATTCCGAATATTTCCGGGTTCCGCCGGAAACAGCAACCACCATTAACCGGGCCTGCTCCAAAAAGAAGAGAGTTATCGCTGTCGGTACATCCACCGTCAGAGCGCTTGAAACCGTTGCGGTGTCGGGATTCCAGATCACGGCCAAACGGGCCTGGACCGATAAATTCATTTTTCCGCCATACGATTTCAAGATCGTTGACCGGATGGTAACCAATTTTCATCAGCCAAAATCCACCTTAATGATGCTTGTGGCTGCATTTTCGAACAAGAATTTCGTACTGCGGGCCTATCAGGAGGCGGTGGCGGAAAAATACCGCTTCTACAGCTACGGCGATGCAATGATCATCATCTGATCCATACGGATTCAAAGACAACGCAAACCCCCCAAATCCGGCAGAACAAATGAATATCAGAATCGGACAGGGTGTTGATGTACACCAGCTGGCAGCGGACTGCCCGCTCATCATCGGCGGTGTAAAAATTCCGTATGAAATGGGCTCCAAAGGTCACAGCGACGGAGATGTACTTTATCATGCTGCTGTGGATGCCCTGCTGGGAGCTGTTGCATCCGGTGACATCGGCAGCCACTTCCCTTCATCCGATACGCGATGGCAAGGCGCAGACAGCCGGATTTTTCTGGATCATGCCTGGCAGCTTGTCAGAGGCAGAGGATACCGTCTGGTGAATCTGGATGCCACGGTTATTCTTCAGAAACCGCGGCTTGCGGATTTTATCCCAAAAATGCGCCGAAATCTCGCTGAAATCCTGGATGCCGATCTGGATCAGATTTCAGTGAAAGCCACAACCACCGACTATCTCGGATTCTCAGGCCGCAAGGAAGGCCTCGCCGCACAGGCGGTAGTATTGTTAACTCAGTAACCTTTATAAAAATAAAAGACAAACCATGGTGAAAACCCGATTTGCCCCCAGTCCAACCGGTTATCTGCATGTCGGTGGGCTGAGAACTGCACTGTACAATTACCTGTTTGCCAGACAGAATCACGGTCGGATTGTGCTTCGAATCGAAGACACCGATCAGAATCGAAAAGTGGCTGATGCCGTACCGAACCTACTGCGGACTTTCAAGCAGATCGGACTGGCATTTGACGAAGGCCCCGAACAGGGCGGCGATTCCGGACCGTATTATCAGAGCCAAAGACTGGACATCTACCGGAAAACGATCGGTCAGCTCATGGATGCCGGACATGCGTATCCCTGCTTTTGTTCTGCAGAACGGTTGGCGGAAATGCGCCAAACTGCGGAAAAAAACAACCTGAGCACCCGCTATGACCGCCACTGTCTCTCCCTGCCGCGGGAAGAAGCCTTGGCCCGCATGGCCGAGGAATCCCATGTGATCCGTCTGCGGATTCCTGACGGAGACATGGTCGAATTTCAGGATGAAGTCAGAGGCAAAGTATCCTTCAATACTGCAGAGATTGATGATCAGGTACTGATGAAATCCGACGGATTTCCTACCTATCATATGGCCAATGTGGTGGACGATCACTTGATGGGAATCACCCATGTCATTCGCGGTGAAGAATGGCTGCCGTCCACACCGAAACACATCCTGCTTTATCAGCTGCTGGAATGGGAACCGCCGGTTTTTGCCCATCTGCCCCTGCTGCTGAACCCGGATAAGTCAAAATTGTCCAAACGGCAGGGTGATGTGGCTGCTGAAGATTTCATGAAAAAGGGATATCTGCCGGAAGCCCTGCTGAATTTCGTTGCTCTGCTGGGCTGGAATCCGGGAACTGATGAGGAATTTTTTACTCTTGATCAGCTGGCGAATGCCTTTTCTCTGGACAGAATCCAGAAAGGCGGTGCTGTTTTTGATACCGAAAAACTGAATTGGATGAACAGCCACTATATTCGGGAACTTGATTTATCTGACATCAGCCGGCGTGCCCGAATCCAATTTGAAAAAGACGGACTGAATGTACCGGAGGATGAAAAATATCTGAAAGTAATTGGCGACGCACGTCGTAGAATCACTACCATGAACGAGATAACATCCTACAGTAAAATGTACTTCACCAGACCTGAACCGAAAGGTGCAGACAGAGAAATCCTGCTGAGCGATAACACCCGAAGTCTGTTCCGGTTCTGGATCGAAACCCTCGATGATCAGGAGGACTGGTCGGCAGATGATTTGAAATCGCTGCTGAAAAAATCCCAAAAGGAACTGGGAATCAAAGGCAGGGATTTGTATTTCCCCCTGCGTCTGGCCCTCTATGGAAGCTGCCATGGTCCGGATATTCCTACCCTTTTTGATATTTTGGGATCGAAGGAAGCCATTGGCAGATTCAAACACTCATTAGAGTTGGAATAACAATGGAAGAAGAAAAAAAACCAACCAATTTTATTCGTGAGATCATTGATGAAGATCTCAAAGTCGGAAAAAACGAAAGCAGGGTGCATACCCGTTTCCCACCCGAACCCAACGGCTGTCTGCATATCGGTCATGCAAAGTCCATCTGCCTGAACTTCGGTATTGCTGCGGATTATCAAGGCGGACTTTGTAATCTGCGGTTTGATGATACCAATCCTGTCAAGGAAGAAGATGAGTTCGTCGAATCCATTATTGAAGATGTCAAGTGGCTGGGATGGGATTTCGAAGACCGGCTGTATTATGCATCCGACTATTTCGATAAAATGTATGAACTCGCCGTCAATCTGATCAAAGCCGGGAAAGCCTATGTGGATGACCTTTCTGTGGAGGAAATTCGAAAGCTGCGCGGTACGCTGACCGAACCCGGAAAGGAAAGTCCCTACCGGACCCGGTCTGTGGATGAAAATCTGGATTTGTTTGAGCGCATGCGAAAAGGAGAGTTTCCCGACGGTACAAAGGTCCTGCGGGCCAAAATTGACATGACATCCGCCAATCTGAATATGCGTGATCCGGTGATGTATCGCATCCTCCATGCCTCTCATCATCGGACCGGTGATAAATGGTGCATTTATCCCATGTATGACTGGGCTCACGGACTGGAGGATTCACTGGAGAAAATCACGCATTCCCTTTGCACACTGGAGTTTGAAGACCACCGGCCGCTGTACGACTGGTATCTCAAAGAGCTGGGCGTTTACCGACCCAGACAAATTGAGTTCGCCCGGCTGAATCTGAATTACACCGTCATGAGCAAAAGGAAGCTGAAACTGCTGGTGGATGACATGCATGTTCAAGGCTGGGATGATCCTCGAATGCCGACCATTTCAGGCCTTCGGCGGCGGGGGTACACACCAAAATCCATTCGGGAATTTACCGACCGTGTGGGAATCGCCAAGCGGGACGGAGTGTCCGATATTGCGCTGCTGGAACACTGTCTGCGTGAAGATTTGAACAAATCTGCCGATCGAGTGATGGCCGTGCTGGATCCGGTGAAACTGGTGATTGCCAATTACCCGGAAAATCATTCGGAAATGCTGCCTGCTGTCAACAATCCGGAAAATCCAAATGCCGGAAACCGGGAAATTCCTTTCAGTCGCGAACTGTGGATTGAGCGCAGCGACTTTATGGAAAATCCGCCGCGAAAGTTTTTCAGACTTGCTCCGGGTCGGGAAGTACGTCTGAAGCATGCTTATTATGTGACCTGCATTGATGTGGTTAAAGACAGTGCCGGCGAAGTAACCGAAATCCGATGCACCTATGATCCGCTTTCCAAAGGCGGGGGAACGGAAGACGGCCGCAAAGTCAGAGGGACACTGCACTGGGTGTCTGCTCAGCATGCCGTCGATGGTGAAGTCCGACTGTATGAACACCTGTTCTCAAAAGAAAATCCCTACGAAGTGGAAGACGGCGAATCCGATTTCATCAGCAATATCAATCCGGATTCACTCAAAACACTCAGAGGATGCAAACTGGAACCCGGATTGCTCAATGCCGAGAAAGGTGACCATTTCCAGTTCCTGCGAAACGGGTATTTCTGCCTGGATTCAGATTCGACAAAGGATGCTCTGGTATTCAACCGTACGGTCTCTTTGCGGGATTCCTGGGCCAAAAAAGCAAAATCCAAAAACTGATCGGCAGCAATGTCAATCAGAAGCCGGAACTGACTTCGGTTCCGGTTTTTCCCACACTTTATGAAAGGGCAGCCTCGCTGCCTTTTTTCATTCCAGTCAGAACACGCGGTAAAATGTTTCCGTCCGAACAGCAGCTGTCCGGATTTCAATCGCAAACTCATAGAATAATCAGGAGCGGGCAATACCATTGCCTGTGGCTATGGAATTTTTCCTGCCGGACAAAGGCAGGCAGTCCCACAATAAAGGGAATCAATATGAATGTAAAAACAGTCAGAACATATCATATATTCAACCGCAGCAGAAATTTGCGGCCTGTCTGTCAGGTAAAGCGAAACTATCATCACCTTCGAGAGCTGCTTCACGATACGGTTCATTCCAGGTCAGAACTTCTGGCCTACTGTATTCTACCGGACCGTTTCCATCTGCTGATTCGTCCTTACAGTCCCGCCGACATGCCCTGTTTGACACGGGAACTGAATGACTGCCTGCATGAATATTCCCGTATCATCAATCAGCAGCTGCAGAGAACGGGATATTGCTTCAGTGAAAACAGCTGCGTGCGTCCCATCCGCTCAAATTACAAAAATCCAGGCGGAAGCGAATTCCACAACTGTTTTAGATTTATTCACTTAAACCCAATAAAATGCAAACTTACAGACAGAATGGAACATTGGCAGTATTCTTCTTTCCGGGAATATCTGGATCAGTCTGATATCGGGTTCTGCAATACAGAACTGGGAATGACGCTTCTGGGGTTTGCCGGCAGGCTGGAATTTTATGCCTTTTCTTATGGCCGCCACCTCGATTTGCGGGCCATGTCCGTTGACTTGAGAATGCAGCTTTAACCCGGATATTTCATGAGACTTCGCAATGAGATGATGAAAATGATTGATTCTACAAGGCATATGAAGAAAAATGAGTGAAATCGTACTGGACAGTACGTTGAGAACATTTTTCGAGTATAACGCTGTAGAATTGTGCAGATCCATCATCGGAATAGATTTCTCATGAAATATTCGGGTTAACTGCAGATATTGGATTTTTGCAACGGAATTTCAGGCACATCGGCCCCATTAATACCAATGAATCCGCCAGTAGGCGTGGCAGCGAAACAGTTAATGACCCGATTGATTGCTGATAACCCGTCCCGTCAGCTGACGGGCGGGGAAATTCATTTGGGATATTATTGCTGCTACAGACCTCCGTAATTTAATCCGTCCTCTGACGGACAAGTATTCTGGACAATTCCTGCTGGAGATCAAAGTCACGAATCAAACAATTGTCAACGTAAACCGGATAAAAATATGTCTGCAGAACCAATTCAGGTCTGTGCCAATGCCAAAATCAACGTTGGGCTGGCCATTACGGGAAAGCTTGCCAATGGGTACCACACCATCAGCACCATATTTTTGGAGATTCGCTTTGCCGATCACCTGAAATTTATGCAATTGGAAAACAGTGATGTTGAATTCAGCTGTTCCGGGATACCCCTGCCCGAAGGAGATAATCTCTGTGTCCAGGCAGTGGACTTGATTCGGCAGCGGACCGGATGCTCAAGAGGAATTCGAATACATCTGGAGAAAAACATCCCCATTGGCGCCGGTTTGGGCGGCGGATCCAGTGATGCGGCAGCGGTTGTAAACACCCTGAACCGATTATGGAACCTGCAACTGTCCTCCGCCGAGCTGAAAGCAGCAGCGGTTGAATTGGGTGCAGACGTTCCCTTCTTCATAGACGGCGGTATTCAGTATGCATCCGGTATAGGTGAAAAGCTGTCACCGATCCCCCCGGAGCCCTTTTTTGGAAAACATATCCTGCTGGTTTTTCCCGGATTCCAGGTTTCGACCCCGTGGGCATACGGTCAGTTAAAATATTATTTGAATTCTTATTCAGATGAAAATAAATTTCGGACTCTGCCAGCAGCAATAAACTGGCAGTTTTTTGAAAATGATTTTGAACAGGTTATCGTATCAACGTATCCAGAAGCGGGTGCAGTAAAGAACATTCTTCGGGATTCCGGAGCTTTATTGGCCGGCTTGTCGGGCAGCGGCTCGACTATGTTTGGTATTTTTGATAGCCAGGACTGTGCCCGGCAGGCGGAAAATCGCCTGGGCGGGTATCATACTTTCCTTACCTCCCCCGCATTGGTTGCGTCCTGATACGGCTGATCCTGTCCTTTCCTGAATATTCGGAGTAATCCGAATAATAATGGGGGATCGTTCAATGGCAGGACACCAGGTTTTGGGTCTGGTTATCGGGGTTCGAATCCCTGTCCCCCAGCATTATGAAGCTCTTCAGTGGTCGGTCAAACATCGCACTTGCCCGAGGTATGGCAGAATATCTGAATATACCTCTGGGAAAGATTGATATTCACAACTTCAGCGACGGTGAAATAGGCATTGCATTTGAAGAAAATATCCGTAACGAAGATGTTTTTATTGTGCAGTCAACCAATCCTCCTGCCGAAAACATCATCGAACTTCTGCTGATGCTGGATGCTGCCCGTCGTGCTTCCGCTCACCATGTGGTGGCCGTGATTCCTTATTTCGGATACGGCCGTCAGGACCGTAAACAGCGCCCCCGGGTCCCCATATCCGCCAGAATGTTTCTGGATATGATTACGGCGATGGGGGTTCAGCGAATGATCTGCATGGACCTGCATACACCCCAGATTCAGGGATTTGCAAATTTTCCCATAGATCACCTGTATGCCCGAATTGCATTGCTGGACCGCCTGGTGGAATGCGGATATAATGAAGAAAACAGCGTTGTCCTGGCACCCGATGTCGGCAGCGCAAAAATGAGCCAGTCGTATGCAAAAAAACTGCATATTGGATTTGCGCTCATTGATAAACGCAGACCCAAGGCCAATCAGGCGGTTGTGGCCAATTTGATTGGTGATCTCAAGGACAGGCACGTACTGATTATTGATGATATGATTGACACTGCCGGTACGATTTACAATGCCGCTGCAGTAGCCATGGACAACGGTGCCAGGGATGTCTTGTGCATTGCCACCCACCCGGTCCTGAGCGGAGTTGCCATTGAACGTTTGTCCAATCCGCTTATTTCCAAGGTCATTGTCTGCAATACCATCCAATTTGATGCTCCGGAGCTGAAGGATAAACTGGAAGTGGTCTCCGTAGCAAAAGTATTTGGGGAAGCCATCCGGCGAATAAATTCCGGACATTCCCTGAGTTCAATGTTTGATTTTTAGTTTTTAAGGAGTAAGAATGACTGTTTTGGACTACAAATTAGAAGTCTTCCGCCGCGATGACACCAATAAAGGCGGGTTAAAAAGGATGCGCAAGGAAGGCAAAATCCCGGGAATCTACTATTCTCATGATTCCAAGGACAGTATTCCTTTTTTCATCAACAAAAGTGAACTGCACAATATTCACAAATCCGGTGCCCGTCTGCTGAAAATCAGCGTTGGCGGTAAACTCAGAACGGTGATATTCAAGGATGTCCAGTATCATCCGGTGACCGATGAGGTGATGCATTTTGACCTTTACGGTGTGAAAATGGATGAAAAAATCCATATCCATGTGGCCATCGTACTTGAAGGTGAAGCCCTCGGTGTGAAAACAGATGGCGGAAAAATAACTCAGCCGATGACGGAAATCGAAATTGAATGTCTGCCGTCAGATATTCCTGGAAATATTGTGATTGACGTCACTGATCTGCGCCTTGGTGACAGTATCCATGCCCGGGATGTGGAACTTCCTGAAAATACCGGGCTGGTCACTCCGGAAGATGCAGTGATAGCTGCGATCTCCAAGGGTTCACGAATGGATGAACCTGTTGAGGAAAGTGAAGATGAAGATATCACATTTGAAGATTCGGACGAAACAGAATCTGAATCCAATTGATCTTAACCAGCATGTATCGTGTGGACGTTTATTGGCTTAGGAAACCCCGGAATCAGATATGCGGATACAAAGCATAATTTCGGATTCTGGATTATGGACCGGTTGGCGGAAAGATATCATCTCCGTTTCAAGGCGGGACGCGGCCCCTATGTCTATGCAAAACACATTGACCGACTGCTGTTGGTCAAACCCACAACGTACATGAATGAAAGCGGACGGGCCGTCGCCGCAGTCCGCCGGTTTTTTAACATTGATGAATCACAGCTGCTGCTTGTGTATGATGACCTGGATCTCCCGCTGGGAACCATCCG
Source organism: uncultured bacterium (assembly GCA_964527215.1). Lineage (GTDB taxonomy): Bacteria > Fidelibacterota > Marinisomatia > SCGC-AAA003-L08 > JACNLC01 > CAZGNZ01. The sequence continues at coordinate 24,373 of CAZGNZ010000041.1, read as the reverse complement.
GTTCAGAGCATTCGGCAGCAGCGGCGGGCACAAAGGAATGGATTCCGTTATTCAGTCTCTGAATACAGATCGCTTTCCTCGCCTTCGAATTGGAATTTCAGGCCGCGGAAATATCCGGCCCGCCGAAAAATATGTGCTGAAACCGTTTGACAGACAGGATCGTGATCTGGTCGCAGAAATGATTGACAGATCCGCAGACGGTCTTGAACATCTGTTGAAGCACAGCATTTCGGAAACGATGAATTCATTCAATCATAAAACTGATAAAACAGAGGAATCATCTATATGAACATTTATTTCTACCTTGTACCGGCAGCAGGCATTCTGGCTTTGCTGTTTGCGCTCTGGAAAAGTATGTGGATCAACAAACAGGATCCCGGTACTGAAAAAATGCAGGAAATCGGCGCTGCTGTTCGGGAAGGTGCCATGGCCTTTCTCTCTCGTGAATACAAAGTGCTTTCCATATTTGTCATCGCTGTTGCGATTCTCCTGGTTTTTGGTAATACAGGCAGCATCAAGCTGGTAGCAGTATCATTTGTGATTGGTGCTTTGTGCTCCGGTATTGCCGGCTTTTTCGGCATGCGTGTGGCCACGGCGTCCAATATGCGCACCACTCACGGTGCCCGGACCGGCCTTCAGCATGCGCTGGCAGTGGCCTTTTCCGGTGGTGCCGTTATGGGAATGTCCGTGGTAGGACTGGGTGTTTTTGGTCTTTCCGTTCTGCTGCTGGTGTATACCAGCGTATTCGGTGCCGGCATTGATGTGCTGCGGGATACCGTACTCCCCATCCTGAACGGTTTTGCCATGGGTGCATCCTCCATCGCGCTTTTTGCCCGTGTGGGCGGCGGTATTTATACAAAAGCTGCAGACGTGGGTGCTGATCTGGTGGGCAAGGTGGAAGCCGGCATTCCGGAAGATGACCCCAGAAATCCCGCCACCATTGCCGACAATGTGGGCGACAATGTGGGGGATGTGGCCGGTATGGGCGCAGACCTGTTCGAATCATACGTCGGTTCTATCATCGGATCAATGGTGCTGGGAGCTGCCGCCGGTAAAATTGAACTGGTGCTCCTGCCCCTGTTCATCGCTGCCATCGGTATTGTTATTTCCATCATCGGTACCTTTTTCGTACGGACGAAAGAAGGCGGAAATCCCCAGGCGGCTCTGAACATCGGCACCTTTGGCGCAGGGATCATCATGGCCGCTCTTACTTATCCCATTGTGCTCAAACTGGCACCGGCAACCTTTTCCCTGGGCGACACGGTGTACAAATCCATTGGAATATTCTGGGCCACTATCGGCGGTCTGGCTGCCGGTATCGCCATTGGCATGCTCACTGAATACTACACGGCTGAAAACAAGCGTCCCGCTCAGAAAATTGCGGATGCGTCTGAAACTGGTGCCGCCACCAATATCATCGCCGGTCTGGGGACCGGAATGGTTTCCACGGCTCTGCCCGTAATCTGCATTGCCGCCGCCATTCTGATTGCTTATTACTCCGCCGGTCTCTATGGTATCGCCATTGCCGCGCTGGGAATGCTGGCAACCACCGGTATCCAGCTGGCTGTCGATGCATACGGACCCATTGCCGACAACGCCGGCGGGCTGGCCGAAATGGCTGAGCTGCCGCCGGAAGTCCGTCAGCGCACCGACAAACTTGATGCTGTGGGCAACACCACTGCCGCCATCGGTAAAGGTTTTGCAATCGGTTCCGCCGCTCTCACCGCGCTGGCCCTGTTTGCCGCATTCCGTACAACAGTCGGTATCAATGAAATTGACGTCACCCAGCCCATCGTTATGGCCGGACTGTTCCTTGGCGCCATGCTGCCATTTCTCTTTTCATCATTTGCCATGGGTGCTGTGGGTCGTGCCGCCTTTGCAATGATTGAAGAAGTCCGCCGCCAGTTCAAAGAAATTCCTGGACTCCTGGAAGGCAAAGCCAAAGCCGAATACGCCAAATGCGTTGAAATTTCAACCAGTGCCGCCATCCGCGAAATGGTAATGCCCGGTCTGCTTGCCGTACTCACTCCCGTGCTGGTGGGATTTATTGGCGGACCGGAAATGCTGGGCGGTGTACTGGCCGGTGTGACCGTTTCCGGTGTGATGATGGCTCTGTTCATGTCAAATGCCGGTGGAGCCTGGGACAATGCAAAAAAACATATTGAAGGCGGTTCTCACGGCGGAAAAGGCTCCGAAGCCCACAAAGCCGCTGTCATCGGCGATACCGTTGGTGATCCGTTTAAGGATACCGCGGGTCCGTCACTGAATATTTTGATCAAGCTCATGAGTGTGGTCTCTCTGGTAATCGCACCCATGCTGGCAAACTTAAACTAGGAAGTAAGGAACGAATGAAGAGATACTACGAAACAATTTTCATTATCCATCCTGCGCTGGAAACATCCCGGCTGAAAGAAATCATCACCGAGAATCTGGATCGCGCGGAAAAAGCGGGTGGAACTATATTGACCACCGAAGTCTGGGGTCGCCGTCGTCTGGCATATCAGATTGATAAACAGAAATACGGCACCTATATCCTGTTTCAGTTCAGCGGTGACAAGATCCATATCTCAGAAATGAATGTGGAAATGGAACACGATGCCAACATTCTGGCATATTTCACCATCCGGATTGAAGAAAGCGGGCTGAGGGAGCAGAAAGCGGATTTGGATACTCAGATTGCGGGCACCGTTGCCAAAGATGAAGGCCACAAACCAGCTGTTAGTTCCCCGCCGCCGGAAAAGGCAACTCCGGGTGATGAAGAAGTAAAAGACGGCCCGAAAGATGACCAGGAAGTTTTAAAAAACACACCTGCACCAGAAGAGCCCGAGGAACCAAAAGAACCCGAAGCACCCGCAGAACCGGATGAACCATCGGAAAGTTAAGAGGTAGAAGTATGGCATTTATCAGTCAAAGAAAGATTTGTCCGTTTTGCGAAAATCCCGAAACGGTCATTGATTACAAAGAATACAAAATTCTGCGCAAGTTTCTGACCGAGCAGGGCAAGATTATCCCGGGATTCGTCACCGGTGTGTGCGCGAAACATCAGCGTCAGATAACACGGGCCGTGAAAAGAGCCCGGAATATTGCCCTCTTACCCTATACCCCTGATTTCAGAGATCTTTAAGGAGCGGCGCAATGAAAGTGATCTTACTGACATCCGTTGAATCACTGGGAAACACCGGTGATATCGTAAACGTCAAGCCGGGTTTTGCCCGCAATTACCTGATTCCGCGCGAACTGGCCCTGGAAGCCAACAAAAACACCATTGCCGGCATCCAGAAGAAAGTGGAAGCGGAAAAAACCCGTGAAGCCAAGGCCAGAGCCAATATGGAAGCACTGGCGCAGCGTCTGGATAAACTGACACTCAAGTTTACCATGAAAGCCGGTGAGGACGATAAGCTGTTCGGCTCAGTCACCTCCCAGATGATCGCCGATGCCATTGCGGAAAAAGGCTATCCCATCGAGAAAAAGGAAGTTGAACTTGACGAACCTGTCAAGCATGTGGGGAACCATTTTGTTACAGTGAAGCTTGGGCACGGCTATACCGGCCGCGTAAAAATCAAGGTTGCCACAGACGCCTGAATATATTGACAAAAAGTGTGCGGCGGTTTCCCGCAGTACACTCGACTGCATAACCTTCAAAGCCCCGGATTTTCCGGGGCTTTTTCACGATTCGGGTGTTGGATTGATACTTGAATCCGGACTTGTATCAAAAGTGTATGTGCATTTTTATCCCCCGCCGGTTCACGACATCAGGATTCTGGATCATTATCCATTCTGATCTCATAAGCATTTATCCCAAAAACAATTAGCCGCCAGAATGCCCTGCAGACGGTCCGTCTGAGGAGTGCAGCCGGGCGGCTGGTAACGATATTCACTTCCGCTGATTACAGAAACTCAGGTTCGAATGTCCTGGCAGTGTTTGTTCAGCTCATCCTGCGGATTTTGGAGAATCCCTTTGGCAAATCTATGCAACCATTGCCTGAAGATCCTGCTCAACAGTCCCAATTCCGTCAATTCCGAACTTCTCAACAAGTATCTTTGTAACATTGGGTGACAGAAAAGCCGGCAGGTTTGGTCCCAGATGGATATTCTTCACACCCAGAAATAGCAGGGCAAGCAGTACGGTCACGGCTTTTTGCTCGTACCAGGCAATATTGTAGGTAATTGGAAGGTCGTTAATATCCTCCAGTTCGAAAACCTCCTTCAGCTTCAGTGCAATCACTGCCAAAGAATAACTGTCATTGCACTGTCCTGCATCCAGTATCCGAGGGATTCCGCCAATATCACCCAAGTCCAGTTTATTGTAGCGGTATTTTGCGCATCCGGCTGTGAGGATAATGGTATCTTCCGGTAGCTTCTCTGCAAACTCAGTGTAGTATCCACGGCTTTTATGGCGACCGTCACATCCGGCCATGACCACAAATTTCCTGACAGCTCCGGAGTTAACCGCTTCAATCACTTTGTCTGCCAGTGCCAGGACCTGCTGATGTGCAAATCCACCAACCAGTGATCCGGATTCCAGTTCATCCGGCGCAGCGCATGTTTGAGCCTGATCAATCACGGGTGAAAAATCCTTTGTCCCGTTCTCAGGCCGATCTGCAATATGTTTCAATCCTGGGTAGGCCACATTGCCGGTTGTGTAAACACGATCCCGATAACTTTCGCGTGGGGGAATCAAACAATTTGTGGTCATGACCACGGGTCCGTTAAAGCTTTCAAATTCCTGATCCTGCTTCCACCAGGCATTTCCGTAGTTTCCCACAAAATGATCAAATTCCTTGAATTTCGGATAATAATGGGCCGGAAGCATTTCTCCGTGGGTATACACATCCACTCCTGTTCCAGCAGTCTGAATCAGAAGTTCTTCCAGATCTTTCAGGTCGTGTCCGCTGATCAGGATGGCCGGGTTTTCCCGAACACCCAACTGTACCTTTGTGATCTCAGGATGACCGTAGTGGTCTGTGTTGGCTTTATCCAGCAGTGCCATTGTGGTCACGGCCACCTCACCCGCTTTCATGATGTAGCCCAGAAGCGAATCTGCATCACTGGATTCAATACTGGCTGCCAATGCGGTTGAAAGAAACTCCGGGACCGTATCATCCGTGTAACCCAAAAGCATCGCATGATCATAATACGCGGCAATTCCCTTAAGTCCATAAATCAACAATTCCTGCAGGGACTGTATATCATCGGTCAGGGACGGGGACAATCCGATCAAAACGGCTTTTGCCGCAAATTCATCATTTGCTTTGCCTGTCCAGGTGGCACAGTCAGGGAGCTTGCTCAAATCACTGCGCTGATCAAGATACCCTTTCTTGATCTGGATTCCATTGCTGACCATGTCCGCCAATTTCTGATCATCAAAATTGACATTGGTGACGGTTGTAAACAGTGCTTTGACAATATATGTTCTGGCTTCATCGGTGAGAGGGTAACCGGCTCGTGCGACTGCGAGCCCTTTCAGATTATAAATAAGCAGGTCTTGCATCTGAGATACCGGTTCTGTTTTCCCGCAGACACCTTTAAAAACACATCCACTGTTTTTGACAGTTTCTTCACACTGGTAACAAAACATTCAACTCTCCATTTTCCAGATTAAAAATTCCAGTTGGGATATCAACATCCGTTATTGAATCAAACCCGGTTCTTTGATTAAAGTCAGGCATCTTTTGATTCAAATGTGATTGGTTATTGGTGATTATCAATGAATTTCACTGACATTCCTTCCAGTAACGGTGGAATATTACTGATCCCTGCTGGGTGAAAACGGTATCCTTGGTTACAGTATATCAGTTTTCTTCGGTGTTTTAAAACCGTCAGGTGATCTGTCCGAAGTGCGTTCACTGCGCATCAACATCAAGCTCCGACCGGATTGTTAAATTGTATGAAAAGGAAATATCTTAAAAGTATTAAGCGTGTGGCTCTGCAAGGCGGGATGGGCTATTCGGCAGGATCACTCTGAGCCGTTCCATTTGCTGCCGGTTCATCACCGAATATCCAGATCATAATCCAGCAGCTGGGCCCGGCCGGTGATCTGCTGCTCAGCAAAATCCAAGATGTGTTCAAATTCCCGGCTTAAACCGGCATAGTCGCTTCCCAATCCACCCACCAGAAGTGTCGCCCGCTGCCAGAGCTGATTATCCCCGCCTTCAATTACCGAGACGTTAAATTTCCGCCGGATCTTTTCTTTCAGGCTTTGGACAACCGCCCGCCGGTCCTTCAGGGAACGGGCCTTCGGTATGAAGATAGACAGAGTCAGAAGTGCGGAGTGGAAGTTCATGACCTCATAAAATCAGGATTTGATACAACGGTAAAATGGTGAATGGGTTGATGGGTGATGGGTGATTCGTAAACCTGTCCCGGTTTACGTTCAGCAGCTTAGAGTCATCAGCAGATGCGGGGCAGTTGCTCTCCCACCGGCATATCAATAATACGTGAAGCTCCCAGAGCCGTTTTCATTACCACCATGCCCGGACGCTCTGCTGTCACTTCACCAATGCACAAAGCGTTTTTTCCGAATTCATTCTTCCGCATGGCCGCCAGATATTCATCTGCCCGTTCCGCCGGCACCACAGCTGCCAGCTTCCCTTCGTTGGCCACATACATCGGATCAATGCCCAGCAGTTCACAGGCACCCGCCACTTCAGACCGGACCGGAATTCGGTCTTCATACAGTACAATTCCCTTCCCGGAAGCAGCCGCAAATTCATTGAGTGTGGTCGCCAGTCCTCCGCGGGTGGGATCCCGCAGGGCCCGAATGCCGGGGTGTACTGCAAGTAAATCCTGCACCAGCCCGTTCAGCGGTGCACTGTCACTCAGAATTTCCGACTGGAAACTCAGTTCCTCCCGGGTTGTCATTACCGACATACCGTGATCTGCCAATGTCCCGGAAAGCAGAATCTTATCCCCCGGCTTCAGGGATGCTGCCGACATCTGTACTCCGTCGGGGATTACACCGATCCCGGAAGTATTGATAAACAGTTTGTCGCAGCTGCCTTTGTTGACCACTTTTGTATCACCCGTGACAATCTGAACTCCCGCCTTCCGGGCGGCCGCTTCCATATCAAGCAGAATGCGGTGCAGCGACTCAATGGGAAATCCTTCCTCCAGCACAAATCCAACACTGAGGTACAGCGGCTGAGCCCCGCTCATAGCCACATCATTGACGGTGCCGTGTACTGCCAAATCCCCAATGCTGCCGCCTGGAAAGAAAATCGGATCCACCACGAAAGTATCCGTGGAAAAGGCGATCCGCCGACCCGAAAGCTTCAGAACGGCCTGATCCTCCAGTTTATCCAGTGCGGTATTGTGAAATCGGGGCAGGAACAGCTTTTCAATCAGTTCCGCTGACAGACGGCCGCCGGCCCCGTGCGACAGTTGAATGGTGTCGTGATCCATAATGGGTACGGGGCAGGAAAGACCGGACATGAAATCTTGCGACATGACAAACCTTTTTTAAATGGATTCTTTGATCGATGAAATGGGTGACGGTGCAGTCAATTAACTCAGGTTCGGCGTTGGTATTTGTAATAGGCGGCGCAGGCCCCTTCGCTGGAAACCATGGTGGCTCCCAAGGGATGCAGGGGGGTGCATTCTTTGCCAAAAGCAGGGCAATCTTCCGGTTTCTTCCGGCCCTGCAGCACCAGTCCGCTGATGCACAGTGGCGACTCATTGGTGACAATATCCAATACAGAGAATTTCAGTTCGGCATCAAATTTTTCATATTCCGGCCGGATTTTCAGTCCGCTGTCAGGGATTTCACCAATCCCCCGCCACTTGCGGTCGGATATCTCAAATATCTCATTCACCACGTTCTGCGCCGGGATGTTTCCCTCGCGCGTCACAGCTCTGGCATACTGGTTGACAATGCCAATCTCGTCCCGTTCCAGCATCTGAACCGTCTGCAGAATGCCGGCCAGAATATCGATGGGTTCAAAACCGGTGGGCACCATGGGAACACGGTATTTATCTGCAATGGACTCATATTCCCACCAGCCCATTACCGCACAGACATGACCGGCGGCCAGAAAACCCTGAACCCGGTTGCCGGGACTGCTGAGGATGGCCTCCATTGCCGGCGGCACCCTGACATGGCTGACCAGCTCACTGAAATTTTCAAGTCCCTCTGCCGCAGCCTGCCGAACGGCCATGGCATTTCCCGGTGCTGTGGTTTCAAATCCAACAGCGAAAAAGACAACATCCTTTTCAGGATTTTCCCTCGCAATTTTCACGGCCTCAAGGGGTGAATACACCGTGCGCACATCCCCGCCACGGGATTTCACCATGAACAGATCCTCACGGCTGCCGGGCACTCGAAGCATATCACCAAAACTGGTAAAAATCACCTTCGGAAGGGCCGCGATGGCCAGGGCGCGATCAATCTGTTCCAGCGGCGTGACGCATACCGGACAGCCGGGTCCGTGCACCAGTTCTATTTCATCCGGCAGCAGTTGGTCAAGACCGTGACGGATGATGGAATGGGTCTGTCCGCCGCAGATTTCCATAATGGTCCACGGACGGGTGACCGTTCGCCGAATCTCATCCAGGATTTGTCTGGCTTTTGCCGGATCGCGGAATTCATCCAGATATTTCATGCCTGGGGATTTTCCGGTGCATCGCTGAAAGGCGCAAGTCCCTCCCGGGCCGCAGCTTCCACCAGCTCATCCCAGGTTTCCAGGGTTTTCCGCGCTTCCTCTTCATTGAGTACCGAAAGCCCAAACCCGGCATGCACAATGGCATATTCCCCAACCTTTATCTCCGGAATGTATTCCAGGCAGGCTTCACTCACCACACCGCTGTAATCCAGCCGGCCCATTTTAATGCCGTTTTCTTCGTAGATTTCCAATACTTTTCCGGGAATCGCCAAACACATATTATTTATCTCCTGATTCGCGGCAGTTCAATACCTGGGCTGTGAGCCAGTCAATCCAGTCTGTCATTCCGTCTTCCGTTTTGGCTGACAATTCAAAAAAGCGGGAATACTGTCGAAGGGATTCCGCAAACGCCCGGGATTTCTCCAGATCAAAATCCACGTAGGGCAGCAGATCGGTTTTGTTGTAAACCACAACATCAGATGCATGAAACATATGAGGATATTTAACGGGTTTGTCTTCTCCTTCAGTGACGGAAAGGATCACCACTTTATGATGTTCACCCAGATCAAACATGGAGGGACAAACCAGATTTCCGACATTTTCAATGATCAGCAGTGAGTTGTCCGGAATCTCCAGTTTTTCAAGAGCATGAGAAATCTGGTGACCGTCCAGATGACAGCCGGCCCCTGTATTGATCTGAATAGCCTGCGCCCCGGCGGCCTTAATGCGATCGGCATCCCGTTCTGTCTGCTGATCCCCTTCAATCACTGTCACCGGAAAATTTCCGTTCAGAAGATGCAGGGTTTTCTCGATGAGGGTGGTTTTACCGGATCCGGGAGAACTCACCAGATTCAGGGTGAAAATCCCGTGTTCCCGAAAAAAATACCGGTTCTGATGGGCGTAACTGTCATTGCGCTGCATAATGTCTTCGTGCAGTTTTACCAGATTCTGTTCATGCTTGTGATCATGATTGTGGGAGTGCCCATGAGCATGGGAATGGTCCGGCTGACCGCATCCGCAGGTATCACACATTGTCTTCTATCTCCACTGAAGCGATTCTAAGTTCCTGTCCCTGTCTGATTTGCAGCCCGGGCTGTCCGCAGCCTGGGCAGATGGAGTACAGAGCCTCCATGGGTGACACTGCCCCGCACTTGGTGCAGATACCACTGCCAGGGATCGTATTAATTCTTACCTCAACATCTTGAAATAGCGGATCCCGGGCGATGCTTTCCAAACAAAACCGCAGAGAATCAGCCTCTACGCAGGTCAGCTGACCAATATCAATATTAATGACGGAGATATGACTGCCTGAATCACTGAACCTCTCGGCGAGACTTTCAATGATGTTTTGAGCAATGGAAAGTTCGTGCATGTTTTATTCCCGGAATTCCAAAGATTGAAATTTACAGTTTTTTCACAATAATTTCGCACAATTTAGCAAATGTGTATTTCAGGACTTGTACATCTGATTATCTTGATAATAAATTTTTTGGTCGTTTTTCTGAACAATAATGAAATGATATGACGTTGCTGACCGACTATCAACTGTGAAGTTTAAACTCAGGAGTTAGTATATGAAAGGATATTTATTATCCGCTGAAAACATCACACCATTCGTCGCGCATCTGATGACGAAGAAGAAGGTGTACGCGCCTCACAACAAGGGCGATCATTCCTTCTCTTTCAAAGAGGTGACTGATCCTGATAAAGTCGTGCTGGAGTACTCGCGGACGCTGAATTCCATTAAGAAATTCTTCCTGCCCATGCGTGAAACCCTGCTCTCCTTCAAACGGACCGACAACTCATTTGAGAAACCGGAAATTAATCCGGCGGATGCCATTTTTTTTGGTGTTCACAACTATGATCTGGCTGCAGTTTTTAAGCTGGATTACAATTTCAAAAAAGGAAATGCCGAAAAGAACTATCTCACCCGCCGTGAGAATTCTGTTTTCATCGGGGTTTCGTATGAACCGGATAAATTCCATTTTTCAGAATCTGTAGGCATTGCCCCAAATGATACTTCGGGCTTCGATCTGTTCCTGCATAAAACAAATACCGGCTATGTGGTGGAAATCTGCTCCGATACCGGCGCCAGCCTGCTGGAAGGTTTCAGCGGAGTGACGGAATTTGAAGGGGACCGCCCGGAAACACCGGAATATGAAACCAGCCTGTATGCTCACCAAAGCAAACTGCTGAAGGTATTTGATGACAGCTATAACAATCCCGTTTGGGATGAGATGGCTGAAAAATGCGTCAGCTGCGGTACCTGTAACCTGACTTGTCCCACATGCTACTGCTTCAATGTGGAAGATCATCTGGATCTCAATATCGACAGCGGTGAACGGGTAAGACATCTGGACGGCTGCATGCTACGCAATTTTACTGCTGTGGCCGGCGGGGAAGTCTTCCGTGAAGATGTCGGTGCCCGTATTCGTCACCGTATTTACCGGAAATTCAAATATATCTCGGATCAGACTGGTGAACCCTGGTGTGTGGGCTGCGGCCGCTGCACTATTTACTGTACCGCCGGTATCAGTATTGTGGATATTGTAAACCGTCTGGTCACTGATTATGATAAACAGCAAGTTTTGGCGGCCCAGGGTGATCTGGCCACTGCAATGGAGTAGGGGGAATAATGATTACAACTGCCACAAACCAGAATAATGAATTGTATTATCCGACAATTGCTGAAATCACTCAGATCAAACGCTTTACTGAAAAAGAAAAATGGTTTGAGATCATGCTGCCGGAAGGCCTGAATCTGGGTCATCATCCGGGACAGTTTGTTGAAGTGTCCATGTTTGGTGTGGGTGAAGCTCCTATTTCCGTCACTTCCGCGCCCTCTGAAAACGGCAAATTTGAACTTTGCGTCCGTGAAGTTGGCACCCTGACTGAAAAAATGCACAACATGAATGTGGGTGACACCATCGGTATTCGCGGACCTTTCGGTCATGGTTTTGATGTGGAAGCACTGAAGGGCAAAGACATTCTGATTGTCGGCGGCGGCATCGGTATTGTACCGCTTCGCTCGCTCATCAATTATGTCATTGACAACCGGGCAGATTTTGGCCGCCTGGTCATTCTCTACGGCGCGAAAAATCCTTCCGAACTGCTGTATCCCGAGGAATTGAAACAATGGGAAAATGATCCCAGCATCGAGTTTCATGTCACCGTGGACCAGGGCGACGATAACTGGAAAGGCAATGTGGGAGTAATCACCACGCTGATTCCGCCGCTGCAGCTGGATCTTGCCAATACCGTGGCCGCCATCACCGGTCCCCCTATCATGTATAAATTCGTTCTGCTGACGCTGCAGTCCAAAGGACTGCCGGATGAAAATATCTATATGTCACTGGAACGGCGGATGAAATGCGGTGTGGGCAAATGCGGGCACTGCCAGATTAATCAGTCATATGTCTGCCAGGACGGTCCTGTTTACCATTATCCCGTACTGAAAAACATGAGGGAGGCCATCTGATGAGTAAACCAAAAGTTGCTGTATTCGACTTTACCGGATGTGAAGGCTGCGAGCTGAACCATCTGAATTTTGAAAATGAAATGCTGGACCTCATCAGCCATGTTGATTTTGTGGAATGGCGGGAGGCAATGGATGATCACGCGGATCACTATGATATCGCCATTGTGGAAGGTTCTATTTCCACTCCGGATTGTGTAAGTCGTATTCACGATATCCGCAACCGGTCGGATGTCCTCATTGCGGTGGGCGCCTGTTCTGTGGGCGGCGGCCTCAATGCCATGAAAAACCAGTATCCGCTGGAAGTGGTCCGTGAAGAAGTGTACGGCAAGGACAAAGATCTGTTTGCCACCCTTCCGGCCCTGCCGTCATCAGCCTACGTTCGCGTGGATTATGAAGTTCGCGGCTGTCCAATGGATCAGGGTGAATTTCTCCGGCTTCTGACTGCGCTCCTGTCCGGCAGAAAACCCGAAGTTTGTGAAAATCCCGTCTGCGTGGAATGTAAACTGAACGAAAATGAATGCGTGTACGGCAAAGGCATGATCTGCATGGGTCCCATCACCCGCGGCGGCTGCAACGCTCTCTGTCCGGGTCTGGGTCAGTACTGCATCGGCTGCCGTGGTCTGGTTCCCCATCCCAATATGAAAGCCATGGTGGAAATTCTAACCAACAACGGCCTGTCCCTGGAAGAAGCACAGAAACGAATCAACCTGTTCAATACCGCTGAACGCGAAAGGGCCTTGGTATGAAGAGAGACTTAGACATAAATGTTCATCATCTGACACGCGTAGAGGGTCACGGCAACATTGTCGTGAACATGAAAGAGGGTGTTCTGGAAAAAGCGCAGCTGGATATTGTTGAAGCTCCCCGCTATTTCGAAGCCATGCTGAAAGGACGCAGTTTCCACGAAGCAGCCATTATCACTTCCCGTATCTGCGGTATCTGCTCCCTGGGACATCAGATGACATCCCTGAAAACCACGGAAGCCGCACTGGGCCTGGAAGTTTCTGAACAGACCGAACTCCTGCGGAAACTGTCGGTGCACGGAGCCACCATTCAGTCCAACGTTCTGCACGCCTATTTCCTGGCTGCACCGGATTTCCTGAAAGTCGGATCGGTATTCCCGCTGGTGAATACCCATCCTGACGTGGTTGTGCGGGCACTGCGGATGAAAAGGCTTGCCAATGACATCGGTGATGTTGTCACCGGTCGTGCGGTTCATCCCATCACTCCGGTTCCCGGCGGATTCACACGGATCCCCACCGTTGCCGAACTGGAAGAACTGAAACGCCGTCTGCTGGAAGAAGCGCTGCCGGATACGCTGGCCACCGTGGAAACCATTAAAGCACTGGCTGGCGAAGTTCCTCAGTTTGAACGGGACACTGAATATATTTCCCTGTACTCAAAAGAAGAATACGGACTCTACGATGGTGATATCTGCAGTTCGGATACCGGCATTATTCCGGTTGAAAACTATCTGGATGTCACCAATGAATTTGTGGTTCCCCACAGTACATCCAAACACTGCAGGCACAAACGGTCATCCTACATGGTGGGTGCACTGGCTCGCTTTAACAACAGCTATGATCTGCTTCACGAAGAAGCGAAAAAAGCAGCCGCTGCTCTGGGTCTTCAGCCAAAGAACACCAATCCGTTTATGAACACCATTGCTCAGGTGATTGAAGTGGCCCACTGCGTTTTTGACTCAGTCGCCATCATTGAACGCCTGCTGTCCATGGGTCTGAAAGACGAGAAACCCAACCAGACACCCACCCGTTACGGGCGGGGCATCGCCTCTACCGAGGTGCCGCGTGGTATTCTTTTCCATGATTACACCTATAATCGTCGCGGTGAGATTGTCAAAGCCAACTGTATCATCCCCACCGGTCAGAACCTGGCCAACATAGATGATGACATGAAGAAATTGGTGCCGGAAATCATCGACCGCTCCCAGAAAGAGATCGCACACGAACTGGAAATGCTGGTTCGTGCATATGATCCGTGCATATCCTGTTCGGTCCATCTGTTGGATGTTGATTTTATAGAATAGTCGCGTCAGAAAGGGAGCCCGGTTTGGTCCTCAAGCCGGGCGCCCCGCTGTTTGAACCTTGAAACACGGCAAACCCATCCACTTCATCGCAGTCGGCAATCCCCTTTACGGTGATGACGGCGCCGGACTGGCAGTTCTCAATGCCCTGCAGCAGCTGCCGGAGTACGGCGACGCCGTCTTCTATGATGCTCACACGGACGCCCTGTCAATTCTGGATCATTTCACGGCGGACGGTCTCAATTTCATTATTGATGCCGCCAAAATGAAACTGACCCCCGGAACAGTCATCAGCTTCAAACCCGAAGAAGCCCGGCTGAAAATCCAATGGGACCACCTTTCCATCCACGGATTCGGACTGGCAGAAACATGCGAAATGGCGGAAAAAATTGGCGTCATGCCTCAACACTTGGTTCTAATAGGGATAGAGCCCGAAATTATACAAATTGACAAACCATTATCAGATACTGTCAGGGATGCAGTCCCCAAGGCAATTACTTTGATAAATAAAGAGGTAAGTTTAAATGAATCAACAAACCATTCTGATCATTGACGACGACATAGATCTGGTTGAGATAATCCGCATAAACCTGGAAACCGCCGGTTACGGTGTCATTGACGCCCAGAATGGCGAAAGCGGTTTCAATCTGGCCCAAAAAGAAATGCCGGACCTGATTATCCTGGATGTGATGATGGGTACCATTGATGAAGGCTTCCAGACAGCATACAAATTCCGTCAGGATCCTGAGTTAAAAGAGACCCCCATTGTCATGCTGACAGCTGTCACCCAGCAAACCGGATACAGCTTCAATCCCAAGGAAGACGAAGGCTTCCTGCCGGTAGATGAATTTCTTGAAAAACCCATTAATCCTAAAAAACTGCTCGATGTTGTCCGGAAAAATCTTGTCTCCAAATCATGAGGTTCTTGGACATACCGGAACCGATTGACGAAGATTTATCCAGATTTTCAACAGCAGTAAGTATTCGGCAGCGGTCACTATGGTTCATCCGGATAAGATGGATGGCTATAGTGGCCGCCTTTTTTCTGGCTTTTTTTGTCAATCATTTTATTCCTGTTCTGAAGGTGACCGAACTGCTGGTGGCGATCGGCATTCTTACGCTGGCAAATTTAGGATACCTCGTTTACTATTCCACCAATCCCAAAACCAACGATAAAATTGAACTGAGTATTGTCAAGCTCCAGATGGTTGTGGATCTGGTGATCCTGACCGTATTGCTCCATTATTCCGGCGGGGTTGAGAATCCCCTGTATTTTCAGTATTTTTTTCATGTAATTATAGCCAGCCTGATGTTCAAGGGCCGGGAAGTGTACCAGATTGCCGGACTGGCACTGGCTCTTTTTACCGGCGAAGTTCTGCTCTCGTCAAAAGCATTTCTGGGCGGCCGGCTTCAGATTTTTGACACCCACTCCATTTTCATTACCACTGACCATGTTCACGATATCCGCTTTGTCTATGTAATTTTGGGAGCTTTCTGGTTTGCGGTCCTGTTTGTGGCATTTGTAGCCAGCTCCATGATGGACCGATACCGGAAGGTGCGGGACAAACTGGTGAACAAGCAGCAGCAGCTGATTGATTCAGACAAAGAGAAGATGCAGTTTTTCCGTTTTGTGACCCATGAACTCAAATCGCCTATTGTCACCATCCAGAGTGCCATTGATACGGTGCTGGCTCTCTCTCAAAACAGCCTTGAAGACCGGACCATGCAGCTGCTGGTGCGATCCCGGGACCGTTCTCAGCAGGTGATCGACATGGTGAAAGATTTAAGCGAAATGACTCAGGGCGCCATGCCGAGATCCATGGAGTCCAGGGAAACCGATGTCTGCGAACTGGTGCGTACCGTCAGCGGCGGCGAGACAGCCGAAAATCCAAAAAATATTCAACTGAAGCTCAGCATTCCGGAACAGCCATTCACCGTGCGGACTTATCCGGGTCTGCTGGAGAAAATTCTGGTGAATCTGGTTTCCAATGCTGTTCGGTACAGCCACGAAGGCCAGACCATTGAGGTCAGGCTGACGCCGGGATCGAATACCTATCAGATTTCCGTAAAAGACTCCGGCATTGGAATGACACCGGAAGACATATCAAAAATATTTGAAGAATTTTACCGTTCTCCCAAGGCCAAGCAGTTTACCAAACTGGGTACGGGACTCGGAATGTCCATCGTGAAACGATTTGTCGATAAACTACAGGGTTCAATCACTGTTGAAAGTGAACCGAACCGGGGATCAACATTCAAACTGGAATTACCAACTCATGTCTGATAAAATCAAAGTGGGCGGAATTTTTTCCCGCAAAGAATTATGTATGATGCAGATAATCGGTGTGCCGCACCAGCCGGGACGCGCAGCCGCTATCTTTAAAATCTTCAGCGACCGCAATATGTCCCTGGAATTTATCAGTCAAAGTGAAACCACCAAAGGAATGGGCGCAATAACGGTTTGTACTTCCTCCCAATTCTGTCCTTTGATGGATGAAATCGAAGTTGAAGTGACGGAAAAAATAAAGCCGGGCCGCATCAAGCGCATTCCCATTGTTGAAATGGTTACGCTGTACGGTCCCCATTTTGCCGAACGCCATTCCATCGCCACTATCCTGTGTCAGGCCCTCGGATCCCAGGGTATCAACATCATCGGCATTTCCACGTCTGTGAACAGTATCACCTGCGTCATCGAATCCAAAAATGCAAAGCGCACCAGAGAAATTATTCACGATTCTTTCGAATTTCCGGAATATTGATACCCCAAAGAAAAGTTTGACTACTCAAAAGGGTTTTTGCCGGTCACATGTTTGTGTATCAACCGTTGCTGCAGCTGAATTTATGTGTGATCGAACCCTTCTTCTGAAACCTTGTTTCAACATTCCAATTTCCACTTCAAATTTGCCGCCTCATATCTTTCATTGCAGCCATATCCGAATCTGATCCAATTTTAGACGGCCGGATTACTGATAATTCACAGAATTTCAACCAAGGAATCCGGAAGCACCCGGTGTCAGCACCGGCAATTATGAATTAGAGGACAAAAACATGCGTATCCTGATCGTAGACGATGAAAAAAATATCCGGTTTACCCTGACCAATATACTCACCGATGAGGGGTTTGAAGTTGTCAGCGTGGACAGCGGGGAAAAAGCACTCAGCAAACTGGAGAAACTGAATTTTGATCTGATCATTCTGGATGTCAAACTGCCTGGAATGAACGGCATTGAGGTATTCCGGAATATCAAAAAAATGGGCATTGATACGGATGTGCTGGTCATCTCCGGTCACAGCGGCATCGAAACCGCCGTGGAAGCCGTAAAGCTTGGGGCTTATGATTTTCTGGAAAAACCCCTGTCCATGGCAAAGATCCTGACGGCGCTGCGGAATATTCGGGAACGCCATACCCTGAAAAGCAAAGCGGCCCAGGTGGACAGCAACATTGCCGTGAAATACCGCATGATCGGCAGTTCTCCTCAGATTCAGTCTGTTAAAGACATTATTGATCGGGTGGCACCGATGGATACCAAAGTACTGATCCGCGGTGAGAGCGGGACCGGCAAGGAACTGGTGGCCTGGGCCATCCATGAAAGATCTTCCCGAGCCAACCGGGCCTTTATCGCCTTCAATTCTGCTGCACTGCCTTCAGAACTGGTGGAAAGCGAGCTGTTCGGATATGAAAAGGGGGCGTTCACCGGCGCTGAAAAGCGGAAACTGGGAAAGCTGGAACTGGCCAACAAAGGGACTTTATTCCTCGATGAGATCGGCGACATGACCATGGAAACGCAGGCCAAGGTACTGCGCGTAATACAGGAGGGTACCTTTGAGCGGGTCGGCGGACAGCAAACCATTGATATCGATGTGCGCATTATGGCAGCCACCCACAAGGATCTTGAGAACATGATCAAAGAGGGTACTTTCCGGGAAGATCTGTTCTACCGGCTGAATGTACTGCCCATCATTGTGCCGCCGCTGAGAGACCGCAACGGTGATATTCTGGAACTGGCCGAGTACTTTCTGCAGCATTTTTCCGTGGAACTGAAAATGCCCCTGAAACATCTCTCGGAAAGCGCTTCGAGGCTGCTGCAGAATTATGCATTCCCCGGCAATGTGCGCGAAATGCGCAATCTCATCGAACGGTTGTATATCCTCACCAGCGGACTGGAAATCAATGACAGCGACATCCAACCCCATATCCAGTCGGACGGCAGCCTTCATGATGACTTTCACTTCATGGAAGCACAAAATTTTTCAGCAGCCAAAAAAGAATTTGAAGTGGAATTCCTTACCCGGCAGCTGGAAAAAAACGGCTGGAACATCAGCGCTGTCGCTGAACTGCTGGGCATGGCTCAGCCGAATCTGTCCCGCAAGCTGAAGGAACTGGGAATTCGGAAAAAGGGATGAAACCGTCAGTGAATGGTCAATGGACAAACAGTGCAGGGTGTAATAGTGGTAACACGGTTTAAGCTGCTGTAATTCACCAGAACCCACTTACACTTGTCCGTCAGGAGACGAATTAAAAACCTGCCAACCGGCGGATTCAAATGTCATCCAGTCCAGACAGTTTCCCTGATGTACCAATGAGAACTCCGCCGGCAGATTCCATGAAATCCCTGACCTGGGGATCATCACCATCCAGGAGCGAAAATACAAGATTTGTCTGCTCAGCGATATCCTGCAGCAAGACTGTTTTGCCTACTCGGCGCGGACCAGGAAGCAGCACCGCCTTCCCGTATATCATACTTTTTTCTGCCGAATCGAAAATCATTCGGCTGGATTTCATAATAATTCTGTCGTTATGATGACGAAATAATCAAAAAAATAGCGCGTTTAAGGAAGCTTGGATTAATCAGATGGGTTGATCTGCGTCAGCAGATTTCCGGGAACGGCTCCAGGGCCCGTTTCAGGATGCCCAGGGAATGGGCGATGGTCAGGCCGTAATTGGTCATGGGCACATTCTGGCCGCCGGCTTCATGGAGCCGGTTCAGAACCTCCCGGCTGTTGAGGGTACAGGCGCCGCAGTGCACGATCAGCCGGAAACGGGAGAGGTCTTCCGGAAAGTCATGGCCCTGAATCCAGGTGAATTTCAGTTCACCGCCCACCACTGTCTGCAGCCAGCGGGGTATCTTTACCCGACCGATATCTTCTTCATTGGGATGGTGACAGCAGGCTTCAGCAATCAGCACTTCATCTCCTGCCTTCAGTGTATCTATGGCCAGGGCTCCGGCTGCCATTTCTTTCAGGTCACCCTTCATACGGGCAAAAAGGATGGAAAAAGACGTCAGCGCCACGTCCGGCGGTATCACTGCATTCACTTCCTGAAAGGCTTGTGAATCCGTCACCACCAGTGCCGGCGGATTTTTCAATTCATTCAGCACCGCTTCCAGTTCCGTTTCCTTGGCCACCACACACCAGCAGTCATTATCAAGCGTATCCCGAATGGCCTGCACCTGGGGAAGAATCATTCGACCGGTGGGCGCTTCCGAATCAATGGGCGTCACCAGCACAATGACATCTCCTTTTTCCACCAGCCCGCCGAAAATCTGGTTCTGATGGCGCAGGTGAGGGGGAACCGTCCGCTTCAGAGTTTCCCGCAGTTCATCAATCCCTGTCTGAACAGTGGTGGAGGTGCGGACAACAGGGGCAGAAATATCCTTCAGTCCCGAACCGGAAGCGGTTCCACCGTTCGTCTGATCCGACTTGTTCATTACGACAACAAACGGCAACTTCCGGCGGACCAGCTCTGCCGCCAGCTCATCCTCATAATGATCCCATTCCGATTCCACAGCCACCAGAATGGCCAGATCCAGACGGTTAAGCACTTTTCGAGTGCGCGCGATCCGCTGCCTGCCCAGCTCGCCCACATCATCCAGTCCGGCAGTATCAATGAGCATCACCGGCCCCAGAGGCTGCAGCTCCATGGCTTTGTTCACGGGATCTGTAGTGGTACCCGGCGTGTCCGATACCAATGATATCTGCTGCCGGGTAAGGGCATTGATCAGCGATGATTTTCCCACATTCCGTTTTCCTAAAAATCCAATGTGAATTCTGAATCCCTGAGGTGTTTTCTGCATGCTGATTCCTGAGTAACTAATTTAACTGACCGAAGGGACCTTTGGGTTAAAAATACAAATCCCTGGTTTCGGTTTCCTGTATCTGCCTGAGACGATCATTGATTTTGTCCTTCAGCGGACCCGGCTGGATTTTTCCTAATTCCTTCTGAATGCGTTCAAGCCCGGTCCGGCGGGTGTCCGGTGATGCGTAATCCGTCAGATATTCCATGAATGTAAGCAGCGCATTGGGGGTGCAGAACTGTTCGATAAAACCGGGGATGGCAAATTCCATGAAATGTTCTCCCGTTCGGCCGAGACGATAGCAGGATGTGCAGAAACTGGGAATGTAACCATCCTCCACCAGTTCACCCAGAATAACATCCAGCGACCGGACATCGCCCAGCTCAAACTGCTCCCGGTGATGTACCTGCGCGTCACCCGCTTCCGTGTACCCCCCAAGATCGATTCGGCTGCCCGCATCAATCTGCGATACGCCGAAAGACATGACCTCCCGCCGAATTTCAGCCGGTTCCCGAGCCGTCAGAATCATTCCGGTGTAAGGAACTGCCAGCCGCAGAACAGCGATGAGTTTTTTGAATTCGCTGTCCGACACCATAGAAAAACCGCTGAGGTCCACACCGTCTGCCGGTCTCAGACGCGGAAAACTGATGGTATGAGGTCCCACATTGAATGTGTCCATGAGAAAACGGGCATGACTCACAAGAGCCAGCACTTCAAATCGCCAGTCATGCAGTCCGAACAATGCTCCAATACCCACATCATCCACACCGGCTGTCATGGCCCGGTTATGGGAATCCAGGCGATATAGATAATTGCCTTTGCGGGTATTCCTGGGATGCACCTTGTTATAGGTTTGATGATGGTACGTTTCCTGGAACACCTGGTAGGTGCCGATCCCGGCCTGTTTGACCCGGGCATACCCTTCCGCATCCAGCGGCGCGGCGTTGATATTGATGCGGCGGATGTCGCCGCGGCCTTCCTTCACGGTGTAAACCGTTTCCACAGACTCCGCAATAAAGTCGGCGGTGTACCGAGGGTGTTCACCAAACACCATGATCAGCCGCTTGTGTCCTTCTTTTTCCAGGGCGGATACCTGTTTCTTGATTTCATCCATGTCCAGTGTGCGCCGGTCTGCGTCGGGGTTGGAGCGCCGGAAGCCGCAGTAGCGGCAGTCGTTGATGCATTCGTTTCCCACATAGAGCGGAGCGAACAGCACAATGCGGTTGCCGTACACCCGGCGTTTCAGCTCTCGGGCAGTTTCAAACATGGATTCAACAAGGTCTTCATCGCGGGTGCGGACCAGAACGGCTGTTTCTTCCGGGGTGAGAGGGGTGAGTGACCGGCATTTTTCCAGAATATCGCGAACTTCCGATGAATCCGGCACTGGTAAATCTATCAGTGATTCAAGTTTGGCATCGTCAATAAAATCGACTGCATGGGGACTGTTGACTGGTTCTGGAAGTGATTTCATGGTGTGTGTTTCCCGGATTTTTCCGATTTTTCTGATAATGACGAGATGATCCCGGTCCGGTTCCCACCGTTCGTCCGGCATTCCTGATGATATCCAGGATCTGCTGATGCTGTTCAGTTGTATCGGCATCAGCGCCGGCTTTTCCGGGATAAATATCATATTTTCTGCGATAGTGATTGGGGGTCAAATTGGGCATAATCACATTGGCCCCGCAGCGAAGCATTTTCTCGGTACCGTCTGCCGGATTCAGCGTTGCAGAAGCCGTGGTCGCCGGGATATTGATATCCGGGTATAAAATTCGAAGCAGTGCCGTCATTTTGCAGGTCAGCAGTTCCTGCTGCACGGGATCGGCCGCCAGACGCGGTCCGAATTTTTCAGGATGCTTTCCAAGGGGAGTATCCGGGTGGGGAATAAAAGGACCCAACCCAACCATATCCATTTCCAATTTGCCAATTAATTGAAGATCAGTGCAGATGTCCCGGTAGGTCTGACCCGGCAGATCAACCATTGCGCCGCTGCCGGTCTCATACCCCAGGGATTTCATTTTCTCGAGGAGGGAGATTCGGTAGGGGAGTTTGCCTGTACTGTTTGGATGCAGCTGCTGGTACAGCTGCTGATTGGATGTCTCAAACCTCATAAAGTAGCGATCTGCACCAGCGCTGCGAAAAGCGGACAGGTTTTCTTCACTCTGTTCGCCGAGGCTGAGGGTTATGGTCAGGTTGGTTTCCTTTTTTATGAGATGGATCAGGTCCACAACCCAGGAACAGGACATGGACTCATCCTCTCCGGCCTGAAGCACCAGGGTACCGTACCCAAAATCAACGGCCTGCAACGCGCACTCCAGGATCTCGTCAATTTCCATTCGGTAACGGTTCGTCCGGTGGTTGGCATGTCGAATGCCGCAGTAGCAGCAATTTTTTCGGCAGTGATTAGAAATTTCCACCAGTCCGCGCAGGTGCACTGCATCACCCACACCCTGTTCCCGTGTTTCATCGGCCATCCGCCAAAGAATCTCCAGCAGAACAGGGTCGGTGGTGCCGAGCCAGTCCATGACAAATATCTGGGACTGAGAGCGGGCAAGCTGAGGAGCAAAAATCATCTTGTGTTATTTCTTGTCGATTAGTGTCAGTGTAAATGTGGAACCCACATCCGGTTCACTTTTAACGGAGATGGTTCCGTGATAAAATCCGGCCAGCTGTTTCAGAATGGACAGACCCAGACCGCTGCCGAGTATGTTTTTGGTTTTCTCGTTCTTGATGCGTGTAAATTCCGTAAACAGCTGTTCCTGTTCTGATTCCGACATCCCAATTCCCGTGTCCTGCACTTCAATGGTCACCACATCCCTTTTATGGGACAAACGGATATCCACCCGGCCGTATTCACGATTGTATTTCACGGCATTGGTCAGAAGATTGTTGAAAATAATGCTCATTTCGCTGGCGTCACCATGGAACGGAATTTGATCCGGAGCCTCAAGATTCAGGGTGATATTGTTTTTCCGGGCATCTTCTGAGACCACTTCCATGGAGTCACGGGCAAAATCCAGGATATCCAGATCCTTGAGCTCCCGCTTTTTCTGGCCGGATTCCAGCCGGGTCAGATCCAGTATATCGAAAATCAGCTTACGCATGCCTGCCATGCGGTCAATAGTGCGTGTGATGTATTTGTCGTAGGCATTGACGTCATCTCCCAGCACACGGTCCTGCAGCAGATAGAGGTATCCTTCGATAATGCCCAGGGGGGCTTTCAGCTCGTGTACCAGAACAGAGATAAACTGAAAACGGACTTTGCGTTTTTCATCTTCCAGTTTCTGGGCATGTCGGTGTACAAGAACGCTTCGAGCCGCTTTTTTAATAACAGATTTCAGTTCTTCCGGCGCAAAAGGCTTGGCCAGGAAATCATAGGCACCGTTTTTAGTCGTACTTACAGCCACTTCCAGAGATGCAAATGCCGTTATCATAATTGTGGTTACATCCACCGGCATATTTTTGATTCGGGTTAGAATATCCAGCCCCGTCATATCGCCCAGTTTATAATCCAGCAGCATGAGATCAAAATCTTCCCGTTCAAGTGCCGCCAGTGCCGTGCTGCCGCAGTCAGCTTCGCTCAGGTCAAATCCCACTTTGGTATCGAAATCACTGAGCTCCACAGTATAGTTGCGCAATGCTTTTCGAATTCCTCTCCGGATTCCCTGCTCATCATCAACAATCAATACCCGCAGATTTTCCATTACTTGTTCTCCAGCAGGCGGTTGATGCTGCCCTTCAGCTGCTCATAGCGGATGTCTTTGTCCATGACGCAGTCTGCTTTGATCCACGAACGTTCGGAACCGGTGAGAGCATCAAACTTGATCCCGGTTTCGCCAGCCACAGCTGTCAGCAGGATCACTGGAATATCGGGATTCATTTTTTTGATCCTATGGCTCAGAATGAACCCGCTGTCATCGTGCTCCATCATCAAATCAAGCACGGCAAGGTCAAAGGACTGTCCACCTGCAATGACCTGTTCGGCCTCTGACTGACTGTCTGCCGAGATCACTGCCAGTTCCATTCGTGAAAGGTAGATTTCCAGCTGTTCCAGAATATCCGGATCGTCATCAACAATTAAGACTGTTCTTTTTGTGGTGTGTGTCATTGTTCCGTCCATTGGTTAGTCCGGATATTTCATGAGATTTCGTAATGAGATGATGAAAATGATTGATTCTACAAG
>CAZGNZ010000040.1:0-42042 GCA_964527215.1 uncultured bacterium | reverse complement strand
AACACTGTCCGAAAGGTTGCCGGAATGGGTGTCCGAATAAACCGGAATTACCAGACAAGCTGGTTGTTCATACAGCATATGACGGCCAAACCGCTCTTGATATGCTGAAATCCATGAGATATGATATTCTTGTTTCCGACCTGAGGCTGCCGGGCATGAATGGGTATGAGCTGGTTTCCGAAACACTGAAGCTGGAATACATGCTGCCTGCCATCATTATATCCGGACACGGGGATTCCATCCCCCGAAACATTGAAGCAGCGTCTCAGATCAAAACATTCATCAGAAAACCGTTTTCACTTAAACTGCTGTTTGACACTATCGAAACAATCGTCTAGATATTGATGCTTTTCAGTTTTTCCAGCACCGCTGGATAGCTCAGCTTCAGATTTTCAGCCAGATTGTTTTTTTTGTAGCCGTAGCGTTCATACAGGAATTTCAGGATGTCCGCCTGAAAGGCTTTGTTCACCAGCTGCCAGTCGGTGATATTTTTCTGTTTCAGATAATCCTGTATGCCTGGAATTATGCGGTCGGATGCAAAATCAAGAATTCGGGAACGGGAATCCGGAAAAAAGTATCCATGCTGCTTCAGCCGGTTCTGAACGGAGTAAAAAGTATTGCGGTTGAGGTTTAAATCGGAAAGTATTTCATTGATATTTTTGTTCTGTTTCCGGTGAAACATGATTATGTTGTAATGAAAAATATCCGTGATTTCCTTCCATGATTTTCCCAGAGCAAAACTGTAAAATATTTCAGGAGTAAGGAACTCATGTTTTCCCAATTTCATCAAATATCTAACAAATACTTCCACGCCCCTGACGCGTACTCCAGTGTAACTCATACCGAATTTTAGCTGAGTAATAGAGAATTCATATGCCTTCTTGTAATAATATACTGCAGATTGTGTGTCTTTTATGTTTTCATCGTATACATCTCCAAGAAATAGTGATTCCTCTATTATTCTCGATAAAACATTATATTTTATAGACGTGTCATAAGCTCTTTTAATCTGATCAATCGATTTTGAATATCTACCAAGATTGTATTCAATTAGAGCAAGATTTTCATAAATCAATGTTTTTTGATATTTGCTTTCCACATGCTTTAGTGCAAATTCAAATATGATTTGTGAGCATTTATATTTATTCTGTGCTAATGCTAAAAAACCAAGTGCAATATGAGCATTTGTAATTAATCTTTTATAGTTATTTTTTTTTGCAATTTTTAGTGTTTGAAGAAAGTACCATTCTGCCTTTTTATATTTTTGTGCTTCTCGATAAAATATTCCAATTCGATGAAGGCTTAATGCATGCATTACCAAGATATTATTACTTTTAAATAAACATGATAAATTTTTTATCTTGGCTAAATTTAAACCTTTCTCCATCTTTATATTTATCGTTTCAAGTTGGTATTCAATCAATGATTTCAAGCTTTGAGATTGAGCTTGTATTTTGGCTTTCTTAAAATATTTTTTACTGGTATCATAATCATATAAACTAAATAAATATAAAGCATATTCATAATTTATAAATGAATATATTTCATTTTCTTCATCTGTTTCAAACTGGGGTATTAAATCAAAAACCTGATTGAATATTTTGATTGCTGCGAGGTAATTGCCCTCCAGGTAGCACATTTTTGCGCGTGCTACATTAACAATTGCTTTGGTGTTTACATCATGAATGCAGTTTTCATCAAAAGAAAGAAAAGCATCCTTCAACTTCTCAACGGAAAAATAACCAACCTGACTGATAAATTCCAGAAATTCATTGGTGTGAACCGATTCTACAGCCTGCGTAACATTGGCAATCAGGTGATCATTTTGCAGTTTATTGCTCATTTCAACATCGGTATGCGGAAGTTATCCTGTTAATAAATGATGATTTGGTCAGGACCGCTATCTGGTATCATTTCCGTATGCCTTTCCGGTTTGCTGCCAATTGACCGTCGGGATACTTTCAAAAATTCTAAAACAACTATCTCTCATTCCATCTGATCTATTTATTTTCTTTTATATATCAGAACTGAACGTTGATGATAATCTCTTACAGACTGGCAGCTGAAATCCAGCCACGTTCTCAGATCAGTGATAATGATCCATTTCTATCATGTAAATTTATTCGTTATTGTTTAATTGTACACACATTAAAATATTCAATGTGTTTTGGATTTAATTTTATTTATGTTTTATAACATTTATATTGCATAATATTTGGTCAGCTGAATATTTTACAACAGTCTTTTTTCCGGAAATTGTCAGAGTAATGAACTGTTTGGCCTTTCAGTAATCACTGAATGGGCAAACCCAAATGAATGTCGTCAGCAAAGAAGTATTTCAATTTCCCTTTACCCATATAGAAAACAGGAGAAACCATGAGTATTCAAATCCTTAATCATTATAAAAGCCAGATAACAGAAGCAATCCGTCAAACACTGTATCCGCCCAAGGATTTCCCCCGATCCCAGTATCCGAATCTTGAGCAGGTGGTATATTCAAGTTTCAGAAACCAGGCTTCGCGAAATCCAAGCATACTTAAAGCCGTTTGCAGCGGAAAACAAATCAATGTAGAAAAACTGGATCACTATATCGGTTGGCGAAACCTGATCTTCACAGAACCGTACAGTGTGATCCTGCTATTCATGCATCGTTTGAATCAGTTTGTTCAAAGCTGCGAATCAGAATTCTACTGGCAGAAGGAGCTGAGTCAACAGGTGCTGCTGAATTTGCTGACAAAAAAGATATTCCATATTCAGCAAAATTTCTGCTTCACCGATGCCAATCCCGGTAAATTCAATAAATATCTGATGGTAAGCATCCAAAGGACATATCACGAAGTTGCGCGACTGTATCCATTTACCTCATTTCAATCTGCAGATGAAATTCGTGAGAGCAGTGAAACTGAATCCCATTATATGAACAAATTCAGGATACAGGAAGAAATAAGAATATTAAAATCAGTCATTGAAAAAAGTTTTAAAGATTTCAAGCCCCTTGAGCTCCTGATACGTGTCAAGTACCGCCTGACCATTTCCCCGGAACTCGTTCGAGCCGTCATCCCCCGCTGTCCAAAAAAATGTGTTGCCATCCTGTCGGGAGATCTCACATGCGTACAGGATCGTGATATTTGCTGTCATTTAAGCCGTCATCCGATGATCTATCGCAAACAGGTGTTAAAACCGGACAGCATTCGAAGGGCGATACATCGGCATATTGCCGATTTTATTGTGGAAATCAATCGCGCGCGGGGGGGTGCGGTTTACACAACCACAAACTTCAGGTTTCTTGCTGAAGTATACTTTGACGGTGGGATTTCCTAACGGAAATCAACAATGCTGCTGACAAAATGGATCATGTCGAAGCCCCGTGTGGATTTGGGAACGGGACTGTCTCTGCCGTCAATGATCAGGTTTTCCGCTCCTTTTTTCTGGCGGCTGGAAATAAGACATTATTTAAAATCAATCGGTAACCAGGGGAATTACGGTGCAGCGAAAGATCGGTTGGAGGATCACCGACATAATGCCGATAGTCTTCGGGATCATGACCCGCGAGAAATGTAAATGTGCCTTTTCCGACGTTTCCATGGATATACTTGATCATTAAATCATTTTCTACTTCACCCAGAATCACGACATTTTTTTTCAAAAACTGTCTGTTAAATCCAGTGGTTTGACCCATAAAACCTTTCACAACACCTACGTGGCATTGCGTCAGCATTGTCGGTACGGGGTCCCATTTTGCAGAAAATTCGAAAAGAGTAAAATAGTCAGCTTCCGGGCTGTTTGTCACCGGCCTGTGACTTGGCGGTATATCAATTGTGGAATACTCATAAACCATTGGGTCGATGTACAGATCGTAGTTTTCAAATGCAAAAGATTTTGAAAAATCCAGTTTGCTTCTGTAATCCGGGTCCACAGGAGTGTTGTCATATGCTGCAGCTGCGATATCCACCCCTTCTGCTGCCAGGGCAATATCAAAAGAATCTGTAGCGGAACACATTGCAAACAGAAAACCGCCCTGGATGGTGTATTCTTTTATTTTTCGAGCGACGGCTTTTTTCAGCTCATGTACTGATGGAAATCCATGTTGAGCCGCGACTTTTTCAAATTCAGTTCTCTGCTGCTGATACCATGAGGCATTTCTGTAATTCCTGTGGAATTTTCCATACTGGCCTGTAAAGTCTTCATGATGCAGATGAAGCCAGTCATATTCTTTCAAACGATCGGTCAGGACTTCATGATCGAAAATAACATCATATTCAATTTCTGCATAAGTCAGTGCCAGGGTTACTGCATCATCCCAGGGCTGCTTTCCGGGCGGGGAATACACAGCGACATCCGGTGCTTTTTCAAGAAGCACAACATCCATATTGTTTTCTTCGATGGTGCCGAAAATCAGTGACAGGTCACCCGCACCGATTTTTTGTACTGAGATTCCGCGCAAGGTGCATTCTCGAGCCACAATCTCATGATCATCTATCAGGAACGAACCACCCCGGTAATTCAGAAGCCATTCTACATTAATCCCCTGTTTTAAGGTCCAAAAAGCGACCCCATATGTCTTCAGATGATCAGTCTGACTCAAATCCATGGGAATTAGTAATTTCTGCCCCCAAAGAGACGAAAATATGATGAGTAAGTAAACGAGGTTTTTTTTCATGGTATCTCTGAATCAGCTTGCCAGTTTTCGCAGTCGAATTCGAATATCATCATAAAAGATGCTCATGGGGAATTTCTCAAGAAAAGCCAGGTAAAGATCCACTGCCTTTCCGGGATCATCCATCAGATAATCAATGATTTCTGCCTGCTGAATCATGGCCAGCTCAGTATACATTGAATCCCCCGCGATCTGATTAGAGGTTTCAAACGCAGCTTCGGTTTGGTTTTGCAGTATATATAAATACGCCAGTTGGTACAATGCAATATGACTCACATTCGGAACCGCATGGGCAGACAGTTCTTCCAAATCCGAGATGGCTTCCGAGCGCTTGTTCTGCTGAATTTTAAGCTGAATCTCCGAAAAGGAACTGAAGGCCGCCGGATCATCCTTGAAAAATTGAATCAGCCCGGCAAGTTCAATGACATCATTAAAATGATCATTCAAAGGTTCCAGCGTATTAATGAGATCTGACAGGACGCTGTCCAGCTGAGCCAGGTCTGCACGGTAAAACAAAAGCTGCGCCATTTTCATTTCCAAAGCATCAACCGCGTTGGCTTTTCGTGCGGATTTGCGATATTTCCTGACCAGCTGCTCGGCTTGTTCCAAATCACCTTTTGCAATTGCAAGATCAATAAGTCTAAGCTGGCTGGCCAGAATCTCTTCAGCGTTTTTTCGAAGGTGAATCACTTCCTGGTAATGTTCCCGCGCACCATCCAGATCCTCAAGTACGCGAAACCGGATTTCCCCCAGCCGAAAGCTGGCACTGGAAGACTGAATGGTGGTTACCAGAGAATCATAAATTGTGACAGCCTGCCAGAGTGACTCTGCCTGCGACTCATCCACGCGCAGATAAGGGGTAGAAAAAAAGGGGTTTCCACGATAAAATCCGGACAACGGCAAAACGGCAAGAGACTGGGTCGTGCGTATCTCGAAAACCTGTGCAAGCTCCAGTATGGCTTCTTCCAGAATTCGTCCGTCAGTGC
Source organism: uncultured bacterium (assembly GCA_964527215.1). GTDB lineage: Bacteria > Fidelibacterota > Marinisomatia > SCGC-AAA003-L08 > JACNLC01 > CAZGNZ01. Next base: position 36,399 of record CAZGNZ010000040.1, on the reverse strand, counting down.
CTGTTTCCAAAATGGTTCCGAAAACCTGTTCTGCAAGCTGATATTCTCCAACTGCCGCCAAATCTTTTCCAAAATTCAGGAGATCTTTTTGTTCAGGATTTGCCTGCATCAGCGTCTGCAATGCCTGCGTGTAATGTTTCTGCTTGAAATGCAGGTCAGCAAGTAATACTCCGGCGCCCCTGACCGGAGAGTCTGCCAGAATCTGCTGAAGGATTTTTTGAACCGACTCATCTTCAGGAAAAAGCAGCACTCTGTCTGACACCAGCTGACAGCGGTCGGGGTACTCATCCAGATAAATAAGATATTCTCTGACCGCCGGCTCGTAGGCCATTCGAAGAGCATAGTAGCCGCCCATTTCCAGAGAATAGTAGGCTGGATTCTGGTGAACTGTACGGTACTCATTCAGACGGACTCCGGCCTCCTTCATCAAACCCTGGCTCATCAGACGGTTTATGATCAGTTTCATGGTATTCTGTTCCTGACCATAACTTTGTGTAATTTCGTCAAGCAGCTCATTCCAGACAGTTACCGAATCCTGAATCATATAAATTTCTGCAAGATCAAGCCTGACAGTGACATCCGCCGGATTGGCAATCAGATACTGCCGGATGTAATCTGTCAATTCAGCGTAGGATTCCTGGTTTCGGAGCATGTTTTTCAACGGCAGGAAATACACATAATTCCCGGGATATTCATCGTTGAGTTCCCGGTACAGATTTTCAGCCTCTTCCCACAGTCCGGCACTTTCCAGACTCTTGGCCTGTTTGAATTTCGGTTCACCCGGTGCAGGTTCCTTCAGAGTCTGCCGGGCACTTCGGGCAGAATTAAGGTTAGATGCCTGAGCGCAAAGTGTCGCCTGAAACAATAGAACGGGAGCTATCATTAATATGGTGAAAATCCTGGAAGTCATCTGCTTAATCATTACTTTCCGTTTCAGTCATTTCCGTTTCCTTTTGAAGCTGTCGGAAATAGGTTTTCATTACGTCCTGATACTCCCTGGAGTACCCTTCGTCCAATGCCTCGCTCATCGCCTTTATCAGCAGCACTTCCCGTTCTCCCAGTCCGGACGGCAGACCGGAAGGACCGGCATACTCAATTTCAGACCCGCTTTTGCTTCTCCGTTTTTTTGAATAATCCCGCTGTGTCAGAGATTTCTGGCTGTCCAGCATCCGTGACAGAATTCGTTCCTGTCTTTCCTGAGTGCGGCGATCCACCCGTTTCCGCTTGAAATCTTTAATGACTTCTTCCATATCTTCTGCAGCCTTTCCCAGACCGCCCGGTTCCTCCCCGGCCATTTCACTCAGCATCTGCTCCAACGCCTGCTTCAAGGCCTGCTGCTGCTGCTGAAGCTGCTGCATCATCTGCTGCTGGGCCATCATTCCCATTTGCCCCAGCTGCATGGTGCCCTGATTGATCCCCTGCTGCTGCTGGGACATCTGCTCCATCTGCTGCAGGAAACTCTCCAACCCGCTTGCAGAACCTGTCTGTTCCATATTGCCCATCGCGCCAAGCAGCTGTTCGGCGGTTTCGTTCAGACCTTCCATGGCCGTTTTCTGCTCACGCAGTGCCGAACTGACCCGGTTCTGTTCCAGCTGAGCGATGGATGCATCCATGGCCATGCGGGCTTTTCCAAGAGAACGTCCAATCTGGGGGGATATGTGAAATGAGAGCTTTGACAGCTCCGACAGCTGTTCAAATAACTTAATAGACTGCCGACGTATTTGATCCTGCTCCGAGGCAGTTAACTTGATTTTGGGGCTTCTTGACCGAAGATTTTTGGATTCCTTTCGCAGACGTTCCTGACGCTGGGAAATTGATAAAGTGTTGTGCAGCACCTGCTGGAACTTGGCCAGCATCTGACCGACAGTCAGTTCCTGGAATTCCTGCCGAATCGATTGTGCATGTTCGAGCATCTCCGCCAAATTTGCTTCCGCCTGTTCTGCAGATTCCTGACTCTGAGGATTTTGCTCTGACATCTGCTGCTGTGCCTGGGAAATGGATGTACCGGTATCCTGACTCAGCTGGCTGTCTCCCAGTTCGCGCAGTTCACCGGACTGTTCAGGTGCAATATTGTCGATGGCATCTGCAGCCTCATCCATTTTTTCCTTTAGATTTTCAAACTGCAGTTCCTGCCGCTTTTCCCGGGAAGCCAGATCAGCGTATTCTTCCGGGGCAGCATCCCGAAGGTTTTCCGCAATGTCAGCCTGTTCCTTCAGCATCTGCTCCAGGTTGCGGATGACTTCATCCATTTTCTGTTCTGCAACTGCCTGTTCAAACATATCTATGAAACGATCCAGCTCCTCAGCCATCTCATCCATGTTAAACTCAAAATCTTCCAGCGCCTGCATCATCATGTCCGGATCCATCTGTTCCATGGCCTCTCGCAGTTTTTCCATGGCTTCCAGCATCTCCGGTGTCATTATGCTGTCGAGAAGTTCCTGAAGTTTTGAAAATTTCTCCTGCAGCTCATTGTCAACCAAATTGTTGTTTTCAAGCTGTTCGTTGATCTGCTCAAGATTGTCCTGAAGTTCTTCAATCTGACTGATGACTTCTTCCATATTCTGCAGAATCACCTCGGATTTCTGGCTTTGCTCCCAGTCCACATCTTCCGATTTGAGAAGCTCCAGCTCTAATTCTTCCACCAGTTCCTGTACATCCTCAAGGGTCATCATCATTTCTTCAGCAGCTTCTTCTGTATCCATTTCAGCGTCCTCCAACGCCAGATACATGTCTTCCAAACTGGGGAAACGTGCTGTATAGTCTGCAGATGATGTCAGACCCGGGCCGGTCAGCGTGTTGTTGTCTGCTACCTGAACCCTGAAGTGAACCTCATCTTCCGGACCAATGTCGAGCCAGCTTAAATCCCATGTATAAAAAATCTGCTGGGAACGGGCATCCGGAACCAGTTCATCGATTTCCTGCCGGTAGGTACTGGTATCAGGCGGAAGATAGGCAGGGTGCTTAATTCTGTATTCCAGAAACGCCTCAGAAAATCCGAAATCATCGCTGACCTGAATGTTAAAAAAAATGAGAAGATTTTCGTCCAGTTCGGTTTCCCGCTCAGGTTGTGATATAAGCAACTCGGGCGGAGAATCCTGCAGAACAGAAAAACGGTACTGAGCCGGTTTCAGATTGCCGACATCATTTTTGTCAAGACAGTATATGGTGACAGTTTCATCCGATGTAAGTGTAAATGAACCGGAGATCTTCCTGGAAATCACGTTCAGATGTTCTCTGCGGCTCCCAACCAGAGCCCAGGCCATTGATAAATGTTTTGTGGATTTGGCATCGACACGAATCCGGCTGCCGGATAATACTGTCACATCGGTGACGTTGCCTGGATGAATTCTGGTATCACCGCCGGTATATTCCGGGGGGATGATTGTAAACTGCAGATCTTCGATCACCGGCCGGTCCTTCACAAAAACAGTATCCGGCGGAGTGGATATCTTGTCCCAGGGTGAAAACCAGCGTCTGGATTTGTATTCACTCCAGTAAATCATATCTGCAAATACATCGGTGAACATATGGCGGAATTCCATGCTGTCCACAGGCAAATTCCGGCTGTGTTCCTCACCCCTGACAATCCAGTGCAGACCTACCGAGTCAGGCAGTTCTCCGGAACCGGAAAATGCCACGGATACTGTATCGCCGCCCAGAATGTTCATGTTGCCTGACAGTGATGTCAGCTGAAAGGGCAGCGGCACCGGGTATTCAGTTCCTGGATGACGAAGGCGGGTGAAGGCGGCAGGGAGTTCCTGATGGAAAATAACCAAAGTCAGCAATGCTGCGGCAGTCACAGAAACAAAAGAAAGCCACTGTTTTGAAGAGATGCGGCGTTTCAGGTTTTCTGCCTCGAAATGGGTCAGCAGATGGGTGACTCTCGAAACAGCCTGATCGATTAGATCATTGCCCGCCCGGTGTACCTGACGAGCTTGTTCCAGCTGAACGGCATTCAGCAGCTTGTCGGCAATCTCCGGCTGTCTGACACCAATCGTTTCAGCGATTCCTTCATCAGCTGAATTGCCGAACCAGCCGTTACGGTGAATCAGCCACTTCACAACGATGTATATCAGAATCACCGCAGCACTGCCGATGAGGGCCGCAGTCAGTCTTTCCCGAACTACCGGTTCCAGATACAGCACTGCCTCAACGGCCGCAGCCATCAATACCGCAGGAATCAGAAGCATAGTAAACCGTCTCAAATCCTGGCTCAGACGGAATCCAGCCTGCTGAAGACGGACTTTGCGAATGTATGATTGTATTTGACGGTTCATAATCAGCGGCTCAGAGCATAAAGGATGATATTGGTTCCCATTTCCAGTGCGGCAATTCTTAAATCTTCAGAATCATTGTGGACAGCTGGATCTTCCCAGCCGTCCCCCAGATCCGATTCGTATGTGTACAGAACCATCAGCTGTTCTTCGTGAAAAAGGCCCAGCGCCTGCGGACGCTGATTGTCGTGTTCATGGATTTTCGGAAGTCCGTTCGGAAAGTCAAACAGCATGGAGAATATTTCGTGGTCCGGTGGCAGTTCCACCCAGTCCTTTTCCGGAAAGACCTTCAGCATCTCCCGGCGAAATGATTCATCCATTCCGTAATTGTCATCCGCATGGAGGAATGCCCCGTTAAGAAGGTGCTCACGCAGAATTTGTGCATCATCTTCTGAAAATTTAATGTTTCCGTGACCGGTGATGTACAGATAGGGGCTTTCATGAAATACATCATCCCCGATCTCAGCCCGCAGTTCAGCAGGGTTCACGCTGATTCCGGTCTGGCGGTTGAAGAAATCCAGCAGATTCGGCAGGGAGCTTGGGTCGGCATACCAGTCGCCTCCGCCGTCATAGTGAATCCGAGTGATGGAAAAAGCACCCGCAGGTACCTGATCGGCACCTGTCAGCAGTCCGATACACATTACAATGAGGTGGCAGTAGAATAGTGTTCTCATACAGGGTGCGAAAAATACAGCGATTTCTTCAAACAGAGGTTGTCAATCTTTGTTTCATATTATTTAAACCCTCAGCTGCCCGCCTGCGCAAACAGGGCGGATTCTCCAGTATGTGATTTACCGTGATGACGGCCGATCGGTGCAGTCCGGGGTTCACTATTGGATTTTCTGCTATCTTACCGGCACCAGATGACCCAGAATATATCCCAGTACAAGTCCGACCAGCAGCACCATCGTGATAATGCGGTGGTGTACGATTTCCCTGCCGTACCCTTTCCTGATCGCGACAGCTGAAGTGATATGCCCCATGGCATTGATAATCCAAAACAGCGGGATGGTGAAAATTTTCACCAGCAGCGGTCCAACCCAGGGAATCATCGAAACAAGCAGCGACAATCCGGTGAATGCATTGGTGATATATCCCAGAATCAGCGTAAGAATTGCAACGGCTTTTTTATCGACTTCCAGTTTCATAAGGATAACTGCCACCACCGCTAAAAACGCAACGGTCGCCAGCGGCTTCCAGTAATTTCGTACAAACTTGGTCAGGTTCTTGATCATGTTCTCAACTTTATATTGAAAATGACTCTGTTCAGTGGTTCCTGTTCAGCAGCACCAGGCAACAGATCATATGTATTGATGACTCGCACAATTCACCAACTGATCTCTGATCTGTTTTTTGTTTCAACAGTACGGTTTTGGTTCGGCTGAATCTACGGCTCCGGTTCGGCCGTCAGTTTGATCAGGCCAAACTTAAATTCACATTTCTCGATTTTTGATCGGCCGATATCCACGCGGATGGTTCGAACAGCATTTTCTTTGAAAACGGCCCACGTAAATATATCCGTGTGTTCCACCAGAGATGAGTCCGGACTTTCTTTCGCTGCAGCAAGCTCCAGCACATACTCCTGTACGGATCCGCTGCGTTCCGTGCGTTTGATGTACCCGTCGTACAACAGTCCTTCCCGTTCCACCAGCACGGTATCCTGCAGATGTCCGGCTCCTGTTTTCATAAGCCAGAGAAGCAAAAAAATATTCAGGGCGTCGGGTGGAATCACCATGCTGGAATTTCTGTATCGAACCTCCTCATCAATCCATTCTGTCTGAATCTGATTTACAACCCCGGGCTGCTGCGTGGATTTCCTGAAATGCAGAATCCGGAATGTGGACGGCTTCAGTATCATCATGTAATCATTGTCAACCTCGAAGAATCTCGAGACAAATCGGGTGGTATGGGTGGAAAATGTCAGCTTGAGAACAGGCTGATTTTCCCAAACGGTTTCCTGACACCTCATCTCCACTTCAGCTGCTTTCACGCCCAGCAATTTCACAATGAACCGGTCGGTGTCATTCAACTCAGACATATCTGATGCAAATACCGGCAGTGCGGTAAACAGCAGGAAGATCATGTATTTCATCATCAGGTCCGATCCTTCCACTGCACTTTTACCAGTGAACCAAGGAGACCGAACACCACCACATACAGGGGATGAATCACACTGACCCATAACAGGGTTTGAATTGGAAAACTGCGGTTCAGTTTTGCGGAGTGCAGTCCAGACAGAACACCATCCGCCGTGGTTTTAACAATCCAGATCAACAGCCAGCCCGGTGACGCGGACCCAATAAACCGGATGATGGACCAAACCACAGCCAGGTTGACCACCCACAGCAGCGGCAGAATGATACGCAGAGTATTGGTTGTTGTCAGATGATAGTATGCCGATCCCTTGGACGCAAAGCGGAGACGCTGTCGAACAAACTGCTTCAACGTCTGCGGCGGAGAGGAAGCAACCACCATATCGGGATGAGGAAGGTATCGTATTTTCCAGGAAGTATTCGAAGCAATCTTCTGCAGGAGCAGATCGTCATCACCGGATGGAAAATGACGGATTTCGTCATACCCCTGCACTTCATCGAAAACCAGACGGCGGTATGCCATGTTTCGACCGGTACAGGATAATACCCGATTTTGAGACATCCCCCCTCCTGAAAATGCATCCTGCGATAAACTGTCCAACTCAAATGCCCGCTGGATTTCTGAAGGATGGTCAATCAGAGGTGCAGGACCTGAAAGGAATCCCAGATCCGGGTCACAAAACTCATTCCGGATCATGGACAGCCATCCTTTTTCAGGCCGGCAGTCTGCATCCGTTTGTACGATCACTGTCCCTTTGCTGCCCAAAATACCCTGCTGCAGAGCCCATTTTTTCGAAGCCCATCCGGCTGCCGTCTCATCAATCCGAATGATCTTCAATCCGCTCATCCGATGCTGGAACTGCTGCAGTATTTCCCAGGTACCGTCACTGCTTCTGTCATCTGCAATGATTATTTCAAACTGATTTGACGGCAGCGACTGCCGGGCCAGGGATTCCAGCAGATTCGGCAGATTCTGTGCCTCGTTCCGTGCCGCCACCACAACGGATAAAAACGGTTCAGAATCGGAAGCAATCGGAACGTACGGCCGAATCCTGATCAGACCGACGGCGAACCACAGCAGCAGACCGGCATAAATAAATACGATAGTGTATGCGAACAGAATCATCATAAAACATGCCCGAAATTTTTGAGCACTCGACCGCGCCAGGCAAAACGGGGGGCGAAAAAACTGGCCAGACCCATGAACGTGATATAAACAGGTTGGAGCAAAAACCAGAAATAAAAATTTTTCCAGGAATGTTCCGAAGCCAAGTGCTGCTTCCCGGAATTAAACACCAGGCTTTCCCCCATCAGTTTCAGGATTAATATCCCCGAAAGCCAGTACAAAATTTCCGGCACAGCCGGAATCAGAATAAACATCACCGTCACGCCGGCATTGGCAATAAAGGTGGCCAGAATGGTCATAAAAAATACCGGATTGTAACGCCACATGATATTGGCATCCCCTGCCCAGCGGATTCTCTGCCTGATCAGTCCGGACCAGGTGTTTTCAGTTCTGCCGGCAACGCAGGTTTGATCCGGTTCTGCAAAATTCACATTGCGGATTCCGGCCTTTCGCGCAACCTGCAGATACAGGCTGTCGTCTCCCTGAAGACAGTGTTTCAAAGCGGCAAACCCATTGGTCAACTGAAACACACTTCGGCGATAAGCCTGGTTCTGCCCGGTTGCAGCCCAGGGGTGTTTCAGCCGGACCATACCTCGGGCGGCCGTCATCAGCATTAAAAAATCCATCGACTGAAACCGGGAAACCGCTGAGGAATCCGGTCGAATTTCGGAATACCCGACCACATAATCCGTGGAATCGTCAAATTTTTCGACCATACTGCTTACCCAGTTGTCCGGTATTGTGCAGTCAGCGTCCGTAAACAGCAGAATTTCATTCCCGGACTGCCGGATTCCGGCGGACAGGGCTTTTTTCTTATGAGCCAGTCCGGAATCTCCCTGTTTTGAGTGAATGTGCCGGAAACGGGGGTCTTTTTTTGTCTGCTCAGCGAGAATGTCCGGTGTTTCATCATCGGATTCATCATCAACCAGAATAAATTCTACGGGACCGGCGTAGTTCTGCCGATTCAGCTGCTCCAGCAGCCTGGGAAGACTGCGTGCACCATTCCGGATGGCCACTATTACAGAAACTCCCAATGCTGAATCGAGTGGTTCGTGTTTCTCGGTTCCGGTGCTGCCGACCGCAAAAACAATCAGGGAAACCGTATAAATCAGAAGTGCCGGAATGAAAACAGCGTAAAATATAAAGATCAGTATGGACATGATTATAATATGGGTGGGGATATCTCAGATGTTCAGCAGACCGCCGGCAATGTAAAAATAAATCAGAACACCCAGAATGTCGATGGCAGTGGTGACGAACGGTCCGGTTGACACGGCGGGATCCACGTGCATACGGCTCAGAACAATGGGGATAAATGCGCCGACGCTGACCGCTATGGTCATGGCGAAAAAAATGGAAGAACCCACAACGATTCCAAGCATGAGGGGGCTGTAAAACGCGACAAATTTGAAATAGGTGAGAATGCCGAGTAACAAACCATAGAGCAGCCCCAGCACCATGCCCACTCTGATTTCCTTGAAGATAATTCCGCCGACCTGATCCAGATGAACCCTGCCGGTGGCCAGACCGCGAACGATGATGGTACTGGTCTGGGTTCCCACATTGCCGCCCATCCCCATAATGATTGGTATAAACGCGGCAAGGGCCACTGTCTGCTCCAGCAGCGTCTCAAATGCCCCGATTATCGAAAGGGCCAGAACCCCGCCAATCCAGCTGGCCATCAGCCACGGAAACCGGATTCGGGCATTCTCAAAGGTGGTTTTCAGCAGAATTTCACGATCATCACCGGCACCCGCCATTTTCAGAATGTCCTCTGTGGCTTCCTCACGCATCACATCAATGGCATCATCCACCGTTACGACGCCCACCAGCTCGTTGCCGGCATTAATCACCGGTAGTGCCAAATAATTATATTGCTGAATCAGATTGGCGGCATCCTCCTGATCCGTCTCCGGGCTGACGGCAATGAACTCACTTTCCATGATTTCACTCAGCATGGTTGCAGGCGGGTGAAGCAGCAGCTGCCGCAGTGATAACACCCCCACCATCTGCCCTGTATCATTAACGACGTAAATGTAAAAAGGCGCTTCCGTATCCTCTGCCAGAAGCTGGAATTTTGCTATGGCTTCAGTGACCGTGATATGCTCGTTGAAGCTTACATAGGAAGTGGACATAATTCGTCCGGCAGAATCCTCCTCATACTGCAGGATTTCTTCCACTTCCTCCCGGTCTTCTTTTTTCAGAAGATTCTGGACTTTTTCTGAAAGCTCATCAGGAATGGTATCCAGAATGTCGGCAATTTCCTCAGGCGGCAGCGTCGATATAATGTTTTGGATCTCGGCAGGGGTCAGGGTTTCCAGCAAATCTTCAATGATGGCTTCATCCAGGTCTTCAATAAACTCTGCCAATCCTTCCATACGGCGGATATACTGAAAAATATCCCTGCGTTCCGTGTCATCAAGATGTCGAAATACAATGGCCAGAACAGCCGGATGCGTCCGGTATATCAGTTTGTATAATGCAATCCGGGCATTGCGCTGGTATAACCTGCGGATGGTTGACAGCAGTATTCCAATCTGGTTTTCAGAAATTATTTTTCGCATTCAGTCTCCCGAATGATGTTTAACACGGATATATCATCATCCGAAAAATGCGACGCATTTTACGCATGGATATTCTCGTGAAGTATGCGGATTAACACCTGTTTGCAATGTGAATCCCGTTGATCAGCGGCATTGACCCTGAGGCAGGCAAGTGCCCAATCCTGCCAAAGACCGTGAAGAAACGCATTTGACCAGTCTTATCCGAATCGCAAGTGAACCAGAACACGGATGCCGTTAACAGAACACGGTCCAAAAGCCCGACGATGCGGAACTGTCAGTCAAAAACCCGTATCGAAATCAGCTCAATATTCCAGCAGAAGCCGGAGCACTGTAAAATCAGCCGACAATCAAGCCAGTTAGCTGCGGGATTGCGAGTGCTGACATCCAAACTTATTTCAATTTTTTAAAACTCCCCAAAACCAAATTTCACTGCCGGATATTTCCTTCAGTCTGATTAACAAAGTTTAAAACCCTGTTTTTTTGTACTCTGCAGGAAAGTCCTGCTGCAGCTTGAAATTGCGAGAAACCCTGCCGGGCAGAACAACCGGTTATGTTTTTCCTCCATACAAAGACAATTCGTCAGCCGAACAAAGGGAACAGTCTGGGCAGGTCTTCATAACAACAGAATGTTCCTAACCCGAATATTTCATGAGAAATCAATTCCGATGACGGATCAGATCAATTCTACACCGTCCGTCAGGAGACGGATTTTCAATTCTAATCGAAAAATGTTTTCAACGTACTGTCCAGTACGATTTCACTCATTTTTCTTCATATGCCTTGGTGAATGAGAACCCATGGGTTCTTTAACGGAAAAAGCTTCATTGATAGTCAGCACAAAATTGTGTTGAATTTTTGCTTTTCCGCATCAATACATTTTCATCATCTCATTACGAAGTCTCATGAAATATCCGGGCTAATCTTGTTCAACGACTGAAAGGTTCAAAGCTGAACCGAGTATTTATGAAATAAACACAAAATGACATAATTCAAATTTATATTTATTTAACATCATTAGCCTTTTAAGTAGTATATAACATTTAATTTAACTGCGTTTATAAACACATGTCCTCAGGTGGAAATGATTAATAGGCTGCTCCAAGTGTCAAATGCGCTTGAAAAATGGTGGTGTGATACAGAAATCGAGGACTGCAAAGAAGGCCGTCCGTGGTTTAAGTCAAATCTCCTTTATGGTGGAGATTGAGATTTCAGCAATTTTTTACTTCAAATTCATTCTGCCTGAAAAATTTCGCATGTCAGCCCGGCGGCCGGGAATAGATTTTTTAGGGTTATGTATCTGATTCTGAAAAGCCGTGGGCAGCCATCCATTTATCGTCCACAAATTTAGTCAGGTAATTGCGAATTGCATCCGGCAGTATCATCAGGCATTTTTCACCGGCATCGAGCCGGGCGGCCACTTTCAGTCCGGCCCAGACCACCGCTCCGGATGATCCGCCCACCAGCAGCCCTTCTTCACGAATCAGTCTTCGAGCCATCAGGAGAGATTCCTTATCAGCGGTTTTGATGTATTCATCCACCAGCGAATTGTCCAGCACCTCCGGAATGAAATCGTACCCGATGCCTTCCACCAGATAACTGTGAACCTCATCGCCGCCGCCAAGGATTGAACCGTAGGGATCCACACCCACAATATGAATGTTTGGAATTTCTTCCTTCAGCTTTTTTGCCACACCCGTGATGGTTCCGCCTGTACCGGCGCCAATTACGACCATTTCAAGATCGGTGCCGAAATCATCCAGAATTTCCTGCGCCGTGAATTCATAATGTGCACCGGGATTTGCCGGATTGGTGTACTGGTCCAGAATATGGGCATTGGGTATTTCCTGTTCGAGTCTTCGGGCAACACTGATGTGACTGTCCGGGGCATCCCAGGCAGCTTCCGTGGGGGTGCGTACAATTTCTGCCCCCATGGCTTCCAGAACGACCTGTTTTTCATGGCTCATTTTTTCCGGCATGGTGATGATCAGACGGTAGCCCCTGACGGCTGCTGCCAGAGCAAGTCCGATTCCGGTATTTCCGCTGGTGGGTTCAATAAGTACATCTCCGGGATGGATAAGGCCTTCGGCTTCAGCCCGTTCAACCATGTACCAACCAATGCGGTCTTTTAACGATCCGCCGGCATTCATAAATTCACATTTGGCAAACAGTCTGCAGGACAGCTCGCTGCCAATGTGGTTCAGTTTAACAACCGGTGTTTTTCCAATGGTCTCCAGAATTGAATCATAAATCATAACCAGGGGGATTCCTTCCGTTTCATAAAGTAAAAATTACCAACTACTCTACGAAACAAAAACGGTTATTCGTGCAGAAGTTATGAGAAAAGTCTGATCCGTCAACTGCAGTTTGCAACCCAATCTTGGGCAGTGCAGTCCGGCTGTATTTTATATATGCGGGAAGAATGATGGTCAGACGGGAGCGGAAAAATAAACTTATCGGTGAGAACCCGGCGGAGACTCCTTCAGAAGCTGCTGTATTGCCTCTGACAGTTCAGCCATTGTATCCCTGTCAAGTTCCAGATATTTCAACACGCTTTCACCGACAATTGCCCATTCATTCAGGTTTGTATACTTATAATCCTGATGATTGATGTAACAGAAATGTTCTGCAAGTTTGAGGATGCACAGCATCGATTTTACTTCATCTTCCACATCCTTATTGTCCAGAAGCAGTTCCACATGGTGGTGATACAGAATGATACCGCTGAACAGTTCCGGGAGTTTCCAGGAGCGGGCCAGCAGTGTGCCCACGGCGCAGTGATTGGTTCGAAAATTGGAATTTTCTATTTCAACCACCGATTTGAATTTTATACGGCAGCCCAGATAATATTTTTTGTCATAATTCTCAAACTTGTTAAACATTATGGGCAGACCCACATTGTGGAACAGACCCACAGTATAGGCATCATCTGCTGATACCCTGCCAAGCTGGCGAGCAATGAACGCTGCAAACATGGCGGTTTCCGACGCGGTTTGCCAGAATTCTTCAAAAAAGGGACTCTCGTTTCCGCGCATGGCATTCCGGAGTGCAATGCTTTTTACCAGATTGACAATATTCTGGATACCAAGAATGCTGACGGCATGCCGAATCGAACCGACCTTCTTTTTCAGCCCGAAAAAAGCTGAATTCACGGTCAACATCGTGGCGGCAGACAGCGAAACATCATTACCGATCAAACGGGCTACAACAGCGAAATCGGCATATTCGCGGCGCAGCTCGGATTCAATCTGGGTAATCACAGACGGCTGCGACGGAATATCCTCACCCGTAAACAGCTCACCGGCAATTTGGACATATTTTTCGTAATCTTTGAACATGCTTTAAATATTCAGTACAGGATTCAACCAGATAATTTAATGGGTTCAGACTCGCATTTTTCCCTGCTATTTTTCAGTCGGATCAACCCTGGCCGGATGTTAGCGCTGCCAGCATAATACTGCCGGCTATCGTGAGATTGAGGCTTTCAAGATGTCCTCTTTTGGGAATTGTCAGGCGTTTTGTCAGCCGGCCTGCAACCGGGGCGGAAATGCCGCGGGCTTCGCTGCCCAGAACCAAAGCCCACCGTGAACCGCTGTCAGAAACCGCCGTCAGCGGATCACCGTCCAGCACACCGCCGATCAACTCGAACCGCCGTTCAATGTATGAATCCAGTACCGGTTCAAGAGCCGTTTGAGACAGTTCCAGATAAAAATGTGCGCCCATTCCGGCTCGTACCGTTTTGGGATTGAAGGGATCAACCGATCCCGGCGACAGAACCACATGACGTACTCCGAACCATTCTGCAGTCCGCAGCAAAGTTCCCAGGTTGCCCGGGTCGTTAATCTGATCCAATATCAGGACGGGTGACTGAAATTCAAGAGGGTTTCCTGTTTCAGGGATGGGGATGAGTGCGGCACAGCCCTGTGCATTTCGAGTTTTGGTGATTTGATTCAGGGCAATATTGGTTACAGTCTCGGTCTTGATCTGGAATTCCTCGAGCCGGGACCCAAGTTCCCGGCCGGACTCGGACATCTGGAATGGATCTGATGCAAAAAAACGTTTTATGGGGTATCCTGCATCCAGACATTCCCGAACCATTCTGAAACCCTCTATCAGAAGCAGCCCGTACTGATGACGGAATTTTTTTATTTCCAGAGACCGTAGAAATTTAATATCCGCCCTGCTGATCATTTGTCCTGAATCCGTTTTCCGACTGAAGTCCGGGTATTACAGATCGATTTCGATTTTCACTGGCGCATGGTCGGATCCCATAACTTCCGAAAGAATTTCTGAACGCTTCAGTCTGGGTTTCAGAGCTGCGGAAATGAGAAAATAATCGATGCGCCAGCCGATATTCCTTTCCCGGCTTCGGGCCATGAAACTCCACCATGAATAATGTCCGTTTCCATGAGTGAATTCCCGGAACGTATCAATAAATCCGGCGGAAATGATGTTGTCCATTCCAGCCCGTTCTTCATCCGTGAATCCGGCATTTTTGCGATTGGATTTGGGATTTGCCAGGTCATCCTCCTTATGGGCCACATTCAAATCGCCGCAGAACACGACCGGCTTCGTTTTTTCAAGCTGCTGAACATACTTCAGGAAATCCACATCCCATTCCCGGGTACGGTAATCCAGTCTTTCCAATCCCCTTTTTGCATTGGGCGTATAAACGGTGACATAATAATATTGCTCGAATTCCAGGGTCAGAACCCGGCCTTCCGTATCATGTTTTTCTATTCCGATACCGCTGATGACATTCAACGGCGATTTTCTGGAGAATACCGCCACTCCGGAATAGCCTTTTTTTTCTGCTGAGTTCCAGTACTGATATTCATATTCCGGAAGATCCTGCTCCACCTGTTCCTGCCGGGCCTTGGTTTCCTGAAGGGCGATGATGTCTGCATTTGATGAATTGAAAAACTCCTGAGCGCCTTTTTTAAGTGCCGCCCGAATGCCGTTTACGTTCCATGAGATGGAAATCATTTGAGTCTCCGATTGATTATGAGGTAAGGTTCAGAAGATCCGTTTTTATTCGGGTTCCTTTTTCCGGAATGCCGGGGCGGCCGCTGCCTGTGAAAACGGTCTGGAATTCTTCTGCATCAGCCAGTGCTGCTTTTTCCAGGTCCGCCAGCTCGATTTCAGCCTCCGCCGATTTGACATCGTCAAGACAGGCTTTGGTTTCCGGATGGGGCGGGACGAAAAAGGAACAGCAGTCCTGATACGGTTCCACCGAAATTTCGTATGTACCGATGGCCTGTGCACGCTGAACAATATTGTCCTTGTTTTCTCCGCAAAGAGGCCGCAGGATGGGCAGATCAGTGGCATCACCCGTTGCCCGGATATTGGACAGTGTCTGGGATGCCACCTGCCCCACACTTTCTCCCGAAATCAATGCAGGCATATTGAACTGATGGGCAATCATGGTAGCGAGGCGAACCATGGATCTTCTGAATAACAGAACCCAGAGCTTGTTGGGTGCATGAGCCATTATTTCCTGCTGAATGGCCAGCAGCGGCACATGCAGAAGCCGACATTTCAGCTGATACTGCACCAGTACATTCAGGATGGCTTCCACGTTTCGCATGGACTGACGGCTGGTGGAGGGAACACTGTGAAAATGCACATAAAAAGGCTGCACTCCCCGCTTGATCATCTCAAATGCCGCCACCGGGGAATCAATACCGGAGGACAACAATGCCACAGCCGTCTCACTTACGCCTACGGGCAGACCACCGAATCCGGCCAGCCGCTCAGCACCGACAAACGCCCGGTTGTTGACGATTTCGATAACGATGTCCAGATCGGCCCCTTTGAGTTTTACCGGTTTTCTGCACAGACTGCCAATATGGTCACCTACGGCAACATTCAGCTGATTGGATGTATATGGAAATTCTTTGTATTGTCTGCGGGCAGAAATGCGGAAGGTGTCAAAATCACGGTTTCCCATAACCTGTACAGCCCGTTCTTTCAGAGCATCCAGCTTCGGGGCGGTCTCATACATCAGGGTGGCATTTGCCATGCCCATAATGCAGCGCAGCCGTTCGGAATATTCCGGCCAGCGGGCTTCGCTGATGTCAAAAACAAATATGCGGGCTCCGATCAGGGCGATTTTTCCATGCGGCAGTTCCGCGAGGTGTTTGCGCACATTCTGGATCATCCTTCGTTCAAACCAGCTCCTGTTTCCGCCCTTGATGGCGATTTCATGATAGTGGATCAGTATGCAGGCACTGGACATAACGGAGTAATATTCCTTGTATGTAAGATTTTATCTAATTCCATTTTTGTTTGCGAACCAACCAGGTTCTTCACTGCCCCCGGTTTCAATTTTCCTGTTTCAAATCACTGTCATTATTTGTACAGCAGCAGTCGTGGCTGCCGTCTGAATGGTCATCATCACAGCAGCTGCATTCATCGTCCACCAGAAACTGGCCTGTCAGACTGTCAAAGGGTATTTCATGCTGGTCGCCCTGTGACATATCCTTCACTATGGCGACTTTGCGTTCAACCTCATTGTCCCCGATGATTACGGCATACTGGGCTTTTTGCCGGTTTGCTTCCCGCATCTGGGCTTTCATGCTGCGGCGCATGGTTTCCACAACTACCCGAAGACCTTTTTCACGACGCAGGCGGTCAGCAAGAACAAGGCACTGCCCCTTGCTTTTCTCGCCAAGAGTCAGAAAATATACATCCGCTCCGGCGCTGCGATCGTCCTCACTTTGCTCCATGGCCAGCAGCAGACGCTCCATCCCGGCTGCAAATCCCACCGCAGGTGTGGCACGACCGCCCAGCTGTTCGACAAGGCCGTCATAGCGGCCGCCGCCGCACAGGGCATCCTGGGCACCAATGGCGGCACTGGTTATTTCAAAAGTGGTCCGGCTGTAATAATCCAGTCCGCGCACCATTTTGCTGTTTTGTGTGAATGGAATATCCAGCTGTGTCAGATACTCCAGTACCTGATCATAGTGAATTCGATCATCATCCGTCACATAGTCAGGGATCAGGGGAGCATGTGCATCCAGAAGGGCCTGACAGGCGCTGTTTTTACAGTCGAACAACCGCAGGGCATTTTTTTTCATTCTGGTTTGGCAGGTCTCGCAGAAATCCGACAGACAGGGTTCCAGTGCCTCCCGAAGAATCCGCAGATATTCCGGACGGACTTCCGGACTTCCAATGGTATTCATCTGCAGGTTCAGCTGCTCAATGCCGAATGTTTCGAAAATTTTATAAGCCATGGAAATGACCTCTGCATCCTGTTCCGGATGCGGGGAACCGAATGCTTCCAGTCCAAACTGGTTAAACTGCCGCTGACGGCCTTTTTGCGGTCTTTCACGGCGAAAAAGCGTATCCATATAGTACAGGCGCGTAATGGGTGTCTGACGGCCCAGATGATGTTCCACAAACGCCCGTACAACTGGCGCAGTCAGTTCAGGTTTCAGGGTCAGGCTCTGTTTTTCAGTGTCCTGCCAGGTGTACATTTCTTTTGAAACGATATCGGTTTCACTGCCGATACCCCTGGAAAACAGCTCTGAACTTTCAAACACCGGTGTGCGAATCTCGCCGTAGCCGTGCAGCTCCATGAAATCGTGTATGACCGTTTCAATTTCCCGCCAGCGGTCTGCTTCCGCCGGCAGAATATCATGGGTACCGTAAATTCGGCTGTATTTTTTCATATTACCTCGTCAATATTGGATTGTTCGTTTTCCCAGTTATGAATCAGTGTCATGATTTCGGCGGTTGTCCGGGCATCGGAAATCTGTGCGCGCAGAGCAGAATTCCGGATCATGTTCTGAAAAATGGACACAAATCTGCTGTGTGCTTCCGGATTTATTTCAGAACTCACGGTCAGGACAATAATGTGAACCGGGAGATTATCCGGACTGTCGCACGGTATTCCGGTCCTTGATATGCCCAGCAGCACCGTCAGTTCGGCCAGTTCCTGAGAAACGCAGTGCGGATAGGCCAGTCCGCGGCCGGCAAAACAGGATTGGATTGTTTCCCGCTTTTCATAGTCGGTAAACATGGCACTGTACCCCGTGATACCACCCTGTTCCTGGAAATTCAACAGCAGTTCCGGTACCGCTTCATCCCAGGATTCTGCGCTGAGAAACCAGATATTTTCTGGTTTGATGAATTCTGTTAGCTCCATATCTGATCCCAAAAAAAAGGGATCGCTCTTGGCGATCCCGGCAACAAACTTTTTTAGAACGGTTTACAAAGTATATTCAAATCCGAAGGAAAAGACGATGCTTTCCTTGGAGTACGTTTCATCCATGGGAATTTCGATACCTGTGGATGTGGTATGGATAATTTCATTGTCAAAATCAACATACTTTGTGTAACTGGCACCAATGCTGAGTGATAACCCTTCCTGAAGCTGATAGCGGAATCCGCCGCCGATGGAATTGGAATCGAGACTCTGGTCGAGATCGGACTGGGCTTCCTTTTCAGTCCCGGCATCGGTATGCAGATAGCCGCAGCTGATCAGCAGGGGGTCGGTGAGCTGATATTCAACACCAAATCCAAGGCCGTAACCGTCTTCCACATGATTTTCCCGGCCGTCCCAGTCCACTTCACCGTGATGATAATAGTTCAGACTGACAGATCCGTATAACTCGTCTGAGAACCAGTAGCCCAACCCGCCCGTTGTGACAGAGGGCAGATCCTTGTTACGTTTTTCGCCGTCCGTAAACATACCGCTGCCGTCGATTTCTGTATCATTGGTGAGAGCAAGCTTGGTGAGGAACTCGTGGCGGAAACCGAAATTGATGGTTTCATCCTGATATGCACAGCCGATCATACCGGTGAATCCGGTGCCGTGCTGCTCCGTATCCACATAAATTTCCGGAATTGCATTGCCGTTGGCTGTCATAGAGTCTCCGGCACCTCCGAAATAGGCGGCAGCCATTCCGTATGTCAGGTCCGTAGTATCAAAACCAAGTGCCTGCAGTGTTGCCAGACCTTCCGCATCCGTGAAGGGAGTATCAGCAGTCACCATACCGGCGGTGATGGCGGCATTTAAATCATCGGCGGTGGAGTACAGACTGGCAGCACTGCCGAAAAAATAATCCGTGGCAAGTATCATGTCCCCGCCGGCGGGGTTGATCATAATGTCTTTCAGATGGCCTTCGTATGTGTAATTGGCGTCCACATACCGTCCGCCGATGAAGATCGACCAATTGTCATTGAGTTTGGTGGCGACATTCAACTGACCTGCAAGAAATACGCTTGATCCTTCAAAATGCAAATCCACGCTGTAATCGGTAACACCGGCACCCGCGAGGGCAACAGGGATATCGGAAACGGGCATCTCGAAAGACGGCAGGCCGGTTTCATATTCAGCAGATCCGCCGCCGCCAACCGGCAGAAAACCACCTGAAATCGCCACATCACCGGTAACCCATGCAAAATAGAAATTTGGAAATACCGGTGCCAGCATATCGCCTTCATAGGTATCATCGTTCAGATTTGGGTATTCGTTGACAATTTTCCGAGGCTGTTTGATGGTCTGATTGTGAAATGCAAAATACAATCCCTTCTGGAAGGATGTGATACCGGCAGGATTGTAAAATGCAGCATCAATATCAGTGGATGCATTTCTGGAAAATGTTCGAATATAATCGGCACTCTGGTTCCAGTTGTGGAGTACACCGCCTGCAAAAACAGTGCTCAGCAATAACGATAAAAGTACCGTAATAATAGTACCTTTTCTATAATTCATGTATTTTCTCCTTTGTCTTGTATCTTGAGTTATTATGGGGATAAATAACGTCTTAAAATATCTGACTATTCACTTGTTTTTAACAACAATAAATTTTGTCATGAAATCACCATATTAGTTCCGTAATAATAACCTTTTACAGCAAAAAAATTTTAGGATTATTATTCCGCCTGCGGTTTTTGGAACCCAGCTGCCGGCAGAAATACACTGAATGTACTGACGGGCATTCGAAGATTGGATGGCAGATAGGTAAAATCGGGAAGATGCAACCTTGAATCCGCCATTTGGCGCAGCGGCGAAATTCATTTTTATTTGATATCAGCAAACCGGTCAGCGGCCTGTATCAGCTCGCTTCGAATACCCGGTTCCGTCATGGAATGTCCGGCATCGGGTACAATCCTGAATTCCGCTTCGGGCCACGCCCGGTGCAAGTCCCAGGCGGTGGTCATGGGACAAACGACGTCATATCTTCCCTGAATAATCACGGCAGGAATATGGCGGATTCGGTCCACATGATCCAACAGCCAGTTTTCTGTTTCAAAAAATCCCTTGTGGATGAAGTAATGGCACTCAATCCGGGCGAACGCTTCTGCAAACTGATCTTCTTCGAACTGATGCATCTGGTCCTGATTTTGAAACAGTTTGCTGGTGCTGCCTTCCCAAACCGACCAGGCCCTGGCTGCCTGCAGCCGGATTTCGGAATCGGAGTCGGTGAGTTTCTCATAGTAGGCTTCAATCATGCGGTTTTGCTGGTCCGAAGAAATCGGGGCAATATATTTTTCCCAGGCATCGGGAAAGATATGACTGCATCCGCCCTGATAAAACCAATCCAGCTCGCTTTGCCGAACCAGGAATATTCCCCGGAGTATTAATCCTTTAACGCGTTCCGGATGGGTTTCCGCGTAGGCCAGTGCCAGTGTGGAACCCCAGCTGCCGCCGAATACATGCCAGCTGGAAATATCAAGATGCCGCCGCAGTTTTTCGATATCCTCCACCAGATCCCAGGTTGTATTCTCACGAAGCTCGGCAAAGGGGGTGCTTTTTCCGCACCCTCTCTGGTCAAAGATAATAATTCGCCAGCGTTCCGGATGAAAATACTGCCGGTACACTGCTTCGATACCGCCGCCGGGTCCGCCATGGAGAAAAATGACAGGCAGACCATTGGGATCGCCGGATTCCTCGTAATAAATTGTATGCAGATCAGATACCTGCAGGGTGCCGCTGGCATAAGGCTCAATGGGGGGGTAAAGTTCTTTTATCATCAGTCATACGGTCCATTCGTTGAAATTTAATACAGGGTTTGTTTTCCAATCGTATTATACAGCGGCTTCCGGTTCAGCCATCGCGTAAGGATATCACCAAACTGCGTCATCATTTCGGTCTGATATTCCGGAAAATTCCCTGAAATATGAGGGGATAAAAATACATTGTCCAGCTCAAAAAGTTCACTGGATTTGTGCAGCGGTTCCTGATGAAAAACATCCAGAGCCGCTCCGGATATCTGTCCTGATTTCAAAGCGTCAATAAGGGCTTCTTCGCAAACAATGTGCCCCCTGGAGACATTTATCAGAACAGCATTCTGCGGCATCTGCTGAAATTCCCTGCTGCCGATCATCCCTTTGGTCAGCGGGGTCAGCGGACAGGCAATTACCACAAACCGGCAGGCATTCAGCATCTTATTCAGATTTTCCACCGGCAGCAGATGGTCCGCAAGCCGGGTAGAACTGCGTCGGGGTGTCCTCCGCTGTACCGCCCAGGTATGCATTCCGAATGCCCGGGCTCTGGCCAGAACCGCTTTTCCAATGGATCCGTATCCAATCACTCCCAGCTGACTTCCCCGCAGCTGAACCGTTTCACGGGCAATTTCCCATTGCCGCCACTCACGGCTCGACATAAATCGTCGGCATTCCGGAAACTGCTTGGCAAAATACAGAACAGCCCCCAACACAAATTCCGATACGGGGCCGGAATGAATACCCCTGGCGTTTGTGATTGTGATTCGACTGCGGAGCAGTGCCGGAAAGAGACTGTGTTCAATACCGGCTGCTCCAAAATGAATCCATTTCAGACGGCTTCCGGCATATTTGAAAACCTCCGAAGAGAGCCGGTAGCAGACCAGAATATCCAAATCCGGTAATTCCGTTTTCAGCTGCACATCATCAGCAATGTGTATCCAGCGAATATCCTCCCGAAGCCGAATACTTTCATGAATATTGGACAGCAGTCTTCGATACTTCTTGGAATTCGAAGTGATCTGAAGTCCGATTTTCAGCATTACAGGTAGGGTCTGATTTTTAAAAACAGCTGATATGTTGCCTCTACATCCCGCATGACGTATTCCTGAACAGCGTCCGTTTTGCCGTCGTTGACCGCATCAGCAACGGTGTTTCCCTTTACTTCACCGGATTTGGGGGATGGAATTCCAAATGACAGACAGGCCGTATTCAGGTTCACGGCATTGTAGGTATTCCAATTGGCCAGGTACATCATCAGATCCACATGATTGTCAAACGTAAACCGGCGCAGATTTCTGAAACGGTTGTTTGTGACAGGGATCTGGTGATGAATGGCCCTCACAATCAGAAAGGGGATATCAAATCCCATCCCGTTGTAGTGAACGAATCTGACGTTGCGTGTTTTCGGATCGTTTATTATCCTGAAAAAGCGGGAGACAGTTTCCGCCTCGGTGGGTTCAAAAATCACCAGGTCCTTGGTGGAGGGCACTTCCTCGGAATACCAGCGCAGACCGATACACAGCACCTGTCCGAAAAATGGTGATGTGGATCGAATCAGGCTTTCCAGCTCCGATTCCGGCAGATCCGAATTCTCCAGACGCCGGGCCAGTTTATGTGCCACTTCTTCTTCCAACCCGTCCGGCAGTTCCGGATTTGGAACGGTTTCAATATCCAGTATTAAATAATTCATATGCAAAGTTAGGAATGTTGAGGAGTGCAAAAATACAAATCAATTGAGCGGCACCTGCTGGCCGCACCGCCGCCGTTTCAGCCCCATTCAACAACCGGTTTCGTCAGGGCATGTCAACGGCCCAGCGAATGTGCCTGGTGCCGAATGTGTCAGAGTGAGTTAAAGTGCACGCGGTCATCTGCATCAAGCCGACAGCCTTTGGAGGCGGATGGACAGATTTCGACCGTTTTACATTTTTTGTAACGGGAATGGGGTTTAATCATCAAATATGCAATTATTTGAAGGAGAATGTATATGGAAATGAAAATCTACTTTCCGGGTGGCCAAAAAGTGTATGCTGACTACAATGGATTTACGCACCAAACGGACCAGCCTCTGTTTGGCGGCGGAGACGGTACCGCCCCGGCCCCTTTTGATTTGTTTATGGCATCCCTCGGAACCTGTGCCGGGATATATGTTTTGGGATTCTGCCGGCAAAGGGGATTGTCAACAGAAGGCATTGAAATTTCTCAAAAAATGGAATTTAATCCCGTCACCCGGTTGGTCGATAAAGTAAATATTGAAATTGGACTGCCGGAAAGTTTCCCGGCCAAATACCGCAATGCCGTGGCATATGCAGCGGGTTTATGCGCAGTAAAGAAACATCTCGAAAAGCCGCCGAAGTTCAAGGTGACCGCCACCGTAAACAGTATGACAGAAGAGCAGATATGAAATACATGATTTCAATCATCAGTCTGGGAGTGCTCTTTTTTGCAGGATGCACTACCTCTGAAGCAACAGAAACAGCCGGTCATCTTCAGAGTTCAAATCCGCAGCAGGGTATTTCTGAAGAATCCGGAGCCAGACTGCTCTTTTTTATGAATCCGTATGGTCGGCCGTGTCAGATACAGGATCATACACTGAATGAGATTCGCAGTGATATTGAAACGAAAGCGGATATTGTATATGTGCGGACAGACAGAGACAATGACCGCAGCCTGTTCTATCAATACGGTGTCCGTTCCCTGCCGGTGATGATTCTGGTGGATGCCGGCGGGACGGTGCTGAAACGTTTTACACCGGGCCCGCAGTCCAGTCGCACAATTATGACAGCCCTGGAAGCCGTTCGCTGATGGAACTGTCATTGATGTCCATACTGCTGGCAGCAGGAGCCGGACTGTTGAGTGTGACGTCTCCCTGTGTGCTGCCGGTGGTTCCCATAATTGTTACAGGGACCGCTGAGGATCATCGATACAGACCATTGCTTATTGTTTCCGGCTTATCCGTAACCTTCATTCTAATGGGGATAGTGACCTCATTGTTTGGTTCCGTTATCGCAGGCAAAATACTCATCATCGAGAAAATGGCAGGAGCGGTCGTCATTCTTGTCGGAATACTGCTCATGCTGGATATCAATGTATTTAAAAAGCTGACGGTGTTCAACAATATTCAAACCAGTTCCGGCGGCCGATGGTCCGGCCTGCTGCTGGGTCTCACTTTGGGCCTGATCTGGATTCCCTGCATTGGTCCGATGCTTTCCGGGATACTGGCGATGGTTGCCACTCACGGACAAATCACGCAGGGGGTGATACTTCTGGCTTTTTATTCCCTTGGCTTTGCCCTTCCCATGCTGATCGTGGGATATTCATCCCAACTGGTTTTGCAGAAAGTACGGCTGATTCAAAAATATCCGGCTGTGATCCGGTTTGCCAGCGGTACTGTCCTGATACTTTTTGGCATGTTTATTCTGTTTCGGGGATTGGTCTGAAATATGAAGACCGACTGCTGTCTGGCATTCGGGAAGCATGATATCAGGAAGATCACACCCGGGTTCCGACAGGATAACTGAGTAACTGTCAGCATTCGGAGGGAGTTCGACTTTCCAAGTTACACTGGATTTGCAGTACTTTTGGGCCATGACAGATTCTGCAGATATACAGAAAATCCCTTTTTCAGACAGAACCGTAACGTTTACCCTGAAAAAAAACGCCTTCAACATTTTCGATGAATCCAGCGAAGATTTATGGACCTTTGATTTATCCGGCCGGCCCGTTGGACTGTATGTCGATGATGTAAACTACCGCCGGACTTTGGACAACCGGTTTTTGGTAAAATCCCGGTTTGAACAAAACGGTTCAGTATTCCGGGATGTGACGCCGGTCAGCATGGAAACTGCATGGCCCAAACTTCAGCAGGGACTGGAGTTCCTGAAAACAGCGGAATCCTCACTGCCGGATTCGTTTCAGGGGATTATAAAATCAATACTCAGTATTACACCCGAAACACTTGCAGCAGACGCACAGCGGTTTCGCCGCATCTATAAACCCGTTTCCATTTTACCGCCTGATCAGTACATGGCATTGGTGGTTCAGATGACGGAAGGCTGCAACTACAATAAGTGCCTTTTCTGTAATTTTTACCG
Organism: uncultured bacterium; assembly: GCA_964527215.1. GTDB lineage: Bacteria > Fidelibacterota > Marinisomatia > SCGC-AAA003-L08 > JACNLC01 > CAZGNZ01. The sequence goes on along the minus strand of CAZGNZ010000040.1, from coordinate 11,298 downwards.
CGACCGCCGGTTTTTAATCAAATCAGGTTCCGATTTCAGACATCACCTTCAGCAAATCCGAAAATTTTTCAGCGAAGGACTGTCGATGCGTAAATCCATTTTTCTGGCCGATGCCAATGCTCTGGTCACGCCCATGATGCGTCTAATACCGATGATGGCGGAACTGCGCAGCACCTTTCCCGAACTTGGAAAAGTCTATTCCTTCATTGACGTGTTTACCGGCATGAAAAAAACAACAGAAGATTTTTGCGAGATTCGGTCTCACGGTCTGCAGCGAGTTTATCTGGGTGTCGAATCCGGAAACCCCGAGCTGCTTCAATTTCTTCGGAAACCTCAGCTGGAGCCTGAAATCGTGTCCCTGGCTGAGAATCTGAAATCTGCCGGTATTCAGCTTGGCGTCATTCTGCTGGCTGGTGCCGGCGGCGTCAGCTGTCATGAAAAACATCTTCGCGATTCCGTTCAGCTGGTCCGAAAACTGCCTCTTTCACGCGGAGATCTGGTGTATATTTCTGAATTTTACCAGACAAACCCCGAGTATCAGACAGCAATGGCGGAGTCCGGATATCCCATTCCGAACCGTTTTGAAATCCGCAGCATGGCCGACGAACTGAGGGCCGCAGTCAAGGATACTGTTCCGCAAGGTGCAGCTGTACCCGTTTATGATATTCAGCAGTTTCTGTATTAACCTGTTTAAGGCACACAGTCTTTTGTGTGTCGATTGATTTTTTCATTGGAGATGAAAACCATGAACATCCGTCCGGAAATCCGCAAATTGAAAGATTCCATTATCAGCACTCGTCGGGATATTCACCAGCACCCCGAACTTGGGTTTCAGGAATTCAGGACATCCGCACTGGTGGCGAAACGTCTGAAAAATGCCGGACTGGATGTGCGGACTGAAGTTGGAAAAACGGGTGTAACAGCAGTTCTGAGAGGGGACAATCCGGGACCCTGCATTGGTCTGCGGGCAGACATGGATGCGCTGCCCATGCAGGAAACGAGTGATATTCCCTATCGCTCGGAAAATGACGGGATCATGCATGCCTGCGGACATGACGGACATACAGCGATGCTGATTGGAGCGGCAGAAGCGCTGGCGTCCATGCGCAGCCGTCTGAACGGCAGTGTCAAATTTATATTTCAGCCGGCGGAGGAAGGCGAAGGCGGCGCACGGTATATGATAGAAGATGGTGTACTGGAAGGAGTCGATCAGATTTTTGGGTTACATCTCTGGAATTATCAGGATTTTGGCACCATCGGCATTCAGCCCGGTCCGGTCATGGCATCTGCAGATATTTTTGAGATTTCCATTCGAGGGATCGGCGGTCACGGAGCAGCTCCTCAGGGAACCGTGGACAGTATTGTAGTGGCAAGCCACCTGATTCAAGCATTTCAAACAATCATCAGCCGCAACACAAATCCCCTGGAAAGCACGGTTGTGACCATCGGAAAAATCAAAGGCGGATCCAATTTCAATATCATCGCCGAAGAGACGCAGTTGTTTGGAACAAGCCGGGCATACACGGAAGAAAACAGGCAGCTGATAAAAACACGCATGAATGAAATTATTGACGGAACCGCGGCTGCATTCGGCGCGGAGATAAAGCTTCAATACGAAGACGGATATCCAGCCACTTCCAACCACCCCGATGCTGCCCGGATCGTGGAAACTGCCGCATTGAAAATTGCGGGTTCCGGTGTCCGGAAACCCTTCCTCTCCATGGGAGGTGAAGATTTCAGCTACTACATCCAGAAAATTCCGGGAAGTTTTGCATTTATAGGATCGGGACCTGTCGATCAGCCGCCGATGAGCGTGCCCCATCACTGCTCACATTTCAATATTGAAGAAGATGCCCTGCTTGTCGGCAGTTCCCTGTTTGTCCAGATCATAGATGACCTTCTGGTCCAACCGTAATCTGAATGAATTTCCCCGCCGCAGAGCGGACGGGGTATCATTAGTGATATAATCATTTTTCATTTCGCCGCCACGCCAAATGGCGGATTTTCAACAAGCGGCGGGGAATGCACCCAGTTACACTTGTCCGCCAACTGGCGGATTCATTGAAGGAGGAGTTATGGAAGCACATGTACTGACCGTAAATCACTGGGCCATACTGGTCTCGGCGGTTATATATTTTATCCTGGGTGCGGTATGGTACTCACCCATCATGTTTGGAACGTTCTGGCAGGAGCTGACAGATCTCGAACCAACGGATAAACGCGGCATGTCCAGGAAATATCTGATCACTTTCGCAGCTCTGCTTGTAGCGGTATTTGTACTGGCCCACTTCATGGAATACGCCACGTATTTTACCGGTGTCGGCGGAATTCTGGGCGGTATTCAAACCGGATTCTGGTCCTGGCTGGGATTCTCTGGAGCACTTTATCTGGTTCATATTCAGTTTGAAAACCAACCATGGAACCTGTTTCTGATAAACAGCGGTTATCATCTGGCCGGACTGATGTTGTCTGGAATAATACTGGGATTGTGGCGGTAGCGGCAGATTCACAAAACAGCGGTCAAAGGAATGCATCGCAGTTGATGACAATATCTGCAGCACCGTTGATTAACACCACCGGTGTTTCCAGTACTTTTCCCCGCAGCAGGCGGTAGCGCTCTTTCAGGCCCATACCTTGCGGAAACCGACAGAATATTCGATAGCTGGCCAGCTGAACCTGAAGATCATAGAGAAATCCCACAATTTCTGATGAATTCAAATCCTCAGGCTCCGGATATGCCGGCAGCAGTTCCTCCAGATCAAGAGATAATATCTCCCGTGAGCAGCCGCCTCTGACGGATTCGTACCACTTATCGGTCCCAGAAGCCTGGTGACTCAATTGATCTTTTCCGGCTGCGGAAGAGATTGGTCTGTCATCTGATTTCACTGTTCCTCCAATTCCTTCAGAAATACCCTGAGCTGTCCGCCGTGTTTTGGCAGTGATAACATTATAAAGATTGACCGGCACAAGGTATGGTCCAGCCGCATAGTGCACCCCACCTCCTCTGGACTTGGTAATATCCAAAGGGCCGCGCCTGGTGCGAAATGCGGTTGAAAAAATCACAGTGCACGGCGGAAATCCGCAAGAATGCCACCCACCGTATCATGACCGGAAGTCAGAATTCAGCCGTTTTTACACCACATGTATTTGTCGATGATTTCCGGATTTCGCAGTTTCCGTTTGCGGCTGCGTATAATATCTATGATTTTAAAGGGTGAATCCGGATGCAGAGGGACTGTTGGAAGGAATCTCCAATGAACTTTGCACCGATTTGCACAAGCCGAAAAACGACATGATGCTTCGACCTGTATCCAGATGATTCAGTTCATAAATTGGAGCTGCCAGGTTTCTCGCAAAGTCTAGCCCGAAAATTTCATGAGAATATCTATGCGTAAAATGCTTCGCATTTTCCGGACGATGATGGATCTGCTCAATTCTACAGCGTCCGTCAGGAGACGGATTTTCAATTCTACTCGAAAAATGTTCTCAACGTACTGTCCAGTACGATTTCACTCATTTTTCTTCATATGCCTTGGTGAATGAGAACCCATGGGTTCTTTAACGGAAAAAGCTTCATTGACAGTCAGCACTAAATTGTGTTGAATTTTTGCTTTTTCCGCATCAATACATTTTCATCATCTCATTACGAAGTCTCATGAAATATTCGGGTTAGTAATCCCAGTCGGGGGTTGGCGGGGGCAGCCGTAAAATTTGATCCAGATCCCGAAGGAGTTCAGGCGGCGCGATCAACTTTTCGGTTACCTGGAGACCAGATGCCGATTTTACACCAAGCCACAGGCGGGTAAAGGCATTGACCGTGGTTTCCATCGTTGACAAATCAGGATCAGTCCCTGGTTCAGCGCCGGATTCCGGACCCAGGCGGACAATGTAATCTCCTGCGATGCCGTTCCATTTTGAATCCGGACTGAAAAACCGCTCGATGGGATCGGTGAGTTTCAGGTTGAACCGGAGTTCTCCAAACGGAAGGTGTGTCTGACGGAGGCAGCCGTCCAGATCACAAATCCGAAACTGATAGTAGGAGGATGCCCTGTTGATCTGGGCGAATTTGGACTTCTCGGTCAGACTGCGGTGATAAAACGGTTTTTCCAGCAGATCCTGAAACTGAATTTCCATGGGTTCTCTGAGACTGACCATTCGTACCTGGTCACCGAGATTTCTGAGAATACCCATCAGCTCAATGAACTGGTCATAGTTCTGGTAGGCCATCCACCAGATATTGTAGGGTCCGTTTTCCACATCCCGGGCATTCATCCAGAGGAAATGGGACAAACTCCCGTTTGGACCGTCGTGGTATCCCAGCCCGAAGCCGTTTGCAGCCCACTGCATCTCGGTGCGGGTAATCTGGTCCGGAATCAGGTTGCAGCCGCCATGGGGTTTGTGCCGCTGCAGTCGGCACTGATGCATTTTCCGCGCGTCTTTCTGACTGAGCCGGTCCGGTATTCTGGGTGGAGTGTTTATTTTCAGCTGTGCCGGTGAAAAGGATATCCAATGCTCGTATCCGCCGGAACCGAATCCCATCTGATTGTAGAAGCCCTGCTCAAAAATACCCAAAGTAGCCAGTGCTGCCTGTTCATCCAGGATATTTTGGGCGATGAGGTCCGCGGTAAGTCTGCCGGCCAGTCCCTGTTTTCGAGCAATATGACTGGTGGTGACGCCGGTGATGAAGGATGTTTTGACGGGGGTATTCAGATAAAAAAGTTCTCCGGGAGCACTCATCGTCAGGCATTCGGCAGAATTGTTGACTTCCGCCACCATGACCGTATGCCCCGCAAGCATTTCATCAAATGCTTTCTGCTGCTTTTTGCTGTCATCCAGCCAACCGCATTCCTTCCAGATTCTCCGCGCATTCTTTTTGTCCTGTTCTGCATCATATAATCGAAACTTTACTGCCGGAACGGCTGTCATAACAGTGCCTTTCACGTGATTATTCTTAATAAATTTCCTGTGCAAAATTACATCATACCAGTTCGATTTGATCTGGTAATTTAATCGAACCGTTCATGACCGAAGAAAGTTTGAAATCATAATGCCCACATCAAAATGTTTATCAAGTCTGGCATTTCTCCTGTCTGCTGCATACCGGGAATTGTACATACCCCGTGAACTGGTGATTGAACATTCATTTGGCGATGGATTGTTCTGTCATAAAAGTGATTGGCAGATTTTCCCGAAAGTGCAGATCAGAGCGCTGGAGGATAAAATTCGGGAATGGATCAACAGCGGGACAAATCTTACCCTCGATACCATCCCGGCATCCGAAGCCCTGAGAATATTTGAAAAATCCGGATTGGGAAACAAACCGGAAATCATCCGGATGACAGGATTGGACAGTCTGCCCATTGTCCGTTACGGCAGTCACTGGGATCTGCTGATTGATCCGATGGAGCTGGACCTTGAGAAACTGAAATATTTTGAGATCAGGCCGTACAACCGGGGAATTATCCTGCGGTATTTATCTATTGCAGACGGCAGAATGCCGGCCTTTGTTGATCGACCCAATCTGTTTTACATATTCAGAGAGCATCAGCGCTGGAGCGACATCATCGGGGTGAACAATATTGCCCAGCTGAATCGAAAAGTTCGAAACAATCAGAATGATCTGGTTTGGGTTGCTGAAGGACTGCAGGAGAAAAAGCTCAGTGAAATTGCAGACCGGCTGGCTGAGCAGTTTTATCAGCGCAGGGTCATTTTTATTGCGGGACCGTCTGCTTCCGGCAAAACGACTTTTGCCCGCCGGTTAAGTATTCAGCTTCAGGTAAACGGCTTCCGTACGAAACAGATTTCCATGGATGACTATTTCTGCGACCGGGACCGGATTCCCTATGAAACAGACGGTTCACAGAATTTTGAAGCCCTGTCAACGGTAAATGCTGATTTGCTGTCGGAGCGGATCGATCGGCTTCTGAATGGTGAAGAAGTGCCGGTGCGGCATTATAATTTCGAATCAGGAACCGGATCAGACCTGGTAAAAACCATGTCTCTGGGCAGGAGAGAATTTCTCATCATCGAGGGAATACACGGATTGAACCCGGGGCTGACCTATCAAATTGCGCCTGGATCTGTGCAGAAAATTTATATCAGTGCCATCACTCAGTTGAACATTGACAGTGATCACCGGCTTTCAACAACCGATAACCGCCTTCTGCGACGGATTGTGCGCGATCAGCAGTTCCGGGGCTACAGTACCGAAGATACGCTATCGCGTTGGGATTCTGTACGAATGGGAGAAGTCAAAAATATTTTTCCCTATCAGGAAGAGTCGGATTTCATGTTCAATTCAGCACTAATCTATGAATTTTCGGTTCTGGCTCAACGGGCAAAACCCCTGCTTGATATCATCCAGCCAGACTCCACCTATTATGATGAGGCCAGACGCCTTTCAACCCTGCTGTCGTATTTTGAACCGCTGTCTGAGAAGCTGGTACCGAATATTTCCATACTGCGGGAATTTATCGGAGGCAGTGCACTGTAGTTTTGATGTGATTTAAGCTGGGTTTCAGCCTGCATATTCCACGAGAATATCTATGTGTAAAATGCTTTGCATTTTCCGGACGATGATGTATCTGGTCGATTCTGCACCGTCTGTCAGCAGATTGATTTTCAATAACGTTCGATATTTGTTCACATTGTACTGGACAGTACAATGTCAATGAATTTCCCCGCCCGTCAGCTGACGGGACGGGGTATCATTAGTGATATAATCATTTTTTATTTCGCCGCCACGCCAAATGGCGGATTTTCAACAAGCGGCGGGGAATGCACCCAGTTACACTCGTCCGTCAGGAGACGGATTAAAAATCCGCCCACTGGCGGATTCAAATCTCATCGCAAGCTTTGCATAGTCAACAAGCTCCGCCATCGGAATAGATTTCTCATGAAATATTCGGGTTAGTTATCAATAGATTCCCCCGGATATTCCGAAGGAATCTATTGATTCAGATAAACCTTTACTTGGAACTGAGACAAAAGCTCGGTGAGTTCCTGAACTTCCTTATTCAATTCATCAGCTGAGCAAGCCAATTCCTGAGCACTTTCCGCAGTACGTTTTGAAACGGTTGAAACGCTTTCAACATTGCTTGATATTTCTTCAACCCCAGTGCTTTGCTCGTTGGCAGCATTGGCAATTTGAGAAATTGCACGATCTACATTTTCAATTGATGTTGTGATCTGATCTAATGCTTCTCCGGACTGAAATGCCAGTTTTTGACCTGAGCTTGATTTGTCAGTAATTTCGCTCATAGCATTGACTGATTCATTGATATCCAATTGAATTTGTTTAATTTTCTCTCCGATTTCTGAGGTAGCATTTACCGTTCGTTCTGCCAGTTTGCGGACTTCATCTGCAACCACTGCAAATCCTCGGCCTGCATCTCCAGCACGAGCGGCTTCAATATTTGCATTCAGAGCAAGCAAATTCGTCTGGTCAGCAATATCATCAATGACTTGAATTACTTCACCGATTTCACTGGACCGAACCTGCAAAGCACTTATCTGATCCGCCGCAGAGCTTACAATCCCGGCTATGCCTTCGATTCCGTTTACCGTGTCATTGACTTTAACTCGTCCATCGTCAGCGGCCTTGTTGGCTTCATTGGCATTCTTCTTGGTATCATCGGCATTATTGCTCGCTTCAAGAATCATTGCACTCATTTCTTCAATTGAGGTTGCTATTTCAGATAACTGAGACTGCTGTTCCTCTGCACCTGTAGCCATATCTTCACTGGAAGCAGAGATTTCTTTTGCGGCAGTTCCAACCTGTTGAGTGCTGTTCTTGACATGACGAAGAAGTTCCTGAAGTTTTGCAACAAAGGTGTTAAACCAATTGGCAAGTTCTCCCAACTCATCTTTAGTGAGGACCTCCAAGCGCTTGGTAAGATCTCCCTCGCCACGCGCCATATCCTGCAGCATATTGACCATTTTGAAAATAGGTCTGACAATTCGATTTGTCGAGAATAATACTATCAGACTCACAAAAATAACACTGCCTATTCCAATGATCAGGTTCATCCACATAACCTGATAAACCTTAGACAGGGTATTTTTGATTGGAACTGCTGCTATGAGTCTGACAATAGATTCGCTGCTGGTACTGCTGCTGTCATTGAAGTCGCGGATTAATCCGTTGCTGATAAACTGTGACTGGTCAAGGTATTGATATTCATGTGTTGTTCCCGGATTATCTGACATCCAGACGATTGTTTCGTTGGTGAATTGGACTGTTGCACCTGTATTTCCCAATGAGTTGGCCAGATATATTTGTTTTTCCAAATTGACGATACTGATTTCTGAGTTCGTAAAGCCATCTTCCTCCATTATAGCGGCCATGTCACTGGTTGACTTCTGGAAATAATTCCCATCCAGAATTGAAATAAACAACCCGTTCATATTACCTGAGGAATCATGAGTTGGAAAAAGGAACAGATAATCTTCAGGAGCACCATTGTCGCCGAGATCCAATTTTGAATCTTCAAGGACAATACCCGATCCGGAATCTTGATACAAGTTCATCCAGTCAGATCGATTCTTTCCCAAGAGCCCTGGATTAGTAGAAACGATAATCGTTCCACTTTTATCTAACAGACCTAAAAAGCGGAATTCAGGTGAATTTTCTAAACGATCAGCTAATGTCAGTTTGAGTTCATCCAGAATGTTAAATTCAATACTCAACCCATAAACATCTTCTGCAACCCAATCCTGAAAAATCCCCTTTTGGTTTTCAAGATAATTGTTGATTTCGTTGGCCTTATTTACAATAATAGTTTCTACTAGCCGATTACTGCTGGTTATTATTTCGTTGCGTGAGTTAATGAAGTTCAGCACAACCATAACAACAATAGGAATAGTTATGGGAAGAAGGCTCAACAGAATTTTTGCCTTGATTCCTATCTTGATTTGTTTAGGTTTGATCATTATAGATTCCTTTCAATCTGTCTTTTTACTCGTACTGGGAACTTCTGCACTAAAACAACTAATCGAGCTGAATAGATTTGCCTGCTTTTGCCCGTGCCGCTTTCCATTCTTCAAAAGTTCGAGCAGCACTTTCTCCATCCAGTTTGCTGATAATTTCAAAATAGTCTAGCTTATATTTATCTTTTAACACTTCCACCTGTGATTTGCACTTCACGGCATAGACTGTCTGAATGGACTGATGGTCAAATGCACGCCAGGTCTGTGAATCCTTCAACAGGGTGTAGGTATGCCCCTCTAAGGCCTTGACAACTTCATATGTGTCAAATGAACCAGCTCTTTCCACAGCAGCTTTGTATTCGTAAAGGATTGTATAGGCAGATGCACCGGATGTACTGGGATAGCGGTTGTATTTCTTATCAAAGTTTTCAACAAATGCTTTGCCGTTTTCGAAGTCATAAAGATAAGGAACTCTCCAAGTCCATGGCAGCGAACCGATTACACCTTCCATTACTTTGGGGCCACCACTTTCGGCCATGCCGAGGGTAAGATTTGGTACCACAATCTGAGAAGATTCTTTAAGTCCCATAGAAGTTGCCAAACGGACAGCTTCGGCCATGTCTTTGCCAAACAGAATAAGCACCAGTACGTCAGGTTTAACCATTTTTGCCAAGGACAATGCTTTTTTAAAGTCATTTTGAGTGGCACCCGGGAATGGTGTTTTAGTGGCCTTGTGAATCGATTCATCCGTAGTTCCGGTAAAATTCCGAACGGATTCTTCCGTTGTCCAACCCCAGGTATAATCTGCAGTTATGTAGAAATATTTTTTCCCTGAAAAATTGGTTTTGAGGTAATCACCAATAGCCTTGGCCCCCATCCAGGCATTGTAGCATTCTCTGAACATCGTTTTTCTGAGAGCTGTTCCCGTCGTGGCATTGGAATAGGTCAGCGTTCCAAAGAAGGGGATTCCTTTATCTGCACAGACATTTCCGGTTGCAATAGCTACACCACTGGAAGAACCCCCAAAGATCATTTTTACACCCTCTTGATCGATTAGTTCTATTGCGTTGGTTTTCGAGATGTCTGCTTTTGATTGAGAATTCCGGGTTACCAATTCGATTTTCTTTCCCAGAATACCACCACTGGCGTTTATCTCTTCAACGGCCAGGTTAGCCGCACGCAACTGATCCAATCCTTGAATGGAATATGGTCCAGTCTCTGGATAATTTAATCCAATTTTTGCAACATCCTGCCCAACAGCTGGGGTGAATCCCAATCCAATCAATGCAAGCATCAGTACATAGCGAAGGCAATACAACATGATTTTCTCCTTTTGTGAATCAAAATTAAAAGGCTTCGTCTAACTGGAATATCCTTGAAAAATGACGATTATCATTACCCTGTCCTCATCTGTTCAAACCCGCCGCATTTTCTGGTTTGATTTGGTAGATACGTATGGAAGTTCTGAACAAACCCGAATTCAATATTTTCATACACTGCTGTTTCGTTATAAGATATATATTTCCAATTTTTTATCTTGATGTTCTTTGATATTGTTGTGACTGGATGACAATATATCCTCCTTGGTCAGGATCAAAATTTTTACTTGTCTGAGTTTTTCTGGATACAATTGCGATGTCTTTCGACCTGTCAGTACTATCGTCTGGTCACAGCGGAGTCCATCAGATTTATCAGTTCAAATCGTTTGCGATCTTTACTCATGATAATGTCATTACTATTATCAAGTTACAGCGATGTCAAAAAACGTAAACGAGACAGTAGTGATGTTAGTCCCTATTGATCGGGTGATGGATGGACTTTCAGATTGCAGACGCAATCTCTTATTTTCCTGTCAAGCTGGGGACTGGACACAAGCCCGCAGGTTTATTTGAAATGCAGAGATGAATGAAATGGGATGAATGTCTATTTCTTCAGAATGGATGTAAATCACGCAAAAGTACTAACATTCTATAAACAAATCTCCTGCAATTTAATCCCGATCTATAAACTGGTGAATGAATCATGTTAGAATCCAATCATTTCAATTAAAATCATCATTGAAGGAATTGCCACCACACACATGTACAACATTTTGATATCATTGAATTTGGAGATAGGTTTTAATGTATATATCATTTTGTGACTATTATATAAGTATATAGCAGTTAACAAGTACTATACCTCGTTCACTAGTAGTGTTTTATCAAATTATCCCCGCACCGGGTAAATAATGAGTTTATGTACGAATTGGATTGTTGACAATTTACTTGAATCACACCTAGAAATCCTATTTACATTTTCGGAACCGGAATAGCACCCACATCCGTCCAAAACGTTTATAGATAGAAAAAGAAAAGCCCTGCACCGGAT
>CAZGNZ010000039.1:0-44178 GCA_964527215.1 uncultured bacterium | reverse complement strand
TCGTCCGGAAAATGCGAAGCATTTTACGCATAGATATTCTCATGAAATTTTCGGGTAAGTAGTCGAGTGGCGTTTGGGAGAATAGTAGAATGGTTGATTTCTGCTTCACGTACCGGGTGCAGACATGCGGTAAGGTCGTTGGGTTGGCAGTTATCAGCAGTCAGCCGGGACGCGTTATCCCGAATTTCTAGTTTTCATTTTTAGATTTTACGTTTCAAACCGCACAGACTATCGCACCGCTTCAGAGGCGTTGATAAATATATAGCCCTGTGACTTCAGCATGGGCAGTGCTTCCTGAAGAACACTCAGGGTAACGGGTCTGGCATGACCGATGCCGACAGCCACGGACATGGTTTCGCTGAGCCGAACCAGACTGTCCAGCTGCGTGCTGATAAACAGGGAATCTGCCTGCTCATCCAGGAATACCTGACGGACCTCGGTGGGAACGCCATACTGTCTCATAGTTACAAATCCTCTGCTGTCAGGGCTTGTATAACTGTCTATGTAGAATTTATCCAGCTGATTGAGGGTCCTTGCCACATTTTTCATAAGCTGCAGATCCTCGCTTGCAGCTGAACCCTGGTGATTATTCATCCCTGCCGCCATTGGAAGTTCTCTGAAAGCTTCCAGGATACGGGTCAAAACCAGATCCCGTCCCATGTTGCGCAGGAGCATCCACCCGTCATCGGGATCAGGTACCTCTCCTTTGGGCTCCATGGGCATGTGCACAATGACTTCAAATCCCAGACTGTCGGCCTGCATTGCTACGGGTGAAGACCAGATTTGACCGGGAATAACGGCACAGGTAAAGTCTCTGGGAAGGTGTAAAAATCCCTGGATAGTTTCGTTGTTTGAAAAGCCGAAATCATCAATAATCAGACAGATACGGCCTTTAACGGGTTGGATGAAGGGCGTTTGTGATTGTGGTTTATCCTGATGGCCCAGCCAGGTTAACAGGCTGGCCAGAACAGTACCGACAATGATTTCTGATGCGGAATATTTTCTCAAAGCTGAATAAAAATCCGACACATATTATTGAATTGGTGGAATTAGAAAAGATAAACAAATTCAAAAAACTGGGGAGTCCCCAGCGCATTTTCTTCCGGGAAACTGATTCCGTATCCCACTTCCCAATGCCGAAGTCGCAAATTGAATCCGGCAGAGAGGGTTTTGTATCCGTCACTGAATGCACCGCCCAGCCGGACCACGGCCATTTGAAGATCGTACTCCATACCGGTGCGGATAGTCAGTTCATGTTCTTCTGTGTAAACCACATCCGCCAATGTCATCAGGGGAAGAGACGGTATTTGAATTCCCGCACCGGCACCGGCCTGTACCGGCAAACTCTGGCGAAGGCTGTCTGAACTTACAAAGCCAAGATTCCGAATGACCGCCCCGAGAGAAAAATGATCGGAAAAAGCATGAACAGTGCCGATGTCAAGGGTGGCCCCGTAGTAGGATTCATTAAACAGTTTTCCGGTGTTCCCCCGCAGGACCAGTCCGACCGGAAACTCACCGAAGTCATATGCGGCAGCGACTGCAGCTGAAGCCCAATGGGACTCAAATGTGCCGTCCGGTTCATCCGAAGGGATTAATCCTCTGAGCTCGATGTCTTCAAGATTCCAGGTCTGAACGGTGAACATTTTTGGATTTTCCTGATCCCAGATCAGTTTAAAATGACTTCCCTTGATATCGGCAATCCATGAATTTATCGAAAACCCGATTCGTCGTTCGGACACATCGGATAAGCCGGCAGGATTAATGACCGGATTTGCAGAATTGCCGATACCAGCCCCGGACAATGCCAGCATCCTGGCATCCTGCGGCAGATTCAGACTCTGCAGATCAACGGAAAAAACAGCTGATACACTTAATAAAATCAGCAGCGGTAACGTTTTTTTTATCATAATTACTATTCCAGTTAACTGTGTTTCCAATCCGATTAATTCATCATAGTATCTATACGTTTAAACACATCTTCATCATCCCAGCACGAAGTCTCATGAGTTAATCAGGCTAAATCAGATTTGTATTGACCAGGTCAGCAGATGACCGGAACCTTCATTGCGGCGACCGGTGTCCAGAGCATAATCAAACCGTACCGGATACGTCTGCCACAACTTCAGATCCAGACCCAGCCCGAACACCGGGGTAAACAGGGTTCCGGAATCGGTATCATCATCCACAACCGTGGTATAAGCTCCCAGTCGCAGGTAAAAAGAATCATAGACCTGCCCTTCACAGCCCATTCGAAAGCGGCTTTCGAAATCCTGATCCGGTGAATGGTAACCGTCCGCCTGCAGCAGTATCGTCAGCTGATTGGAATATGCATAGCTTCCGGCCAGAGATACAATCCCCGGGAGCTGCTCAGTTACACTCCCGCCTTCTTCATTCCAGGTTACATCGCCAAACACACTGGACATCCTGAATCCGGCATTCAGCTTCGGATTGATTTTGTATAAAATACCTCCGTCAACAGAGATTCCGTTTCCGTCCACATCATTGTCCAGAGAACTGAACAGTGCTCGAATATTGGCACCGACTGACAGTCGTTCAGACAGCTGAATGCCGAAAGTGATGATTCCCGCGCCTTCGCTGACGGAGTATTCAGACGTTTTCTGACCCATCAGATCACGGCCCTGAATATCACTGACACCAGAGTAAATTATCCCAAATCCCATTGCACCCTTTGGCGGGACCTGATGATTATAGCTGAGTACCAGCTGGGAACGGTCCAGGGTCAGATTATGGTAGGAAAGGCCGGCCTGGTGACCTTCTGCAAAGGTGATCAGAGCCGGATTCTGAAACTGCAGAAATCCTTCAACAGGAAAAGCTGCCACCGCTCCGGCCAGTGCGGCTTCCCGGGCATTCAGGGATGTACGGATGGATGCACCGGCATATCCGCCGCCGTAAGATGCATGAACGGGAGCGTAAAACAGGCTGGCAGACAATATGGTCATCAAAACAAAAAATCGGGTTGGTTTCATATCATATATCCTGTGGCTTAGTTTACAACCAATAATTTCGTCCAGTAGTAATCACTGCCCAGTTTCAGACGGCAGAAATACACCCCGTTTGCTACGGTATCCCCCCAGTCATTTCGGCCGTTCCATATTATTTCATACTGATGATTTTCACCCGCAGTCCGAATCTGGTTTCGCGGCACAGCGGTGACCTGTTCCATGGCAAAATCAAAGATGTGCAGTTCTGCTTTGCGTGATTCCGCATCATAATACACAAACCGGACATGACCATCTCCATTGACCATATTGACATCATTGGGATAGAAGGGATTGGGATAGGCAAAAAAACGATCCTCGTCATCCCCTGAATCGATTGCCGGACTCCAGAACCGATGCACTGACCAGGTTCGGCCTTCATCCATGGTAACGGCAACACCATCCGGTGTTCCGACAATGAGCATGTCGTCTTCGCAGTCTGCAGCGGAATAAACCGTCTGTGTCAGGATTTCTTCCGCCTGCGGTCCCTCTGACGGCCGATCATAGAGTTCCCAGTACATTCCGTCCGTTGTGAGGAACAGTCCGTTTTCCGATGATGCCAGCAATCGGTCTCCATTTGCCGAGAGACTGTACACCCTGGGAGTCAGTTCTTCCAGCCGCTCCGGCACAAACCAGGTGAGACCGCTGTCATCGGTATAACTCAAACTGTAATATTCCGGATATGTTGTCGGCCAGGTAACCGCCCAGATACGCGTAAAAGCCTGACCCCATTCATCCGTCAGGACCTGATCTTCAAACCCCACCACCCAGTCGCCGGACAGGCCGTTCAGACCGGCGGTATAATGTGTCCAGTTGATACAGTCTTCCGATACAAATTCGCCCTTATTGATTCCATTGGCAGTTCCCACCCAAAGTATTCCATTCGCAGCATGAACCGAAAATCCTTTATGATTGTGATTGCCGCCATTGATGGGATCATTGGGATTCAGGGCAAAGTTTTCCGTATCGACATATCCGCAGTACAGGGTGCTGCTTTCATCCTCCGGCAGCGGGATGGGTTCCCAGGGGTTGGGATCTGTGCCTTCCGGCGCCGGCGGAATATTTTTAAACCGGAACCGCTGCAGACCACCGGCCCAGCTGGCGGAATAGATATAATCGTCCAGAATTGCCAGATCATATGAGACATTATTGATTTCGGTGGTGACTGCCAGTCTCTGAAGGATTTGTCCGCCCCATTCCAGTTCCACATATTCCGGGGAGTCGGCAGGATCCACCGGCTGCGGTTTATACCCCCAGGTCTCACCGCCATCGCTGCTGTAGGCAATACCTGTTCCTGCCGGATGATATTCACCGGCGGCATATTCCTGAACAGCTCCGGATACGGCAATATCCGACCCGGACACGGTCAGCCCCGGATTTCCTCCCTCAGGCAGTTCTGCGACGGAAAACGTCCTGAATTCGATACTGTTATCGGATCCAATTATTCCAAATGCCAGACCCCCGCTGGTGGAAAAATACACCACGCTTCCTTCACCCGGCAGCACATCAACGACACTGTTGTTGGGAAGTCCGGGATCTGAGACGGTATCCAGATTCGGGTCAAGCCGGTTCAGGGCAAATTCCCGGGGATACTGGGCAGTGGCTGCAGCCAGTGTAATAATGAAAAGCAGGCTGAGTCTCATGGGCAGTCCTCCGGGCAGTTCTCGTGGGTTTCCAAAATTTCACTTTGATAGGATTCCGTACAGAATCCGTCTCCGCAGGCATATACGGCAGAAAGCCATTCGTCCGATAATGCTTCGGCTCCGGAAGCATCCCGCGCCACAAATTTAAACAGGACATCTCCGGTCCCGCCGCACTCACTGTTGGGCCGCATAGGGATGGATGTACGGAAAATCCAGCTGTTTTCTGTGTCGCCGGGTTCATCGTAGATCAGTTCCCAGGAGGCATCTGCAATGTATTCGTCACCGGCCAGCCCGTATTGGCGGTCACACTCCGGAGTACCAGGATCATCCAGCAGCATGAGTACCCGGTTGATCTGGAAGCGCACCCATTTGATGTCATCCAATCCATTGGGATCTTCAACCGTTACGGCAATATTGAAATAGGTTATTTCATCGTCGCCCAGCTGAAAATACGGCGGCAGGTCCACACTGAGTATCTGCGGCGGTATGCGTTCTTCGATCATGAAATAACTGATCTGAACCGAATTATACATTTCGCCGTTCATGTACAGCCTTGCCTGACAGGCATACTGTCCGTATTCCAGCGGCCCGGGAGCCTGCCAGATCAGTGAGAAAGTACCGTTCCCGGGAAGCAGATCGCCATCAATACCGTTGTCGAATAAACGGAACGATTCCGGCATTTGTTCAGACAGGGATGTCACCATAACTATAACCACTGAGTCAACATTCGACACTTCAACGGCTTCATCAAGCTGAACCTGGAAATACAGTTCGTCCGTGTCCTGGTTAAAATGGGCAAAGGTATCTGCAAATGCATCCTCCAGTCCGGGTTCCGGACCGGACGGCGTATCGCAGGCCAGCCAGAACAGGATTGTGAACAGAAATAAAAATCGCATATATCTTCCTGTTTTCAGTGAAGGGGTTGGTTTGGAGTATTATTCGGACCTGCCATCATACAGATCCACTCACCCCGATGAGTCATGGAAATGAGTGAAAGTCCGTGCGCTTTAAGGGAATCCTGAACAATATCGGTATCTGATTCCAGCAGTCCGGACAAAATGATGTTGCCTTCGGCACCTGACATTTTCGGTATCAGCTGCAGGATCACGTGGCGATTGACATTGGCCAGGATCAGGTCAAATCCGTAGTCAGTCCATTCCGATGCATCTGCGGAACGGTATTCGACAGCATTCTCGATATCGTTCAATTCCAGATTTTCCCTGAAATTATCCCGACAGGCATCATCTGATTCGATTCCCAGCACATATGCAGCACCCAGTTTATGAGCAGCAATGGCCAGAATTCCGCTGCCGGTTCCCACGTCCAGCACTTTCATGCCCGGTTTTACTTCATCCAGCAGCCTGTCAATCATCAGCCATGTGGTTTCATGATGGCCGGTACCAAATGCCATTCCGGGTCGAATTCGAATGGTTCCAGGCATCTGGTCATCAGGTTCCCAGTCCGGAATGATGCAAATCCGGTTCCGCACATTCACCGGTTTAAAATTGTCTTTCCAGGCCAGATGCCAAGGTTCTGCTTCCTGGTTTGTCCAATGCCAGTTCAGCACATGTTCCTTGGCCAGCGCCTGTAACTGCACCTCGCATACCGACTGTTCGTTTTCTTCAAAAAAAAGCCGGGTCTGGCTGACATCTTCAATGGTGCCGATACATTTGTCCTGCAGCAGTGCGGTGACGATTTCCCGAATTTCCGAAGCTCCTTCCAGAGTCAGTGCCGACCAGGTCCGCCGGGGTTCAAAGGAATGACTATTCATTGTATGGAAATTCCAGTTCTTTCAGATAGAGGAAGGTGGTCACGACAGTCCCTACGGCTTCCAGACTTTCTGCAGAACATTTGTCCGGAGTATCTTCCAGGGTGTGCCAGTAGTTTTCAAACTTATTGGGGTAGTTGATATCAATGATATCAATGCTTGGAATGCCGGTTTCCTCAAAAAGGACCCGGTGATCATCATAGATAGGTGCACCCACTTCCATTTTAAACTGCTCATAGCCAAGCGCTTCCGCCAGGGTCCAAATTTCCCGTACCAGACCGCCGGCCTGAATCAAAGAATACTGCTCCATGGGCAGGGTGAGTTCCGCATCACCCACCATATCCAGGCATATGGCCATGAGCGGATAGGGTTTTTGGAGTTTCCGCCCGTAGGCCCGACTGCCCAATCCCCAGGATTTCAGATCATTATGGGATCCCATGTCTTCACCATCCAGCAGCAGGATATCAACGCCAAGCCCGATGGGGTTTTCATACATGAGTTCCGCCAGGGTCAGCAGGATGGCCACACCGCTGCCGCCGTCATTGGCACCCAGAATGGGCGTGTTCCGGTTTTCCGGGTTCGGATCCTTTTCCGCAATATCTCTGGTATCCCAGTGTGCCATCAGAAGAATCCGGTTGTTTTTCTCCGGATTGAACCGGGCCAGAATATTCTGCAGAGTCAGTTCGTTCTTGAAACGCGGGTGAATCACACTTTCTCTCATGACGGAAACATGCGGCGTCCACTGTTTCAGGGTGGATTCAAAATAACGGGCGGTTTTTTCATGGGCTTCGGAGCCAGGATAACGAGGACCGAAATCGCACTGCTTTACCAGATATTCCATGGCCCGGCTGCCGTCAAAGAAGGGAGTATTCTGAGCCTGAAGCATCGGAATCAGAGTAAACATCATGAAGGATGCCATACTCATTTTCATCCACTGCCGAACAGTCCTGTTCCGAATTCGTCCCATGGCCTTAACCCTGTATTTTTATAACGATGTTAAATCCAATATCTTTTTCAGTACGCTTGCCGCTGACATCATCATTGCGGAAGGAATAATTAAAATGAAATCCGCCGGTAACATATTTGGTGAAGCTGTAGCTGATATCCGGCTTGATGCTGAAACTGGTACTGACATTCTGATCTTCAAAATTGTCTGCTTCCGAGGTTTTTATGGAAGGAACCGTATTATCGTAGGAAAGGGTCAAGCTGAAACGGGTGTCATTTTTGATCTCAAAATCCCGGAAAAAGAAAATGGGCAGATTCAGACCGCCTTTGTGGTTGTATTTCACGGTACCCTGTACAGAAGACTGCTCATTCTTGTTGGCAGTTCCGGATGCATCATGATTCACCGTCATGGTGTTTTTAAGGCTGATATTGATGTCTACCGGATTTTTGCCTTTGGTTTTTGCAGAAAATCCGAACAGAGGCTGAAAGGATCGGGAATAATCCCGAGTCTGAAGCTGATCCTCCTGCCAGGTTTCATTGCGTTCACCCTGATAGCCGTGAGACAGGGACACAGTTTTAAAGAATTTGTCCATCCAAAGATATTTCTGCAGACCGGACCAGCTGACGCTCCAGGTGAAACAGGGAAGTCCGTCGGTTCCGTCATCACCCAGCGGAAAGAAAGACAAGCTGTTTTTTACGGTTTCCTGATCGTTTAGATCATCAATGGATTCGGACTTGTTCTGGGAATAATTCATATTGATATTCATGTTATTGATCAGCGTCAGTCCCGTTTTGATGGAAAAATCATGGGTGAATTTATGATCAGCGCTTGTCACCAGAGTGGCATCTGAAGAGCCGGGGAGCCCTGGAGAACCGTTCAGTCCCATTTTGAATCTGATATCCGGTTTCCCTTCAAGATTGCGGTAATCATGCCGGGTGGTCCGGCTGTAGGATACATTCACCGGGGATATTTTTGATACGACTTTATACAGGGGATCAAGAATGGCAACCAGAACGGGATTGGTTACCTGATATTTACTGCTGGAGGAAGACTGGCGCCGGTTATTGCGCCGCGGCCTGGATGAACTGGCCCCGCCCTTGGGCTTGTAAATGGTTTCCAGCATTGTGCGGGGATTAAAATTGGCACTGAATTTTGCAGTTACATCGGAGTACATATTGGCTGTTTTTACCGAATCCACCTGAGAAGTTCGACTCCAGTTGTACTTCATATTATAGGTGAGTTTTGGTTTAAGCCATTTCATGAAATCCGGCTGGAAGGTGTTGTTTAGGGATTCGGTATTGCTGGTGATCAGTCCGGGTGACATTTGTACCAGAGCACTCATCTTATCATCGTAATATTTGATCATATTGCTGTTCAGATCCTTGGTGTACTTGGAGCTGATGCCTTTGGTGAACTGATAGTTCAGCATAAACTTTCGCGTCATCCTGAAGCTGGGATTTTCGGTATAAGTCCCGCTGCGGCGCTTCTCGATGTCGTTGGATTCCTCCAGACTGATATCGGCTGACAGATTTTTGGGTGACCAGTACAGTCGGGTGTCGGCCATGGTTTCACCGATCAGCGGCATTTTGGAGGCAAATTTCAGCGGATTCCAGTAATTATCGGATTCAAAGGTGTGATCGTACTTCCCTGCAACCCGATAGGTTCTTGACTCCGCTTTTTCGGTCAGGACAGATGAACTGTAGTTATAAGAGGCAGAAACATTGCTGATAGTAATATTGTCAATCGTAAACCGGGTCCACCAGTGCTCGCTTCGAGTGGTTTTCCGAAGCGAAGTGGATGCAGAGAAAGACCGTGAAATGGTTTTGATGGAATCGGGGGCCTCACTGAAGCTGCCCACCAGGATATCCGTTCCCTGCCGGTACTTTGGTGCTTTTACATCATTGGAGTAGTTAACGGATACCGGCATTTTTACACCCCAGGAAGCCGGGAAGACCTTATCCGGATTCAGACGGGTATTCAGGCTTATCTTCCTGGAGTTTTCACCGTTGCCCAGCCGGGAACGAAGTCCGTGGAAATCGGCATCACGGTTGGAATAATCAGCAGAGATGCTCATCAGATCGGCAAACGATATTTCACCTTTGATCCGCATCGCCCGGCCTTTCTGAGCATTGACATTTGTCATTCGCAGTTCATCCAGCAGCACTTTGCCATACATGTTTTCAGTGCCGGTATTCTGAACTCCAATGGTGATGTAGTCAATTCGGTTAATGGCCGGTTCCCCTTTCACCCGGATTTTTTCCCAGGTGAAATCACGTTCCACAAACCATTCCCAAACTTCCCGTTCCTCGTCGAAATTATCCGGCGGTTCATTGAAAATTCCGTCACCGTTGTAATCCTCATAGAATTCATGAGGTTCATCCAGATCGTGGAGACCGTTTTCATTGAGATCCACAAAATCAAACAGGCCGTTGCCTTCCAGTCCTTCACCGGAATCCCATAATTCGTTGAGCTCCGACCCATCATCATCGGGAGCCAGCCAGCCGAAATCCCCTTCGCAGAGACCATCCGTTCCGCAGTCGTCCCAGTCGTCGCCGTTGGGATCATCCATATTGCAGGATGCACAACGGACAGAGTCACCCAGCACTTCACGCCAGTAATCAAATCCATATATGCGGGCAGAATCACCGGTTTCATCATTAACATACAGCGCAGATCTGAACAGGGAATCTGAAATCGTGTCTTCATCAATCAGCAGATTATACACAGTATCCCAGCTGTAGCCGTTTTCAATCCGCCCGCCTGCTCCGTCCTCAAAAGCGCTGCCGGTGGTATCCAGACCGGTATCCTGGGTAGTCAGCTGCTCATCCAGGCTGGAAATCCCCAGTTTGAACTGTGAAAGTTCTCCAAGGTCAATATCCAGATGATTGCGGTCATCCCATTCCACATCGCTGTAAATCGGTTTGACTATTTCATAGAAATTATTGTCTCTGCCAAACTGGAAAACCAGCTGAACATAGGCGGAGTCATCGTCAAACCAGGGAGGGCTGTCCTCCGGCCGTTTTCCGCTGACATACATTTCCATATTATTATACACGAAGAAGCTGTTTTCATCACCGCTGTTTTCAAAATTTCGGTTTACCGCGGCGATGTGGTTGGGCGGAATTCCGCCTTCACTGCCGTCATCAGGCAGTTCAAACTCCAATACCAGAGACTGTTCCTTGGTGTACACGTCATTGACGCCGTCATACTCACCCATCACGCCTTCCGGGGAATTGTAATCGGAATTTTCATCGGTATTGGCCACGGCCACATTAAAGGTACTGTCCGCCTCAAAACTGAAGTCCTCCAGAGAGGCCATGCCTTCCTCCTGCCATTCATTGGCCACCAGCTCAATCTTGGCAATCATCAGGTAGGACTCGATTCCCGGTGTGGCACCATCCATCCACAAACGGATATTGCGGACATCCTCCAAATCAACCAGTGTTCCGTCAGGCTTCAGGAATTCAAACAGCCTTACACGATAGAGCTTCCAATTGGCTTCACCGTCATTGTCATGGTCGGTAGCACTGATGGGTTCATCGATTTTGGGATAAACAGTGAAACTTCCGTAATCATTGAAGTCATCCAGGCCGTTGCTGCCGTCCAGATCCTCCGTATCGGGATAACTGAAGTTGGCCATCTCACCATTACCCTCTGTGCCGTTGATATGTTCATATTCCATGGAATTCTGGACATACGACCAGTTATCGCCATTTGGATCAGCGGGATCAATCCAGGATCCGGTATTGATCAGTTCGGCCGGAGCGGTTGCATACGTATAAGCATCGGGATCAGAACAGATCGTGGATTCATCTTCATATTCGGGACAGAGACAGCCGCCGAAGCCGTCTTCATAGGCATCGGTGCAGACGTCCAGTCCGATATCTTCATACTCATCCAGAATTTTATCCCCGATATTGGAACCCACCAGTTTGCGGTCTTCCGAATCCAGTACGCCGTTGCCGTTGATATCTTCACTGATCCGGCCGATATCAATATGAAGCGCCAGACTGTCATCCGCAACTTCCTCGGAGTTCACCCAGATATCCAGATATTTGGATTCGCTCTGATTGTATTCACTGGTGTAAAGGGCTGTCGTCACACCGTTCCAGATGGAATAATCCAGAGAATCCCGCTGAAATCCCGGTTCCAGTACAAGTACCCGCGTTCCGGTATTGTTGGCCCGGGTGGAAACGCTCTGGTTGGGCCAAATCTGCTGAGTGGGAATATCATTGTATGGGTTATACCATGATAGATGTCCCCGCTGTTCAACAGTTTTTCCGATGGGCGGAGCAGCTTCCTTCCAGAAACGCATCATCATGCTGGGCGCTGTGGTACGCTTGGAGGATTCAAAATCATCCAGAAAAGCCTGACCAAGCGGATTGGGATCGGGAATGACTTCCGCATATTCACCTTCCAGGCTGAAGCGGGAGGGTTTGTTGGTTTCAATAAGGGGCAGGGAGTTTACGGCCCTGGTCAGCACATCAATATTGTCTGCCGTGTAGCTGCCGTTGATATCCCAGATAAAATTGCGCACCGGTTCATAGCCCACATCCACCTTTTCATCAATGATGGACTGATTGTAATACATGGCCAGGGCGCCAAACTGGATATTGTCGCTGAGATCTACTTCCACGGCGGTTCCCGCCAGCACTTTCTGGTCAAAACTGATCAGTTCGTTTTCCTGGTAATTCACAATCAAATTGGCGGTAGGATCGGTGCAGTCTTCACAATCGATAAAATTGATGTTTCCGGTGAAATAGTCAATGGTGTAGTGGATATCCCGCTGCAGCAGCCGGCCGTTAAGGCGTACTTCCTCACTGCCTTCCACAATCATGAAAGCATCCAGCTTGATGCTGGCCCCGCCTTTTGAATGCTTCACCATGATGTTGAATTCGTGGTCTTCCTGGTGATCCCCGGTTGTAGTGGAATAATACATGCTGGGGCCTTCATCATACAGGATGCCGTCATCAGGATCGTTGTCAACCAGTGGATCCACATACGTTGCCAGTTCCAGATCATTGGATCCCATGTAGTGATAGGCTGTGTCAACGGTTCCCAGAGTGTCAACAGCAAACAGGGAATATGCAAACGACTCAGAATCATAGGCAAAGGGCATGTGTGCGGGAAAGAAAAGTATGCCGCTGGTGAAATCAACCAGGCTGGATTTCAAATCCACCAAACCGTCACCGCCTTCCACATACTGGCCTTCCGGCGTGTAGCTGTCCAGACCCAGCATATTCAGAAACGAGCGGCCGGCGGTGGTGTGGGTGTCATTTCCCGTAGCACTGTTGCGCCACTCAATATTCAATTCAAATGAATATGGATCAATACCGGTAGCACCCAGGTAATAGGCGTTTTTCAGCATCAGGTCCCAGGTTTTGCTGGCTGCGGTGGAGGCGGATGAATCTTTTAGAAGCTTCAGGGTGATCCCTTCCTCATCCTGAGTCCAGGCACCGTTTTCGTCTTCATCCAGGTAGATGACACCCTCATCTTCATCATAGCTGGCCTCCGGATAGCCTTCCAAAAGAATTTCCTCATCGGTCCAGCCGTCACCGTCCACATCATCAATCCAACCGCCGGCATCGGCATTATACACAACATTTGTACCGGTGATACTGCTGGCATAAACCGGTTCGCTGTCATCCGAAACACCCAGCTGGTAATCCAGATCGCCGAAATACAGCGTATCATTTTCAGTCCGTACGGAATAGGCAATGGCCAGGGCTTCCGAACTGATGGCCTGAGCCATATGAAGCATTCCCAGCTGTGGATCCAGGTAGTAGTCTTCATCCCGGGTAAGCAGTTCCCAATTCAGCTGTTTCTCGTACAGTTCAGGATCGTCCAGATCCAGATAGGCCTTTCCGTGAATGGGACTGGTACTGGATGATTTGTATACATCGTAATCGATAATTTTGTAGCTGGTTACCAGATGGGCCATTTCAGCGCCGATCAGAGGATAGTATTGGTTTTTGAATACGTTATCTACAAAGAAGAAACGATCCTTGATAAATTCGTAATCCTTGATCTCATAGTCTTCTGACGTTTTTCCTCCGTCATAGGTGCTGCTGCCCTGCTTGGCCTGTTCCCGGGACATAATTGATGTGATCGTGGCCGGTCCCAGCTGGTGAACGGTCTTTATTCCGAACAATCCTTCCGTTTTAGAGCTGCCGTCGTTGACAAATTCCGTTCGCGGCAGGCTGAGCCCGATGTTCCCCGCTTCACCGCGCTGGAAAATATCATCTTCTTTCCCGCGGTACTTTAGCATCATGTTGTTTTCCCAGGCAAAATCCGCTTCCGAATTCTGACTTACCAGGATTTCCAGCCGTTCTCCGATATTGCCCGTGATGTCAAACTGCTGTCTCTGATTGACATCCAGATCCCAGGATTTGCTTTCGCGCTGGCTGTAGGTGGTTTGATCCTGATCCTGAAAAATGACTTTACCGTCAATATTAATACTGCCCTTGATATTCAGGGAAACGGCAGTATTGCCAAACTGGGTGGTGATCAGCCGCAGAGAGGCGTTAGAATCCTTCCGCTTGCCCCGCTGGGGCTTGGTCCATTTTTCAGTAAAGTGTTCCCGCAGGGTGACGAACTGATTCTGTTTCAGTCCATGTTTGGTGTACCAGGACATCGTCATGATGGAAGGAGGTCCCAGCCGGACGCCCTGATGCATGCGCTGCATGACAATGGTTCCATCAATCAGACCGCTTGTGATTTCGGTTCGGATCGAATCCACTTTGGCTCGTCTTTTTAGATTGGGATCGACGAAATGGGTATTCCAGGTGGAATCGCTGGTTACCAGCACGAGGGTTGGGGGTTTTGCGGAAAAGGGCTGAAACACTTCTGGAATAAAATCATGGTTTGCCAGAGGAAAGGATACATCCGTGACTTCTTCAACCTGTGAAATGAGTTGTGACGTATAGAAAATGACAAGCAGGACCGGCGTCCATTTTGCCAGATGGAAATGTCTCATAGGATCAGCTCTGCGATTTTGAATTCAACACCGTATCAGTGTATCGCTAGGCCAACTCCTTTGGTTTGGGCGGATCATCTGCAGGGGGTGGGCAGGTCAGATGCCGTTTAAGTAAATCACAGAGGCTGCGGATTGCGCGTCCGCGGTGAGATATGGCATGTTTTTCGGCAGAGTTCATTTCAGCAAATGTTTTTCCTGATTCAGGGATGTAAAATACGGGATCGTAGCCAAATCCGCCAAGCCCTTTCGGCTCATGGGAAATGCGCCCCTCAACGGAGCCTTCCGCCAGAAGTTCCCCGGTCTGATCAACATACGCAATGGTGGTACGAAATCGAGCCCGGCGACGTTCTGCAGGAACATTTTTCAGCACTGCCAGCAGTTTTTTTACATTATCCCTGCTGGATTTCTGCGGTCCGGCATACCGGGCAGAATACACCCCTGGCGCTCCGTCCAGCTCATCCACTTCCAGGCCTGTGTCATCGGCAAGAGCCGGCAGTCCGGTAAGCTGATGTACTGTGCGGGCCTTGATTTGGGCATTTTCGTCCAGTGTACTTCCGTTCTCCGGTATGTCCCCAATTTCCGGATAGTCATCCAGTGAGACCAGTTCAATATCCAGCTCCGACAGAATTTCCCGCATTTCCCGACGCTTGTGGGTGTTATGGGTGGCAAGAATGATTTTTTTACTCATAATTCCATCTTTCACAGGCGGCAAAATTACATTTTTTTGACGAAGTCATCGTGAAAAAATTGCCGGAATCTATCCCGAGTATTTCATGAGAAATCAATTCCGATGTCCGTGATTTCGGATGCGCACCGCGATTTTATCAAACAGATTTACCCCTAAACACTGCCCCTTGGACATATTTGGGGCATGGATTGTCAAATGCGATTTGACGGGATGAGTTCACCTCATTCCATGAAAGATTCAATCGAAATGAAATTTTACTGACGTACGAGTTTTCCGGGTTGTTCTTCTCAAAGAAAAGGACATCCAAATTCACAGGGCCAATCAAGGCCGCAGGGCGGTTTGTATCTGATTAACACATTCAAGGTCAACAAAAAGTCAGCTGCTGTATAATCGAAGTGAAAAGGCGTGACATGATTATGCCATAAAGACTTTGGTATAAGCAGATGATTAATTTTAAATTATATTCCAGTTTCTTTACGGTTGCAATGGCAAAAATCAATCTAATTATATATAAATACACAATAGGACGCTTTCTGATCCCGGTCGGGCTGTCAGTTCTGCTGTTCATTTTGACTATTTTTGTTATAATCATTCCCATGATTGAAACCCATCTAATGGTTCAGAAACGCACGATGGTGCGGGAACTGACTCAAACCGCAATCGGTACGATCAATTCATATTATACCAGTTATCTTACCGGAGAACGAACTCTGACCGAAGCCCAGGAGGCTGCGATGCATCAGGTCAGACAAATGAAATACGGTGAAGAACTGAAAGACTACTTCTGGATCAATGACCTCAGGCCGGTAATGCTGATGCACCCGTACCGGCTGGATCTGGAAGGGCAGGATGTGTCGGATTATGTGGACATCAAAGGAAAATTTCTCTTTCTGGAATTTGTTGATGCTGTCGATCGGGAGGGTGCCGGATATGTGGACTACATGTGGCAGTGGAAAGATGACCCGTCACGGATAGTGCCAAAAATTTCATACGTGGAACTGTTTGAACCCTGGGACTGGATTGTCGGCACCGGTATCTACATTGAAGATGTACATGAGGAAATTTCAGTCATTACCCGGCAGCTGACCTTGTATTGCGTCTGGATTCTCATATTCATCATGTTTCTGTCGGCCGTTATTATTATGAACGGCATTCGTATCGAACTGGAAAAAATCGGAATTCGGGAAAAACTGGAACAGAGTGAAGAAAAATACCGCGGGTATATAAATCACGCCATGGACGGTATTGTTGTGACGGACAATAAGGGCAATGTCAAGGAAATCAACCCCGGCCTGCGTTATATTCTGGGGTATTCGGTTCAGGATCTGGTAGGAACAAAGATTATCAATCTGGTGGCAGAGGAATACAGAACCGTGTTTTTTCATCACTACCAGAAACTGATAGATTCGGGTCATTCAACGATTGAACTTGAGCTGATGACGGTCGACGGACATCGCCGTTACTGTATTGTGGATGCAACCAAAATATCCGACAATCATCTGCTGGGTTTCTGTAAGGATCTCACAGGACGCAGACAGGCTGAAATTGCTCTCAAGGAAAGCGAAGAAAAATTCCGGGAGCTGTCAGAACTGCTGCCGCAAACCGTATTTGAATCAAATGAAAACGGCTTTTTTACATTTATCAATCAGTTTGGACTGAAATCCCTGGGATACACGCATAAAGAAATTGAAGACGGTCTGCTGCTGCTCAATATCATTATTCCCGACGACCGCCCAAGGGCAACAGAAAACATCAAACTGCGCTATATGCGCGGCGGACAAAAGGTGAACGAATACACGGGGCTTCGGAAAGACGGAACGACCTTTCCCATTTTGGTGTATTCGTCTCCCATAATACGCGGCCAGGAAATCAGCGGTCTGAGAGGAGTGATTATCGATATCACCGACCGCAAAAAATCTGAAGAACGCCTGCAGCACTATAAAAATCACCTTGAGGAACTGGTTGAAAAACGTACAAAGGATCTTCAGGAAAAACAGGCCCAGCTGGTGCATTCCGGCAGACTTGCTTCCCTGGGTGAAATGGCCACAGGAGTGGCTCATGAACTGAATCAGCCACTGGCAATTATCCGCGCCCAGGCTGAATTGGTTCAACTGATGTGCGATACCGGACAGGAAGAAATGAAAAGCATGCAGGAAAATATCATTGAACAGGTGGATCGAGCCGCCACCATTATCAATCAAATGCGGGGGTTTGCCCGGACCAATAATGATTATGCCGAATTTGTAAACATCAATCTGCCCATCAACAATTCACTTATTTTCTTCAAACAACAGTTCAGAAGCCACAATATTAATCTGACTATCGATCTGGCGGATAATCTCCCGTGCACACGCATTGATCCGCAGAAATTCGAACAGATCGTGGTCAACTTCATGTCCAATGCACGCTATGCAGTGGATGCCCGGTATGAGAAAAACAATACCGAATACCAGAAAAAAGTGGATTTGAAAACCTTTGTCGACGAAGATGGAAATCATGTGGTACTGACAGTGCAGGATAACGGAATTGGTATGGCGACAGATGTACAGGAACACTGTATGGATCCCTTTTTTACCACCAAGCCTGTGGGTATCGGTACCGGATTGGGACTGTCCATTGTGTACGGGATCGTGAAAGAGTTCGGAGGAGAAGTATATTTTACAAGCGGTCCCATGAAAGGAACCTGCTTCAAAGTCGTTTTGCCCGTCTGTTCAGAAACCGCGGCTGATCCGCAGTCACAGCAGTCCGCTGCCGGATAATCACACCATCGTCTGAAAGCCGGGCACGGAAGCGGCTGCCCAATGAATCTTCAGACAGCAATTGGCGGTAAAATCATCCCGCGGCATTTTTCTTTCTTGTCAGCACTGACTGCAGACCGTCAGAATACGGATTATTATCAAAGAATTATTTATGGTTCAGACAGATATTGTGTGACCGTCTGCCAGGCGGTGGTCTGCAGAAACCAACAGTCGTCCTCAGATATCTCAAACGAACCGGAATACGGCAGTCCTGCCGGGGATTCCTCCCAAAAAACAGCGTAGAACACACAGGCCGCCAGATAGGTCCCCGCCTGATTGGGATGACTGCCGTCGTTCTGATACAGTTCAAATTCCGGATCGGACATTCGAACGGCTTCAAAAGCCAGTCCCACAGGGGCCACTGCCGCAGACAATGTTTCTCCTGCTGCTGTGTAGGCTTCAGACAAGCCCAGGATCATATCCGGATCATATTCCCGTGCCCATGTCATAAATAAAACCGTGCTGCCGCCATGAACCTGAATGACGGAATCCAGCAGAGCGGCATATTCCGCAAACAGTTCCGGATCATCCAGAGGACGGGTGCTTTGTTCCTGAAGAACCACGATATCCCAGCTGCCTGATTCAATTGTCTCAAGTGTGTTTTCATTCTGAAAGTGCATCTCGAGTGTTGCTCCGCCCTGAGTTATCTGGTCTGTCATGATATTCCAGTTCTCATGATTCACATCCGCCATTCCGCCGGTGACGGGCCCTATGCCGCCATTTGAAGCGGTATAACTGTTTCCGATAAACAGAATCCGCCTGGGAACATCCGGCAGCGGTTCCACTCCGAGAATTCCATTGACAAGAATTACCACATCCATGACATCCAGACTGCCGTCAAAATTCAGGTCGCCGGCAATCATATCATCCTCATCCGGCACCTGCTCGGATTCCATGATGAGATTGATCAGAGCAATAACATCCAGAATATTGACCTCATCGTCACCATTCAGATCCCCGGGACCGCCGGAAATCCAACCCGCAAGGAGCAGCCCTGCGGCAGAAATTATCCAGAGAAAATGTCTCACTTTACTGCCCTGTGATTTGTTGGGTTGAAAAACGGAATCGTCGTAAATTCAGCGCACTGTAATTTATCAATTCATACAGCACCCAATCCATGCGAATTCGATCTGTCATATATGTCCTCATATCAATCGGGCTGATTCCGGTATTTACCGCCTGCTCATCTTCAGACAATAACAAGGATACCCGCAATCAGGCTGACAGCGGCAGTCCTGAACACTATTCAGGCAAGCTGACCGAGTATTTCGATAACGGGGAAAAGGCATCTGAAGTCACACTGAAATCCGGCAAGAAACACGGCCTTTGGACCAAGTGGTACCGCAACGGTCAGGTTAAATCCCAAGTTGAATTCCTGGATGATCAGCTCCACGGCAGACTGCAGTATTGGTTCCGGGACGGTACGCCTCAGGCAGAAGGATATTTTGTATCCGGCAATGCGAACGGTCTTTATCTTAAATGGTATCGGAACGGACAAAAAGAAGCCGAGGTTGTTTATCAGTCCGGACAGTATCACGGACCTTCAGTTAAATGGCATCCAAATGGAAAGAAAAAAATTGAAGGTCACTACGAAAACGGCCTTGAAGAGGGACTCTGGACGGAATGGGATGATCAGGGCCGGAAAATCTGGGAAGGTGTTTATGATGCGGGTGAGCTGCTCACCTCCGGCTGATTTTTTTTACTTTCATTATTCATATCGATTTTATATACTTATTCCATCAATGTGATATTGCCTGCATTGTATGGTCTGCTGCCCGGCATGACATCATAACCGGGCGGACCCTGGAATCATGCAAACAGTCCTGCAGAAAAACCGGGAATGACCCGGTCAGCGATTTACGATTTACCGAGAAGGATTATAATCCGGCAGTTTTATTCGGCTTTGCACGGTGCGGCTGAACGTTGTAATAATGGGGAGCGGGTGCAAGACGGCAGTCCTGATACCCAAAAACCGGCACAGCTTTTGTCAGAATAAACTGCGGGGAGAACCAGTGAAGCGTAAACGTGAAAGGAAGCCAACATGAACATCATTCGTCTTGCCGCAGTCATCACGGTTCTTGCAGCGGGCCTGACCGGTCCGTCATGTACACGAATTCACTACATCGGTACAACCTACGAACCGACAGATGCCATCGACATTTATTATTCTGCAGAAATGATCACCAGGGATTACGAGGTTATCGGTCATGCATCCGGAAGTGCAGACTATATTGTTTCCGGAAAACGAATCCAGGCAAAGCTGGAAAAGCATGCTCGCGCAGTTGGGGCTGATGCCATCATTATTACCGGAGTGCAGACTGAGACTGCAATGAGCAGCCGGTCTGTGACTCACCAAAAACTGGTTGAAGTAACATTAATACGATATATTTAGAAAAATCAAAAAAGGGGCTGCAATTCAATGCGGCCCCTTAATGCAATTTATCTGATTTCCATTTGTGTTTTATTTCAGCAGAGTCAGTTTCTGTACCTCCCTGTCTCCTCCAGCATGAATTTCCATCAGATATGTACCGCTGGGCATCTGTGATGCATCCCATTCAACAGAGTAGCGTCCGGCGGTCTGTACTTCGTTAACCAGTTCAGTCATCATTTGTCCCTGAAGGTTGTACACAGCTATCCGCACCGGTCCGGCAGTCTGCAGTTCGTAGTTCAGACTGGTTCGGGGATTAAACGGATTGGGATATGCGTCTCCTGCCAGGAATGCCGACGGCCGACTGATGATTTCAGCCTGAATCCCTTTTGAATTCCATCCGCCTGCCAGGGCGGTTTGAACATCAAATTCACCCTGAACCTGTGCAATCACCTGACGGCTGATCCCTGATCCGTCCGTGCTGAAAAGCAGGACTGTCTGATCCTGCCGATGTATGTCCCAGCCTGACGGCAGCTGCCACTCGATCTCAAAATCCGTCTCTGCCAGCGTCAGCTGCAGCCCGGCCACCTGTCCGTCGGCCTCTATCTGAATCTGTCCGCCAGACTGAATCAAAACAACATGTTCCGGGGTATCGAATCGCTGAACATTTCCACCGATAATAATATTGATGATCTGGATGATGTCCAGAACACTGAATCCGCCGTCACCATTCATATCTCCGCCGATGAAATCCTGTTCCTCCGGGGTGTCAATATTCAGGATCAGATTGACAAGGCGGACAATATCCAAAACATCCACATTATTATCCCCGTTGGTATCTCCGGGCCAGTAAACCAGGAGTTCAATTTCATACGCTTCACTGAGATCCAGTCCGTCACTGACCTGAATTTCCACATAGAGTATGCCGGCATAATCCAAATCCGGCGTAACGGTGTTTCCGGCAACGGTATAATTCTCCCCTTCATTGACATACAGGGTGAAGTCGTCGGGAAAATCATTATCGTAATCCAGAATTTCCAGATTTTCCAGTGTTATTTCCAACTCGGTGTTTGCGGCCAGCAGATCATAATCGGAACCGGAGACGATGGGCACAAAATTGCCGATACCGCCCTGCAGCCATCCCATTACCTGCCCCAGGGCCTGACTGCGGTCATCCGGATTGTCAACGGCTTCAAACCCAAAGGCAAAGTATACAATGCGGGCATTCGATCCGGGGTGAACCGCCCGAATGGCACCGGGATTTCCGTTATTGGTGTAAAACAGAATTTCCACGGCGGAATCGTCATAGGCGGCGATATGGCTGGGATAATCCTGATTATTCGCGCCGTCCCCGCCCTCAATGTGCAGATTGAGGTCATTGGAAACCGGATCATCATCCAGTCCCTGCAGATCATACCAGTTTACATCATCAGAAATATAGTCGGCATGCAGATAATTGTTGTAGAAACTAATATCCACATTATTGCTGCTTTCATTCAGATCCCAGCCAATATCCTGACCGGACAGAAACAGGTTGCCGCCTGCATCGATATAGGTTTCCAGGAAGGCACGGTCCTCCTCATCCAGTGACGGAAAGGCCCAGCCGACATTCCATATCAGTATGTCAAATTCTCCCACAAGATCCAGAGGCAGTTTTGAGGATGCCAGATCCCAGATTCCATATGACATGTTCAATGCATCCAAGGCACTGGTGAAATATTCCTCAAAGGGCTCGCCGCCGTCATCATCCACCAGAAGCGCCTGTACATCATCGGTGATATACGTCAGGGGAAATATCAGCGGGTTTTCCATATTATCGGACACAACTTCAAAATGGAACTTGATCATGCCTGATCCGCCGGGAATGATATTGGCATGAAATACTGCTTCATTGTCCTGTTCGACAGTCACCGATGTGGTTTCCGGAAAACAGTTGCCGATGTCATCACAGAATGTCACCATGCTGCCGTCCGGCGCTTCATCCGTTACTACCGTGACGGTGAATGTGTCGTCCAGACCGGTATTGTAAACCGAGAAATCATCCGTATCAAATATGCCTTCCGAAGGTCCCACCAGAACCTGATCCGCCTCATATATCACCCGGGCCCGGTAATCCGGCACCGGATAGGTACAGGCAGACTGAATAATATCATGATCGGGAAGCTGGACAAACGCCACGGCAAAGACATTTTCCGGATCCACCCCACCCGGATATTCGAATACTTCATCGGCCTCGAATGTGTTGTTCTGACCTGATAGTGAAAAATCCAGATCAATAATATCCCGGGTGACATGATGGTCATTTCCGGTAACCTCGTCCTCAATCACCCGCATCTTCAACGTCCCGTTGGTGATTTCAAACTCCGGATCCAGCATGGTCACCGTCACACTGACTGCCCCTGTGACTTGGTCAAAGCTGTCAAACTCTATTTTTACAGGCGATGAATCAAAATAAAAAGACTCGATGATGGAAAGATAGGGAACACCGGAAGCAATGACGTCTCCGCCGCCGTTGCTGTAATAATCCCCGTTGAATACCAGGGTCGGGAAGCTGGTGATATTGTAATATCCCAGTGCGGCATCAATTTCGGCGGATCCATAGTTGCCGGAAGTATCGTAATACCGAACACTGATAAACTCATCATAATGGTAATTGTCATGCACTACGGCCAGACCGGCGTAGGTATCAGGACAGTAACCTCACCAAGTCGCGGTGCCGGCCTCGGCAATGGATGTGAAGGGTGTGTGAGCCAACTGACCCAGCAGCAGACTGTTAACGGCTGTCAGAAATGCGATCAGAAGGGACAATCGTTTAATCATTTATTCTCCATTTGTTGGACCTGAATTATTAATGAGACTTATCCCGGATATTTCATGCGGCTTTGCTCTGAGATGGTGGAGCTGGTTGATTATGCAAGGCTTGCGAAGAAATTTGAACCACATTGTACTGGACCGTACAATGAGAACAAATATCAAGCGTAATTGAAACAGAATCGACCAGATAAGTCATCGTTCGGAAAATGCGATGCATTTTACCCATAGACATTCTCGTGAAATATGCGGGTTATCAATGACATGATATTGTTTGACGCTGCAGGAGATGCAACGGAAAATAGTTTAAAACGCCCTGTTTGGACCGTTGAGAGTATTTTCCGGGTATATCAATATGCCGTCTGGTGACGGAAGACTGCAGAACTGAACAAGTCCATCGCCGTGATAGAATTCTCATGAATGATTCAGGTCAGGTTAATTTTCAAAATTATCAGAAACAGTTTTCCAGTATCAATTCGATGTCAGAGGACAGCTGAAAAATACAAAAATCCTGATGATTTTGTATATAATTTATTGTATATATTGTTGTATTAATAAAGAACCGGCGTTATTTCGGCTGCCATATGACTGCCTGATTTCGACCCTGCCGAATGGCCCGTAAAAGTGCCCGTTCTGCCAGTTGAGCTGTTTCCATGACGGGTTGGTCAAAATCCGTATAGGCTGCGATACCTGCCGAGATGGACCATGTTATCAGGTGTTCATCAAATTGGATTCTCAAATCCCGAACCTGTTCAACCAGTTCCACACCCCTCTGGTGGGTGCACTCCAGGTTTGTTTCCGGCAAGATAATAAAAAACTCGTCGTTTTCAGTACGGCAGGCAATATCACCTTTGCGGATATATTTTACCACCAGCTTCCCCATCTCAGTCAGCACAAGATCCCCTGCCCGCTGGCCGTATCGGTCTTTCAGGATTTTGAATTGATCTACATGAAAAACAATGATTCCCAGGCTCTGTTTTTTCCGTTTGGCACGATGCCATTCGAGATGAAGCACTGATTCCATATGTCGGCGGGTATACAGGCCGGTCAGATAATCGTGAATGGATTCCAGTCTCAGAGTCTGCCGCAGGCGCAGTCCCGATAATGTCAGGGCATAGAGTCCCACCAGTTGTTTTAGAAGGATTCTCCGGCAATTCGGGATCAGCATTCTGACACCTGAATCTTTCGGAACTGCCGGCCCCAGCGTAAACACTATCGCCGCCGCCAGGGTGGATTTCCATCGGACGGGCAGAACCACCCGCCCAAGCCGGTCCATGGGCAGCTCGTAGTTTCCAGACAGATGATGCGGTTCCTCGGCAGACAGAAGCGTGGGTGACTGATCCAGAAATGACAGATCGAGCTCCGACAGCGGCTCACCCCACTCAATGATGATCTCAGGAGGCTGCTGATCCTCATGAAACCGGGCCAGAAGTCCGGAGCCGTCCGGAAACAGTTCCTGGACAGCTTCTGCGATGAGGGGATATGTCTCCAGTTCTTTTTCACAATCCTCAAGCTGACGGGTCAGCTTATTCAGCATCGCCAGTTCCTGATTGCGGACACGAAGTCTCTGGCGGATATCTTCCAGCTCCAGGTGAATCTTAACGCGGGCCAGTACTTCCTCGGTCTGAAACGGCTTGGTAATAAAATCCACGCCGCCCAGTGAGAAAGCTTTTACCTTATCGACGGTTTCAGTGAGAGCACTGATGAAAATGACCGGAACATTTTGCGTCCGGGAGTCCCGTTTTAATTCCGAACAAATGGAGAATCCGTCCATATCCGGCATAATGATATCCAGCAGGATCAGGTCTGGCCGTTTGGACTGTGCCGCAGCAATGGCCCGTGCGCTGGTTGACACCGGTCGGACAGCATACCCCTCACGGCTCAGGATTTCTGTCAGCAGCCTGAGGTTCGCCTTGGTGTCATCCACAACAAGGATGTTTTTCTGCGTGTCGGAATGATAATTCATATTCAGTCGTTGTTTAATTGCAGTTGATGTCAAATACCGTCTGCTTTCCTGTAAAATGCTGACGCGGACAGGATAGCTCGCGACCCTTCACGTGATTTTTCTCGGCAGGCTGAGTCAGTTGGAAACTCCCGGCTTTTCATTGATCGCGTTCAGGATGTCTTCATACCGGAAATCATTGATCATGGCTTCCAGATTTTCTGCCAGATCAGCATCAAGATCACGGATTTGGTCAATGACATTTCCAAGTATATGCATGTCTACCGATTCAGCACCCTTATGGAGATCTGTCAGAACATTGTCCGGAAGATTATTTAGCTTTTCCCTGTCTATTTCGCGAATATCCGACTGATCCGGGTGATATCCCTGAACCGTTTCTTCATATAGAAACCGAACACCAAGATATTTGGTTAGCAGACGGTAAAGCTCCTGCTCTTTAATGGGCTTCTGCAGAAAATCATCGCATCCGTTTTCAAGGATTTGAGCTCGTTCCTCTTCAAAGGCACTGGCCGTCAGGGCAATGACCGCGGTATTCCTGAGTTCAGGATAACTTTTAATCCGGCTGGTCGCCTGGTAGCCGTCCATCACCGGCATTCGGATGTCCATAAGGACCAGTTCCGGTCGGAATTCCCTGCAAATTTCCACAGCCTGCAGACCATTTTCTGCGATTCTCAGCGTGAACCCGGAAGTCTCCGTATTTAACTCATTAAGCAGCTGAACCAGAAGCTGTCTGTTTGACATCTGATCATCGGCAATGAGAATACGGTACTTATGCTGATGTGGGAGCAGTCCAACCACGGTTTGGGGCTCATCATCGGATTTCATTCCCACCATACTCAAATTTTCCACAGCAATCATGAAGGTAAAAACAGATCCGACACCGACCTGGCTTTCCACCTTGATATTCCCGCCAAGAAGCTGTATAAATTTCTGACTCAACGGCAGTCCCAGACCCGTTCCTTCCCGGGATTCCATACCCGTCGTCGTTTGGCCGAATACCTCAAACAACTTATCCATTTCCTTGTCAGGGATTCCGGGCCCTGTATCCGTAATTTCAAATTCAATACAGACAGGGTGGTCCAGCCGCAGTCTGGCAGTTTCACAGCTTTGCGCGGTTTCCGGAATGCGTGCAGAGAGCGTCACACTGCCCTGCTCGGTAAACTTCAAAGCATTGCTGAGCAGATTGATGAGAACCTGTCTCAGCTTTACTTCATCCGTTGAAATGAACTGCGGAACCGAGGAATGGATATGTACAACCAGTTCCAGCTGCTTTTCGTCCGCCTTGAGCAAAAACATGTCCCGAAGATTATTCAGCATTTCATGCAGGTCGAATCCGGCAGTGTCAATGGAAGTTCGGCCTGCCTCAATTTTTGACAGATCCAGAACCTGATCAATCAGTGTGAGCAGATGCTCACCGCTGCGGTATATAATGTTTACCTGTTCTCTGGCATTTGTTGACAGCTCCGGACTGCGCTGCATGAGACGGGTGAATCCCAGGATTGCATTCAGGGGAGATCGGAGTTCATGACTCATGTTGGCCAGAAATGCGCTTTTTGCATGACTGGCCTGTTCCGCCTGTTCTTTTGCAACCAGGAGTTCATTGGTTCTCGATTTGACTTTCTGTTCCAGAAGTCGGTTGGATTTTTCTCTGAATTTAAGCTGCCGTTTCAAGTTCAGGGACCGGAAGTGTATGGCAAACGATACCATGACAATCAGAATAACAATGTACAGGAGATAGGCCCACCAGGTTTTCCAGGGCGGTGTATCGATTGTGACCTTGATGGACAGGCTTTCGTCACTCCATATGCCGTCATTGTTTGATGCAATTACCTTAAACGTATATTCCCCGCCCCCCAGATTGGTATAGCTGGCGGTGTGCCGGTTTCCAATGTAGTTGTAGTGCCGGTCAAATCCCTCAAGTTTGTATGCATATTGCGTTTTGTCCGGTGCCGTATAATCCAAAGCGGCAAACTCAAATTCAAAAAAGTCCACCTGATAAGAGATTTCAATCTGTTCCAGTGTTGACACGGAACGATCAAATTTTACCGGCTTTCCGAATTCCTTATATGCAGTCAGAACCACATTCTGATGTTCAGAGTTCAGCTTTACACTGTCGGGTGAAAAACAGTTAAATCCGTTAATACCGCCAAAATACATGATGTTGTTGCGGGTTTTCAATGCGGAACCGGCATAGAATTCTTTACTCTGGAGGCCGTCGTCCACATCATAATTCCAGAAAGTATTGGCAGCGGGATCAAACTTTGACAGGCCGCGGTTTGTACTCAGCCAGAGATTTCCATCCGCATCTTCAAGGATGGCAAGGATATTTTCATTGGGCAGACCGTCTTTCTGGGTGAAGTGGGTAAAATGTCTGGAATGTCCATCCCAGAAATTCAGTGCTTCATCCGTTCCGATCCAGAAATTCCCGGCTTTGTCTTGAAAAATGCAGTGCACCCTTTGTCCAACCAGGCTTCTGGGATCATTTGGATCAAAGGCAATATGATAAAATCGGTCATTTTTGCGGTCCCAGCGGTTTAATCCATTTCCGGTTCCAATCCAGACAGTCCCATCACGATCTTCAAAAACCGACCAAATTTCACGATGACTGATGGTCCCCGGTGTGTTCGGGTCTGGCAGATAAACTTTCATTTCACCGGTATCGATGTTCCAAACCTGCAGACCGTGTTTATATGTCCCGATTATCAGATTCCCATTCCGGTCTTCGTGAAGTGCTCGAATTTCCTTGAACCGCGGTACCACGGCATCCGGGTTTTTTTCGGTGTAGTGCTTTAATATCCCTGATTTTGGATCAAGGAGGTCCAGGCCCCGGGCGGTTCCAACCCAGAACAGTCCTTTCCTGTTTTCAATGATTGCATGAACCTCGTTATCGATCAGACTGGCCGGATTTCCAATTTCATGACAGTAGCGCCGGAATTCTCCCGTTTTCGGATTAAACCGATTCACTCCGCCGTTGTTGGTACCTACCCAGATCATGCCGTGGCTGTCTTCGTATAGAGTAAAAACACCGTGTGCGCTCAGGGTATTGGAATCAGAAGCCAGGTGCGTATAGAAATCAAACTTATCGGGTTTATTGTTGAAGAAGCTGATACCGATTTTGGTGCCGACCCAGATCACGCCGGATCGATCTTCAAAAATGGAACGCACCCTGTTGCAGCTGAGGCTTTGAAAATCGTCCACAGCATTGGTGTAGTTTGAGTACTCGCCACTTTTGGGGTTATAGCGCATAATGCCTTCATTGGTCCCAATCCATATAATGCCGTTCCGATCCTCCATCAGCGCATTGGACTGTATATAAAACAAGGGATCACTCTTCGGGCTGCCGATGGTTTGTATTTTAAGGGTTTGCGGATCCATGCGGTTGATGCCGCTCTGTGTGGCAATCCATAAATCACCTTCGGATGAAACCATCAATGCCCTGATAAGATTATCCCTCAGACTTTCTGTTTCAGGACCCGACTTATAAAAAGACTGAAACGTCTCCGTCTCGGGATCGAAGCGGTTCAATCCGAAGCTGGTCGCCAGCCAGAGCATTCCGAAGTGATCTTCCACAATACCCCAGATCCGGTTATGGCTGATGGTGCCGGAATCCGATTCATCGTGCTGATAACTGTGAAAACAGCCTGTTTGCGGATCATAGCGATTCAAGCCGCCGAAATAAGTGCCGAACCAGTAATTTCCGGATGAATCTTCGAACAGGGACTGTACCCGATCATCACTGATGCTGCAGGCATCTTCAGGATCATTCAGAAACTGGTTGAATTTTTCAAATACGGGATCGAATCGAATCAGACCGCCGCCCCAGGTTCCAATCCAGATAATGCCTTTGGAATCAAGGTACAGATTCCCGGTATTGTTGTTGGGGACCGAGTTGGGGTTCAGCGGATCATTCTGCATCACGGTAAAATTGAACCCGTTATACTTATTCATTCCGTCCGGCGTCCCAAACCACAGGAATCCCTGCTGGTCCTGAATAA
Organism: uncultured bacterium; assembly: GCA_964527215.1. Lineage (GTDB taxonomy): Bacteria > Fidelibacterota > Marinisomatia > SCGC-AAA003-L08 > JACNLC01 > CAZGNZ01. The sequence goes on along the minus strand of CAZGNZ010000039.1, from coordinate 15,223 downwards.
TTGAATATACGTTGCTGTGGGATAATCCCTCTTCACGGGACAGTCGTTTAAACCGGATAGAGTTGGACTGACCCGAGACGATTCCTGCAAGCAGCAGCAGGCAAATCAGATATAACGGAAACCGGGATTTTTCTGAATCTGGGTGGAATATGCGGTGAAACAAGTCATTCAGATATGCGCGCGGAAGTGAATCCAAAGCCACGGCAATGATCCGGTACATTAATCAACCTCCAGACAATTTCGGTAAAAATAGGAAAAATAGGAAATTGGGCAGGGCAAATTTACATAATGTTTCAAAAGGAATGGTAGTAAGTTGGCAGAAGGTGTATTGATTCCTGATCCGGGAGTGTGCACACAGGTGCTGCGCAAGGATATTCCTTATCGTTCAGTCGTTAATTTTGAATCCGCCATTTGGCGCGGCGGCGAAATGAAAAATGATTATATCACTAATGATACCTCACCCGTCAGCTGACGGGCGAGGAAATTCATTGCGCTTCTGCAGGGTCACGGCCGGCGAGCCGGGCACATGACCGTCAATTCTGCTGAACGGACAGGCATCAGACAGATTATAATTTTGATATCAGCCTACAATTCATGTTCCGTGAAATGGATGGATCTGATCAAATTTGCTCTGCAGTAAATAACCGAAAATGCAAAGGAAAGCAGTATGCGTCCGGACTGGGATGAGTATTTTCTGAAAGTTGTATCCATTGTTGCCACCCGGGGTACCTGTGACCGTGGAAAAAGCGGCTGCATCATCACCCGCGACAATCGCATTATTGCCACAGGCTATGTCGGATCCCCTCCCGGATTTCCTCATTGTGACGATGCGGGGCACCTTCTGAGAAAAGAATTTGACGAGGACGGGGAAATCAGGCAGCACTGTGTCCGCACGATTCACGCAGAACAAAACGCAATTTGTCAGGCAGCCCGCAACGGCATAGAGCTGGACAGCGCCACTGTCTACTGCACCATGGTTCCCTGCCGGGTGTGCGCCATGCTGATTGTTTCCTGCGGAATCAAAAGGGTTGTGGCACAGAGAATGTATCATGCCGGCGGTGATTCAGTGGAAATTTTCAAAAAGGCGGGGATTGATCTGACGATCATCCAACATGAAGTTGAATCATACCCTGACCAGTAACAGCAGCCTGCAGGATCAGAGCAATCCGAAAAAGGAATAGTCGAAGGATATTTTAATCAGGTAGCTCTCTGAAGACAATTCCAGCATTTGCAGTTTTACAACAGCAGTGTCTTCTGCATGCTCTTCGTCCCTGTGACAGAAAACTGCCCTGCCGTTGGGCTCGTCACGGGAAGGCGGCTGCATAATATAAATATACTCGTTCCCCAGCCCCCGTTTCAGTTTTTCCAGCAAACCGTTAAACTGAATCACGGCACTCTCATAATCAGGGGCATCCTCATACCGGCATGAAACCGGTTCCAGAATTCCAAATTCGATTTCACAGTCAGCATTCGGCAGCGGAGCAGTCACTTCCCAACTGGTAGTGCCCCAGAAAATATCCTCCGATTCATGTTTGGTGCCCTGCACCCGACTGAATTTATCCGGTGCCGCTGCCAGAATGGTTCTGATATTCCGGTCAAACACCTCATCTCCGGATCCACCGGTGTAATCTATGGTGCGAATCCGGTTGTGCGAACCGCCGAAAACCAGAAATCCCAGCGTGATACCATCGTCTGTTTCATTCATGTAGAGCTTGATGAAATGTTCACTGTAACCGTCAGGAAACAGCATCCCGGATTCAAGTTTCTGATTCAGACTGCCGGTATTCTTCAGATGGTGGTAGTAATCCGGCAGGCATTGGGAAATCAGGGTGCGGTAGCGGTCGAATTCCGATTGTATTTCCCACATGTCATAGGTGCCCAGATCAGAATAATAACTGAGACCGAATATACCGGTCAGTGTATTTTCGACGGCTCCCGGCAGCTGCAGCAAAACTTCATAATCCCGGGAAACGATGAGTTCTCCTTCTTCCCGAAGCAGACGCCCTTTGATGATTTCAAAACTGGTTTCCTTCATTTCCACCAACTGATGGATTGTCCGGCAGAAAGCGTCTTCATCCATTGGAACGGGCTCTGTTTGTGTTTCCTTTTCCATCTTTGGCATGTATTCTCCGTTCAGGAAAAAGCCGGACTGTGTTTCACCGCCGCTTGTCGTTAAAATTCCGTATCCGTTGAACGAACCCTCTTTCCAGCCACCCTTGTACGTTGATCCGTCCGGATATGTATAGGTGCCCTGACCATCGGGTACATCCTCTGTAAACTCTCCGTGATACAATCCGCCGTCAGGGTAATACATAATGCCGGTGCCGCTGAACATCCCTCCGGAAAAATTACCCACGTATACTGCACCGTTGTTGAAGATGAATGTACCGTGTCCTTCACGGACACCGGAAACAAACTGTCCGATAAATTTCCCGTAGCTTTCATAATAGTAAACACCGGAGCCGGTTTGGCAGTCTCCCGAAATACAGCCTTCGCTCAGTTCCTGCGTCAGTGCAGGAAACAGACCCGTAAACAGTATTATGCAGTATATTAAAAATTGATGCATTTCAGGATACCTCATTTTTGATAAACGGACCGTTGTATCTTCCTTAACCCGAATATTTCATGAGAATATCTATGCGTAAATGCTTCGCATTTTCCGGACGATGACGGATCTGCTCAATTCTACAGCGTCCGTCAGGAGACGGATTTTCAATTCTACTCGAAAAATGTTCTCAATGTACTGTCCAGTACGATTTCACTCATTTTTCTTCATATGCCTTTTAGAATCAATCATTTTCATCATCTCATCACGAAGTCTCATGAAATATCCGGATTAACTCTGAAACTTTATTTTGGTCATTGGACAGGCGGATAGAAATTCTGGTCAGATGGGAATATTGACCGGAACCCGGCAGTAATTTAAACCGCCATCCGGATATCAGGGTGTATCAAAATATGATTTCGCTGCACCAGTGTATCTCACATCCGTCCAAAACCTTTTATTGAAAACCCGTTCATTGTTGACCATAAATGTTTTAATCAGATACAAACTGCATATCTGCTTACCTGAGTCTATGAATTTGGGCGAAACGGTATATTCATATCAAAAAAATAAACGATCCAATTTCAAGCTTTCAATCACGTTAACCAAAAATTAAGTGCGCCTCACATGAGGGCAGTTTTCAAATTTTTTGCTGAAATCCATCTACGATCGTGGGTAAGTCAGTCGGTCTCGAACCGGATTAAAATTATTTTGGACAGCTGGGCTTGTACCTGGATTTATTCATCAATCGGATATCGGATTCCATGGATATTCAGAAGTATTTTTCCCGTCCGTGAAATCCATGAAAATACAAATTCCGGAAGTGGGACCCGTTCTTTTTGAGCGAAGCAGCCGTGCGCGGAGGATTCTGATTATCGTCAAACCGGACGGAAATGTGAGAGTGGCTGTTCCGAACGGTGCCGCATTCCGGCAGGCGGAAAAACTGGTTCGAAGCAAGTCCGGCTGGATTGCACAGTGCCGCCGGAAACTGGCTTCCCGGCCGCAGAATCCCCTGCGGATGTCCCTTGCAGAACTTGAGATTGATTCGGAACAGGCGGTTTTGTATCTCAAGTCAAGACTGCAGTTTCTGGCAGAGAAATACGGATATCGGTACCGGCAGGTTAAATTCCGTGCCCAGAAAACCATCTGGGGCAGCTGTTCGGCCGGCAATGATATCAGTCTGAATATAAAACTGGTGCTCCTGCCGAATGACCTCATTGACTATGTACTGCTCCATGAACTGGTGCATACGGTCCACAAAAACCACGGACCCGGATTCTACCGGGAACTGGACAGCCTGGTTGGTGACAGCCGTCTGCTGAGAAGGAAACTCCGGAACCATCGGTTCCCGCCGGTCAGAGCCTCCCGGGAAAAATGATGCACAAGTTCTGCATATTATTGACGTCAAATAGGATGTCGGCAGCAAAACACAATTTCCCGGAGATTCAAATGAACAGATCAGCACCCATCGGAATCGGTGTATTATTCTTTTTAACCTGTTATATCCCACTGCTTTCTGCACAGTCGTTTTATGATATCCAGACAGTAAACACCATCGAAATAACCTTTGAGGCAGACAACTGGGACCAGCTGCTTGATAATTTGATGGCTGCTGGTCAGGAAGAACGACTTGTGGGAACAGCCATCATTAACGGTACTTTTTTTGACAGTGTCGGCGTCCGGTACAAAGGCAACAGCTCCTACAACTCAAATCAGGTAAAAAATCCTTTCAACATTAAACTGGATACCATTTTTGAGGATCAGGAAATTGACGGGTTCGGCACCCTGAAGCTGGCCAACTGTTTCAAGGATCCCTCCTTTGTCCGTGAGCCCCTGGGGTATGAAATCGCCCGGAAATATTTCCCCGCGAGCCTGTCCAATTATGCAAATGTCTATGTCAACAACAGTTACATCGGTCTCTATACCAGCAATCAGGATGTGGACAAATTTTTCAGCCGGACCCATTTTTCCACGGATGACAATGTCCGGTTCAAAGGCGAGATTGGTGATTTGCCTCCCGGATCAATGGGAGGTGTATGGGAATATTTCGGAACCGACTCCACCGATTATTTGGATTATTACCATATTGAATCAGACACGGGATGGAATACGCTGATTGGATTTCTGGATACATTGAACAACCATAACATCCAGGTGGATCAGGTGCTGAATCTCGACCGTCATCTGTGGTTTCTGGCCTTTCAGAACCTGCTGGTCAACCTAGACGGTCCCATTAACAATCCCCAGAATCATTATCTTTTTCATGACGCTTCAGAACGATTCAATCCGATTCCCTGGGATCTGAACGAGTGTTTCGGGGTCTTCACCATGCTGCAGAGCGGCGGTCCTCAGAACGTTTACCAGCTGCAGCATCTTGATCCGTTTCTCAATCTCTATGAGGACGAATATCCCGTCATCAGCAGGATTTTGGACCAGCCCGAAAATCAGCGTGTGTATATCGCACACATGAAAACCATTCTGGACGAAAATTTCAGCAATGGCTGGTATCTGGACAGAGCGCTGGAAATTCAGGAAATCATTGACGGGGACGTTCAGGCGGATCCCAATAAATTTTACAGCTATTCCGAGTTTACCAATAATATATACAGCTCTGTCGGAGGCGGAGGGGGGCCCGGCAGCAGTGCCATTGTCGGCATCACGCAGCTGATGGAAACGCGGATCGATTACCTCAGCTCGGAGCTTGAATTCCAGGCGGCTGCCCCAATTGTTTTGTCTGTTTCCTGCAGTCCGAATGACCCTGAACCGGGCACTGAAATCCTCTTTCTTGCAGAGGTTTCCAATGCCGACGAAGTATATTTATCCCTGCGCACTGATCACCTGTCCGTTTTTGAAAAACTGGAAATGTTTGACGACGGCGCGCATGATGACGGTCTGCCGAACGATGGTCAGTACGGGGTCACGGTGACCCCCGACGCCGGGTATCTGGAGTATTATCTATTTGCTCAGAACCAGGATGCCGCGGCATTTCTGCCGGTTCGGGCGGAGTATGAGTTTTTCACCGTGAACATGACACCCACCATTGCCGTCAATGAATTTCTGGCCGCGAATGATACCTCCCATGCCGATGAATTCGGTGAATTTGACGACTGGATCGAGCTGTACAACACTCGGGACACCCCTGTTGATTTATCGGGATACACTTTAACCGATGATCTTGATGAGCCCGGCAAATGGCCGCTCCCGGAAGTGGAAATTCCGGCCGGCGGCTATCTCCTGTTCTGGGCGGACAATGATACAATCCAGGGTGATTTCCACTGCAGCTTTAAACTGTCTGCCGGCGGTGAAACCCTTGCGTTGTTCCGTGATGACGGCACCCTTGCCGATCATATTGATTTCGGTCCTCAGACCACAGATGTTTCCTTCGGAAGAATCAGTGACGGGGCAGCCGAATGGCAATATTTTGAGAGCCCGACACCGGGCTCTGCCAACATTGATTTACTTTCCCTGACTGAAACAGACTGGATTCCGCAGCAGTTCAAAATCCATCCGCCCTACCCCAACCCGTTTAATCCCTCAACAGCCATTGGCTTTGAAATACCTGCTGCCGGAAACGTCGAAATATCCATTTATAACATGCAGGGCAGATTGATTCACGATATTAAATTAGACCAACGATCCCTGTCACCGGGATACAACGAATACCTCTGGAACGCGGACGGTTTCCCAAGTGGTATATACATCGTGAAGCTGCAGTACAAACATTACATGAGTTCTCAAAAAGCCATACTGATAAAATAATATCTACCGGCTTCTGCCGCATCACTCCCGATCGGTTCATGTAAATATCCATGCGTGAAAAGCGAAGCTTTTTCCGGACGTTGATGAATATTGTCTGGTCTGCTGCGTTCCGTCATGAGACGGATTTCCATTATGCTCAACAAATGTTCTCAACGTACTCCACGGTACGCTTTTCCCCGTTTTTTTTCGGCTGCCTTGCAGAATCGACCAGATATATCATCGGTATGCATTTCTCGTAAAATACACGGGCCAAGAATCCACATTCTCCTGTAGCCCGCTGTCCGCCGACATTGCTTCTGCAGGCATTTCCAGCAGAGGGCTTTCTCCCGGTGAACTTTTCGGGATTTATCTGATGTTGCAATGTGTCTGAAACAGGAGTAAACAGTATGGATGATCTCTCAACCGGCAAAGCCGGCAGCAAACACCCCTGGAGAATCTGGCCGGGTGCACTGGCAGCCGGTTTCCTCGTTTTCGTTCGATTCCTGGTGCCGCAGTTTGTCCAGGATTCACTGGGAATCAGTCTTCTTGGAGGATTGTTTTTTGCACTGGTGATTATTATCTGGTGGGCGTTTTTCAGCAGACTGCCGAAAACTGAACGCTGGGGCGGACTGCTGTTCATTGTTCTCACTATTTTCCTGTTCCGCTTTCTGATCCACAAGTCCATCGCCCAGGCCGGGCTGGGTTTTATGTTTCCCGTTCTGGCTCTTCCCCTCACCTGTATCGTTCTCCCCGTCTGGGCTTTTTATGCACAGAACAGGGATGCTTCAGTGCGGCGCATCTCACTTGGTCTGCTGATTCTGCTTTCTGCAGCCGTTTGGCTTCCTTTCAAAACCGGAGGTATTAACAATTCCGGGGAATCCGATCTTTCCTGGCGCTGGTCGCCCACTCCCGAAGACCGTCTGGTCGCCCAGGGGGATGAGCCTCTGGCCGTCATCCCTGATCTGGAAAATCAGAACCAGATCAAGTGGCCGGGATTCAGAGGAGCGGACCGCAGCAGCATTGTTTCCCGTACCGCGATACATCCGGATTGGAAAGCCGCTCCGCCGAATCTGCTGTGGCGCAGACCGGTGGGACCGGGATGGTCGTCATTTGCCGTGATGGGAGATTTGTTTTACACCCAGGAACAGCGGGGTGAAAACGAGATGGTTACCTGTTACAGGCTGGACAGTGGGGAGCAGATCTGGCGGCACAGTGACCGGGTCCGGTTCTGGGAATCAAACGCCGGTGCCGGTCCTCGGGGAACGCCTTCCCTGACCGGCAACCGGGTGGCAGCGGTGGGTGCTTCCGGACTGGTGAATGTTCTGGATGCCTATACCGGTGAAGTGGTCTGGAGCCGCAATGCCGTCACGGATGCGGGAACGGATATACCCATCTGGGGCATCTCCAGTTCACCGCTGATCCTGGATGATCAGGTCATCATAGCTGCAGCCTGCACACTGATCAGCTATGCCCTGAAAAACGGTGAAATACTCTGGATGATTGAAGGCGGTGTGGAATGCTACAGTTCCCCTCATGGTATGGTGATTAACGGATTTCAGCAGATCCTGATGCAGAAAGAGCTGGGACTGATCGGGGTTCAGCCGAAGGACGGTCGAATCCTGTGGATGCATGAATGGAAGGGCTATCCCATCGTTCAGCCGTCACAGATCATGAACGGAGAACTGCTGACCAGCATTGACGAACGAAAGGGTATTCGACGGATTTCCGTCAGCCTCAACGCCGGCGAGTGGGCTGTCTCCGAGCACTGGCACACTCAGGAAATGACTCCCTATTTCAACGATTCAGTCATTCACAACGACAGTGTGTACGGCTACGACGGCGGTTCCCTGGCCTGTGTCAATCTGGAAACCGGATCACTAGTTTGGAAGGGAGGTGATTACGGCCGCGGTCAGCTCATGCTGCTGGCGGACCAGAACCTGCTGCTGGTTTTGACGGAATCCGGAGAACTTGCCCTGGTGGATGCCCTTCCGGACGGCTGGAATGAACTCAGCCGGGTGCCGGGAATTACGGGCAAAACCTGGAATCATCCGGTGCTGACGGATGATGTGCTGCTGATCCGCAATGGTGAAGAAATGGCGGCGTTCCGGCTGGCGCAGATCAGCAGCTAGCTCGACTGTTTCACAGGTCTGGTAATGTTCCGGTGCAGCTGAAATTACGGCTTTGTGTTTTATTAATTGAGAACCGGCGGGTTTTAATGGATTCATGGAAAAGTCAAGGCTGCCAACAAGAGGGTTGATGTGAAAATACTCTTTCGAAATATTATTCTCATGGCGATGATTCTTGAAACAGCTGTCGCCAGCAAACTGTGGGGCGTGATCGCCGACCAGGGTCACAGCCTCAGCCAGGATACGGTTCTGATTCGGGAACAGCTTTTGGAATTTCAGCATCAGGGCTCGGAAGGCGGCACGGATGATTATCCCTACAACAATCACAGTGGCTGGGGACTGCTTTACTATCAGACTCAGCGGGTGGATATGAGTACTCAGGTTTGGCATTCCGCCATCCCGGCCCTGGATGACACAACCTATCAGCCGGTGGTGGATACGCTCCTCTCGGAGGAAAATGGGGCATGGCTGGCCATGGGTCATGTTCGAAGGGCTTCCACCGGGGCGGAGGAGATACCCAATCCCCATCCCTTTCATCTTTATCAGGACGGCCGCAGCATCACCTTTGCCCATAACGGCACGGTCAGCAAAACCGCTCTTCGCAGTCTGCTGACTAATGACTACGAGACCTTTGACTGGATTGAGCGGATTCCGCCGGACAGTCACGGCTGCGGTCACTGGCTCATTGACGGCTGGGACTGCGTGGTGGATTCGGAACTGTATTTCCGGTGGATTCTGATGAATATCGACTGGCTGGGCGATGTTTATCTGGGGAAGCGCGCGGCGGAGATTCGGCTGCTTGATAAGGTGGGTACCGGAGATGAACTCAACACTTTGCTGATGGACGGCACCCGCCTGTACGGATTTCGGTCCACCCACAGCAGTGACGACACGCACGATCTGTTTTATGCCGTATCCGATGAAGCGCTTCCCGATCCCTACGGGCATATTGTTCCGCTGCACAGCGCCGTCATGTCCTACCCCCCACAGGATTCCACCGCCGGGTCCATGGACTGGATCAATCTGGATCTGGCACAGGGGATTGTGCTGAAGCCCGGAGATGAGGTGCAGTTTTATTCCGCCGACACGACGGATATGCACTTCGTTCCGCAGCAGTATGCCACCATTCAGTCTGCGATCGATGCTGCAGAGGACGGAGATGTGATCATCCTGGATCCGGGGTCTTATGAGACCGCCGTGAATTTCCAGGCGAAAAGACTGATTCTGACATCCCGAATGTTTCTGACCGGTGATGAGGCCTATGTTGATTCCACCATTATCCTGAATGACGGATCCGGAGTACTGATGGATTTTTCCGACTGTCCGCCGCAGACTGCCGTTGCGGGACTGACCCTGAACGCCGGCAGCACCGAGGGATCTGTTTTATATGGATATGACTCAGACGTGCATCTGTCACGAAACCACGTCATCGGCAGCAATCAGTCGGCGCTGTTGAGCGGCGGTTTTTTTGATTTCCGGTTTTCAGACTGCCGGATCAGCGGGTTCGGTGAAGGGTTGGCATTCATCGGAAACAGCAGCAGAGTCCGCTTTGATCACTGTTTGATGGCGGGCAATGGTTCTGCAGACGGTTCCCTGTTCACTCTGTTCGGCGGTGAGCTGATATTACGCAATTCAACCCTGGCCCTGAATTCACCGGCGGCGGATAATCCTGTTATTCAGACAGTCAGTGAATCACAGCTCTTCTGCCTGAACAGTATTCTGTGGAATGAAGGAGCCGCTGAAATTTCCGGAGGCGGAGGACAGCTGACCATTCTGTACTCTGATGTGGAGGGTGGACAGACCGGAATTGAGCTGGATGGGAACTGCGCTCTCATCTGGGGGGCGGGAAATCTGAATGCGGATCCGCAGTTTGCCGACGCCACAGGCGGAGACTTCAGTCTGCTGGATACATCACCCTGTGTGGACGCCGGGTCCAGCCTGATCATTCTGGATGACGAAATTCTTCTGGAGCAGCCGCTTTACGAGTATGGCGGTGCGGAACCGGATATGGGCGCCAGCCAGATCATGGACATTGTTCTGAACGGCTGCACGGATCCCTGGGCACAAAATTACGATCCTGCGGCTGAATATGAAGATGGATCCTGCGAGTATGAATCATTCGGTACTGTCCATGTTCCGGACATGTACCCCTCCATCCAGGCGGCAGTAAATGTGGCCGGCAATGGAGATACGATCCTGGTGGCTCCGGGTGTCTGGTTGGAGCCGGTTGAAATCATCAACAAGGATCTCATTCTGGCTTCCCACTATATTCTGGAGGGGGACACTTCCTTCATCAGCCAGACAATACTGGACGGGCTGGATCAGCACACACCGCTGACGCTGAACTATACGGACCCGCCGATGGAGATTGCCGGATTTACCGTCACCAACGGTTCAGGACAGAATGGCGGAGGCCTGTATCTGAGTTCTTCGGAGGTTCTGATCCACCACACAAACTTCCTGAACTGCCATGCCGGCAGCAGCGGCGGCGCAGTGTATGCCTCGTCCAGTTCATACCTCAATGCCCCGGTCGAACTTCATGATGTCCGAATCGAAAACTGTACTGCCGGAAACAGCGGCGGCGGTTTTTACTCATACATTGCAGTCCCGACCATACGGCATTGTGTTATTCGAAACAACAGTGCCGTCAACGGCGGCGGATTGTATATGTCAAAGGGCGTGCCGGTGCTGGAACGTCTGGTCATCACCGGAAATGCCGCCACTCGGGGCGGGGCACTCTACCTTACAAGCTATTCAAATCCCAATACACCCGTCATCGGCAACTGCACCCTTACTGGAAACACCGCCGAAGGCAGTACTTATGGCGCAGCGCTGTACATCAGTTCGAATACGAATCCGGTTATATATAATTCCATTTTCTGGGAGAATACACCGGCGGAGATCGGCATTTCCACCAGCAGCAATGATAAATCCCTGACCGTGCTGTATTCGAATATCACCGGCGGAATGGACGGTATTCCCTCTTCCGATGTTTTTACGCTGTACTGGCTGGACGGCAATATTGCGCAAGATCCTCTGTTCTCGGCAGAGGATGATGTTCATCTGCAGGAAACATCCCCCTGCATTGATGCCGGTGCATCCTGGGAACTGCTGGAATACGGGGACGGGCTGAGCTTTCAGGTACCCCAGATATTCTATTATGATGATGCCCCGGACATGGGATGTTTCGAAGTTGAGGGCGAACTGAACTGCACCCCCGGGGATGTAAACGCGGATGAGGAGCTGAATGTGCTGGATATTGTCCTGATCGCCCAGATCATTTTGGACGGAGAGTACCCCGGTGACTGGGCATTCTGTGCCTCCGACATGAACCAGGATGGATCCATCGACATACTGGATGTGGTCATCCTGGTGGGCTGGATCATGGAGGGGTGATTGGGGAAGAGGATTGGGTTGAGATGATTGTTAACCGTGGGGCAGGGTTCCGTTGAGAGGATGACTTTTAATCAGGGTGGCCAATATTGGTGACTAAAGCGGGTGAATTTTTAAAAGAAAACCTTCACAGGAATTCATTTCATTTTAGGAATATTTGAATCCGCCACTGGCGGATTCATCATTCAACAATCATCATTCCCCTGGTTTACGCGGAGTTTCGGCTGGCATTGATACTGCCGTAAAGAGAGCGACTGACCAGTTTTTCGTATACATTTTTATTGTCAGCATCCTGTTCAATCATCTGTAAGGCGTATTGCTGTATAACCAGCAAGGGCAGAATAATTTGTTCGCGGATTTCAACCGATCTTCTGGACAAAGGTTCATGCTGCATAAGATAATCACAATCAAGAATCTGAAGAACCATCTCATTGGATAGCTCATATTCATTCACCAGCAGTTTATAGAATTCCCTAAACTTATCATCGCGGGTGATATGGCTGGTTAAACTGAAATTACATTTTTTCAGACTCATCATACTGTTCTGCATCAAGGCTTTGAAGAAGGGGACTTCCTGGGCCAATCGCTTCAAATCTTCCAGTTTCCCGTCCTCCACCAGGGTTTTAATGGCAGTGCCGATTCCGTAATACCCGGGGATATTCTGTTTTAACTGACTCCAGGATCCCACAAAAGGAATGGCTCTTAAATCTTTCAACTCAAGGATTTTTTTATTTCCTCGTTTAGCCGGGCGGCTGCCGATATTGGCCTCACTGTAATACTTTAAAGTGCTTTTACTTTCCAGATAGGGGACAAACAGGGGATGATTTTTCAGATCATTATATTTCTGGTAGCTCAACTCTGCCAACTGTTCAATCAGTTCTCGGGATTCATTTGAGATATCATTCTTCATTTGCGAATTATTATTACATAATCCTGCAGTCAGCAGTTGTTCGCAATTATGGATGAAATGGCCTTTGGAACTGTACTCACTGGTAATGGTCTGACCCTGAATGGTCAGCTGGATTCCATGATTGGCAATACGCTGGGTTTGAGATGCATAAAACTTATGGGTTTTCCCGCCACCGCGGGCTGGAGGTCCTCCTCGACCATCAAAGAAAAAGCATTTGATCCCATACTGATCACAGAGAGCAGATAATTGCTCCTTGGCTCTTAGAATCGACCAGTTGGCCTGTAAGTAGCCTCCGTCTTTTGTACCATCGGAGAATCCCAACATAACGGTTTGAGTATCATTGCGGTTTTTGAGATGAGCGCGATACTCAGGAATTTCAAATAATGCTTTCATTATTGGGACCGCGTTTTCCATTCCTTCCATGGATTCAAAAAGTGGAACGATATCCATCAAAAACTCTGGTCCATCCTGCCAGCACCAGCGAAGCAAACCATACACCATTAGCACAGAGAAAACATCTTCAGAATTACTGATAATGTAGCGGCTGCAGCCTTCGACACCATTCTTGTCCTGGATCGACTTTAGCTGAGCAATATTACGTATAGTATCAACTACAATATCATTTTCATAATCATTAGCATTTACCTTGAAATCCTTTTTTATCAGGATTTTGATTAATTCATCCTGGGTTAGTTCGTCCAGGTTGTTTGTGATCAGTTTTTCCTTTTTTAGGATTTCCTCAATACATTGGACATGGGCTGTGTGGTTTTGGCGGATATCCAGTATGGCAAAATGGGTTCTGAATATTTTGACTTTGTTAATTAAGGCCTGCAGGTCATCCAGATAAAGGCTGTTATACTGGTTAATGAGGATAGATTTGATGGTTCGCAGCGGTTCCATAATTTCAGTAAATGAAAGTGCTGCAGATTGATCAAACATTGAGGCATACAGACTTGACTTCAATTCCTTCAGTGGGATGACTATATTTCTGAAAGTGAGTTTCTGTGCCAAATCATCAACATCCCGGAAGTAGCATTTCATAAGTGTCATGCGCAGTTTATCGGCGACATTTTTAGTGGTTTCATATGTTACAAATGGATTCCCGTCACGATCTCCGCCCGCCCAAAATCCAATTTGCAGGATGGCAGGATTATCAAATTGTCCTTCCTTGAAGTTTGCCTTTATTCCTGTATACAATGTGTTTACTGCATCATAATACACATTCTTAAGGAAGTAGATGATATTCCGGGCTTCATCAAATGGGGTTGGTTTTTGTGGATTTAATAATGATGTCAATGCCAGCTGCTGCAGGATGAGGTCTATTTTATTTATATCGTTTTTGTTAATCAGCTCGCGCAGTTTTGAGATGATATCCAGTACAGCAGGTGGATAAAACTGAGTTGGGTGGGCGGTCAGCACCAGGCGCGTACTGAATGTAGATAGGATATTTAACAGTCGTTGAACTTCATCCTTTTCTTCCACCAGATGAATATGTTCTTTCAGCGAGATATAATCATCCTGGTTTTTCAGTTTTGTGAAGGCTGCATCTTCGACGCTATCATATAGCACAACCTGGCGTTCAACATACTGGATGACCATGAACATGAAATCGATTTTTTCCTGTTCAGTAGTAATTCGGGCATGATTGGTGAAAAACTCATCCAGAATCTCACTTGGGCTGGCACCGGTTTCCATAAGCCGTGTGCATTCGCTGGTAAGCAGTGGGATAAGCATGCCAGTATTTTCAATTTTCTTATAGGGCAGACTTAGGAACAAACTATTATATACATTAAACTTATTCTTTACAAGTTTTTCGAATTCGTTTATAATGGCTGGATTTCTCATAGTGCTAATTTAATGTAATAAATTCTTTCAGAAAGATTGAATTAAAAAGGGGAATCTGATAATCACAACGAGATGATGAACATATAAATGCAGATTCGGATTGTCCCTGCGGATAAAAATACACTGATTTTTTGGTATACTTGAAGTGTTAATTGGGGTGGGGGATTTATGAAAATCAATATTATTAAAATGAAAAAAGGAAGGAAATGATATATCCTAATATCGCCTTTGAAATTTATAAAGGTAGTTTGTGTTCAGTAATTTGCCAGATAAACATGGCAAAATATTATGAACAGGAATTTGCAGGTTAGAAGCTATGAGAAACTTCTCTTTGTTTTAATCTAAAGACTACACCCGCTACCCAACCAACAATATCCGTTACACTGGTTGTAGTGAGTGTGTAGCACTGATTTAGGGCTATTAGCACACCATTTTTTAATCTCACACCCAAAAATAATTCCAAAATCTTTCAAAAACTCTCACATTAAATCCTTCGGATTTAAAATCAATTCAGAATTGGTAAAATAATGGCAGAATTTTAATGCCAGATTTATGCCATTTTTATGCCAAAAACTGGGCATTTGTGGGCTAAAATTGGCATTAAAGGGGTAAACTGGTAATTCCGGTTTATTCGGACACCCATTCCGGCAACCTTTCGGACAGTGT
>CAZGNZ010000038.1:0-44316 GCA_964527215.1 uncultured bacterium | reverse complement strand
AAATGTTCTCAACGTACTGTCCAGTACGATTTCACTCATTTTTCTTCATATGCCATGGTGAATGGGAACCCATGGGTTTTTTAACGGAAAAAGCTTCATTGATAGTGAGCACAAAATTGTGTTGAATTTTTGCTTTTTCCGCATCAATACATTTCCATTATCTCATTACGAAGTCTCATGAAATATCCGGACTAAATCAGCAGACAATTGCGGGGAACATGATGAAAACAGAAAAAACAGGGTCGATTGATAAGGGACAAATTACTTACATATGTGATTCAAACGGCTGTCCGGTCGAATATCTGCCGTGGCTGCATGACTGTTTCGCATTCCTGTACGACGGCATAATGGATGGTGTGATTTACCCTAAGAAATTAAACAGCAGCAGGATTCGGCATATTCAGATTCTGCGAAGGGAATTGAACGGGTTCCGGGGCAATCGGATTCTGGAAATCGGAACAGGCAGCGGAAATGCAGTTGAATTTCTTGATTCGTCCAATGCGTATACCGGTATGGATATCAGTCCGGGACTGCTGAAAAAAGCTGTCAAAAGGTTTCACCGGGCTGGATTTCAAAATTCACGATTCCTGGTATCAGACGGAACTGTCCAGCCGTTTTCCGGACAGTCATTTGATTTCTGCATATGCTTGTTAACTCTGAATTTCATACCGGATCTGGAAGCCGTGCTAAAAGCTGTCAGACAGGATTTGAAACAGGATGGTTTCTTTTTTGGCTCTGTCCCGGTACCGGAAAGAAATATTAACAGGTCAAAAATTCGCGGGACACTCAGGACAGTTTCGGAATTGAGTCAGATATTTGAACGATGCCGGTTCGCATTTGAACCTTTGGCGGATCAGAACGGCGCACTGCTTTATTTTAAAGCGCACCGCCAGTCTGAATGATTGAAGCCGCCTTCATGAATCCTCAGATGAATTGCCGGCGTATTCCGTCAACTCTGCAGTAAATATAAATGACCGTTATATTTTTCCCAGTGCTTTCAACACCGCCTCCGGTGTGATGGGACATTCCCGAATTCGTGCACCGCAGGCGTTGAATATCGCATTTGCCACTGCCGGAGCCGGAGCATCGATGGGGATTTCTGCCACTGCTTTGGCTCCAAACGGACCAGTCGGTTCGTGGGTTTCAATGAACTTCACCACCAGTTCAGGCATGTCTTCAGCAGTATACATGTGATAATCCAGGAAATCCAGATTCACTGTACTTCCATCTTCAGTAAATTGCATATACTCTGACAGAGCCATTCCAAGTGCCTGCGGAATGCCGCCTTCTACCTGTCCCTCTGCCAAACGGGGATTAATGATTTTACCGGCATCAGTAACCGACACCACTTTCTTGACACGCACGATGCCTGTTTCGGTATCCACCGTTACAGCTGCAAACGTTGCATTAAACGGCGGTGGAGAGTCATAACTCATATGAGATGCCGTTGCCATCAGCTGCACCTGATGGTCAGTATAAAATGATCGGGTACAGATTTCCGAATACGATATGCTGGCACCGTCAGGTGCAGTCACCTGCTGATTTGCAATCACTCCGGATTCTGACGTCAACAGCTTACAACCCTGGGCCAGAATTTTGGCTTTCAGAGATTCTGCAGCCTTTTTTACTGCCCCGCCGGATACATATGTCGTACTGGAAGCATATGCTCCCGGATCAAATGGGGTCAGGTCTGTATCAGATGAATAGACGATGATCTTCTCCATGGGCACTTCCAGCACCTCAGCAGCAATCTGAGCCAGGGCTGTATCCGAGCCGGTTCCAAGATCAGTGGCACCCATCTGGAGATTAAAACTGCCGTCCTCATTCATTTTGATGAACGTCGATGCCATATCTATCCCGGGAATTCCGGATCCTTGACAGGCACAGGCCAATCCCACACCTTTTCGCTCATGACCTTCGCCGTGATCGGTCCGGCGTCGATCCCAGTCAATCAGCTCTCGTCCGAGATCCAGGCACTCACTCATTCCGGTCGAACGCAGGATGGTTTCATATCCCTCCCTGCCTTCACCGAGAATACGGGCAATAGGGATTTCCGATCCCTCACTGAACAGGTTCTGTCTGCGAAATTCAATGGGATCCAGATTCAGCTGACAGGCGATTTCATCCATCATGCATTCCAGTGCAAAAAAGCCCTGGGGTGCGCCGTATCCGCGATAAGCACCCGCCACCGGCAGATTGGTGTAAACCGCGTTGCCGATAAGATTGATATTATCAATACTGTACATCGACATCATTTTCTGAGCGGCGACCGACATCACGGTCAGGGCATGAGGACCATGCGCACCGCAGTTTTCCAGGATGTCTGCATCGATTGCCTGAATCCGATGCTGCGAATCTATCCCCAAGTTCAGACGGATTTTCTGAGGATGCCTGGGCCGTGCAGCAAAAAACTCCTCTTCCCGGGTCATTTGTATCCGTGCCGGTCGACCGGTCTTCAGGGTAACTGCCGAGCAGATTTCTTCATTCAGAATTTCCTGTTTGCCGCCGAATCCGCCCCCAATACGCGGTTTGATTACGCGGATTCGGGCTATTGGAATATCCAGAACTTCAGCCACTATTCGACGCACATGAAACGGCACCTGGGTCGAAGTCCGGATGACCAAGCGGTCGTGTTCATCCAGCCAGGTCAGAGTGATATGCGGTTCAATGTATCCCTGATGCACATAAGGAGTTTGATATGTTTCGGAAAATGTGAATTCTGAATTACGAAGAACCTTCTCAGGTTCGCCAAGGTTCGCCTCTATTCGGGAAGCAATATTCCGTTTGGCATCAAACAGAAACGGATCATCGGATATGTCGGGATGCAGTACCGTTTCGTTGTCTATGGACAGTTCCGGATCAAAAACCGTGGGCAGCGGTTCGTATTCAACATCAATCAGCTTCAGTGCCTCAGAGGCCGTTTCCAATGTTTCTGCGGCCACCACAGCCACCCGGTCCCCTGTAAATCTCACAACGGGATTCAGTATTAAAAAATCCCGGGGAGATGGTTCCGGGTATCCCTGACCGGCAGTCGTATAATAATGCTTCGGAAAATCCTTATGGGTCAGAACCAGAACGACACCTTCCAGATCCAGAACTGACTGTACATTTATCTGCTTTATTCTGGCATGGGGAACAGGGCTGTACAGGATTTTTATATAAAGCTGACCCGGAATATCAACGTCGTCCGTAAAAACTGGTTTGCCCCGAACCAGAGCCTTGCCGTCCACCCGGGGAGTATCCACACCTACTGTTTTCATGATTTTATTGCCTCCACTGGTTTTACGTACCCGGTGCATCGGCACAGAACACCGCTGAGCGCTTCCCGAATCTGTGTTTCATCAGGATCTTCAACAAGACGCATCAGTGCCGTCAATGCCAGAATCTGCGCCGGTGTACAGTATCCGCACTGCACTGCGCCGGAATTTAGAAACTGCTCCTGAATCCGCAGCAGCTGATCCGGTTGATTCAGTCCCTCAATCGTTTCTATGCGGCAGTCTTCTACCATGGGCATCAGCAGCAGACAGGCGTTGTGTACACGATCATTCAACAGTACGGAGCAGGCTCCGCATTCCCCTTTGTCACATCCGTTTTTAACACTGAATAGTCCCTGAGACCGCAGATACTGCAGCAGTGTCATATCCACTTCGCAGTCAGCTTCCACGGGAGCCCCGTTCAGAATAAATTTTATTGTCATATCTGCTCCATAACTCTGCTGATTCCGGTTTGAATCAGCTGGAATTTATAGGCTGAGCTGCCCAGGTGATCTTCAACAATATTGTCCCGGCAGGTGGAAAGGATTTCATTTTTCAGATCATCATCCAACTCCACTGCTCCGGTCTCAAATATCAGCATCTCTGTCACTGAGCCGCCGACAGCGAGTGTGATGCCGGATGTCGTTCTGGAACCGGCCGCAACAATAATTGGAGCAGCAGAATCCAGAACCGCAAATCTTTCCAGGGCCATGGTGGTGCTGCTGTCATGCGGGATGTGCACCTGGGTAATAATGCCCTGGCCGTCCCATTCAGTGAGCCGGACGGATTCCATTCCTTCACGATATACCTGAATGCGGGCATTCAGGGCATACAGCAGGGTGTTGATTTCAGAATTCAGCCGGTCCCTGGCAATCTCACCTCCCAGGGTACGCTGATTGCGTATGTTCAATGAAAAGCAGCTCATTCCGGCGGCTGAACCGATCTGATGCATTCCATCCATTTCCTGAAAACGGCGTTTTATTTCCTGCAGGCTGGCTCCTGCACCGATAATCAATTCCCGCCTGTCGGCGAAAATAACTTCAGACAGCAGTTTTTTCAGATTGATCAGCCGAATGGATTCATCCGCCAGTTCAGGGATCAAATAGGTGCCGCCGGCAATAAACATCGATTTTTCCGATTGTTGAAGACTGACGGCTTCTTTAAAATTCTCAGGATTAACCCAGTCACAAAACCTCATCCTGTTAAATCCTCCATTTTGTCCGGATGGGAAATCCTGAACTGGATTCCTGTCCGTTTTTGTGCACGGTTCAGCATGGCATCAGCAATTGTATTGTGCCGGGCGATGAGGTTTCTCTCATCCACCTCGGTTTTCATATCACTGATACGAATCTGACCGTGAATAATCAGCATATCCACCGGATGCATTCGGCCTGTAAAGACCAGTGCTGCCAGGGGATCGCTCATGGCACCGGCATATTCCAGATGATTCAGACTGAACAGCGCGAGATCCGCACATTTTCCAGGCTCAAGACTTCCGATATCGCTTCGTCCCAGCACGGCAGCCCCGCCCTGCGTGGCCATCCGCAGCACTTCCCTGGCTGTCAGCCAGTTCGTTCGCTCCCGAAGACGGGATACCTGAAGGGCGTTACGGATTTCCAACAGCATGTTACCGGAGTCATTGGAGGATGATCCATCAACTGCCAGACTGACTTTCAGTCCGGACTGCAGCATTTCTCTGATCCGTGCAATGCCGGATCCAAGCCGCATATTGGACGCAGGGCAGTGTGATACACCCACTCCGATTTCACCCATTTGCCGGATTTCCTCGTCATTCAGATGCACCATGTGGGCATACCAGGCATTCTCAGTCAGCCAGCCCAGATGTTCCATGTACCCAACCGGTCGATGGCCGAATTCCCGAATACAGAATTGCTCTTCATCCAGGGTTTCCGCAAGGTGCGTATGGATCATCAGACGGTTCCGGCTGGCGAACTCCGCCGTTTCCCTCATCTGTTGTTCCGTTACCGAAAATGGTGAACAGGGGGCCAGCGATATGCGAACCATCGCCCCCGGCCGGTCGTCGTGCCAATCCGCCAGCAGCCGCTCGGTATCATCCCGAATCACTTGCTCAGACTGAACAACGTCATCGGGCGGAAGACCGCCTTTGGAACGTCCCAGAGACATGGATCCCCGAGTAGGCTGAAACCGGATTCCGAGTTTCATTGCAGCTTTGATTTCTTCATCCGTCAGCTCTGGAATGGTCCGGTTGGGAAACAGGTACAGATGATCAGAACTGGTGGTCACACCGGATTTCATGAGCTCCAGCAGACCGGTTTCGGCACTGATTCTCACGGCTTCACCGCTGATTTCGCGCCATACTTCATAATGATTCACCAGCCAGTCAAACAGAGGTAAATCCTGCATCCACGGGATATTCCGGGTAAGAGACTGATAAAGATGATGGTGGGTATTCACAAATCCCGGCAGTACCACATGACCGGTTGCATCAATCACCCGGGCATCCGGCACTTCAATATCTTCCGGTCCCACCGACCGGATCAGATGATCTTCAATGTAAACGTGTCCGCCTGAAAACTCGGTATTTCGGTTATCCATCGCAGCCACACACTGAGCGTTTTTTATCAGAATTTTAGCCATATGCTTTCCCTGGATATCCGGATTGACTCCCGGCCGCGGCCAGTTCCGGCAGTCTGTGAATGATAATATCCCTGAGGAATATCATCTTAACCGCCGAACGCGTATCAATATCTATCATCTCATCAGAGTTTGCGTTCCTGTCTGGCAACCGGTAATCCTTGATCGAGTAATCCTCAGAATCCAATACGAGGTGTATTTTCTCTGATTGATATTCGTAGCCTTTGCCGCTCTTTAGAAGAGATTCAACGTTTTTTCCGTTTTTGTACTGCATGATTGATCCGTCCATGCGGTAGGCCTGCTGTGCGTTTTTCCAGCCTTCGAAGCTCAAATACAGCGTCGGCTTATCTGCAAACGGCCGCCCGCTGGTGGGACAGAAGGTGGTGCAGTTGCCGCATTCGTTACAGAAATCCCCGAGATTCAAAATCTGAAACGTCTGATCAATCACAAAATCTGCCTGACGTGTGATTATCGGTTCATTCTTCAGAACAATTTGATAGACGGGGAAAACAGAAGGATTTGTTTCATACGTGATATTGGCCCGGTTGGGACAGACAGACACGCAGATGCTGCAGTATTCATGGCAGAGCAGACAGCGGTCGGCTTCCGCGCGGGCGGCTGCTTCGCTGAGAGTATCGGTAACCGGAAGAAAGCTGTAGCGGTTTTCAGTCTTCAGCCGGGGAGCGCCAGGCCCAAAATCCCGCTTGGCCTGTTTCAGCAGCAGTTCATGTCCCGGAGTGTGAGTGCGGGAAAGTGAATGAGACTCATCCTGATTCTTACCGTCAAGCCGAATTATCATTTCGGCAGTCCGCTGACCGTCACCCACCGCGTTTATGACGGAGGATGCACCGCGCAGAGCGTCGCCGCCTGTAAATACATTTGGAAAATCAATGCATTTCCCATCGGTATCCCACACCGGATTTCTGCCGGCAAGGGCGCCAATTCGAACCGATTGACCCAGTGCCGTAATAATGGTATCCACGCTCATTTGGAACTCGGAACCGCTTACTTCCACGGGAGCCGGACGTCCGCTGTCATCCGGCGGTCCTTGCTTCATCCTTCGGCAAGTCATGATCAGTCCGTCCGGACCTTCAGTGATTTCTACCGGTAGAACAAGTTCCATAATCTGAATGCCTTCCGCCAGGCTTGCGGTGACCTCATGACGGTCCGCCGGCATCTCCTTTTTTGTGCGCCGGTATATAATCTTGACAGTACCGTCAGTCCCCGCCAGCCGCAACGCCGTACGGGCTGCATCCATTGCCGAATTCCCGCCGCCAATGACTGCCACCTGCTTTCCAATCGGTAGCGTTTCATCCTGAGCTGCCGATCTGAGAAAATCCAGCTGATCCCATACTCCTGTCAAATTCGCACCGGGGATGTCCAGTTTTCGACTGTCCTGTGCGCCGATGGAGATGATCACATAATCATATTCCTGTCTGAGTCTGTGAAACTCCGATTCAAGAACCGGATGAGAAAATCTGATTTCTACACCCTGTTCAGTCAGCAGGTCAAGGTCATTGCTGATTGTATCCGGCTTGAGACGAAACCGTGGGATAGCATCGGCAACCATTCCGCCGGCACGGTCACCCTGCTCAAAAATGGTAACCCGATAACCAGCCCGGGCAAGTCGGGACGCTGCTGAGATTCCCATGGGTCCGGCACCAATCACGGCCACACGTGGAGGATGCTTCGGTGATTCCGGAACCGGGGTGGGGCACTCGGCATTTTCGACAGCAAAACGTTTAATTTCCCGAATCAGAAGCGGAGCGTCAAAATTCATTCGGGTGCATAGGGACATGCACAAATGGTCACATACCATGCCTGTAATTCCAGGCAGAGGATTGGTATCGCGAATGACTTCCAGTGCTTTTGCATAATTTCCCTGAGCAGTATAATACATATACTGCGGAATATTTTGTCCGGCCGCGCAGGCACTGATGCAGGGTGCGGAAATACAGTCGTATTCACCAAGAGACCGGTCGGTTTTTATGCCGTCGTAGAGAAAGGCGGATTTTAGATACTGAGGGGCTTCCAGAACAGCCTGTTCATATTGGATTAGGTTTTTCAGTCCTGCTTCCTGCGCATTTTCCAGACCGGATTCACCCAGTATGAACTGCTGGATGGTTCTGGCTTTTTTCAGATCAAATTCTGTCCTGAGCTGGTCGATATACTGGGGGAAACGCATATACCCACCCGGTTTGAGGATGTCGGTACAGACGGTGATAGGCTTAATGTTGCAGGCCAGGATATGGGCCGTGTTAAATGCATCGGCACCAGCAGAGAATGAGATATCGAGTGCACCGTTGAATTCCGTCTGCAGCATTCGGGCCGAAGCGATACTCACTGGATGAAGTGCCCGTCCGCTCATGTAGTGAATTTGTTCTTCCTGGGGCAGGGTTTTTCTGATATTGACGGATTCCAGGGTATTGGTCAGCTTTACTCCAAACGCAGTCCCGGATTCATTTGCGGCCTGCTGCAGTCCGCGAATCAGCGACACAGCCTGACTGAAATCCAGATCATGTTCAAATGCGGCGTCCGGTACGTCCACATCAAATCCGAGAATTTCATTCAAAATCCTGCGAAGCTGTCGGGGGCCCAGAAGTGTCGGGTTCAACTTGACCGCTGTATTGAGCTTTCGAGTCTGAATCAGGTATTTTGCGATTTTTTCGATTTCATCCGGAGGGCAGCCGTGCATGGTTGACAGCGTAATGTTGTCGGTAATTCGTGAGGAAATATTGAGATCGGCACAGTGCGGGACAATTTTCTTAACCTGATCGAGTTCTTCATCCAGCTCATTTTGGCAGTGAATCATGCGGTCCAGAAAATGCTGTACAGACGGCTGCATGATTCCGTCAAAATTATATCCCACCGACATGTTGAAAATAAAGCCGGGTTCCGATTTGTCTCCCAGTGAGAGATGGTCTTTCAGAATATGGATGATAATCCAGGCTTTCAGGTATTCCCTGAAACTCTGATCCAGCGACAGTTCCTGACTCCATTCGCAGTTGTATCCTTCATCTTCCATATCGATACAGGGTTTTGTAACCGTGATACTGTCCAGTACCTGCACCGTTTTCAATTCCAGATAGCGTGCACCGCAAAGCCAGGCGCAGACAATATTCTGAGCCAATTGAGTGTGCGGTCCAGCAGCAGCACCCAGCGGATTTTCCAGCAGTCTGCCGTATTTTTGCATACGAAACGGGTCTGACGGAGACGGATGATAAAACAGTTCTTTTGGAATACCAAATACCGTTCCGCGTTTCAGTTCGGTAAAAATCCAGCGGAGCAGTTTTCCAATACTCAAGGGGTAAAGTCGGTCAGTCACATTTCTCTCTGGTGATATGGTTTACAGCGTGCTGCAGAAGATTGCGAAGCACCTGTTTTCTGTACGCTGCCGTTGCCCGTACATCCGTAATCGGGGTGATATCATCATCCAGATTATTCAGGGCGGTTTCCGGTTTGTCAGGCTGATTCATCAATGCCGATCGGGTATTCTGAAGCCGGACCACTGTTGGTGCGACCGCACCGGCAGCCAATGACAGCTCTGTAAACTTGCCTTGAGAAAACCGATACTGGATGGCAAGATTTACAACGGAAACAGCCATGGCCTGCCTCAGTCCAATCTTAAAAAAAATCGATTCACCGGTCGGGGGCGGCAGAATCACTTTGACCAGCACTTCATTCGGTTGAATACGAGTTGTCCCGGGACCAGTCGCAAACATTGACAGCGGCATTGTACGGGAATCTTCTGATTTTGACAAGACCAGGAGTGCGTTCATGGCAATGAGCGGCGTCACCAGATCTGCTGCCGGTGAGGCATTGCAGATATTTCCGCCGATGGTGGCCCGATGTCGAATCTGAACACCGGCGAACTGATGGGCGGCTTCCTTTAATGCCGGATACTCTGACTGAACTCGGGGATGCGCTGCCAGCTCTGCAACCGTGACCAGTGCACCGATTTCAAGTCCCCGGACGGTGGCCCGGATTCCGGTCAAATCCGGCAGGTTCTTCAAATCTACAAGATGATGCGGCAGGATTCCCGCTTTTTCAAAACGCGGCATCAAATCCGTTCCGCCAGCCAGAAGCCGAGTTCCGGCAGCCGGAAGGCTGGCCGTCAAACCAAGCAGATCAATTAGGCTGTCAGGACGATAATACTGCATTATTTTACAGTGTCCTTATCCCGCTGTCGACCGGTATCTTCGATCGCATCAATTATTTTCTGATAGCCGGTACAGCGGCAGATGTTGCCCGCCAGTCCGTAACGAATATCTTCCCGGCTGGGATGCGGGTTTTCTTTTAAAATTTGTTCACCTGACAAAACCATTCCCGGAATGCAGAAACCGCACTGAACCGAATGATGATCCACAAAAGCCTGCTGCAGATCGGACAGGGATTGACCGGATCCCTGATTTTCAATGGTTTCAACCGTTGACTGGTGTGCTTCTACCGCAAAAATGAGACAGCTGTTTACAGTGATCCCGTCCAGAAAAACCGTACACGCTCCGCATTCGCCCTCACTGCAGACTTCCTTTGTCCCGGTTAATTTCAATTCATCTCTCAGGAAATCCAGCAGCCTCATTTGTGTGGGTACTCTGCGCTGAATGCGCTGTCCGTTCACTGTCATTTCAAGATCAAAAAAATGGGGATCGGGCAGATAAATCATAAAGGAGATACTCCTGCGGATTCATGAGAGATCAGTAGATCGTGCAAGAAGCCGAAGTCGGCAGGGTAGGGTCGCATTTCCGGCAAAAGCCGCTGTGCCGCCGGAATATCCTTTAATCCGCTGCCGGTTGCCAGCAGTACAATCACATCTTCGGCATCTACATTATCTTCAATGATCATTTTTTCCAGACCCGCCGCAGCTGCGGCCGCCGCCGGCTCGGTAAAAATACCGGACCGACGCGCCAGTTTGTGCTGGGCATCAAGTATTTCATTGTCACTGACCGTCAGACAGAAACCCCCGCTTTCCCGAATGGCCCGTAGGGCTTTCAGTCCGTCACGCGGATGAGAGACGGCAATGCTGTCCGCAACGGTCCCCGGCTCAACGGCGGTAATGGAATCCCCTGATCTGCAGGCATTGGCAACCGCAGCTGATCCTTCCGCCTGAATGGCAATGAGCTGCGGGATGCGGTCTGTCCAACCGAGATTCAACAAATCCGTAAAGCCCTTGTGAATACCGCTGAGAATGCAGCCGTCGCCCACCGGAACCAGCACCTTTGTGGGGACTTCCCATCTCATTTGCTCAGCGATTTCCAGTGCAGCCGTTTTTTTTCCTTCACACAGCACCGGATTGGTTCCGGTATTCCGGTTGTAAAGGTTCAGACTGTCACTGAGACGGGCGGCCAGATCAAATGCTTCATCGTAGTTTCCTGCCACTGGAATCATACGGGCACCATATTGGCGAATCTGGACCAGTTTTGCAGCGGGAGCGGCCGCCGGTACCAGAATAATGGCTTCTGTTCCATGCCATGCGGACAGGCATGCAAGTGACGCCGCGGCATTGCCGGTTGAGGCACCAATCAGCCGGGTCTGACCCAGTGTTCCGGCATGAGCCAGGGCCACTTCCGAAGCCCGGTCTTTACAGGAACCTGATGGATTGCGGGTATCGTCCTTTACCAGCAGCCGTCTGCACCGGCAGTCCGGAAACCGCGCAGTTACATCTGCCAGGGGTGTGCCTCCTACCTGAATTCCGAGGTTTCGGGGCACAGCTGAAACAGGAAGCAGCGGGGCATAGCGCCAGATTCCCTTTTCACCGGATCGGTCAAGTCCGGTTTTTGAAACGGCTTTCCGGACTGCCGGGTAATCATAGATCAAATCCAGATTCTGACCGCAGGCTTCGCATGTATATCGGAACACATCCATAGGGTATTCCGCTCCGCAGGCTGAACATCGGACTGCAGAGATATATTCCGGGTAGGGTTTCATGGATTACAGGTATTTTGAAATCAAGCCTGTTTTTTTATTGAATTTCTCGATCTGCCGGTCCCACTCGGATACCTGCATATACCGGCTGGTCCAGTAATCGTCGCTGTACCATTGGGCATCAAGTTCTTCAACGGTTTTTCCCTGCTGTTCAATCCAGGTAAAATACTTCAGGTTATGCATCCGTTTTTTGTCATAATAGGACAGTTCAAGCATGGAGTCACAACTGAGACCCTTGAGACAGGCATCGAAATCCACCAGGGCGTTTTCTCTGCTGTAGCCCCCATGTATCTCACTTATCATTCGAAGTCTGGAGTGGTACATTTCCATGGAATCGGTAGCAACGGAAAAGATACAGTGTCTGCCGGAGTATTCATAGTATCGGGCCATTTTTATGGCGCCGCAAAGGTTGGCGATGCTTGAAATACCCAGCAGATGCAGCTTGTCAATCACGGCATGGTCCACGCCGCGCTCGGCAAGCAGCTCATGTCCCGCGGGTTCATTAAAGAGTCTCATCAGACGGAAGGTGGTTTCGTCATCGATGGCAGCCACCATATCTGTATTTTTTAGATTATGAATCCATGGTACATGCTTGTCTCCAATCCCTTCTATCCGGTGACCGCCGTAGCCGTTGTACAGCAGGGTGGGACATTGGAGCGCTTCCCCGGCACAAACCTTGATATCGGGATACAGGGTCCTCAGGTAATCACCAGACCCAAGTGTGCCGGCGGAACCCTGGGTGAGAAACAACGCGGAAAACTGCTGGTTTTCATCCCGTATCTTTTGGAAAACCTCCTCCATTGCCGGTCCGGTAACAGCGTAATGCCAGATGGAATTGCCGAACTCCTCAAATTGATTCAACACCACGATTTCGTCTCCGCGCTGCTGTTTCAATTCTTTGACCTTGTCGTAGATTTCCTTCACATTGCTTTCACATCCCGGAGTCGCAAAAATTTCTGATCCCACTTTTTCCAGCCAGTCAAAACGTTCCCGGCTCATTTCTTCAGGCAGAACGGCAATGGAATCGCAGCCCAGCAGCCAGGAGTCATATGCCCCGCCGCGGCAGTAGTTACCAGTGGAAGGCCACAGAGCTTTCTGCGAAGTGGGATCAAATCGGCCGGTAATCAGCTTTTCTGCCAGCGGTCCGAATGTAGCGCCCACTTTATGAGCCCCCGTCGGGAAATACTTACCGACCAGCAATATGATTCGTGCCTGAACCCCCGTCAAGGTAGAAGGCAGCTCCAGGTAATTGACATCGCCAAATCCTCCGCCTGACTCAACCGGTTCATTCTTCCAGGTGATTCGAAACAGATTCAGTGAATTCAAATCCCACAAACCGATATGTCCCAGTTCCTGTGTAATTGCAGGCGGAATTTTTTCCGGATGTGCCATTTGTTCATATGTCGGCAGGATGATTTTCTTCTCGCGGCAGCGCTCAATGGTTCGTTTCAGTATCTGCTTCTGGTTCATTTAATTTCCCAATTTACAATTTAAGTGATTAGACTGGCTGTGAAATTCCCTCAACCGCCGGATCAGAAACGATCTTCATCCCGGTTAAGGATTTCATTAAGTTTTTGATAAGGATTATCGACCCGTGCCAGGAAAATCATGGCGGCGATCACAAAGGGCTTGTAGGATGCTTCCTGATAAAGCTGCGGGCGGTATTTATCAAAAACATCCCGGGTCACTTCACCGTTTTCACAGTTTACGCCGGAAATATCCGCCGGCAGACAGTGCATGTACAGCGCTTCTCCGCTGCAGGTGCGTTTCATGCGGTCTGCATTACATACCCAATGGATGTTTTTCCGATTCTTGTTCAGGCATTCGAGTTCCAGAGCACCCAGTTCAGCCGTATTTCCGGCTTTCAGCAGTTCAGTGCGCTGCTTCATGATTTCAATGGGTGCCCATGACTTGGGATACACCACCTCTGCATTTTCAAATGCGGCATCCATATCATTGGTGACTTCAAATGAAGATCCGGACTCCGCTGCATTTTGACGGGCCACTTCCAGAACATCCGGCATCAGTTCATATCCTTCCGGATGAGCCAGAGTAATATCCATGCCGAACCGGGTCATCAGACCAATTAATCCCTGAGGGACGGACATGGGTTTTCCGTAGGTGGGCGAATATGCCCAGGATACAGCCATTTTCCGGCCTTTCAGGTTGTCCAGGGACCCAAAATAATCTTTCAGTTTTGACAGATCGGCCAAGGTCTGGGTCGGATGGTCAATATCGCATTGGAGATTGATCAGTGCCGGACGCTGATGCAGGGCATCATGTTGGAATCCGTAATCCAGTGCCCGGGAAAACTCCTGCATATAGGCATTGCCGGCACCCAGAAATACATCATCCCGTATGCCCACGGCATCGGTTGTAAAAGCCAGCATATTGGCCGTTTCCTGTACCGTTTCTCCATGGCTGATCTGGGAGTGAGCCTCATCCAGATCCATCACGCTTAATCCCAATGCATTGGCAGCAGAAGCATAGCTGTATCGCGTGCGGGTGGATTTGTCACGGAAAATGGAAAGTGCCAGACCGGAATCGAAAATTCGAATGGATTTCTGACGTTTCAGGGCTTCCTTAAAATAGGCTGCAACCAGGATCAGGGTCGTTAACTGGTCCAAATCCTTTTCCCAGCTCAACAGAAAATCTTTACCAAAATTTTTTATTTCCTGCAGTTTCTCAAAATGAAGCTTCATTACAGTTCCTTAGATTTTGGGTTTTCGGCGTTTCGTCACTGGTCTGACAACGAATGCCTTTTGTTTGACAGGTAAATCTTGGGTATGACAGCATACATGGCGGCAGCCTGCACCAGTTCCTTTTTCCAGGTTTTTTCGTTGGGTGCATGGGCCTGGTCCTCATGCCCGGGTCCAAATCCAATACATGGAATTAAAAAACGACCCATGACAGCCACTCCATTGGTGGAAAAGGTCCACTTGTCCACAAGCGGCTCGCGTTGAAACAAACCTTTGTATCCGCAAACGAGGGCTTGGGTTACCGGATGGGATTCCGGAATTGACCATGTTGGGAAATATGCTTCAGTGGGATATATCAGTCCGGTGCAGGAGGGTTTCCGGTATTTGTACATTTCTGCATTTGCACCCGCTTTCTGAACAGATGGCAGACGGTTGATTTCACCGAGAGCCGTAACCTCCGTTTCCCCCTGGGTCAGACGACGGTCTATGGAAATACCGCAGTGATCGGCCACTGCACAGCGGCTGGGTGAACCGGACCAGATTTCAGACACCGTCAGTGTGCCGGCTCCCAGAAAATCATCCTTTGCCAGGCGATGATTCAGCGCTTCCAGGTCGTTCAAAATATCGGACATTTTATAAATGGCGTTGATGCCCCGTTCCGGAGCGGACCCGTGGCAGCTGATTCCGGAGGTCGTTACTTTGATCTCCATCCTGCCCCGATGGCCCCGGTAGATATTACAGGATGTGGGTTCAGAGGAAACCACGAACTCGGGCCGGTATCCGTCTTCCTGAATGATGTACTGCCAGCAGAGACCGTCACAGTCTTCCTCCTGTACCGAACCGGTGATCATCAGTGTCGCATCATCCAGCAAACCCAAATCCTTGATGATGCGTGCACCGTACACCAGGGAAGCCATCCCGCCTTCCTGATCTGATGCCCCCCTTCCGCCGATTGTCTCGTCGTCCTCATAACCTTCATAGGGATCAAATGTCCATTGTGACGGATCGCCCACTCCTACGGTATCAACATGTGCGTCCATGGCGATCAGGTGTCTGCCTGTTCCAATAAAACCGAGGATGTTGCCCATGGGATCTATTTCAATGCGGTCAAATTCAAGATGCTCCATTTCTTCCCGTATCCGCTGAATGACGGCAGTTTCCCCGCAGCTTTCGCTGGGAATGGCAATCATATCCCGCAGAAACCGAAAGATATCCTTCTCATAATGTGCTGCCCGCTGACGGACTTTCTCAAAATCGATCATATACTGGTATCCATGAATTAAATTTTTCAAATCCATTCGTAAAAGTCAGTGAATGACTGCTTTCGCAATGAAAATGCGGCAGCAGCGCTGCACGGACTTCAAAAGGAATTGCGTTCCGGATTGACTCCGGCTGTTACCGGTGCTGTTTATCCGGTTTTTAATTGCTCAATGTGTCTGCAGGTTTTCCATGGCCTGCCAAAGTCTGCGGGAAGCCGCGGCTGTCCGCCCGGTTAATTCATCTTCATCTGTCACTTCTACAATTCCTTCCCTGATCCGGAATATCCCCTGGGTCATTACATCGCTGGGCCGAGGCAGACCGAACAGAACATGATTCATCATATTTTCACTGTCAACGGCGGTTCGGGGCCGGTAGTTGTAAAAAACCAGATCG
Organism: uncultured bacterium; assembly: GCA_964527215.1. Classification (GTDB taxonomy): domain Bacteria; phylum Fidelibacterota; class Marinisomatia; order SCGC-AAA003-L08; family JACNLC01; genus CAZGNZ01. The sequence continues at coordinate 28,172 of CAZGNZ010000038.1, read as the reverse complement.
GCAGGACTGCCGGGAGCAATCATTCCGATGGGTTCTCCAAAAAATTGGCCCGCAATCCGGCTGTTGTTTTCAAACAGCAGCTGCCCGTAAGGAATATTTGGTACTCCGCCTGCCAGAGAATGACTTCTGATGAGCAGGCCTTCCTTGGCTTCCGCCAGCATATTGCCCTGCATTCCGTCGGTGCCCAGACCCGCCTTCAGGGAACGGATAATATCCCAATCCAGGATTCCCACGCGGTTGTTGGCGTTGGAGGTTGGGTTGTGCACCAGATGCGCCCCGTATTCCTGAAGTGTTTCCGAATCCCCCGGCTTCAGGTGCACGCCGTGAATGACCAGACTGTTTTCATTCAGCAGACCATGTTTTTCCAGCCGCCGCGTTACGGAGTAATATCCCCGTTCAACGGCATGTCTCTGGTCGGCCGCATCCTCAGCGAGATGGATATGGATTCCCCAATCCTTCAACCCGGCAAGCGACTGGCGGATACGGCTCAGCGAGTCATCAGACAGTGTAAAAGATGCGTGCAGTCCCATCAGCGGTTTGATCATGGGATGGTCATGATACTGATCCATAAACTGCAGGTTTTCTGCCAGAGCACTTTCAAAAACCGCTGTTCCGTTCCTGTCTGTAACTTCAAAACAGGGTGATACGCGCATTCCCCAGTTCGCTGCCAGTTCAGCCAGCGGCTGAAGTGACCCTCGAACAGCACTTTGACTGGAGTGGTGGTCAAAAACGGTAGTGACGCCGTGTTTCAGACATTCCAGCAGACCCGCTTCATAACTGGCCTGTATCAATTCCGGATCAAGTACCCGGTCCAGTACCCACCAGATCCGCTCCAGGGTTTCCATAAATGACCGGGGAATTCGGGACGGGGCGGGCATCCCCAGTGCCAGCGCTGAATACAGATGCGTGTGCGCGTTCACCATTCCGGGCAGAACCGTTTTGCCGTTCATGTCAATGACGGTCTCCTGTTCCACATCGCCCGGAAATGAACTGCCTGTAAACATAATTCTGTCATTCTCAATGCCGATTACACCATTTTCAACAAATACGTGTTCCCCGGCAGGATTTAAAATGCGCAGGTTTGTGAGATAAAAACGGTGGCTGTTTGATGAGTCGGACATCTGTTTATTTTTCACTCCAGAGTACACTGCCGCTGCTGTCAATCAGATACAGTTTACGGTTTTCGGTGACTGCGGCCAGTCCGCGGTCAAATGACTGGGCTGTTTCATATTTGGGTTTGAGAACGAATTGACCTTTCGAATCGATATATCCCCATCCTTCTGCAGTCTGGACAGCAGCCAGACCATCATGGAAATCACGACAGTTACGGAACTGGCAGGGGATGACTGTCTCACCTTCCGGATTGATATATCCCCAAAACCGGCCATCGCGGACTCTGGCAAGGCTCTCGTGGAACTCCATTGCAGTCTGATAGGCCGGCGGGATCACCATATTGCCGGAGGTGTCAATATATCCGAATTGTTCATCATCGCTGACAGCAGCCAGACCTTCGGAAAACGGCCGGGCACTTTCGTATTTTGGAGGTATGGATATACTGCCGGTGCGATCAATGTATCCGTAACAATGAACAAATGGCCAAAGCCAGCCATATTTTCGGAATTCCACTGCAGCCAGACCCTCATTAAAAGACTGTGCATTCTGGGATGGAGTCACAATGACCAGAATGGTGTCCACGTCTGTACCCTCACTGAAATCTGTTTTGAGATTGTCACTGAGACCTATACTCAGATTTGAACTGAGATAATATACCGGCCGGTAAATGAAGGGAAAAAACAAAGGCAGCTGTACGGCGGCAAACCCGTCTGAAGACTGTCGGGCAGAGTAGAAGATATGCGATACAATCAGTTTCCCATACGGATCGATAAATCCCCATTTGCCGTCTTTGAGAACCGGAGCAATTCCATCAGAAAAATCACCGCAATCGGAATACCGTGCGGATATCACTGATTCGCCTTTCGGATTGATAAAGCCCCAGAGTCCGTGAATCTGAACTCTCGCCCGTTCTTCGGAAAAATTATACGCGCGGTCGTAGATGCATGGAATAATCGTTTCCCCGGCACGGTTTACAAATCCATATCGATTTTCCTGACGAACAAGGTATCGATTTTCCGTTGATGACTGAGCATTCACGGAGTGAAGGGAAACCAAGACCGCAATGATCAAAGTCAGCAGATTCATGAGCCGTTCCCGGATGATAGAGATTTAAGTACCGATTCGGGTGTAATCGGGAGCTGATTGAACTGATTGCCGACGGCCCGGCTGACGGCGTTGGCAATGGCGGCGCCGGTCGGGATGATGGCCGGTTCTCCCACACCCTTTGCTCCCCAGGGACCATCCGGATTCGGTTCTTCAACAGGTATGGTCTCAATCCGCGGTGTATCCAGCGCGGTGGGAATCAGATAGGTGGCCAAATTGGCAGTTTCCGCATGACCCCTTTCCAGTTTGAAATTTTCCGTCAACGCCCAGCCGATTCCCTGGGCTGCTCCGCCTTCAACCTGTCCTTCCAGTCCGGCAGGGTTAATCACCCGGCCCACATCGTGCGCTGCCCGAATATCTGTTACAGTCACAATGCCGGTAAGCGTATCAATTTGAACGGCAGCAGCATGCGCGGAATAGGAATAGGTGAAATATGCGTCGCCGGTCCCCGTTTCAGGATCGTACTCCAGCCGCGGTACATGCCACCATCCTATAACATCCATCTGATAGTTTTTTTGATACATGAATTCGCAGAGATCATCAAACCTGATTTCTTTTCCCGACTGCCGGTTTTTTATCCGGTCGTCATTCAGACTGAACTGCTGCGGATCGCCGGCTGTCATCTCTCCGGCTGCATTGAATATGATGGATTTCAGCTGATCTGCAGCTTCCAGAATGGCGTTTCCCGTCATGACGACATTGCGGCTGGCAACAGAAGGTCCGCTGTCCGGTACGTTGGATGTGGATGTGGGATCAACGGTGATTCTGGAACTGCTGATGCCGAGGGCATCGGATGCCATCTGGGCAGTGACCGTCAGGGCACCCTGTCCCATTTCCACCAGCCCGAACCCGATATTTACTGAGGCATCCCGGTTCAACTTAATTCTGGCTCCGGCACCATCCATAAACCAGCCTGCTGCGCCCAGACAGTTGCCGTAATGGGACACTGCCAGTCCTGCTCCGGTCAGATACCGGTCATTCGAACGGCTGGGGTCCGGCTGAGCCAAGTCGCGAACGGCCTCCAGACACTGTGCGGCCCCTACACTGGAATGAAGAAGCTGTCCGGTCTGGGTTTTGCTCCCCGGGCGGAGGATGTTCCGCATTCTCAGCTCGAACGGATCCATTTTCAGTCCATCCGCAATGATTTCCATCATCCGTTCATGTCCGAACGTAACCTGAGGTGACCCAAAACCCCGGAATGCTCCGGCAGGGGGCAGGTTCGTGTAATACGCTCGCGAGAGTACCTGAATATTGGGTACCGAATAGGGACCCATGGCCTGCATGGCAGCGCGGTAGGAAACGACGGAAGAAAGCGTGGCATAGGCACCGCTGTTTTCTTCCAGGTTGATGTCCGCAGCCAATATTTTGCCGTCCCGGCTGACTCCCACTTTATAGTGCATTTCAAATGGATGCCGTTTACTGGTGAGTTGAACATCGGTTTCCCGTGTATAAGTCATTTGTACCGGCCTGTTCAGCAGGGTGGCCGCCAAAGCGGTACGGGCGCAGACTTCCGATGGGATATCTTCTTTTCCCCCGAATGCACCGCCGGTCGGTGCCTGCTCCACTACCACCCGGCTGAGGGGCAGACCCAGCACCGACGCCACTGCCTTTTGAACATAAAACGGACACTGCAGTGAACCGGAGATGAAGATGGAACCGTCTGATCGGGGTATGACTGTACAGGACTGCGGCTCGAGATAATAATGTTCCTGGTACGGGGTGGTGAAGTCGGTTTCAAAAACGGCATGACACTTGGCAAAAGCCGCAGCGATATCTCCGCGCTGTACCCGGTGTTCGCAGGCAATGTGGGATGGATGAATCACAGACTCTGCTGCATCCCGACCGTCTTCGATGCTGAATACCGGTTCAAATTCTTCATATTCTATTTGAATATCCCGAACCAGAGCACACGCCGCAGCATGTGATTCAGCAACCAGAATCCCAATGGAATCGCCAACATAACGGACGATGTCTTCCGTCAGCAGCGGCTGATCGTTGACAATGACTCCCACCTGGTTTTTCCCGGGAATGTCTTCCGCCAGGAACAGTCCGGCAAACCCGGGCGTGTTCTCGGTAAAAGGATGATGTATGCGCAGGATTCTGCCGAAAGGGATGGAAGAAACCAGCGGAACTGCAGCCAGCATTCCATCGGTTCTGATATCCGATGCAAACACGGTGCGGCCGGTCACTTTTCCAGCCGCATCAATACGTTTTTTAGATTTTCCAACAGCAGTCATGGTGAATTTCAGAATTCCGAGTCTTTTTATTCGGACCTTTATATCATTTTTTGCTCGTTTCCCTGTACCATTGAAGGCATTAAATTTACTACGGATTTAGCCTTCCTGAAAGAGAGTAAGACAGGCACTTCTGTGGAATCGATATATTCTATTTTAAAAATGACTGCCCGAGGTGTATTTCCGCGGACTGTGACCTGTCTGGGCGGCGGCGGAAAGACCTCAATGCTCGAGCTGCTGTCAATCCGCTGTGCAGAAGATTACGACAAGGTTATGATGACATCCCTGACCAGTGCCGGGCATCCTGTACGGCTGCCGCTGGTTGTGGATCATGCGGACTGCCGATCTGCGCTGGATAAAGCGTTTCGGATTCACAATCCGCTGTTTTATATTGAAGCCTCTGACAGAATCGGAAAATTCACTGGGGTTGATCCGGATAAGCTGGCGGTGCTGCGCGGAATGACGGACATCATGCTTATCGAAAATGACGGGGCCAGGAATCTACCGTTGAAATGGCATAAATCCCATGATCCGGCGGTTCCGGCCTGGTCCGAACTCAGTATTATCATGGCAGGAGCAGAGGTCGTAAACCAGCGGCTGGACAGCGGACTGGTCCACCGGCCGGAGGATTTTGCGCAGGGATGGTCAATCACACCGGAATCGGTTTTGTATCCGGATTTTCTGGCTGATGTGCTGACCAGTCCAAAGGGGTATGGAAGCCGAATCCGGCATTCTCATCCGCTGATCTATATTGTGAACAAAGGCGATGCCTATCCGGAAAAGGCTCAGGCACTGGCCCGCGCCGTTGCAAAGAAAACCTCAGGCACCGTTGCATGGGGCAGTGTGCATCTGGATCAGTGGCAGGTGGTGCGGTGATCGGATTGCCGCTGATTATTCCTGCTGCGGGACTCAGTCGAAGACACCCCGGAAAACTGCTGATTCAGCTGGATGGACGTTCGGTTATCAGCATAACCATTAAGTCTGCAGCGGAATACCATTATCCGATATTTGTGGTAACGGGTTTTGACAATGATAAAATCCGTAATGCACTGAACGAGGAGAACGTGACCGGCGCTGCACTGCTGGATAATCCCGATTTCAAATCAGGGATGGTTTCCTCCATTCAAACCGGTCTGCGAAGTCTGCCGGATTCATGCCGGAATTTTGGAATCCTCCCGGGAGACAAGCCGTTTATCCGCGAAGATATTTTTGAAATACTCACAGAAGAGACACGCACTCATCCGAATCAGATTGTGGTCCCGACGTACAATCATCAGGATGGTCATCCAGTGTATTTTCCCGCAGGGATGAAAAAGGAATTCATGTCTCTTTCCGGCGATACGGGCGGCAGAACGCTGATTCAAAAACACTGGAACCGGGTTCGAAGAATTGAAGTCACGGATCAGGGCGTTCTGCTGGATATGGACCGGCATCTGGATTCCGGCGGTCTGACGCATTCCTGAGATTGCTCATGAGAATGCGGACACCGGCGAGTGAAAAAACAAAAGCGCCGCTCAATGATTCAGCAGGAAACAACCATCGTATTTAAAGCGGTCGGGTGATTGAAGGGTCCATGAATAGACAAGATTTTCCACAAATCCAAATTCAAGGCAGAGTCTGCATTCTGGGTGCCGGTGAACTGGCCACCGGAGTGGCGGTAACGTTGTTCTCGTCCGGTTTTCGGCTGATAATGACAGAGCTTGACAATCCGCTTGCTATTCGAAGAACGGTTGCGTTTGCGGCCGTCATGCATGACGGACAGGCGAAGGTAGAGGGTATTCAGGCCAGACATGTGAGGAAAGCGGGGTTTGAGGAAGGTATGGATTTTATTCCGGTTTTGAAAAGCGGATCCCAAATACCGCATGATCTGAAGCCGGATATTCTGGTGGATGCGCGGATGACCAAAAAAAAGGCTGATGATCAGCGGGATCTGGCGGAACTGGTTATCGGGCTTGGGCCGGGATTCTCTGCCGGAGAAAACTGTCACATTGTTATAGAAACAAAGCGGGGCCATGAACTGGGCCGAATCATCAGGCAGGGTGCTGCGGCACCCAATACCGGGATTCCGGGCAAATTGGGCGGGGCGGCAAAGGACAGACTGATCAGCTCTCCGGGAGACGGCCAGATCGAATGGAATGCAGAATTCGGAGATCTGGTGAAAAAAAATCAGATTCTAGGATTGCTGAACGGCACTCAGCCGGTCAGGGCTCAGGTTGGGGGAATTGTTCGAGGATTGATTCATCCGACGGTTACCGTTTCCGCCGGGATGAAAATTGGAGACGTTGATCCCCGCGGAGCGAAGGTGGATATCCACCATGTTTCCGACAAAGCGCGAAGCATCGGAAGGGCGGTTCTGGAAGCCGTTCTGCAGGAACGCCGTCGATTTCGATGAGGGTCATCTGATCCGCAAACACGGACAAATACTGAGGTAAGGTTTGAATATCCACAAAACGATTCAGGCAATATTCCTGTCAGAGCAGGCCGCAAAACCATACGTGATCTGCAGTATTTTGTATTTCACCGGATCGGTTCCCCGGGGTGATTATCCCCTGATGCTGGTGGGACCGGACCGGGTTCTGGGGACCATCGGGGGCGGAGCCATGGAACAGACAGTGATCAATATGGCCCGGTCGCTGACGGAACAGAGCGCGCCCCTGGTGTATCACAATGATATGACCGGAGATGATGTGGCTCAGCCCGAAGGTGTCTGCGGGGGACGGGTGACGGTTCTGATGGAAGTGCTGTCGCCGGAAATCTGCGGGATGTACTCGGCACTTCTGGAATCTGAAAACTCCGACCGGAGAAAATGGCTGTTCACTGAGGTGCGTCTGACCGAATCAACGCATGTTCGGCGGGAATTGATTGCGCCTGATTGCCGTCTGCCGGAATCGGCGACGGGAAAAGACTTTCTCATGACAGCCGCAAAGCAGGGAAAATCAGCCGCCGTTCAAACAGCCGAAGGTTTTTTAAGAATTGAAGTGCCTCAGGGCGCGCCGACACTTCGTATTTTTGGTGCCGGACATGTGGGGCGGGCTGTTGCCGATGCAGCCGGTTCCCTGGAATGGAATATTGTTGTCTATGATGATCGACCGGAGCAGTTGGACGGTCTGCCGGAGAATGTTGCTAAAATTACTGTACAGGATTTTGAATCGGCTGAGTATCCAACAGACTTTCAACCCAGTGATTATGTGATAATTACAACCCGTAATCATCATCTTGATTTGGTAATCGTTAAAAAAGTTCTGACATCGGGCTGCGGATACGTCGGACTGATGAGCAGTCCAAGAAAATGGGAGCTGATCTCATCTGCCCTGCGGAAATCCGGTTTTACAGATGAGCAGCTGACTACCGTCCGGGCACCCATCGGTCTGCCGATCGGATCTGAAACCGTTCCTGAGATTGCTGTGAGTATTCTGGCCCAGGTCATTCAGGAATATCGACTGAAACCGGCAGGCTGAGTCAGGAATATGGACGGCGGGCGATGTGACCAGCACTTTTTGAACACGGCTGTAACATAGGAATCAATATTGGATATGACATCAGTATTGTTTAAGAATGGAAAAGTGGTGAAACCGGATGGTGTTTATCGTGAAGACCTGCTGGTTTCCGGCGGAAAGGTTGAAGCGCTGGGAGTGCATCTTCCTGTACCGAAGGAGGTTGAGGTCAGGGACTGCTCGGGCCGGTTGATTTTTCCCGGTATCATTGATCCCCATACTCATATGGGAATCCCGATAAAAAAAATCCGGTCTGCCGATAATTTTGAGTCCGGCAGCCGTGCGGCCGTTCACGGAGGAGTGACGACCATTATCGATTTTACGATTCTGGCTGAAGGACAGGGACTGCAGGAGAGTGTCAATGCACGCAGGGACGACGCAAAGCGCTGTTTTACAGACTACAGCCTCCATGCAAATCTGACCCGTATCAGCAAGGAGCTGCTTGACGAGATACCGCAGCTTGTTCAGCAGGGGATCGTCAGCTTTAAGGTATTTACCACATATCGTGAAGCAGGGATGATGCTGAATTATAACGAGATTCTACAGGCAGCTGAAATCCTGGCCGCACACAACTGCACGTTGATGGTACATGCTGAAGATGATGATTTCATTCAGAGTGTCAGTCAGGTTTTCAATCGGAGTAAAACCCGTTCTGTGACCGCACACGGATTTTCCAGACCAGTGATGGCAGAAGTAAAAGCAGTGACGGAAATGTGCAGAATCGCAGAGAAGACAGGCTGTCGGGTTTACATTGTACATCTCAGTTCAGAACAGGGACTGATGGCGGTGAACGGGAAGGCGGGAGTGTTTCTTGAAACCTGTCCGCAATACTTACTGCTGGAGAACAATGTTTTTCAGAGACCGGATGGACGCATGTTCGTGACGTCTCCTCCGCTGCGCCGCACGCAGGATAATCATGCACTCTGGCAGGGATTGCTTTCCGGCACTATTCACACCATTGGAACGGATCACTGTCCATTCAATCTCAGCGACAAACCCGAGCAGATTCCGTTTCAGGAAATTCCAAACGGAATGGGCGGTATTGAAACCGCGTTTCCCGTTCTGCTGGCGCAGTTCATTCGTCAGAATCTCCCGCTTGGCATTTTGTCTGCGGCCATGAGCGAGACCCCTGCCCGGTTGTTTGGACTGTATCCGCGTAAAGGAAATCTGGGACCGGGTGCGGATGCCGATCTGGTGATTGTTAATCCGGAATCTCTTCGGATGAGGTGGACGGATACACTGGTTTCCGCAACTGACTGGAACGGTTTTCTGGAATTTCCGGCCCTGTTTCCGGATGAAGTCTGGCTGCGGGGTGAATGTCTTGTGTCTGAAACCATCATCTCGAATGAACCATCCGGTATGTTTATTCCGGGCAGGATGGGGAAATCCTGACTATCATTGTATCGTAAAAAGGCCGGGTGACTGCCGATTCCTGCATTGGGAATGGTCGGCGTCTGAAACCGGATTCAGCTTATATGGTAAGCATCGGATTAAAAAGGCGGTGTGGTTTGGGTAGATTCATTGTTCTTATGACTGTCCGCTGATGCCGATCGATAATCCCATAAGCATTGCGGAATAGTCATTTATCGAATCTGTACACGCGGCAAATCTCAAATTTTCACATCTGACGAATTCGACGGGAGAGCAATATCAATTTGTTTCTGCTGCGTCGGTCCCGGATTCAGTCTGACTCGCCTGAAGTGGTCTGACCACCCGGAATCCGATATCGCTGAGGGCGCGGGACGGTTCTGTGCGGGCGCGTTTTCCGCATCGAAGATGCCATGGATCCTGATAGTAGGTTCCGCCGCGGAAAACTTTGTATTTGCCTGATTTGGCTCCCTTGGGACTGTCAACAGGGGCTTTTTTGTAATAGGTGCTTTTATACCAGTCCGATACCCACTCGGCAACGTTCCCGCTCATGTCATAAATACCCAGTCCGTTTGGCAGCCGGCTGGCCACACGGTGGGTACGCAGGCTGCTGTTGGTCATATTCCAGGAGATATGGTTGGGCTGCCTTTCTTCTTTTGTCATTCCCGCCCAGTTCTCGGGCTGTCCGCCGCTGCGGGCGGCATATTCCCATTCAGCTTCCGTCGGCAGGCGGATCTCCGTTTCAAGACGACTGCTGGCCCACCGGCAGAATTCCTGCGCCCCGAACCAGGTCACCGAAACCACCGGATGCTGTTCGTACCCTTTCGCCGGAATCCAGTTTCCGGAATGATACTGAATCCCCCATTTATGAGGACTGACCAGTTTTTGCCGTCGGGTTTTGTCGCCAATGATGGTCAGACTGAAATAATCATTCAGAAAAATACAGAACTGGGAATTGGTAATCTCCGTTGTACTGATGAAAAATTCGGGCAGGATGACTTTGTGCAACGGATCTTCATCGCTGCCGCAGTCCTCTGACCAGAATCCGCAGCCCATGATAAATTCTCCTCCGGGAACGAGAGCCCATTGAATATGCAGAGAGTCGGCAGGGATTTCAGGCTGGTCTTCTGATATGGGTACGGTTGTTTCAGGGTCCGGTTCAGAATCAGATTCTTCAGTTTCAGAGGGCCAGTCACTGTTGGTAACGTCGTAGATTTCTGAATTGATAACATCTGCAAAGATACGGGTAGTGACGCCTTCGATGATCTCAAACTCATAGGTAAGTTCTCTTGCTTCATGCTGAATCCGCATGAAATAGCTTCCGACTGCCACATCCTCCATACCCCATAAATCAGTGGTCTTTGAGCCGTAGTTCTCCGCATTCACCCCCAAAGACCGAATCTCGATCGTGCAGTCATATGGGACTGTTCTGACTTCCAGATTACCCGTTTTCTGTTCCATGACGCGATGCTCTGGACGCCCTTCTCCATACACTTCAAAAATGGGGGTAAATTCATCGATTTCATATATCAGTATATCGCCGGGCAGGACATTGATCGGGACTACATGGGGTTGGAATCCGTCCTTTTCCAGTTTCAGGACATGCTCACCCGGTTCCACATTGTCTATAATGACCAGATCTGACCGCTCAGTGGTGATTTCGCGTATCTCGTCATCCAGATAAACGCGAACGTCACTGCCGCATTTCACCTGTATGTACCCGGTTTCCACTGACCATGCCGCGGTGCAAAGCAGAATACCGATAATGTTGATTAGCATTCGATTCCGAATCATACTGTTACTCCCGGGTTTCCCAGAACTTCATTGATGTTGATACGCCGCTGTAAGGTATTAAACAATCATAATTTAAGAATATGAAAGTTATTTATTCCCCGTACAAATTAAAAAGGAGAATATCGGGAATCAGAAGGAACATACTGGCGGAAACATCAGCTCTTTCACCAATGCGAATTTTCATGTACAGGGAGTGATTATTCTCAAACGGTCAGATTCTGGATGCTGATTTGCGGCTCATTGGATTTAATCCGCCGATTGAGTAGGATTACACCACTTTGTTGATTTAAGTATTGTGCACGGTTGGGTAAAATACGGCACTGAAAATTCGGCGGGAATCAGCCGTTTGAATCGTGCAGTTCCCCATCCCGCCGCTGATATGTGTAAATATAAGGAGTGAAATATGGGGTATCAATATAGCGAACCATACCCGATTCATCATGATGACGTTGAATATCATCTGGTAAGCTCAGACTTTGTATCTACTGCTGAGTGCGGCGGCGAAGAATATCTGGTGGTCGAACCGGAAGGTTTGAAACTGCTGGCAAAGACGGCCATGCACAATGTGAATTTTCTGCTGAGGCCCGCCCATCAGGAACAGGTTGCGAAAATTCTGAACGATCCGGAAGCCAGTGAAAATGATAAACTCGTGGGCCGGATCATGCTGAAAAACGCTGTCATATCTGCAAAAGGTCTGCTCCCTTTCTGTCAGGATACGGGAACAGCCACCGTTTATGCGAAAAAGGGTCATCGGGTACTGACCCGCGGCAATGATGCGGAAGCCCTTTCTGATGGGATTTATAAGACTTACAAAGAAGACTACCTCCGCTATTCCCAAGTCATGCCTCTGTCCATGTACGAAGAAAAAAATTCCGGTAATAATATGCCGGCTCAGATAGATATTGTTGCCTCGGATGGTCCGGAATACGAATTCATGTTCGTGGCCAAAGGGGGGGGATCCGCCAATAAATCAGCTTTGTTTCAAATGACAAAGTCGGTACTCACTCCGGAAGCACTGCCGGAGTTTCTCATTGAGAAAATGAAATCCCTGGGTACCGCAGCCTGCCCGCCCTATCACTTGGCGTTTGTCATTGGCGGAACATCTGCAGAAGCCGTCATGAAAACGGTGAAGCTTGCATCTGCCGGATATCTGGATAATCTTCCTACCAGCGGAAATGAACAGGGACAGGCGTTCCGTGACCCCGAACTGGAAGAGATTCTGATGAAAGCGTCGCAGGAAATCGGTCTCGGTGCACAGTTCGGCGGTAAGTATTTGTGTCATGACATCAAGGTGGTCCGGCTGCCGCGCCATGGTGCATCCTGTCCCATCGGGATGGGGGTATCCTGCTCGGCAGACCGCAACGTTCTTGCAAAAATCAACAAGGAAGGCATCTGGCTGGAAAATCTGGAGCTGGATCCGGGCCGGTTCCTGAAGCATGATACCGAGGCTGCCGGGATGGAACCGGTGAAAATCGACCTGAATCAGCCCATGAAGGATATTCTTGCGGAATTTACAAAATATCCCATCAAGACCCCGGTTATGATGAGCGGCAAACTGATTGTAGCCCGGGATATGGCTCATGCCCGTATCAAGGAAATGCTGGACAGCGGCGAAGAAATGCCGGAGTACTTTAAAAACCATCCCATTTACTATGCCGGTCCGGCGAAAACTCCGGAAGGCATGGCATCGGGATCCTTTGGCCCGACAACCGCTTCCAGAATGGATCCGTATGTGGATCTTTTCCAGAAAGCAGGCGGCTCCATGATTATGGTTGCCAAGGGCAATCGGTCCAAAATGGTTACGGATGCCTGCCAGTCCAACGGCGGCTTCTATCTGGGATCCATCGGCGGTCCTGCAGCCATTTTGGCTCAGGAGAATATCAAGGCGGTGAAAGTCAGGGATTTTGAAGAATTCGGAATGGAGGCTGTTTGGGAGATAGATGTTATCGATTTTCCGGCGTTCATTCTGGTGGATGACAAAGGCAACGATTTCTTCAGCCAGCTGTAAACTGCATCATGGTCTGGAATCCTGTGATCCGGACCGGAAATCTGAAATACTATCACAAAAAACGCCCCGGACCTGGGGCGTTTTTGTGATTCAGCCTACTTCAAATCAAATCTTCAGGTACCCAGAATTATTCCCACCAAAGCAATAATATCCAGCACATTGACTGTTCCGTTTTCATCAATGTCGGCAGCCAGAAACTGGGCAGGTTCCGGGTCAACGGTACCAATGATGATGTTCACAGTTACGATAACGTCCATCACATTAACCTGTTCATCCAGATTAACATCCCCCGGCATTACCGGCGGCAGTTCCGATTCGGGAAACTGGATCATATCCACCCATGCGGCATCCTGATAGTGACTCACCGATCCGTCTTTATGATAATTCCAGATGAACCTGTGCATGCCCGGTGTCACTGGGAAAAACACTTCCTGCCAGTCCTCGTTGCCGTCCCAGCGGGCCATTTCATCATCATCAATATAAAAGGCCAGATAATCCCAGTCGTCATTTTCATCGTTCTCGCAGCTTATTTTCACATGAAAACTCATCAGACCCTCTTCGGGGATGTCCCGCTCGATGCTGAGTCGCGAGAATTCGTCATCGTCAATATCGCCTGACTGCGCAGAATAGTATCCGTCGGCAGCAGTACTGCTGACGATAAGCCATGGTTCAAATCCCAGCAGGGTCCATTCCGGTCCGAATGATCCGCTTTCAAAACTGTATGCAGAACTGGCGGACAGAGAGAAACTGAATTCGGTGATGTCCGGGGTCAGACTGATTTCAGGCATCAATGCGCTGTATCCGGGTGCAAATATGTGCAGCTGGTAATCTCCCTCAAAAATATCCGTAATGGAAAATTCGCCGAATTCATTGGTATTGGTCAGATCAAGGGGAGTATTCAAAACCTGGATCACGGCATCCGCGATGGGTTCACCGGTGTCTTCATCTGCAACCATCCCGGTCAGGCTGAGGGGGGGGAGCGGGATCAGGCTGACATCAAGCCGGGTGGCAGAGTACCAGCTCACGGCCGTATTATTGAAATCAGCAGTTTCGTAGCCCCAGGCAGAAACTTCCACATCGTATAACCCCGGTTCAAGCAGGCGGCTGAAACTTCCGAACTGCGGATCGGAAACCACATGACTGTTGTCTTCATCGTGGTTCGGGATCCGGATTTCCGCCACGAGCGGTGCGCCGTCCGATGATGTCACAGTTCCCTGAATACCGTACATGGACTGAGCCATATAATTCAGGAGGGAGCGGTAATTCCATTCCCAATGATCCAGAAGGACATCTTCATCAAGTATCATGACATCACTCAGTTCAAGCGTGACTTCACGGCAGTGCTTAAAGTAATTCATGTAATCCGCCCGTCCACCGTTAATGGAATACCAGGCATACCCATTTGTGATACCGTCGTCAAATTCGTTGAAGTAATTCCAGGGAGCATAGGTATGAACCGTATCGGCGTATTCATGGGAAACATACCGCCACCAGGCATCATCGGCAGCGAGCTCGGATGTAGTATCCCAAGGATAATTCACAACTTCCGCACCGCTGTGCAGATTGGCACCCATCACGAAGGTGTGCATGTCTGCGAATTCCATCATGGCGATGTTTTCCGGCTGCCAGTCATTGCCGTCGGGATGGGGACCGTCCATCCAGTCGGGAAAATTGCGGTTCAGATCCACACCGTTCGCATTAAACCGAATGGCTCCGTCAATCGAGTCATTCCCCGTGATGTATGTACCGTCCGGATTCGCAAGCGGGTTGATCCATATTTCCAGACTGTCGATAAGATTGGTAACCAACGGGTCCACGCCGTAGTTCTCCAGCAGGTAGTCAATGAGGTGAAGCAGGTTCATGAAGGATATGACTTCATTTCCGTGCATTTGGCCGGTGTACAGGAATTCCGGTTCATCCTCTTCTGAATCGACATTATCGGAAATTTTGACAAACAGGATTTCCCGGCCCTGGACAGACGTACCGATATTTTCAATGATGCATATATCCGGGTATTCTGCAGCAAACTGATACATCACGCCGACGTACTGTTCATAGCTTGGATAGGAATCCCATTCACGAAGTTCCTCAATGCTGTCGGCCATTACAGCGCTGATTCCTACTCCGGGATGAGGAAGCATTTCATAAAAAATACCGTACTTGTCAAGTCCCTGAAGATCCTTCTCGGAGGCATATGCAAACACGCCGTCGGACGAGCGGGAATCAATGGAAACCATTCGGGTGAGCGTTTCAATATTCGAACCGTCCGTCCGGATATGCAGATAATATTCCGCCGGTCTGCCCAGCAAAATCAGCGGAACCGCGGCAATAAGGAAAATAAAAAGATTTTTTCTGTTCATTGTGGTCCTGAAATTTTTGGGTTAATCCGCCGTTAAGCGGGATGAATACATTTAACAGGTCAGGTTTGATACATGATAAATTAGCTGAGATAGGTCTGGAATCGAATAGAGTTTTTAGTAACATATCGTAATTGAAAAATCCTTCGGCTGTCCGTCATGCCTTCCCGACATGCCCTTTATCCCGAAGATTTCATGAGGTTTCGAAATGAGATGGTGAGCTGGTTGATTATGCCCGGCTTGCAAAGTGATTTGAATTTGCCGGCTGGCGGGTTTTTTATCCGTCTCCTGACAGACAAGGAAATTCATCGACATTGGTCCGGACAGTGCAATGAGAACAAATATCGAGCGTAATTGAAAATCCGAGTCCTGACGGATGGTGCAGAATCGACCGGAACTGTCATTGTCCGGAAAATTCGAAGCATTTTTCGCATGGATATTCTCGTGAAATATGCGGGTTAGAACGGCAGTCCGGCAGCTGTGAGTTTCCAAACAAAACCCAAATGTAAAAGAATGTATGTTATGTGTTTCCAAAGTTTAAAATTTCTTAATTTTAGATGACCATTATTGTGGCCGTGCTGAAAGTTCAATTCGACCTGGTTATTCAGGTGAAAATATTGAAAATCTTAACGCCTGTATTCGATTCACGAAGGGGCAGCGAACAAGTCCAACCGCGGCATGCCTGCATCAAGCAATCCGGCGGGACATCACTGCATCTTTTCTCAAACAGTCGGCGGGTTTCAGTCGGTCGCGTATCGTTCTGAGTTAGGCAGTTTTCACATTAACTGCGAATTGGTCATCTGTGTTTGTCTTTCTGCATGTCCCGGCATTA
The DNA here is from genome assembly GCA_964527215.1 of uncultured bacterium. GTDB lineage: Bacteria > Fidelibacterota > Marinisomatia > SCGC-AAA003-L08 > JACNLC01 > CAZGNZ01. The sequence continues at coordinate 11,868 of CAZGNZ010000038.1, read as the reverse complement.
TTTACATAGGAGAAGGTTTATCATGTCTCGGCTTAAAATATTTATCTGGTCCGTCGCAATTCTCATGATATCAGCGGCATTCGGTCAGCTTGGGAAGTCCGCTGAAAATACAAGTATGGAAATCATTCCGGAGATGTCGGAACGCTGGGAAATGCGGGGACTCGAGCGGATTGATCTGGATTACGGCATTCCGCGCGCCCGTTATATGATCAATGAAAAAGTTCCGGGGTACTCACCGGAAGAAGCCGCCTTGAGCTACCTGGAACGGCATTCCGATGAACTGATTCCCGGAGCGGACCCGGATGAAATTCAGGTAAGAAAAGTGCGTGAAACACCTGGCGGATACCGTGTACGCCTGAACCAGTTTTACCAGGGGATTCCGGTCTATCGAGGAGATATTACCGTCAGTCTGGATCAAGATCTGAATGTGGTCATGGTCATGAACGGTTACCGCGCCGGACTGCGTCAGGTACCGATGATGCCTCGGACCTCCGCCCAGGCTGCGATATCCGATGCAAAAGCGCATATTGGGCTGCCCCGTGATGAGGGCCGTGCCGAAGCGAAACTGATGATTTTCCAGAAGGATCACCGGGCGCATCTGGTATATCGCGTATTTCTCACCAACCGCAGTGAGTTCATCGGTGAGTGGGAATTTCTTATTGACGCACGAAACGGAGAAATTTTAAAAGCAGAGGACATCGCGCTGTACGAAACCGGATATGGAACGGTCTTCGACCCGGATCCCGTCACCAGAGCACAGACTGTCGGCGGAAACGGCGGTTTTGTGGATAACAATGATTCGGATCACCCTGATTTGACAGCGCAGTTGGTGAACGTGGAACTGACTGATATTTTCTACTCCGGCGGCCAGTACTATCTTGAAAATGATTATGCAGCAATCAGCGATCTGGAAGGTCCGTATCACGGCGATTTTTCTCAAAACAGTGACAATTTTCAGGCAACGCGTTCTCAGGATCTATTTGAAGCCGTCAATGTGTTTCATCATCTGGATCACTCCATGCGGTATCTCAATGACGAGCTGGGTTTCAACTGCTGGCCCTATCAGTACGAAGGCGGGGTTCAGTTCGATCCGCATGGTTTGAACGGGGACCTGAACGCCCATTATTCCTGGGACGGATATGTGGCATTCGGAAGTCCGAACGGGAATGTGGATCTGGGGGAAGATCATGCCGTGATTCTTCATGAACTTGGGCACGGAATTCATCATTGGATCACGGACGGCGGGCTGTCACAGGAGGATGGTCTCAGTGAAGGCTGTGCAGATTTCTGGGCTCAAACCTATACCCGCAGCCTTGGATTTTTCCAGCCTGAAGATGAGCAGTTCGACTGGTTCAGCGTGTGGGGTTTTCAGCCGTATCTGAGAGTGACCAATTACAATGGACACTATCCGGAAGCATTGAACGGGTCTGTTCACCATGACGGCCAGCTGTGGTCCTCATCCCTGATGAGTATCTGGAATGAGATTGGCAAAGAAGCCACAGACCGGGTGTACCTTGAAGGTATCTCAATGACCAACGGCAATTCAAATCAGGTGGATGCGGCATGGGCGTTTATACAGGCGGATATGCTGCTGTATGACGGTGAACACCTGCAGACGGCTGGGGAGGTGTTTGCAGACCGGGGATATATTGACGGAACCATGTTTATCAATTTTACTGCCGACGAAACCGGCGGAGCCCCCGGACGAACCATCCAGTTCACGGACATGTCCTTTGCGCTGCCGGGTCCCATCATTTCCTATGAGTGGGATTTCGATGGTGACGGCGTCACCGATTCAACCGAGGAAAATCCGACCTGGACAGTGGATGCTCCTGGTTTTTACACGATATCGCTGACGGTATCGGACGGACTGGAAACCGAAACGCTGACAAAAATCGATTTCATATCCGTGAATGAGGGTGTAATGATTTGGGAAGGTCCGGAAGGCGGTTCCGGACACAGCGGAGAGTTCATTGAAGATCAGCTTCTATCCATGAATATTGTGCCGCATTTCAGCCGGTCGGAAAACCTTCCTTCGACACTGGCTGGATTTGATGCGGTGTTCATGTCTTTGGGCAATTCAGGCGATGACAGCATCACGCGGTTGACGAATGATCTGGCTGCAGTGGTGGAAGACTACCTGGTCAGCGGCGGGAAATTGTATCTGGACGGCGGTGAACCGCTGGGTTGGGATCAAAGGCAGAATTCGGCACTGCACCAGCTGTTTGGTCTTGAGAGTACGGATGACGGTGACGAAAATCCCATCAACAGCCTCACCGGGCAGCCCGGCTCGCTGGCAGAAGAGATGGAATTCTCAGGAAGCAGTCAGCAGTACAATCTCTGGATTGATACCTTTGAACCGAATACAGACGGAACTGAGCTGTTTCGTGAATCCGGGTATGGTCTGGTGGGAGTACAGTCCATAGGTGAATTTGGGCAGCGAACTATTTGTTTTTCCTATAACCTCTCGAATCTCAATGACGGGCAGCCGCCTTCAACCCGAGCTCATTTTGTTGCGCAGGTTACTGCATTTTTTGGCCTGAATCCAGGTGTAATGGGTGATGTCAACGGTGATGAAGTTCTGAATGTGCTGGATATCGTGGCCATCGTTAATTTTGTTGTTGGTACCGAAACGCCCACCCCGATGCAGTTGGTGATCGGGGATGTCAATCAGGATGGAGTCCTGAATGTGCTGGACATTATTACAATCCTGAATATCATCATCGCAGAATGATCCCATCCATGACTCTGGAAGGGCTTCGTGATATCCTTTTGAAATACCCCCAAGCGCAGGAGGATTATCCGTTTGGGGATGATGTGATGGTCATCAAGCTGCATGGGAAAATGTTTGCCCTGGTTTCGGTTGAATCTGATCCGCTGCGGGTCACCCTGAAATGTGATCCTGATGATGCCCAGATTCTGCGTTCCCTTTTCCCGGCTGTAACTCCGGGATATTATATGAACAAGGAACACTGGAATACGATTGAACTGAACGGTTCTGTTCCGGAACGGGATCTGCTGAGGATGATTGAAGACAGCTATCAGCTTGTCAAATCGAAACTGCCGGCGAAAATCCGCAAAACACTCGACTGATTATAGGGGTCGAAACAGCTGGAATCAAATTCGGCAGAACCGCAGTGCGGCATGCTTCAGGGAAGATCGCGGTATCGGTTTTCCAATTGCCTCTGCAATCCGTGATCCCGGTAGTACAGAGTCCAACTGCGGTCCATAAATCTTTTTCTGTAACGATCATTCCCAAGGTAACAGGCGTGAAGCAGCTGGATTTCGATCTGATCCACCTGCCATGTATATGATTCAAATGCCCAGCTGGGCGCTGAAGCGGGAAGGGGCTTGTATTCCGGCTGAGCATCCAACTGGCTCACGATTTCATCTTTCAGGGCAGCGATTTCTGATTTCGGGATTCGTTTTCTGATAATTTCGTAAATAATGTCTTCGGGCAGCACGCGGACAAAGAGACCTGAACAGCGGTTATGACGCAGCTCCTCCAACGGTATCGGATCAGATATCACGGACACGGGTTGGAAGTCAGACGGATTTATCCGATCTCCGATTGTGTATCCGTTGATAATGACAGATTTCGGACTGAGAATCAGTGATTCTGATAAAAAAGGTGGGTCATCGGGAAGCACAGTATCAGGACGGGGATCGGTTTTTTGGTGTGTGCAGCCGGTCAGAAACAGGATTACATAAAGAATCAGGCGTCGTCGCATTGTATAAATTAGGACGATGAAGACGAACGAATAACTGCGAAAAAAAAAGTTTGGCTCAGATCACGTATGAAAAGGAGCTGAGTACTGAGGGATCGGTTTCAGGGTTGGTGTGCTTATAGATATTTTCATAATAACTGCTTTCCGGCAGTGCCTGGTCTTCCTCAGGTTCATCTGATTCTTCAGAGTGAAATTGGGTTTCTTTTTTATCTTCTTCAGTTTTTTTCTGTTTTTGAAGTTCAACCCTGGATTCCATGATAATCTGTTTGGCCAATGCCGCCACTCTGTAATCTTCCTGTGAGGGCTGCTGGGGAGCCATGGCCGCTTTGATAACCTGTTCCATTTTATCAATTGTACCCTGAGGATTATTGGCAATTTTACTGATGTCAATGGGTGTGGAGCCGCCCGTGATGTAATGCTTGCCGTCAGGCCCCGCAGTGAAACGGTATTTAACCTGCCCTGCCAGTTTACCGCCCGTTTGCTTATGGGCCTGTTCATGATTACGAACCTGGCGCTCGATATTTTTCAAATCACGGACTTGCTCCTGCTCACCTTTGGTCATGCGGGAATCATTGGCGAATTGATTTTCACCTTCCTTGGCTGTGGCGTGGTTTATTTTCTGAGTTTTTACGACCGAAATCTGTTCCGGCTCCGGCTGCGGAGTCACCACAGGCTGTGCCACAGGCTTGGGTTGAAATTCACTGCTGTTTAAGGGAGTTATCACAGAGGTAATTTACAAAAAAAGTATGTATCAGGGAAGAATAAAGTTGTAAAATATACACGCTAAACAATAATAAATATTGATGATATGTGGAGCACGCCAGGGTAGTTTCGATAAACGGCGTGTTGTTTATAATCAATCAATAATATTTCATAAAATATAGCAGTAAATGCAAAAATAGGTCAGGTACAGAGAAATGTTGCGGTTTATCAAACGGGTCTTTGTTTTTTTTGCTTTATTCATTCTTTACCTTGTTCTCAAGGAAATCCTCCAGCTGTATGCCGTTCTGAAAGCCGTCCATCCCTGGGCCGCGGTCGGATTTGCACTTCTGATTGGTGCTGCAATATTGTATTCACTGATATACCCTGCTGTTCGGCTGCTGTTTATGCCAGTTTATCCGGGGCCGGTCAACAATGAAAAAGATGTACCAAGGCTGATCGAAAAAAGGGTTCGTCTGTTTGAAGTCAACCCATATATGAAAACACAGCAGTTGGAAACTCCCCATTCCGATTTGCCGGTTTTGTATGAACATCAGGTAAAGATTCTCAAATCCGAGTGCCACCGCATACGAAAAAAATATATACTGCAGATGTTTTACAGTACCAGTATTGCTCAAAACCGATTTCTGGATGCCATGCTTGTTCTGGGAATCAGTTTCAATCTGGTAAAGGAGATCATGATTTTGTATCACGGCAGATTGGTGATGCGGGATCTCTGGACGATAGGCAGGAAGATTTTTCTGGCGGTGATACTGGCTGGTTCGGAAGGGGTTGAGATTGCTGCAGAGGAGGTGGTCCGAAAGCTTGCTGCTGATCCTCTGCGGAATATTCCATATCTCGATAAAATTGTTGGCAGCATTGCGGATGGTTATGTGAATGCAACATTAATGGCACGGATTTCATATATCTGTGAAAACTATTGCACCATGACCCTTATCCGGTCCGGACGCGATCTGAATCCTTCTCTGGATTTTATTGCTGCAACCGTGAGGACGGTGACAGGACAGATCATTGAACATTTTGGCAAAGCGCTTCGGAAGGTCACCATCAATAAAGCCGCCGATATGGTGCTGTTTGCCAGAAATCCTGTTCGGGAACTGATTGTCAGGTCGGACGACAAAACCCTTACCAGTGCCATCAAGGATGTTTCCCTGCTGCCCTTCAATCTGATCGGACAGGGATTCAGCCGAATCATTAATACAATGCGCCGAAAAGACTGATCCAACCCCACTCCGGTCAGAAATGCACTGCAGAAATACTATTCTGACGAGTGCCCGGAATGATGCATTTCGAACTATTTCTGCTGATAGATTATGAACAAAAATGGATTGCTGGAGCTGATTTCAGCAGTTATTTCCCAAACGTATTTGAAACAACAACTAGCAATTCTCCTGCAAATCTGCCGGCATCACTCTGGAAATTAATTGAATTTGTTGGATATTGCGGGGTGTATAATTACTAAATTATTTGTTTTCAAATATTTCTTGCTCCAGATATTATAAAAACTATAATTTCCTTTAATGATACTCAAGATATTCACTTTTTAATGCAAGGGAAGCAATATGAAGACCTATACCAAAATGGATATTGTGAGAGAGGTTTCAAGAAAGCTGAGTATATCCGAAGTCAAGACCAAAGAGATGGTGGAATCGGTGTTGGAAACCATGACTGGCATGTTGACTGAGGATAGAAGCAATACTCGTATAGAACTGCGAAATTTTGGTGTTTTTGAAGTTAAGCCAACCAAAGCCAAGCCCCGAGCCCGAAATCCAAGAGCAAATGTTGAAGTTTACGTTCCGCCCCGCCGTAAAGTACATTTCAAAGCCGGAAAGAAACTGCGCGATGTATTGAAACAAAAGTGGGAAGACTGACCAGAACTGAAACCTTTCTAATATTCTTAAAATACATTTTATGTAAATCTTTTTATCAGGCGGGGTTTCCCGCCTTTTTCTTATCCGGTTCCAGCTGAATACCGCAGTGCAGCGGAAGCAACCGCTTTGACAACGGGAACCACTGTCTGTTTCAGACCGGCATTCTCCCCAACAGTCACCACTACCAGTTCCATTTGCGGAAAACAGTATACAGCCTGGCCGCCCAGGCCAAATGCCGCCTGAAACGGTATTTCCCTCCCTGATACTTTCAGACGGCTCGACCACCAGAGGTATCCCATTGCCGATTCCTGATCGGTTTGAACGGCATTTGCAGTCATTTTTTCCAGCCATTCGTTTGAGATGATTTCTCTCTGCTGCCAGTGTCCGTCTGAAACAACACAGCCGAATTTCGCCCAGTCCCGGGCAGACAGGTGAAGCCCGCCACCGGATCCGCCGGTACAAATCAATCCTTCCGGATTTTTTGCCCAGTGGTATGCATTAATCTGCAACGCGCTGAATATCGATTCCTCTATCCAGTCCGTCAGCGGAGCCTGAACAATCTGCTGAATAACCGGAGCCAGCAGGTTTGCAGAACCGGTGCTGTAAGTCCAATGAGAACCGGGCGCGTGTACCAGCGGTCGCGTGAGTATGAATCGAGTCCAGTCATCGGACAGTTCCATCTGCCGGTGGCTGTTGTCCGGATGATCTCTGGGCATTCCTCTTTCACGCCACTCGAATCCCGGTGTCAGTGTCAGAAGATGCTGAATGGTGATCTTCTGCAGATCCGGCGTATTGAACAAATTCAAATACCGAGGAAGCAGCTCAAAAAGGGGGGTGGTTTCAGAGACGGCATGGTTCTCCAATACTGCCCCAGTCAGAATGGCGGAAATGCTTTTGGTTACGGAATACATCGGGAACAGCTCATCCCGTCGATGTCCCTCAAAAAACTGTTCAAGAACCAGACAGCCGTTCCGGGCAATCACCAGACCGCACAACCCTGGATAGCGTCCTTTTTCAATCAGGTGCAGAAGGTTTTCAATTTGAACAGTGTCAAGACCGGTGTGCCCGGCAGATTGAATCCGCCAGCCGTCATCCAGATTTTCCGGGCGGCAGTATCGGACCTTTGATTTTTCAGTCGATTGGCACCCTGCAATGGGAAATGTCAGCATCAGGGCACTCAAAACTCCGACCAGAATAGGAAACTCAATCTTCAGCGGCAGTATTGAGTTTTTTCCTCCGACTGATTTCGGCTTTCGAATGCAGCGGAACCTCAGCTCATTGTCATTGCCGAAGACGAGCGGTCGAACGGGATGCGGAATCATAACCGGGAGGGTTCCTTGTGGTTTTTCATTGTTGGCTGGCTTTGTTTTGAACTAACACATAAATGTACGGCACGACTGGTGATATCTTGAATAAAAGTCTGTCTTTAAATGTCATTTTACTTCCTTTCAGCATTAAAATATCCCATTGGCATTGACTGATTTTTGGGCGATTCATTAAAAAGGGATAGTATTCCTTCAATGATGAATGAGTCACTGCTGAGAAAATATATCTAAACTTCACTTCATATTTTATGTCAATATCAAAAAAATCGGAAGAATTTGTGCATAAACAAATCCCTGCTGTATTCATTATTGGAAATGATTGCATCCGCGGGGTGGTTGACTGTAACACCGATCCGCAAGGCCCTGCCTTTCACTTAAGCATTATTAATCCTGCAGTTGAAAACAAGACTGAGGGGTTCGGTCTGCGTACACCGGACCGCGGTTCACCCAATGAGGGAATCAGTCTCACTATGGGTGACGCAGGGAATCAACATCATCCCATACTTACTTCCTGCGGGTGGCTCAAAAATACAGGCTTTCCGGCGGTATTTGTCCAGAGGGCTTCCAAACAACTTCGCATTCAGGAATATATTTACTGTCCTGTACCCGGCGCACCTTATCTGGTTCGGGAAATCCGTCTGACCAATCTGACTGACGAAGAAAAGCATGTGACAATGGAGATTCGGTTTGATGAATCGCAGCTGGTCAGGGAATTGCATCTTCGTCCCGGGATTGAGAAACTGCAGTATGTTTATTATCATCTGCGTGTAAACCGGAATTCAGTTGAGCTGCGTTTTGAAAACACGGTTCTTCCGGAAAAACGTTTGTTTGATTATTGGTCCAAGACCAGCCGAATCAGTTTTCCAGGTCATCAGATTCAGCAGTTAGCAGACACTGTCGCATATCAGCTTCAGGCAGTTGTCGGAAAAACCGGATGGGTTGACAACAGCATTGGCCGGGACGGGTACAGTACTCTCGAAAACAGCGCTCGTGTGATTTTCGGGCTCTCAGTAAACGGACAATTCCGCCTTGCCCGGAAAGTCATCGAACATTCCCTGCGACACGCTGAAAACCGTTCCGGAGAATCAGGGATTTCCAGCCCAGACCGCCCCGGTGCTGCAGGACTGCTGCTCAGAGCTGTTGAAGAATGGGCTCACTGGTCGGGCAGTCTGGATTATATTGATCAAAACTGGAGTCGGCTGCTTCGTATTGTCAACAGCAGTCGTGAAAATAACGAAGAAAAGTATAACGGACTGCTTTACAGCAGAACCGGAATGTGGGATCAGGCCAAAGAACTGGAATCGGTACCGGGATTTGATATTGCTGATCAAATTTATCAAATTCTGGGTGAGCGGGCTGCTGCAAACCTGGCCGGATTGGTTAAACATCATGGACAGGCCAAGCGGCTGTATCTGGACAGCCAGAAGCATTGGAGAAGCGTCTGCCACCATCCGAAATTCGCATTCATCCGCGACGGAAGGTTTGTAAGTCGAATCGGGCTGGACGGCTCGCCGGTTGTCAGCCGTGGCTCCGGACCAGAGCCGGACATCAACTGCATACTGCCCTTGACATGGGGACTGGTAAAAAAAAGCAATCCAGCAGTAGAAAAAACTTTTCGGGATATTGAATCACTGGAACGTCAGGGGGCAGGATTACCAGGATTCAGCAATTACATTCCGGCTGACCGGGAGCAAACCAATCCCTTTGCGGCGGTGATTCTGGCACGAGCCGGTTGTGAGTATGAACGATTTGATATTGTCCAGAAAAGTTTAAACTGGTTTACAGATACCGACCTGAATAATTCGAGCTCCTGGTTTAATGAATATACTCAGTCACCGGATATCCGGGATTTGGATTCCGGAATATCACCGGGGGTATGGGCCGAACTGCTGATACTGCTGAACAGAAACATCGGAGGGTTCCGGCCCAGCTCTTACGGATTCATGGTTCAGCCCCGGTTTCTGCCCGGCATGGAGGGCCTTATGGGAACAGTATTTATCCAGAACCGGCGCGTGACAGTGAGTTTTGATATTGACAACCGAATTCAGACACCCTATTTCGAATCCAACTGCCCGTATTTTGAGATTAATCCGGGAACCATTTTAATGACGTATCCGGAAAAGGATGTATTTATAAAGGCAGTATACCCTGAACCGGATTATACGGAAAAAAACTGACCTGTTCCAGCTTGCTCCAGTCACGGCGGTTTAACCGGTATTTTCTGAGATAGCTGTTATTAAATATTTTAACATAGGAATTAAATATGCTCCCAAACATCAAATGGATTTTCCTGACCCTGCTCATTTCTCTGGGTTTGACGCTTCCGCCAGACCAAACCGCCCTTCAGCAGACCGCCGGCACATTTCTGAAAATACACCAGAAATCCGACAGTCATCAAATTACCCGTTGTTTTGAAATACTGGAGGGTACCGTGAGTCTTTCCGTAATGGAACTGTCTCCTCAGGGATATGTGGTCCTTGGAAACAGCTGGAATTTACCGCCGGTGCTGGCCTATTCCTGGCGAAGTTCGTTTGGTGTTCTAAACCGGTTGGAAAATCCGCTCCTTGATTTGCTCCTTTCCGATGCTTCCCGTCAGTTGGATTATTCTTCAGCGAACCCGGAATATGCAGACGCATGCCGGCAGGAGTGGCGGTTGCTTCTGACTGCGGACCGGAATGATCCGCAGCTTCGGTTCGAACAGTGGCCGGCACCAGGAACCACCGCAACCGGCGGATGGGTGGAAAGCACCTGGAATCAATCCGCCCCATACAACAGTTTCTGTCCCCTTGATCTTGCCAACGGCGGACGCAGTCTGGCCGGCTGTCCGGCGATTGCCATCGGTCAAATTATCCATTACCACCGGCAAATTCACAATACCCAATTTGATGATTCTGATGATTACTACCACAATTACGGCGGAAATCAGTATACAATTGATGATGATTATGCGGAATATGACTTTCCGTCCTTCCCCGTGCTCAACGGGTACCTGAACGATATCGGCGCGGTTTACACCGAGGGCGGAAATCTGACAAGTACTGATAAGGCAGCCCTGGTGTTTGCCGCCGGTGCAGCGGCTGAGCAGGTATTCGGCGGTGGGGTTTCCGGGACTTTTGGCGTTGATCAGGCATATCAGGCTTATCAGCGTTTCAGCTATTCTGAAGCCGAACTGATTTATCCGGAAAGCAATGATCTGTTCGACCGCATCATTGAGAATATCCAGTCCGGACTGCCGGTACACTTTGCAGCTGTTACACCGACCTGGTCCGCCGGTCACAACTTTGTGGTGGATGGATACAACACGGATGGATTCTATCATGTCAATTTTGGCTGGAGCGGAACCTATGACGGCTGGTATCTGCTGCCGGCAGAGCTTCCCTACGATTTGACCGTCACCGAAGGCGTCATTGTGGATATCATCCCGGAACAGATTTTGATGCCCGGTGATCTCAACCTGGATTCCATTGTCAATGTTCAGGATATCATTGTAATGGTAAATATTGTTATGGGAATGGAACCCACCGAGGAACAGCTTGCAGCGGGAGATTTAAATCAGGACGGTACTTTGGATGTTCTTGATATCATCTGCATTGTCAATATCATTCTTGGATTTTAAGTCAGATCAAGTACAAAGAGAGTAAACAGAATTTTTCACGGCTGCCGACAGACAGCAATATTGAATCCGCCAGTGGGCGGACAAGTGGTACTGGGTGCATTCCCCGCCGCTTGTTGAAAATCCGCTATTTGGCGTGGCGGCGAAATATTTATTGATCCGATTGATTACTGATACCCCATCCACTCTGCGGCGAGGAAATTCATTGAGATAGACTCGTCCCGTCGAAAATAAGATGGGGAAGGAACGAAATTTGAAACTTGAAACCGGAAACTTGAAAAAGACCAATTGACGACTGACAACTGAGAACGGACGACTTTCCCAGATCCACTCAACCACTCAACATATCGACAACACCCGTTCCTTCAGGTCTTTACCTACACCCGTTCAGGGTTCTTCCGTAATTCTATCCGGTTCCCGGGGCGATGCCCCGGGCTGACGTAATCAGCCCCTTCAGGGCTGTTGTTCTAGTCTGGATATTTCATGAGATTTCGTAATGAGATGATGAAAATGTATTGATGCGGAAAAAGCAAAAATTCAACACAATTTAGTGCTAACTATCAATGAAGCTTTTTCCGTTAAAGAACCCATGGGTTCTCATTCTACAAGGC
>CAZGNZ010000037.1:0-45485 GCA_964527215.1 uncultured bacterium | reverse complement strand
AAACAACTTGCTGCACCCTGTTTACTTTTTACACAATTTACAAGACATCACCTAATTGAGAAGAGTATATATTGATAACTTCATGTGCCAAAGATTTGGCGTCAACGGAAATCCACTCTGGGGTTCAAGTATTAATGGGCTTTCATTTAGATTTGAAGCATCAGCCCTTTCAAACGGTGCAGTTGAGATACGACCATTTGGGATGGGCGGGGCAATAATAGCAGGTAAAGTACGTGATGAATTCAACCAGTTGGACTATATCATTCAGAGAATTTCTCCAGCTGGTTCATTATTGTGGGGGGAGTCCGGAGTTTCGTTTGCCACAGATGTTTCAATTGAAGCTGATATCGAATTTTTATCTCAAAGGCAGGACACGGTTATCATAATTAATTGGAATACCGGAGTTTTTCCAGTTGATTACAGCAATATGCTGCAGATGGTGGACTCAGAAGGGACGGTGTTGTTTGATACAGGTGGAATCCCCCCTATCCCAATTGATGATCCAACCATTTATTCAATTGGTCAGGTTTTAAGTGACAGTAACAGCGTAACAGTCAGTTTTGGATACAAGCCTGAAGAGACTTATCACGTCTACAGTCAAAAAATCAGCAGAACCGGTGAATATTTGTGGTCTGAATCCGGTATTTTAATAGACTCCATCCTTTCACCTTCAGCTGCTACATCAAGTATAATTACAGATAATAGGAATGGATTAATCTATACCGTTGAAGATCCTCCTATTGGAGGAATATTTGCGAAGCAAATCAGTGTAAATGGAGAATTTGGTGAGTTAACTCCCTTTGTTGCTATTCCAGGTGATGTAAACCATGATGATGGATTGGATATACTGGATATTATAATTATCGTTCAGATTGTAATGGATAATTACCTCCCTGATATCTATGAACTAATGGCAGCTGATGTAAATGATGACGGGTTTATTGACATTTTAGATATAATACTGATAGTAAACAACATAATCGCTAATTAGTCTTCACAAGGGGACAAATTTATGAAACGGATACAAACAATTATGCTATCTTGTATTACTATGCTCGCAACACTTGCAGCGTATCAAAGCCATTTGATGAGTGAGGTCTTGCTGGTCCGGACTGACGGATCATATTTAAACTGGCTGAAACGGATCTCCCGCTTTTCACTGCTCATTCTGGATGATTTTGGATTGTCTTTTCTGAGCACACAGCAGGCCCAGGAGCTTCTGGAAGTCATTGAAGAAAGAACCGGCACAGGCAGTTGTATCGTGACCAGCCAGCTGCCTGTTAAGGAATGGTACTCGTACTTCCAGAATCCAACGGTTGCCGATGCCATCATGGAAAGGCTGGTTCATAATGCTTACAGGATCAAGTTGACGGGAGAATCAATGCGTAAATATAATCAGAAAAGTGGGGATTGAAATGGAGGTCGTCATGCTAACTCCAGTCACCCTGCGGGTTCTTTCCGTTAGCGTATTAATTATGGAATTGAGAAGTGAATAATTTGGTAATCTTGCAAAATGATAGAAAATATTTGAAAATCTGTTCGGACACTTGAGCTAAAATTAAAGAAGTGAAAACAGAGGGCGATGAAGGCTGTCCGAAACTTTCCGGAATCACTGTCCGAAGTTGTCGGAATCTGCAAATTGACATCAGACAATAATTTTATTTCACTTAAAGTCATTATATTTAACTGGATAACACAACTGATACCATACAGTTTTTATCATGAGCACAAAATGGGCACACTTCTTTGTAAATCTTTGATAAATACAGGTCCGTACACTACTTAGGAACCAGCGATTGAAAAATCGTGCGAGTTCCCTGCCTGACTGACGTCGGTCAGGTGGGCCTGCCCGCCCTTACGAGCTAAGCTAGCACAGGAGCCCGCCAAAAGCAGACAAGCAGGTGGGCCTGCCCGCTCCCCTGCCGGCCACCTACAGCAGCCTGCATGTTCCAGAGCTTCGTATCTCCAGTTGTGAATGTCTTTGCCCGCTGTAATCCGAGCGGGTGGAGGTGGGCTTTCTCAAAGATTCCGAATGGGCCTGTAACTGTCGGGACGGCGTATTTTTTAATAACATGTAGACATAATCAGTTGCCGGGTGGAAATGTGCCAATGGCCGGCAATCGTTCTATTCGTTATTGTCATCCTTGGATTTGTCCTTGACTACACCAAGCCTTTTTGCCATCTTGATGATTCCGCGCCCCATGCCGGTTACTTGAATAATGGCCACGGGATCATCCCAGTTGTTTTCTCTTTTCAATTTGTTCATTTGTTTGATCTCAGGGCTAATGGCAATGAACAAAATGATATTGATCACCACTGCATACGTCACATAAGCAAGATCATGGGTTCTGAACCACAGCCAGGGGATGATGAGAAGCACTCCGGCAACATAAGTGGCCACTACGTCACGCAGGACGAACAGTCCAACGATCATCCCGCCTATGGAAGTGACAAAGACACCGATCCAGTCAATTGCGAATAAACCGCCATAAACCGCCAGAATACCTCTGCCGCCCTGAAAACCATGATAGATGGGCCAAATATGACCGATCATCCCCGCTGCAGCTGTAAAAAGAAAGTACGGATTCTCTGGATAAATGGTCTTGACTGCCAAAACAGGAACAATGATCTTCAGCATATCCAGCAGCATGGTGATGAACCCGTATTTAGAACCGAGGTGAATCGAAACGGTGGTGGCACTGACAATGTCTAAGTCAGCCGTACCGTCACGGTCCTCCAGATCGATCTGGGTGTGGGTGATATCCTTCCCGGGTGCAGCAATACGTACAATCAGGCGCGCCATGGATATGGAACCAATTAAATATCCTGCTGCAGTTGCTATCAAGAGAATATACCATGTCATCTCTAACTTCCTTTCATTGCATCGATATGTTTGAGATATACCCGACTGTTGTCTGCATCAACAGTCAACGGTTGTCCGGTTTTTATGGATCGGGTTGCCCGGGGGGTATTTACCACCGCCGGGATACCATATTCCCTTGCGATGATCGATGTGTGCGATAATTGTCCCCCAGTCTCAGCGACAATCCCGCCGATGCTGGGAAAAAGCGGAGTCCAGCCCACATGGGTGAAGGGGACCACCAGAATGTCTTCGTGCGTGAGTATTCGCTCCACCTCATCCGGACTTTGCACCACATAGGCATATCCCTGTATAAAACCGGAGCTTCCGCAGATACCCGTCAAATATTCTATATGATTGACTTTTTCCCGGCGCCGGTGAATGACCTCATCACCGCAGACGGTGTCTTCCGGTACAATACGACGGTCGGCATCCAGCTGAGCTCTGCGTTCATTAATCTTTTCAATTAAACCAATATCGTCGAAGGTATTTTTCAATACGGACTCAAGTTCATCGAAGTACAGGAAAAAAATATCATCCGCCTGGTTGACAACCCCCTTTTCAACCAGATCTTTACCCAGGTTTAACACCAAACGACGGAACTGGTAGGTATCCTCCGATAAAAGCAGGCTGATCTTTTCGCGGAGACCGAGATATGTGACGGTTGAATTCAGGAGATATCTGAAAACCGGTTTTTGCAGAAGGGTCAATTCCTTCAATACGACTGCTTTTTTGTCTGCCCGAAGATCATCCATATCTATATCATCTGATATGTTTTCCCGCCCTGCGCCCATTCCGATCATGGACCAGATCATTTGCGGGTTTTCTATCCACGGGGTTTCTGTAAAACTGGTTGTATTGGCACTGAGGTGCCCGAATCGCTGCATAAACCCATCAAAATCCGCTAGAAACTGTCTGCCATCGACAGACGTGTTCAGTGCTTCTCGAATCGATTGGTCATTTCCCTCGATGCAACGCTTGATCACATCGCCGCGAAAGGACTGTAACTGACGGGATAACTGGTTCAATTCCCGGCTTGGTTCCATACCCTTTAAGCTTGCCAGACCCTTGATAAGATCACTTGGTTCAACGGAAGGGGCGTGTCGGTGTACCATTCTTTTCATAATGGTGTTACGAATACTCATATTGAGACTGGTAATTATGATGCTCCACTGGGCATTCACATGCAGGTCAAACAGCGTTTTCAGCTGAGCATGTTTTTCCGAAAGCGTGTCTTCTGTCCAATGCGATTTTCTGTATCGATCCAATGCTGCGTGCTGTTTTTGGATAAACTCATTCATCTGGTTTCTGACGCGGCTGTATTTCAGCAGAAAGGGGAGAATTCGAAATACAACAACAGACAGTAACCGAAGGGTAGGCGGAGGTCTTCGACGGCGTCCGGTTTCATCGCGCGTGATTATTTCAAAAAAGTTGACAGGCAAACCAATTCGCTGGAATAGACTCTCAAAAAAAGTCACATTGGCATAGAGCCGGGAATGGATCAGACGGATCGATCCGCTGAAATCAAAATCGTTCGGTCCCATGATCTCTCCGAATAACCTCGCGAATACGTGGGTCACCATAGCCAGAGAGTAGGTGGACCATTGTAATGGTTTCAGGAGACCTGGGGACATATCCGACATGAGTCTGCTGGAATAAATGTTCTTACCGGTAAGTGAGGAGATGGGCCGGCTCTGTAAAAAAACAAACGTTCCGCCATCCCATGCCCATTCGATATCCTGAGGTTTGCCCATACGGTGGGTAATGCGGTTTGCTGATTCAGCCAGGAGCAGTATCTGCCTTCTGGAGAGTAAGGGCTGATCTTTGTTAACCGGAATCATTTGCTCAACTCTGCTGTTTGCGTTTACGACATAACGATCCGGATTGATCGTTCCCGAAACGACTTTTTCCCCAATTCCTGCACTTGCTTCAATCACAACCTCGCGCCGGCCGCTGATTGGATTCGCGGTGAATGCCACGCCCGAATATTTGGCTGATACCATTTGCTGTACGATCACAGCCATTGCACGTGCATCGGTTTCTTCAGATACGATCATCGTTTCACGGCCGGAGATGTATTGCTGCAGTTCCGGTTTGAAAAGAGAGGCATAACAGTGTTTAATCGATGGTATCAGCGCCTTGGGTTCAACATTCAGGAATGTATCCAGTTGACCGGCAAAGGAAGCGCAGGCGTGATCTTCGCCGATCATGGACGAGCGAACGGCCAGCTTTCCGGTCAGTTTCTGCTGAAACTTTTCTATTTCATGTGTGACTTTGGAATCAAATGGAAGCGAAGAAAAATGAGACTGGTCATCAGGGATGGGTTCAGCATTGGCTGCTTTGGAATTGACTGTCTGAACAGTCTTCGACTGCTGGAACATCTGCTGAAGTACATTGGCCGGAATAATAAATCCAGGGGCAGTATTAAACCCGTAACGGTTGAGTTTCAACAAATTGAATCCCTTATTACCCACCAGCTGAATGTTTACATCAGCACTGCTTCTGCTGCCCAGGGGTACAATCAGACGACTCATTGTTTCAACAGAATATTATCAGATATAGGATTTCCCAACAGGCCCGGATATATCATTGTCCGGAAAATGCGAAGCATTCTGAGTATAGATATTCTCGTGAAATATGCGGGCCAGGAACTGATAATATCTCCTATTTTGGTTGATTCATTTTTTTAAGTTGGCTTTTGAAAAAATGTAGTCCGGTATATCTGCATCAAATTCTACCGAAAGTATGTTGAATTCAGTGCCCTTGCCGGATTTGAGTTCATCCTTAAACCTGATTTTTGTCGGGATCCAGCGGTTCTCGATTTTCCGGGTTTCCAGGACTTCGGTGGTTTTTATCAATCGTCCGCTTTTGGCAAAACGATGTTCCCTAAGGGCCAGGTATCGCTCCTGGTCAATCCAGATCTTTCGGGAATGATAGGAGACATCCTGGTCTTTGGCAATAAGCTGTAAAATCCAGCATTGACGATCCAGCAGCGTATCTTCCCCCACGATTTCGGCGTGATAGAGATTCTGCAGTTTGGGGTCTTCCATCAAGTCAGTATAAGATAGATCGGAACCCATCACCGATTGTCGCAGCAGATGTCCGGCAATGAGAACGGTGCGGTCGGTGCGCGGAAAAAAAGTCCACAAGTTGTCCATCTGCTTCAGCATTTTTGTTCCCCTTTCCCGGGGCGGGGCCAGGTATTCGGTAAAGGCTGTTTCAGTACCCCTGATCCAGGTTTTCGACTCTATGGTACGCACACCGCGGCGGCCGTAGATGACCATTTCTGCGGTAGAGATTCGGTTGTCTGCAGTCATATTCTCATCCACCTTACCGAGTATCCAATTCGGGTCGGGATCCTGAGCAAAAAGTCCGCTGAATAGGATGGGGAGTGACCAGACCAGAACTCTTATCATCCTTCTAACTCCTTGAATAATTGAGAGGTATTGCGCTTATAAATTCCTACTCCTGAAATTGATGTACCCAGCAGGGTTGCCAGCAGGCCGGGAATAAATCCAATAATGAAGCTTACCGGTGTCACTTTTGCCCGGACCACATCCGAGATCAGCATGGATGCATTTTTCATCATGGATGAAATATCGATCCCGTGAACCTGCAGGTAATATGCACACGCAATACCCATAGCCGTCCCGATGATGGAACCCATGGTTCCGATCAGAACAGATTCCATGATCATGGTTCGATACAGATGACCTTTGTCCTCACCGATGGCCAGGCGAACACCAATTTCACCAAAACGGCGAAGGCTGCCCATCAGACCGGCATTCCATAAGACAATGGACATGACGAGGATAAAAATTCCAATCAAAAGGGTTGAGAAGAAATCGACCATCTCCAGGGTTTGTGCCAGTCCCATCTGATCACGCAGAGCCAGCATCACCGGTGAGAATTCATCCTCAGGGTCCGAATAACGATCATTAAAATCATTTTTCAGCTTGCTGATCTGCTGATCACGATAGATGAAATCATCGCTGAATCCCAGGATCTCGCCACTGGCATCCAGCATATCCAGAACGGGCTGAATACCCGATATATCCGCAATGATTGACCCTCGATCCATCGCGGAGACACCGAATTTGATGGTTCCGGCAACCGTGAAATTTTCAGTGGTCTGACTGCCGTACATGGTCGAACTGATGAATGTCGCCTGCTGCCCGATTTCCAGGTTGAGATCACGGGCAAATTGATCCCCCACAAGGATTTCATTGCTGGAATTGGGCAGACGTCCCCTGACCAGCGCTCTCTGAAGGTTCAGAATATCGGTTTCGACGTTTGATGACGACAGCAGATCTACTGCCAGGCCTGCAGCCGGCCCCTGGGATTCTGTTTCACCATTCTCATCAGGAATATCAAGCAGTCCGCCAAAACGGATGCGTGGCGTCCAGACCATCTCCGGATAATCAGCTGAAAGGCTGGAGATCAGCTGTTCCACATCCAGCAGAGCCAGGTCATTGGGAATCAGTTCCGCTTCGTCGGCATAAGCACGGGACATGATTTTAACATGGCCTGTATTGAAATTGGCATTGGAGGCAATCATATCGGTTTCTGTTCCACGCATCCAGCTGTACATGATTACGGTAAGCATAACGCCGGCAACCACTGTCAAAACGGGAAAAAGGCTGCGTGAACGGTCGCGTATGAGTCCCAGGAACAAAAAACGTATCATGTCATCTTCCCCCTGAGGGCGTCCGTTGGCCTTAGCCGCGCAATGTGCCGAGTAGGAATAAAACTGACAATTGCGGTGATAACCAGGACCAGCACGGCAGTGGTCAAAACGAGTCCGGCTGTATAGGACGGGAAAAGTCTTTCACCGATGGCAAACCCATAACTGTCTGCGTTTGCCGGAATGCTGATGCCCTTTTGACTCAGGATGCGAAACAGCGGGAATCCATATACTATGGCCAGGATTGCCGCAAGCACCCCATTCAGGGTGCCTTCCAGTGTGAATAACAATATCAGTTTCATGCGGGTGAGACCGAGGGACATGAGGGTTCCCATTTCCTTGCGTCGGCGAAAGATGGAAAGAACCTGTGTGTCAAAAATAGCCAGCATGGCCAGAAACAGCAGAATCACATAAAACAGACCGGAACTCACCGATTTGGCTTCAATCATTTCGTGCAGATCTTTGAGGAGAAAATCAAGATCCCTGAATACCCATCCCGTAATGTCGTCCTCAGGAATGTATCCTTTATCTGCAATGAGGAGGGTTGCCTGGTTTGGCATTTCCGTTAATTCCTGCAGCTGGTCAAGAGCCATCCAGATCTGACCGTTGTCAATGGTAGGAACAGACGTATTCATGATCTGAACAACCGTGCCATCCCGGGCGTCGATAGTACCATGGACATCCCGCCACTGTATCGTCAGCATATCACCAATATCCAATCCTGCGCTTTTGGCCATTCTATTTCCGATGAGGATGGGCAGATCGGCTTCCGCATCAGCCAAAAATCGAGACGGGATGGAAACCGCATCCTGGTTGGGGCGGACCCCCTTTATCAGGGCGGGACGCATGCGGCCGCTGGGATAGATTGAACCCTGAACGATGAGAACAGGGGAGAGCAGATCCTGCTCCATCAATTCCCGCAAACGCCGGGGAATGATGCCATGGGCATCCTCCAGTGAGAATAAATCATATGGATCATAGTTCTCATGCCAAAATTGTCCTCCGGCATATTCTGCATCGGTAACCGCATCGGCTATTTGCCGGTTCATGCCTTCCAGTAACCCGTGAATCAGTATGATTGTCACAAAGGCAAGGGACAGGACAATTGCGTTCAGAGCGGTTCTCAGGCTGGCTCCCAGCAGGTTCCTGTAAGCCAGTTTCAGGATCATCATGTTAATCTCTTGTCTGTTTTCGGAATATATTCATCATCTGCAGTGACTTTCCCGTCGTCCAGTTCAATTTTTCTTCGAAGGTAGGTGATCACTTTTTCATCATGTGTGGCAAATATAAACGTGGTTTGTAACTGTGAATTCAATTTTACCATTGTCTGCAGAATATGATGTGAATTTTTCGCGTCCAGATTGGCTGTGGGTTCATCGGCAAGGATGATGGATGGCTTTTTAACAATTGCCCGGGCAATGGCCACACGCTGACTCTGGCCGCCGGATAATTGTGCCGGTTTTGATTTGGCCCTGTCGGCCAGCCCAACCCATTTCAGAGCATCAAAAACCAGTTCTTTTCGCACACCAGAAGGAAGTCCCCGCAGCAGGAGCGGAAATTCGACATTTTCAAATACCGTATACACCGGCAGGAGATTGAATGTCTGAAATATGAATCCGATATGCTGATTACGCAGAGCCGCAGCTTCCTTATGAGTGAGAGTGGATATCTTTTTCCCCATTGTGATAACTTCTCCACTGGACGGCGTATCAAGCGATCCGACGATATTCAGCAATGTCGTTTTCCCGGAACCGCTGGGACCCACCAGGCCCGCAAATTCACCTTTATCAAATACCAGGTTGACGCTATCAAGTGCATTGATATATTCTAAACCGATGGGGTAGATCTTTGAGAGATTTTCAGTTCTGATCAGGGGTGTTTTGCTCATCTGCGTTATTTGTACTCCATTTCATCCATGTCGTTCAATTGTTCCGGCAGCGTTGTCACCGAATCTAAAGGAACCGCCTATGGCCGTTTTTATTCCCTGGGAGACGGCGGGTTCCAGCCTGCATCAAGATCAGACTAGTGATTGTAAACAACCATTAACTGAACTCCTTTTCCTGCAAATCCACTGCTTTCCTGGGAGGAAAAAACCAGTTCGCTGCCACTGGGATTCCAGAAAGCAAACAGGTAAAAACTCCAATTGTCATAATTTCTCTGCAGATTGAGCAAACGGTAAACCTCATTATTATCCCAGTCATAATAGAGGATCCCGCCGATTCTGTCCAGAACTCCCAGAGGATAATTGACGGAAAGCGTGGAAAACCGGATGCCTTCACCAGCCTGCAGGATGTCATCGGTACTTTCGTGTATAAAATATTCCGTCAGAACATTGATGCCATTTGCGTAAGCGAAAGTATAGTCCGCACCGATATTGCAGGTCTGTTCCCACAGGTAAGGTAGGAGATCGCTTTCATGATGAGTAAACACTGTCTCCAGCCAGAAGCCGATACCCATATCCCACTTGCCGTCCAGGGCCAGTCGGTTTTCCGGCGCATTGGTGTCCATATCCATGACGAAGGGCATGAATTCACCCAGTTCCAGTTTGCGATGATGATAGGATAGTGCGGCTTCACCGGTGGGCAGCGGAATTTGTATTCGGCCGCCGAATTCCGGTTCTCCATCGGTGGTTGAGATATATTCCCACCCTTTTGGGTCCTCATTTCCAATCAAACACCAGAGCCAGACATTTGCATTGTTGAGAAAGTAGTAACGCCCCAGGATTCCGTAGACGCCGCTGGTGATCTGCAGCGGATCACGCGAGTCGATGGTATCAAACCACATCAGGGGACGAAACACGGAAGCCGACCCAAAGTTAATTTTCTGCAATCCCACTCTCAATTCATATTGCGTACCGCTTAGTCGCAGACTGAGTCGATACGGTGACACATCCCTGTCGTAATCGGGATGTGATGCGGATTGAAAAATCCCTGTACTGAAAATTTTAACAGATGCTTCAACCTCAATTGTCTGGCCAGCAGGTACAGAGGCGGCGTATGAAACGAACGGGATATAGCGGATTCCCAGTTGACCGGATTCCATGGGTTTCGCACTGTATGACATCCAAGAGGATAACTGGCCGTAATACAGCAGATCCTGGGCTTGAGGAATAGAGATGAGTTTTATTAGAAGTAAAGAGTAAATCAGGAATCTAAACAGCAGGGTCGCCTGAGTATTTTCCAATGTTTGTTCCAAAGTTTTCAACCTCCAATTCTCTGGAAATCCGATTGCGATTTCCATAACTGCCAGTGTTATCTGGCTGATACAATCATAAAAGATCGAATCGTATCAAAAAGGGTTATTCAACTGTCTCCATACTTTGGACCACCTGCAAAGTTAGTACTATCGAAAGGAATTTAGCTGGGTATTCTTGCAGTTAGAAGGGTTTATCGCGGCACAAAAATAACTTCGATATCTCGAAGTTATTTGAGTTTTGGGTGTTGAGTTTTAAGCTGAAGAGGATTTTCATGATCGATGGAGTTTTTCGCGAAACATTGCATCCGCCAGTTGGCGGGTTTTTAATCCGTCTCCTGACGGACGAGTGCCACAGGGTGCATTCCCTGCCGCTTGCTGAAAATCCGCCATTCGGCGTGGAAGCGAAATAGGCAATGACCCTATCAATTACTGATACCCCGCTTTGCGGCCGGGAAATTCACTCTGCTGATAACACTATTACACTCTTACTTACGCAAATTACAGTTTTTTGTAGGTCTTGATTTACTGTTTAGAAATTCCACTTTACACCGGTTTCCTTTTCTGACAAATCCCATAATCTTTTGGCTGCAGAATTATCTTTGGCGTGCGGCTCCAGTTTATGCTCCCCAACCGGACCAACCCAATAACTTCGTCCTGTAGGACCATAAAAACCTTTCTGGTCAAGGTCATCTTCCAGGGCGCACATGAGTTCAGGATAGGCACCCTTTTCTGCTGACTGCACCATGGGTGACAGCGTCATCAACCAGAAAATGAACCTCATCATCAAGCTGCCACTGGTTGTGATCAATGAGGTCTTGGAAGAGCCTGGATGGCAGGCATACGCTTTTACATTTTTATTGCCTTCTTTTTCCAATCGAGCCTGCAACTCATAAATGCTCATAATCTGAGCCAATTTGCTCTGACTATAGGCATCATTCGGCTTGTAGTTCTTATCCCAGTTCATATCGTCAAACTTGATGGTCTTAAGTCCCATGTTATACCCCATACTGCCCACCGTCACGATGCGTCCTTTGGATTTTTCAATCAGCGGGAAAAGCAATGCCTGCAGGGTCCAGTGACCATAATAGTTGACCCCAAGTTGACTTTCCCAGCCATCAACAGTGATGACTTGCTTTGGTACCTGGGCAATAGCGCCATTACATATTAGCGCATCAATACGGTCTGTCTTTTCAAGGATTTCCGCACCTGCTGTTTTTACAGAAGCCTGTTCGCCAAGGTCGATACGGATATAGGATACATCTGCTTTACTGCCAAGCTCTTGTCTGATTGCTGCGATGCAATCCTCTGATTTTTTTGGATTACGATTGAGCATCACTACTTTGCCACCTTTGGATGCAAGAATCTTTGCTGCTTCAAACCCGGTACCACTGCTTGCCCCGGTAATCAGGTATGTTTTTCCTTTAAGAGAACCGATGCGCTCGGGTGTCCAGCCCTTGGGCCCAAATTTATTCTTGTTGGTCATTGTTCAAATTCCTTGTTTTGCGTGTTTAACCGGAGTGCGTTGTTGATGGCTTGAGCAAACAATAATTCGAATTGTAATACTTCAAAACCAACCAACAGCGAATATGTCTGGGTAAGGATATCTTCATTGGAATTAATTAATGGAGTATTGCTCAATATACTCTGTTGGGCTTAGTCCCACTTTCTTCTTGAAAAGCCGTGAAAAATATTGCGGATATTCAAACCCCAGCTGATAGGCAACCTCTGAAATGGAATTATTCGGCTGCAGGAGCAATTCTTTTGCCTCGTCAATCAAGTGGAGATGGATAAGTTCAAGGGCTGTTTTGCCGGTTTCAGATTTCAGAGAGTCACTCAGATATCGACTGGTAACAGAAAGTTCTGCAGCAATCCAGTCCACTGTTGGGATTCCAGCCGATTTCACCATGCTCGATTCAAAGTAGTCGAGGAGCACACTATTGAATCTGTCATACAACGCGCTGTTCAATTCTTTTCTGTTGATAAACTGACGCTTATAAAACCGGTCCGCGTATTTGAGCAGCGTGCCCAGGTGAGATAAAATCAAGTCCTTGCTATGCTCATCTTGATTGTTATGATATTCCTCTTCAATGTTCATAAATATTGATCTGACGATCTGTTCTTCTTTGGGGGAAAGGTGCAGCGCTTCGTTCACATTGTAATTGAAAAAACCATATTTCCGGATCTTATTCCGAATTTCATGACCCAGAATATAATCTTCATGAATGGCGATAAAATAACTTTCTGAACTCACCACAATATCCCTGAAGATCAACTCCTGATTTGGTGCTGTAAAAAGCATTGTACCATTTGAACAGTCATACTTGGTTCTGCCGTACAGAATCTCACCCGAGACAATATTCTTAAAGGAAATGGAGTAGAAATTACCGGTCATGCTGACTTGAACATCGGTCTCTTCGCAAAGTTGTGTTTCAGCATTATCGGTTTCTGAATGCAGGATACTGAACAGCGGATTTTCCGGCGGTGGATAATTCATTTCCCGGTGAAATTGAGGTACTGTTCTAAAATTCATTCGCTTCATGTTTTCCTCCATGTCACTGCCTGTTTTTTGTTTTATCAGAAAAAAATGAGCAGATCCCTCATTTGCTGACTGTTTTAATCTAAGCACATTACTGTTAAACAGATTTCCGAATGTTGAATACAAAATCACGAAGTCAATTTAATGTTTAAAATATAATGAAAAACGTTTTGATATGCACTGTGCATTTTATGCAGGGGTGAATAAATGGAATGCAGGCAGCGTAATATTAATGGATCTTTTCACGGCACAATAAACCTGAAGAAATTCCGGGGTTTTCGCACCAACACCAGACTCTCCCCATATCCTATCTCCGTAGGCTGGTATTCCAATTCCTCGTATATTTATTCGTCAGTTATCATTGCAATTTTGGATTATTCGACATACGATTTGTTTTTACCTCTATCCCCATGGAAACGTGTAAAACCGGTTTCATTATGCCCTCCTGTTTCTGACAGACAGTATCCGCGGTTCTTCAAGGTCAGATGAATGCCTTCGGCGATGGTGACTATGCTGGACTCATCAATACCCGGAATATAATCACGGAATCTTGAAAGAGTTAAATTTATTTTTTAAATCAAAATGCGTAATCCACATTACTTCAAGTATTTCCTCCTGACAGTATTTTTAAATATTTTCGTTTTTGCCGGTACGGCCTCCGTCTGGCATTACGCCCTTGGGGATATTAACAAGGACACTGAGCATGATGTGCTTGATATCATATTAATCGTTAATCAGATTATCTTTGGGGAAAATCAGACACCCTATGAGAAATGGGCCGCTGATATCAATGAGGATGATGTTATCACGGTTCAGGATATTGTTTATCTTATCAGCAGAATTGTCAATCCTTTGCCCTGTATTTCCCAGAACCGGTATTGCTGGTTCAGTCTTGATGAGTGTTGTGCTGATACCACCACCAATACTTTTGTCTGGGAGATTGATACCATTGGTGTCCCTTTGGATCTGAATATCCTTCATGATGCTTTCATTGTTAATGCCGATGATATCTGGGTTGTGGGTGAGATTATCCAGCCCGACGAAGACGGTGACGGCTGGCCGGACCGGTATAATGCCCTCCACTGGAATGGAACGGAATGGGAATTAATAACTATCATATTTCCTCCTTATTATCTTGATGGATGGATGGACTCTGTATTCGGTTTCGCATCAGACGATCTCTGGGTGACAGGCGCAATCCCGGCACATTATGATGGGAATTCCTGGTTTGTCCCGCCCCATGATGTTGAGGACTTTCCCTCTCCACTCAGCACAATCCGGCATAGTTGGGGTACTTCAACCGATAATATGTATTTCGGTGAGGATACTGGTGATATCGTCCATTGGGATGGAAACGGATTTGAACTGATGGAGACTGGGACCGGATCTGGCAGCGGCTATGAAACAGACATCCAGATCCGCGATATATGGGGAATCAGCGAGGATAACATCTGGGCGATTGCGGGTCACCATGCCTGGATCACTGACGATTTGCCAATGACCCTCCTTCATTTTAACGGATCAGAATGGGAGACCCAGTATCAGCTGACGACCTGGGAACCCAATCCGAACCAACTATCCAACTTTTTTTCCGATGTATGGGCATTTGGAGATACATTGTATGTTTCTACAGGCTGGTATGGTATCTGGCAGGAATCTATCAATACTGGTGAGGGAGAATATATGCAGGCAGAGCAGGGTTTCTTTGACCCCGACATTATTGTAGGAAAAGGATTAAGGGGTAACTACTATAATGACTTATATACAGTTTCCTGGCAGGGAAAATATGGCCACTACAATGGTGTAACCTGGTATTATGGTCTTGAGGTTTTTAATGAATTAGAAGCAATGGATATATATCAATATAAATGTCATGGATTGGATGCAAGAGAAAATACCATCATCCTGTTTGGCGAGATAAATATTGGAGAAAAACTCTGGGTTGCCCGGGGGGAGAGAATAGAATAAAAATTTGAGAGATTACTAAACGTGATTTGAAAGGGGCTGGTATGCAAGCTTGACAACAGCGTGTCAAAGCTTTCCGGAATGATCTGAGATAAAATAATGATAGACCTCTGGCTAAATTTAAAATAAAAACGGAGGTCTAATGAATCCCATGTCAGAGACAGAAAAACCTGCAAGAAATACTCTGCAGAAGAAAAGATCAGGATTGTTATTGAAGGCTTGAGAGGCGAATCCTCGACGCAGAGCCCTACAGATATATTTGTCCAGCTCTGTAAATGGCTGCCGAATAGGGTAATATTGATAGCGATTGGTTTTCTTATAAGATTTTCCTTCCAGTCAGTTTTAATTCTGGCCGCTGCTCTTCTCCTCACAGGCTGTGCGCAGAAAGAACCCTATGCGGAGGTGGAGCGCCGCATCCGCCAACTGATACGGAAGGAGAATGTGCAGGGTGTCCAGGTGGCAGCGGCACGATTCGGGGAGGTGATCTATGAGGATGCCTTTGGATGGTCCAACCGCGACCTGGAAATTCCCGCCACCACAAAAACCCGGCACCTGACGGCATCCATCGATAAAACCTTTACCACAACCGCACTGATGATCCTGGCAGAGCGGGGACTTGTCGATCTGCACGGCTCGGTAAATGACTATCTGAAAAATGTTCGTTTATCCACCTGCCGGAGGTATGATTCCCCCGCCACCGTAGCCCAGCTCCTGCTCCACACTTCCGGTTTTCCCTATGGCTATTATATCTGCAGTGATGGCCGCCCGCTGGACCAACACCGGTCAATGGAAGACCTGATCGCTCTCTGCGGTGTGCTGGTGAGCCGACCGGGTAGCCGGTATCTTTATTCCAACTTCGGGTACGGGCTGGTAATGCAGCTGATGGAAGATATACTGGATGAACCGGTGAAGCCCTTCATTCAGAGAGAGATTCTGGAACCGCTGGAATTGACCAGTACCCGGTTTTACTACTCGCCTCCACCGAATGGCACCACCTTCGCACAGGTGGATGGAGAAAATGTTCTTCCGGTTTCGTACGATCAAGACGGATACACCGCCCTCTACTCCACGGCAGGCGATCTGGTTCGCTGGGGGTTATTTCATATGAAACTGTATCCGGGAAACGGTCCCGCAATCCTGTCGGATTCAACCATCAACATAATGCAGAAGTATTTCGATCCTGGATCGGAATTCACCTCGCGGCGTCTGGCCTGGTATGTTCATCCGGAATTCGGTTTTGATGTTCTTGAGCATGGCGGGGGAGGTCCGGGAATCCATAATCGCCTGTACCTGATACCATCGGAGCAGCTGGCGGTGGCCATCGTCAGCAATGCCCGCTATCCCAATCGGTCATCCGATCCGGTATTGAAGGCCCTCATCTCGGAAGCGATCCGCAGCACCGGCGGACGTCTGGATCACAGATTCCCCAATCCTCCTCCCAAAAGCTGGCCGGTTCTGGATCCGGCGATGTTTGCCGGGAACTGGTCCGGACAGATCTCAGGCCCACTGGGAAGCTGCGGTATCAGCCTGTCAATAAACAGGGATGGGAAACCTCATATAAAAATCGACGGCGGACCAGACAGCTCAGAGCAATTATACCCTGCGCTGCGGGGAGTAAAGCGGGATACTGGCACCCTGCTGTGGCGTTTTGAAGCCCGCATTCCCTATCTGCTGCTGCATGCAGAACATGATGAGGTGATTATCACCGTATGGCCGGAGGGGGAAGATCTGATTGGATCCGCCAGCGCAGCAAAGGAGAAGAACTTCGGGCAGGGTGAAAATTATGTGCTTCCGCAATGTCTGATCCTTCAAAGAACCGCACCTTTGTAGTAAAAATCTTCGGATCAAACTATGATTTCCCTGCCCATTCCCCTGCCGGCCACCCACAGAGTGGGGCCCGCCAAGGGTGGGTAAACAGGCTGGCGACCAGCGGGAGGGCCCGCCCTCACGAGCGAAGCTTGCTCGGGAGCCTGCCAAAGGCGGACAGGCAGGCGGGCCTGCCCGCACCCGACCAGCGGGAGGGCAGGCGGGAAGTCTCGCCCGCAGCACAGAAAAATCCCGACATTTATCGGGGTATTTAAATTGATTCCCCCGGGCATGCCCGGGAGAATCAATTTTTTGACGACTTGTTTAAGTTTCTGGTAGCATTCCGAAAGTCAACATCGCCATAAAACATCCTGCAAAATTTCGTGACTTACAATCTACATATCATTGCTCATGGTTTTCACTTTGCGAGTAGCCGGTATTGCATTTTGGACCAGACTGACAATCACCTAATCTCCGACACAGCGGACCGAATGTCCTTTATACCTGGATTCGTTGTTCCGGTAAATGTCTGTGTTTGTGTAAAGAAGAATCCGGCTCTTGGCAGCATAGCCGGCTGTGGAAAGCGTAGAGGACCAGAAGCAGGCATTAAGCCCCATATCCTGGCAGCCGGTGCTGCCGCGGAAGCCGCCGGAAATGGCAAGGAAGCCAGAGGTCCCAAAGGCCGGATCGTTCTCCAGATTTCCATAATTCCACAAGTCCTTGAGTCCCGCCAGCTGACTGCCCTGATCGGTTCCCCGCCAATTGGTGTCTTGGGCATCCTCATAGCTCATCCCCAGGGCCATCTCCAGTTCAATCCATTCCTCGTCGCTGGGAACATGAAATCCCTCAGGACAGATATCCCTGTCGTCAGTCAGGGCATATGAGTTGTACAGATTGCCGTATGTTTCAGCATATGCGGGATCATCATCGTAAACGGCATACGCCCCTGCGGACAAACCAGCCCATTCCGAATGGCTGTGTCCAGTCGGTATCTCATCGCCATTTCTGTAATGGGTCACCTTCAGGTTCTCCGCCATCCAGATCTGCTCACCGATCTGGACTGTTTCATAGGAAACCCCATCAATATCAACAATTTCACCATTTGAGTAAACACAGCTTCCGTCATCCTCGGTTGCCTCGGGATAATAATTCAGCGCTTCCGGATCTGTGCAGCCATACACCGGCGATTCATCTTCAACACAGCGAACCGAAAATCCCCGATACTTGTCCACATTTTCACAATACCGGAAGACTCCTGTATGATTACGTTCAATCCAACGGTTGCATGCATCAGTTTCATTAAATGCTGTGGAGGTCCAGAACCAGCTGTTCTCTTCACACGTCTCATAATGGTATACGCGGGTGCCGCCGGGGATGGCATTGAATCCGGATGATCCGAATGCGGGATTATCTTCCAATCCATCTTCCGGCCAATAATGGTTCCAATAGTTCGCAAAACCGGCCAATTGGCTGCCTTGATCGGTACCCCGGTCGCCGACGTCGTGGGCATCATCATAACTCATGCCCAGGAACATTTCCAATGTCATGAACTCCTCATCAGAAGGAATATGAAATCCATCCGGGCACACGCCCCGATCATCAGCCACGGCATACCAGTTGTACAAATTACCATATGTTTCGGCGCAGTCACCGTAGCAGCTTTGTATGTTGTTTCCCCAATTATCCCAGGGATATACACAATACGCACCGGTTTCGTCGTCAGCCAGATCGGCCCAGCTATAGTCATAGGGTAAAAAACCAGTTGGGATCGGGTCACCATTGTTGTAATGGGTGACCTTCAGGTTTTCCGCCATCCATCGCTGATCACCCAATTGAATCGTTCCGTAACTGTTGCCGTCATAATCCACAACACTGTCGATGGGGTAAAGGCAACTGCCATCCTCCTCGGTTGCGTCAGGAATGTAGTTCATTGCTTCGGGATCCGTACAGCCGTATATCTCCAGTTCATCGCAGACACCGTCTCCGTCTGCATCATGCAGGCAGTTTCCATCACAGTCGTAATAATTCGCAGCATACCAGCATGAACCATCTTCCGCTTCTGCCATGGGATCATAGTTACAGGCACTTTCATCCGTACAGCCATATACGGGCGGGGCGCCATTGATGCAGCGAATGGAGTTTCCATCCCCCTTATCGGGTCCCCCAATGAAGGAGTTTGCAAATTCATACCATAAATACCGGGTGGTAATCTGACTGTGGGAAGAACCAAATGGTGTAGAAGACCAGAATTTACAGATATTGTTCATGTCTCGGCAGCCAACATTTGACCGGGTTCCACCGGGGATGGCCAGAAAACCGGATGTCCCGAAATCCGCATCATCCTCCAGGTAGCTGTCGTTCCATAAGTCACCATTACCAGCCATCTGACTGCCCTGATCCGTGCCGCGATAAGGATTGCCGTAATCATGTGATTCTTCATAACTCATTCCCAGGTACATCTCCAGTTCCATCCATTCTTCATCGGTGGGTATGTGAAAGCCTTCCGGACAGATTCCCCGGTTGTCAAATACGGAATATCCATTATACAGGTTGCCATATATGTCGGCGTTTGCCGGTTCGTCGTTATAAACAGTGAAAGCTCCTGTCTGAGTATCATTCAGATCTGCCCACTCCGTATTACTGAATCCCTGGGGAATGGGCTCCCCGTTTTTGTAATGGGTCACCTTCAGGTTCTGCCTCATCCATTCCTGATCACCCAGAACAATGGTTTCGTAGCTGTTACCATCAAAATCCATTACACTGTTAATTTCGACAATATGGTAATTTGCAGCAGCCGTTGCACTCTCATCATAATCATCCTTGAATGCCCTGGCTTTTAGAACCGTATCAGATGTGAGCAGGACAGGGTCTGAGTATTCGGTGTCATTTTCGTCCGGTTCATCACCATTCATGGTGTAGTAGATTGCTGCACCATCAGTTGCGGTGGATATCGCAATCAGTGTCTCTCCAAAATAAGTTCCTGCTGCGTGACTGAATTGGGGGGTGACACATTGAGTCTCTGACGCCTGGGCAATGGTTAAATAAAAGTCAAATATTTCGGTTTCCCAACTATCGATATATCCTATTTTCTCTGTATCTATCCCTCCTGTTCCCTTGATTCCTGCATCCAGCCACCACCAGGGGCTTTGATCTGTATCTGCATTTAACTCAAGGTATCCTGC
Source organism: uncultured bacterium (assembly GCA_964527215.1). Lineage (GTDB taxonomy): Bacteria > Fidelibacterota > Marinisomatia > SCGC-AAA003-L08 > JACNLC01 > CAZGNZ01. Next base: position 25,257 of record CAZGNZ010000037.1, on the reverse strand, counting down.
AACAGTCATGGTTGGTCCGGCCACGTTATACAACAGCAGATCCAAGGTAGGACCAACGCTGCCCGTAACCGCTGCGCTCATACTGGCCTCGATCGGGGTATGATCAAAGAAAGGGGTAAACGGGCAGCCTGCAGACCATCGGGGGTTATCGTCTCTCCGGTATTTAACATATGCATTGAGGTTCGCCGACTGCATGATTGTTGTTGATATGGATGCCTCACCCTCTGTAGTGACTGCCATATCCACTGATAGGACGGGAAAGATCACAATCGGGACACCATAAAACCAGTATGTATATGGATTAAATTCATGTTCGTACAGAGTTGTATCCCAAAGTGCCACTTCCTCCAGCGTTCCAGTCAGGCGGACATTGAGTGCCAGGGTATCCCAGGCATCATAATTAAAAGTGATTTTTTTTAATTTTATACCGGACCAGGACACGCCAATGCTGGCCGAGAAATCAAAACTCTGCGTAAATGCCAGATCACCCCAGACTTCCATATCAACCCCGGGCAGCAAGTTGTGTACAAGCGGACTTTCCTCGCTTCCGATGTCGTACTCAAACATGTTTGCATCTCTCGTAGTCTCATGAAACCTGACTCCCTCGAGTTTACACATTGAACGTTCGATATCGCTTGTGTACAACTGCTGCGTAGTATCGATCTCCGCCACATCAAATACATCTGTCAGTCTGCCGTCAATGGTGGGAAATTCCGGATCACCATCCCTGTTCAAAACGGGACCAGATATTATTCGAATAAAGCCATAGGGTGCCCGGTCATCATCCGTGGGAGGACAAACCAAAACAATGTCCGGCAGCAGCAGATCAGCAAAATCAGGAAATAATGTAGATAGGATTTCATCAAATCGAATAGAGTTTGCTGTAAGTTCTTTAATGAAGGGTATGATTTCCGGGGGAACGACAATCACCAGATTCGAGACTTTGGGTTCCGCCGGTTCATCGGATTCAGTGGGATTATCTTCACAGGTGTTGAAAAGTGTTAGTGCAAAAACGGGAAGGAGCAGGAAAACGAACTTTCTTGTAATCATCGGAGTCTCCGCTTAGAAGTGAGTATGAGCATTGGCTATTGAAAAACAAATCGTTGGGATCAGCTCTGCAGATGTGTGAATGGCTGTTTCGCCGTATTGAAGTGTCCGTCAGCAGCGAAAAAACATATCATATTGGTGTATTAAATATAGTGAGTTTATGCGCATTAACCCCATATCATAATCAAGTCTCAAATGCACATATTCTGTATTTCGTTTTCTGCTGCGGGTATCATTGATCAACAGGTTCAGAGGTACTGCCTGACCTGGATTCAGGCTGCACGGTGGGATTCCGTGTGGGATAATTCCAGCATCTGTCAGGAGACGGATTTTCAATTCTCATCACTTTTGGGGTTAGTTCCCCGCCCCTTGGGGCGAAAAAGGTAACAAGTTAACGTATGTCCCAGAGCAGATATATCCACAAGTCACACAATGTATCGGTATTGATATATCACTTGGTATGTCCAGCGAAATATGGTCATGTAGTCTTTTCGGATCAGGTGGATTCAACCCTCCGGGAAATTTGCTTGGAGTTATCAAAACGATATGAGATTCATTTTCTAGAGATAGGGACAGATAAAGATCATGTACACTTTTTGATACAGAGTATCCCCACCTTGAGTGTAAGTAAAATGGTGAGGATAATCAAGAGTATCACGGCACGAGAGATATTTCGCACTCATCCAGAAGTGAAGCGACTTCTATGGGGCGGTGAATTCTGGACAGATGGTTATTTCGTCAATACAGTGAGTAAGTTTGGCGATGAAACCACAATCTCGAGATATGTTAAAGAGCAAGGGATGGAAGCAGAGTATGAAGTTCTACACCAGACCAACCAATTAGCCCTCTTTTAGAGGGCTTGATACCCCGCTGCTTGCCGCGGGGTAGTTCATTACTAGTCAGCACTAAATTGTGTTGATTTTTTGCTTTTTCCGCATCAATACATTTTCATCATCTCATCACGAAGTCTCATGAAATATCCGGACTAAAAGTATAAATGGAAATGCCAGCACAAATATCATCAATGTGTTTTTTGTATTAAACCCATATAATCAACAGTTATCTTGTAAAATCAGTTTACATCAGCAAACATCTGTAATGAATTTATGACTCGCGTAATGTAGATTTAACCCACTCATACGGATATCAGGTTCTTATTATGTTCAATAAATCAGAAAGCACAAATCACATAATCAACGGTCGCAAAAGGAAAGACGACCTATGTTAGAAAATGTTGATCGTTGGTTGTCAGTGGACGAAATATGCAAATACCTTGGAATCGGCAAGGATTCCATCTACAAGTGGATCGATATGCACGGGATGCCCGCTCAACAAATGGGCCGCCTGAGGAAATTCATAAAAGTACAGGTTGATGCATGGGTGGAAGCTGGCGGTGCAGCAACAGGAGCAACAGAAGATCAGGAACAGAGGATGCCGGTGAAAAAGAATTAATAGCAGTCTGGAGGTTATAATGAGTAATAAAAATACCGGCACAAATCTCGGATTTGAAGATAAACATTGGATGGCGGCTGATAAGCTGCGCGGCACAATGGACTCTGCTGAGTACAAACATGTGGTACTCGGTCTGATTTTTTTGAAATACATCTCAGACTCTTTTCTAGAAAAATACGAAGCATTGCAGGCTGAAGAATATGCTGATCCGGAAGACCGTGACGAATATCTGGCGGACAACGTGTTCTGGGTGCCTGCGAAATCCCGTTGGAGTTTTCTTCAGGGTACGGCGAAGGACCCGAAAATCGGCCAGTTTATCGATGAGGCAATGACGGCCATTGAGCTGGATAACAAGACACTCAAAGGTGTTCTGCCTAAAGATTATGCCCGGCCTGCACTGGACATGTTTCGTCTGAGTGAGCTGATCGACCGGACCTACCAAACGTGGCGCGGTGAGACGAAAGACGGTGACTATGAAGATAAGCCCGGCTTCTGCAAATCCGTTGCTTCGGATGATATCAAGTCTCATCACTATGTGCTGACTCCCGGCCGCTATGTCGGGGCCGAAGCCATTGCGGACGACGGAATTCCCTTTGAAGAAAAAATGGCTGAACTTTCCGACACTCTTTACGAGCAGATGCGGGAGTCAATTGAGCTGGATGCGGTGATTCGAAAGAATCTGATACTTTTAGGATTTGGGGAGTAAGGGTATGGCTAAAATCAAGGTATTAAGTAAAGAGGTCACCGTTACCTCCATCAAGGATGAGGACTATATCTCACTTACCGATATCGCTCGATACAAGGATAGTGAACGGACTGACTATATCATCATGAACTGGTTAAGGAACCGGAATACTATCGAGTTTCTTGGAATATGGGAACACCTGAACAATCCGGATTTCAATCCCATCGAATTCGATGGGATTAGAAAACAGGCCGGACTGAACAGCTTTATCCTGACAGCGAAGCGGTGGATTCAGAGCACGGGTGCCATTGGCCTTATTTCCAAAGCCGGGCGTTACGGCGGCACCTATGCACACAAGGATATTGCTTTTGAATTTGCCTCATGGGTTTCGGTGGAGTTCAAACTCTACCTCATCAAGGAATTTCAACGCCTTAAAGAGGATGAACGAAAAACCCTTGGTTGGGACATTCGCCGCAATCTGGCAAAAATCAACTACCGCGTTCATACCGATGCCATACGGCAACACCTCATTCCGACCGAACTGGACAAGAAGCAAACTTCCATCGTGTATGCCAGTGAGGCTGACGTGCTCAATCTGGCTCTTTTCGGAAAAACCGCCGCCCAGTGGCGCGACGCCAACCCGGACAAAAAAGGCAATATGCGAGACGAAGCCGATGTGACCCAACTCGTCTGCCTCTCCAATCTTGAAAACCTCAACGCCCTGTTTATTGCCGAAGGTCTGCCGCAGCAGGAACGACTTGAGCGGCTGAACAAGATTGCCATTCATCAGATGACATTGCTGGCCGGTGATGAGCGAATGAAACTGCCGGGAAGTGGTGAATGACCAGACTTATGAGAAATACTCTTTACGAGCAGATGCGGGAGTTCATCAAGCTGGATGCGGTGATTCGAAAGTATCCGAAGGTGCTGGACTTTGGGGAAAAGCGGAAATAAGCGGCCACAAGGCAAACTGATTGTCTATCAAGGACAAGGGCTGGATAGTCTGGTTCAGGTGCGGCTGGACGGTGAAACGGTCTGACTCAGCCAGAAATTGATGGCCGAGCTGTACGGGGTTGGGTTTAACACCATAAACTACCACATCAGAGAGATTTACATAGGTGAAGAACTTACGCCGAGGCAACTTTTCGAAAACATCGAATAGTTCAAACCGAAGGGAATCGACAGGTTGGACGACTGATTGATCATAATAACCTGGAATTGATTTTTGCCTTCGGTTTCCGGGTTCACTCCATGTGGGGAAGCCAATTCCGAAAATGGGCCAATGAGCGAACAGCGAATATCCGGTCAAGGGTTTTACCATGGACGACGAACGGCTCAAAGGAAATGCCGGCGTAGTGGATTATTTTGACGAACTGCTCACCCGTATCCGGGAATTCCGTGCCAGCGAAGCTGCGTTTACCTGATGATCCGCAATATTTTTGCTCTGGTCAGTGACTATCAAGATGGAGAAAAAGAAACCCAGCTCTTTTTGCCACCATGCAGAATAAGATACACCATGCCGGCTTCCATCTGAAGACACGCGGCGACTACACGATCTTTGAAAATATTCTCCCGGCAGGCTGGGGATTCTACCATGAAACCAACCGTGTTCTGGCTGTCAGTTTAGATGGTTCAAATGTGAACGGCAGCCTGGAATTTGTATTTGATGGTAATCTTGAAGTGGTACATGGAATTGCAGCAGATTGGATCCGCCTCCTGACTGACAAGTGTAACTGGGTGATTTCCCCCCGCTTGTTGAAAATCCGCCATTTGGCGTGGCGGCGAAATGGAAAATGATTATATCACTAATGATACTCCGTCCCGTCAGCTGACGGGCGGGGAAATTCATTGGGCAATGGTATTGAGATTGATATTGACATACCTCAGTCATTCGAGATGCATCAGGCTTTCCCCAATCCATTGGGACTTCTTGGCTAATATTAACTTGAATTCATTAAAACCATAATTGTCGGGAGGAAGCTTTCATTCGTTATTTCGCATATTACTCCAACAGCTCGTGACCAAATGGAATTTATAAAAATTTCTTTTTGATAAATTCATGAAAAGCAGATTTGTACTGTTTACTGATTGGAATCCGTTTATGACCAAACAGAATATGGTCTCGTTCAATCGTTTTGATTTTCTCCCGCGAAACAATATAGGACCGATGTACGCGTACGAATAGCTCGGATGGAAGTTTTTCTTCAGCCGATTTCATCGTGGCATGAAACACAATCGGTTGAGCCAAACCTTTTGTATAGAGTTTGATATAATCCTTTAATCCCTCCAGATATAGGATATCAGAATACTCAATTCGGTGTAACTGGTAATCGGCTTTGACAAACATATAGTTTTCATCAGCAGCAATTGGTTTATCTGATGATTGAGATTCCAGCAAGTCAAAATATTTTTTTACATGGGTAACGGAAGTTAGAAAAACCTCATAACTGATCGGCTTAAGCAGATAGTCAAGGGCATGAAGCTGGAAGCCCTCTATCGCATATTTATCGTACGCTGTAGTAAAAATAACCTTACAGGCTTCGTTTAACGTTCGGGCGAACTCCACACCTGTCAGGTCGGGCATTTGTATATCAAGGAAGAGGAGTTGAATCTCGTTATCCTGCAAAAATTCGGCAGCATCAATTGGATTGTCAAACTCTGCAAGCAAATCAAGAAAGGGTGTTTTTTGAATATAAGATACGATTAAACCTAAGGCTAGCGGCTCATCATCAATTGCGATACAGGTTATTTTACGCATTCTCATGCACCTCACCCGGGACAGTCAGCAGAACAAAATAGTCTTCATCGGTACGGTTAATTGTCAGACGATATGTGTTTCCGTAGATTAAGTCCAGCCGTTTCTTTATATTCTCTATTCCGAGACCGCCTTCAATACTCTTAGATCCATTGCTGGCAGCAATGCTGTTCCTGCATTCAAATATCACATTGTCCGCATCTGCCGACAAAAGTATCGTTATAAAAGAATTCCCTCTGTAACTGATACCATGCTTGAATGCGTTTTCAACAAAAGGTATTAACAGTAAAGGAGGAATTCCCACATCAGGGAGATTTTTGTCGATATTTACTTCCAGCTTAACTTTTGGACTCAGACGCAGGCGCATCAAGTCAATGTACTTCCAGGTAAAATCCACCTCTTTCTGAAGTTCAACAACCTCAGTATTCGAATCATAGATCAAATACCGCATGAGCATTGAAAGTTTCTCCACTGCTTTCTGTGCCTTTGTTCTGTCAACATCAATAAGTGCATAAATGTTGTTCAGTGAGTTAAAGAAAAAATGCGGGCTGATCTGATTTCTTAAGAAAGCCAATTCTGAATCGACACGCGCTTTTTCGATTTCTTTTTGCCTGGTCTCATTTTTTCTCAAATGCTGAGTAATTGCCATACCGCTGCTGAAGCCCAGTACAACCAATAATAAAAAGAAGTTTTCAAGCATTTTCGGGTGAATACCAAACCTGCTTTTAGGTCTTGGATTATCGGCTTGAAAATCTCCGGCATGTCGAAAACTGTCTGAAGGCAGAAATTCGTTAAAGTATTGCAGAGTAATCAGCAATATAAGGGCAAACAGGAAAACGACGAGAAAGTAGTGAATTTTTCGTCTTGAAAAGTAGAAGCGAGGTACAATGATCAGATAGTTCACATAGAATGCGATCAGCATAAACAACAGCTGATAGTAGTAGCTGTATATCCAAAAGATTGCCCGATCGTTGTTTCTGTCAAACACAAAAAGCGGGAGAATGATAAAAAGCAGTATACCGGCAATGTGCGGCAGCCAATTTTCAATCTTGTTCTTGGAGGAATCCATGCAGCAAATTTATTGTGATTACCAGGAATCAGTATAGACTATTAAGATCGATGCTATTCATGTCTCAATGCTTCAATGGGATTAAGTGCGGAAGCCTTTCGTGCGGGATACCAGCCGAAGAAGATGCCTATGAACGTGCAGAATAAGAATGAAAGAGAAATGGAATGAGCTGTTATCAACACCGGCCAATCCAGTACGTTTTCTACAACCGCTGATGCAGCAATGCCTGCGAATACACCGATGATGCCGCCCAGGATACTCAGCAGCATGGCTTCAAGCAGGAACTGACGCAGAATATCCTTTCCTTTGCCGCCGATAGCCATTCTTAATCCGATTTCACGCGTGCGTTCGGTAACCGATACATACATGATGTTCATTATGCCAATTCCGCCCACAACCAATGAAATGGCAGCAATGGAACCCAGCAGCACCAGCATCATTTCGGATATGGAACCAAAATTGCTGATTAGCTCCTCCTGCGTTTTGATTTCAAAATCATCATCTTCAGACTCATCCAGTTTATGCGACAACCGCAGCAGTTCGGTCACTTCAGCACCGGTTTCTTCAATATAATCTTCCGATTTTGCAGAGATGACAATGGCCCGTAAATGCGTCTGCCTGAAAAGTCTTTTCATCACTGTGGTATACGGTGCGAGGACCATATCATCCTGGTCCTGCCCGAAGGTATTATCTCCTTTTTCTTTCAAGGTGCCGATAATCTTAAACGGAATACTGTTGAAGCGGATGGTTTTACCAACGGGATCTTCGTCTTCTTCAAAGATGTTTTCAACGATCGTTTGTCCGATCAAACAGACTTTTGCTGCGGTGCTGATCTCTTTTGCGGTGTAGATCCTTCCTGAATCAACTTCGTATTTCTTGATGAAAGAATAATCTTCATTTCCGCTGTATATCTGTGTCGGCCAGTTATTGGAGCCATAGACAATCTGACCGCTGCCGTCAAGTTCTGGTGATATGGCGTCTATCAGCGTGCTGTTGTTCTTCAGGTAGGCCACATCTTCCACGGTAAGTGTGGCTGAGGATGAACGTCCCTGTTGTACACCGCCGCGACTCTGACTTGCAGGCATGACATTAATGAGGTTTGTGCCCATTGAGGATATGGTCTCGCGGATACTGGCATTTGAACCATATCCAATGGCCAGCATGGCAATGACGGCTGCGACACCGATAACAATGCCGAGCATGGTTAAGAAGGAACGCATTTTATTTCGTTTTATTGCTGCGATGGCAATTTTGATCAGATTGATGAATCTCATATTAGTTCTTCATATGATTTGCATACTGATACTCAATTTCAGTATGACTGGTGTTTAACAGTTCAAGGGCTTCTGCTGCATTCTGGCTGATAACGGCGGTTTCATCCTTGATTATCCGCCCATCCCGGAATACCACATTGCGTTTTGTAAACTCGGCAATGTCCGGTTCATGTGTTACACAGCAGACGGTCATCCCCTTTTCGTTCAATTCCTGGAAAAGGGCCATGATTTCAAAGGAGGTATGCGTATCAAGGTTACCGGTTGGTTCATCTGCAAAAATGACCACCGGATCGTTTACAATCGACCTGGCAATTGCTACTCGCTGCTGTTGTCCGCCCGACATTTGATTCGATAAATGATTCATTCGTTCTTTCAGGCCAACAGCAATCAGGGCAGCTTCAGCTTTTTCTCTTCGTTCTGAATTACTGACTTTGGGATTATATAGCAATGGCAGTTCCACATTTTCCAATGCGGAGGTGCGTGGCAGGAGATTGTAGGATTGAAATACGAATCCCAGTTTCTGGTTTCGGATATCTGCCAGCTGGTTTTTGTTGAGGGATTTCACATTTTCTCCGTCCAGGGTATATTCACCTTCACTGGGCAGATCAAGACATCCCAGAATGTTAAGCATGGTAGACTTCCCGGAACCGCTGGCACCCATGATGGCCAAAAATTCTCCTCTTTTGACACACAGGTCTATCCCATCGAGAGCTTTTATGGTCTCTTCCCCCACATGATAGTTTTTATACAGGTTTTTTATAACAATCAGCTCATCGTTTTCCATTTTCATTCCCTCATTCATTATCTGATTGAGCATTATCACCCGGTGCAAAGAATAATGCGTCAACATCCTTTAGGACAGGTTCTTTCCTGGCTGTGTCGGAAGAGACGCAGTTTGGTGCAGTCTCATATCCATCCAGATTGGGTGGATCCACAAGGTCAGGCCGCTGCTGACCGGAAAGTGTCCGATTTGCTTTGGCAGATGCATGGTATAATTCCAGAACAATTCTCCATTCACCCGCCATTGATCTCCCTCTGCCGTTCCCTGTACAATCAGATAAATGCGAACCATCGGGATACGCGGCAGAATTGTCAGCTTTTGAATTCATATGTGCTCCAGACAGCGTTCTCTTTGAGAACTGAACTGTGATTGTCAGGTCTTCTGCTGCCATCATTCCGATCCGGCGGAGGAGCCAATTCGCGCAGTTCGTCAGGATCAAAACCAGCTTCCTCTAAAACAGCATCTACCTCCGGACCGCCTCGCAGCCCCGCAGCACGAAACGCCTCCGTAATTGCTTCAGCATCTTTGATGGTGAGTGATTCAGGATCGTATTTTTCAAGGACGGTGATTACCTGCGTTCTCTGGGTATCTGACAGGGGTTCCATTTTCCCGTGCTGCCGTCCTCCATATCCTGCATTCTCTTGTGTTGACATCTGGGTGCAGGCTAAACCACCAAGTATAATCAGAATGAGAATCGCTGTTTTCTTCATATTTTATTCCTTTTTTTTTGTAATTCTACAATCGACTAAAATGCCCATTAATGTGGAGGGGGACCGCCAGGTCCGCCGCCGTTTCCGGAACTTCTTCGTCCTTCCTGGACAAATGGACTTTTTTGTTCATCATTCTCCCGGGATAATTCCGCTAATTCAGAGATACTAGTGTTTTCAAAGGAGGTGACAACAGTACTGCCCTCCTCCAATCCTGAAATCACTTGAATATTCGAACCGTCGTCGATGCCCACCTCAATCACAATGGATCGTATGACATCACCGTTCTTGATCCACACCATTTTATGTGAATCGTCCAGCTCCTGCATGGTTTCAGGATGAGGTCCACGCATGTTATCACCTCTCGTCTCATCCGGTGTATCAGAAGGTGTTTCAGTCTGGTCGATTGATAATTGACGCATGTATTCATCCAATGACTGTTTATCTGGGGTAAAACGAGTTGCCTTCTGCGCCACCAGCAAAACATCATTGGCCTCTTCAATATAGGCAGTAATACTTGCCGTCATGCCGGGTTTAAGCTTCAGGTCCGGATTGCTCACCGAAATAATGGCAATGTATGTCACCACATTTGATGACTCGTTGGGCTGAAGGCGTATTTCTGAGACCTGTCCGTCAAAGGTCAGTCCGGGAAAGGCGTCAACATCAAATTCAACACGCTGTCCTGATTCCAGCAGACCGATATCAGCTTCATCGATATTGGCTTCAACCTGCATGGTTGAGAGATCATTGGTGATCGTAAAAAGCTCAGGTGTACTCATACTGGCAGTGACAGTTTGTCCTTCCTCCACGGCCCGGTTCAGGACAATCCCGTCAATGGGTGAATAAATTGAAGCATACCCTAAATTCCGGGTGGCACGGTCAACATTTGCCTGTGCAGACTTCACTCCAGCACTACTGAGTTTGAAATGATAGACTGCAAGATCGTAGTCGCTTTGAGCCAGCATTCCTTTTTCGTAAAGGTTTTCACTTCTCATATGATTGGCCGTACGGTACTCCAGTTCAGCCTGGGCTTTATCCAAATCAGCCTGAGCGGTCTCCAGACTTGAGATCAAGGTTGATTTATCCAACTCGGCGATCAGCTGTCCTTTTTCAACCAGTGAATTGAAATCAACATACAGTTTTTCAATAACTCCCGATACCTGCGTACCCACAATTACGGTGTTCGTGGCCTCAAGCGTTCCGGTTGCGGTAATGGTATTGCATATGGAACCCTTTTCCACACTGACTGTCTGAAACAAATAACCAGAACTTGAGCTTCCCAGTAAATAAAAACTCAAAGCACCAGCAGCCAGAATACCGGTCACAGCCAGAAATAGGATTCTCTTTTTTGTCTTCATTGTATTTTGCTTCCCATGTAATAATTCACAATTCTGTTCTGCAGTATGACGGTGTACTTCGCCCGTGTAAGGTCGGATTCCGCAGAGGTTAAATTGTTTTTTGAAGTTAAATAGTCAACGGAACTCATCATGCCCTGAGCGAACATCTCATCGGATAAACGATATGATTCCTGCTGCGCCTCAAGCTGTTCCAGACTTGAGAGATAAGCACTGTGTGCTGATTGAGCATCAGCGCAGGTCTGCTCAATGGCTTTTCTAAGGTTATTCTTCGTATCAGCAAGATTAAGCTTCATATTGTCAGCAGCTATCTCAGCCTGCACGATGTTGTTTTCGGCTTGCTTTCGCTGATAGATGGGTATTGAAAGCGTTAATCCCAGCGATGGCGTTAACTGCTCTGAAATTTGGTTGGTGAAGTCAATTGCGGACATGCTGTTGCCGTATGAGGTGTTTAAGCTGGTGTTGAGAGATACAACTGGTCGAAACTCCGCTTTTGCCAACTGAATCCCGGTTTCGGCACTTTGCAAATCCAGTTTGGCGGTGGTGATACCCGGCTGCAGTTCCAGGGCAGTTTCATATATCCTGGCTGCATCTGATTCGACGTTATTTAGCAGCAACGTATCGAAATCCGATTCCGCGATATCAAAAGTATTGCTGACCGGCATATTCATCAACTGCATCAGGGCCACCAAACTGGTCCGAAGATTACTCTGCGCGTTCGTAAGGTTCGCTTTATCGATTGCAGCCTGCGATTTCATGTTTAAGAAGTCCGCGGGGGATAGAACACCGGTTTCCATACGAATGGTCGCCCGATCCAGTTGTTGTTCCGTAACCTCAAGTGCCGCTTCATCATTCTTTAACTGCTCTTTGGCCAACATGACGGCAATGTATGCTGAAAACACATTAAGACTGACCAGGTCCTTCTGCGTTTGGATATCGGACTCTGCGGCCTTCAGGTTCGTTTGACCCTGGATAATTGCATTTTTCAGCTTGGCCCCGCTATAGAGCGTCAAGTTCGAATTCAGCGACAGGTTCAAGTTTGAGGTATTGTCTCGAGTCCATTCTGAACCCTGTTCATTTTCTGAATATGAATTCACGGAGCTGAAGGACTGATTGGCCGAGAGCGTCAGGTTTGGGTAACGTGCGGCCTTATTCTGTTCCAACCACCATTTCTGGCTTTGGATTTCGTTGGCTGCCCTGGCAATGACTGTGCTGTGATCCAGAGCATAGTTGATGCAGTCTTTAAGGCTGTAGGATTGTTCCTGTGCCGCAATTGGAACTCCAAGCAGCAAAGCGAGGATCAATGTTTTACGTTTTTTATAAATCAAATTTTTCATCTCAATCGTTTTTGATCTCCATTTCTTGTGCAAAAATTATTGAGCGACCAGACACCTGTAAAAATCTGTTAGACATAAGCAAAAATATTATCGACGATTGATTGGATTGATTCGACAGACTGCACCGCGAGTTGACCGGGCAGCGGCATTTGACAACATAATCACAAACACATGGGTATACAGATTTCAACAATTTTTATTGTCACATAGGTAATGCTGCGTTGGCATCTGGATCTCACCGGGCTGGCCTGAAGGAATCTTTTTTCAACGAATCCTTCTGGAAAAGAACGCTGTCATCAGATAGAATAGCTGTAATTTTTCACGAGTCGGCGGGACATAAACACTCACAATGAGAAACAACAGTAGAATCGAAGAACAGATTAATTCCCATACTTCTGGTCATGCCATTGATATCATTTGCAACGGTGCAGGATATGTACTATTCATGCAAGTTGAGTCTTTCCGGATCGGCCATCCCGTTTACCCGGTTTCCGTATTCACACACCCAGATTGGCTGAACTGGAAGAGTTTCTATATGAAATCAATTCCATGAGTCTACCGGGAATATCAATCATGGCGGCAAATGATATCGGTACAGGCTGGGGATTCTACCATGAAAACAACCGTGTTCTGGCTGTCAGTTTGGATGGTTCAAATGTGAACGGCAGCCTGGAATTTGTATTTGATGGTAATCTTGAAGTGGTACATGGAATTGCAGCAGATTGGATGGGCAATGGTATTGAGATTGATATTGACATACCCCAGTCATTCGAGATGCATCAGGCTTTCCCCAATCCATTCAATCCGAGTACCACAATTCGGTTTGAATTGTCAAATGATTCGAACGTTTCCATGGTCATATATGATATCATGGGGGGAGAAGTGGCTGAATTGGTGAATGATCGAATGTCAGCAGGCTGTCATACCGCCACATGGGATGCGACCGGTTTGGCATCCGGTGTCTACTTTGTGCAGCTGGTTATACCGGAATATACGGAAACACAGAAAGTTATGCTGCTGAAATAATCTCAGTTACAGTGAATCAATATGAAAGCCCTGCAGGTATCTGGAGGGCTTTCTGTTTTAGTCCGAATATTTCATGAGAATATCTATGCGTAAATTGCTTCGCATTTTCCGGACGATGACGGATCTGCTCGATTCTGTTTCAATTACGCTCGATATTGGTTCTTGTCATACTGTCCGGTACAACGTCGATAAATTTCCCCGCCGCTTGTTGAAAATCCGCCATTTGGCATGGCGGGGAAATGGAAAATGATTATATCACTAATGATACCCCGTCCCGTCAGCTGAAGGGCAGGGAAATTCATTGACCGGCAGCCCGGGTTCTGTCTGACCCGGCCATGGAAAATGCGGTTCCGGTCAGGATGGGCACCGAATCAATCGACCCGGCACTGATCAATCAGAGTGGAATTAATCCCTGCCTGATGATGTGGATCAGCGAATGGCGAAGGCAGATTTGAAAACGGCTGTTGTCGTTCAGCGGCTGGACAGTTCTCGCTGCAGATCTTGAAGACTGGGTACCACCTGGGCATGGATGCGCTCAAGCGCTGCGTGGTAGCTGCCGGCTGCCCGGCCGCCGACCACGATGCTTACCGAATCGGGACACAGGGAGGCCAGCTTCTCCAGATCCTTTACGAGCATGGGATCGCCTGAAGGATAGATGATGCTTAACAGAATTAATGCTGCCCGAGTATTGTGAGCGGCGGCGGCAATCTCTTCCGCCGGCAGATCAGTCCCCAGATAAATCGTTCTCCAACCCGCTGCAGAAGCGAAAACCCCCGAAATAAGCGCTCCCATTTCATGTTCCTGTCCCACCGGAGTGGCAATGACGCAGGCGGGGGCATTGGCGACCGTTCGGAACGCGTTGCGGAATTCGATCAGGAAAGGCCGGATCACACTCGTCGCCAGATGTTCATGCATGATGCGCATCGTACCCGTCATCCATTCATCACCAATGCGGTTCAACAGCGGCAGCACGATTCGATGGATGAACTGCAGCGGAGAATACATCACGGAAGCATGCCTGAGCAGCTTCTCCAGATTGGATCCGTCAAGCTCGCGAATTGCATCAAGAAAGACGTCCAGCGGCAGTGATTCCGGATCCTCTTCCCCCCTTGGATCGGTTTCAGGCACCGGCTCCCGAGGGGTTATCAGACGCTCCACGGCCTCCGGATCAAGATCGGCAATATCACCGATGCGGTACCCTGACTGCAGCGCGCGGGCAATCAATTTCAGATAATCGATATCGTCCTGGGAATACTGACGCTGATTGGAATCCGTGCGCGCGGGCTTGATTAGACTGTAACGCTGCTCCCATACGCGCAGGACATGGGTGGATAATCCGGTCTGGTCTGCTACTGTTTTGATGCTGAATCGCTTTTCGTCCATGGACCAATATTAAACAAATGTGTAATAACTGTCAAAGAAATATTATCAATATCTGCCTGTATTCTCTCATAATCAGAAAAATTGTTAAACAAAATTAAGAAATGTATAAAAAATAGTTTGACAATGTTTATACAATGTCGTAATATTGGCTGTGCGACGAACGGTCCCATGTAATCAGGTGACCACAACAATTAAACTGAAAAAGACAACTCAATCGAAAAGAAGGAAAGTAAAATGAAATTCAAATTAAAAACCGTCTTAACCCTTATGGCTGTCAGCATTCTGGCAGTGGCCTGCTCTGATGATGATTCCAGTCCGACAAGCCCCATGAACGGCATGTCCAATGTGCGTGTGCTGCATACCAGTTATGATGCGCCTGCGGTGGACGTGTGGGTGAACGGCGAGACGGCCATCATGGATCTGGCCTACGGTGAGTCCTCCGGATATGCCGCGCTCGAGAGCGGAATGGTCAACATTCAGGTAACCCCCAATGGAATGATGGAACCGGTTGTCATCAATGCCGACCTGGAACTGATGGAAGATGCCGAGTACACGGTGATTGCTGCAGGAGACCTGGGCTCCATTCAGGCGGTGGTGGCTGTGGATGACCGCACACCCGACAGCGGCCAGGCCAAGATTCGCTTTGCACACCTCTCACCGGATGCACCGGCGGTAGATATCAAGCTCAATGACGGTAACGGCGCGGCTGTTTTCGCCAATGCCGCTTTTGGTGATGTAGCAGATTATGAGCTCGTTCCTGAGGGAACCTATACTTTTGCAGTCACTGCCACTGGCAGCACGGCAGAAGTTGTGATCTTTGACCCCATTATGGTCCAGGCCGGCATGGTCTACACAGTGGTGGCCCATGGTACGCTGGATGCGATGGATATGTACGACTTCGCCGCACGCGTATTCGTAGACAATGACATGGGTGCTGATTTTGTGGATCTGACCACTTACGGTTCTGCTCAGCTCATGGTGGTCCATGCGTCTCCGGATGCACCGGCCGTTGATCTGCTGGTGAACGATATGACCGCAGGAACCAATCTTGCCTTCCCGGCGAATACCGGGTACATGAATGTGCTGGCCACGATGAAAAATATCAAGGTCAATGTTGCCGGTACCGGTACGAACGTGATCAATGCAGACCTCGGTTTCACAAAAGGCATGCACTACTCGCTGTTTGCCGTGGATGCGGTCGCCAGCCTGTCCGCGCTGCTGCTTGAAGATGATATGACGGCTCCTGCCATGGGCACTGCCCATGTACGCTTTGTGCACCTGTCTCCGGATGCACCGGCCGTTGACATCACGCTGACGGACGGCACGGTGGTTTTCGGCAATGTGGCCTTCAAGGAATTTGCCGGTTTTGCACCTGTATCGGCAGGGATGATTGACCTTCAGGTTCGCCTGGCGGGAACCGACACGGTGGTATTGGATCTGCCGGGAATTGATTTCATGGACGGCATGATCTATACCGTCTTTGCCAAGGGGTTCGCTGCGGGCAGCGGTGACCAGGCCCTGGGTGCTGAGATCATCATGAACAATTAAAACTGGGACATCACACATTACAGACCTGTACTGTCAAAGCCCGGCCCCATTGGGGTCGGGCTTTCTGCTGAAAAACCGGGTCTGCAAAATTAACCAGATCAACCAACAGTTTACAGAAATCATAAAACGATGAAATACACGATAAAATCTTTGCTGGCTGCACTGCTGATAAGCACAATGAACTTTGCTCAGATCGAACTCCGCGTCTCAGATGTTACACTTGATGATCCCTCCTGCACTACTGAATGCTCAGCAGTGGTGGATATTCACATGGTTAATGAAGAGGCGATATCTAGTTTCGAGTTCTACCTCTATGCCGATCCTCAATTCAACATGGAGATGCCTCCGCTGGACTTCCAGGCTTTGGGAGGCTTGTCAGCACAATATGGGTTTCTGATTATAACAGATGGATTAGGATATGTCGTTGGCATTAGTATAGACGGCCTGATCCTACCGCCCAGTGAGGGTGTTTTGGTGCAGCTTCCCATTGTCATTAACCCTGTTGCGGGGGAGTTTGCGATCGAATTGCCTGATAACTCCTTCTATGCGGTTGATGGCACACCTCTGATCGTTACACTTGGAGAACCCTTCTTCTTTGGGGAAGAGAATCCGGGCTGTACGGATGGCTATGCATTGAATTTTGATCCTCTGGCGACCACTCCGGACGGCAGCTGCGTCTATCCCTTTCCGGGACCGCCGGCATCTCTCTACTGGGAGGTGGATTCAGAATCGATTACGCTGAGCTGGAGCGAGGACGGTTTTGACAGCAATCAATACGCATCCGGACTCTGGCTGCAGGACCTCAACAATGATTACCTGGAGATCTATCTCTCAACCGATGAAGACGTTCACGGCTATCAGGTCGATGTGACCACCGCTTCGGATTCCACCTTTGCGCTGAATTTCGGTGAACCGCTGGCAGGACTGGCGGTGGATCTGGGGTGGGAACTCACCAGCGCGGACAATGGACGCCTGCTGGGATCCTTTCAGGATTCGGAGATGATTATTCCGGCTGGATTTGAAGGCCTGCTGCTGAGGATCGAACTTGTAACCAATCCCGGCTCTGAATTCTGCCTTGCGCTTACCGATCCTGTAATTTCCGGTGCCGCCGGTGAGTCGGTCAGTGCAGGAACAGGCTCACCCTTCTGCCTGGGTGAATCTGCTTATACCACCACCTACAATATTTACAGAAATGAATTTCTGCTGGCGGAAGGCGTCAGCGGCCTGACCTATACCGATGCCATGGTGTCTGAAGGACAGGAATACTGCTACACCGTGTCAACGGTGGCGTTCACGGAATCGGACCAGTCTGATTTTGTCTGTGCCCAGCTCAATTCGCCGTCTGAGCCGAATACACCCCAGAATCTGAGTGCAGCCGGCGGTGACGTATTTATCAGCCTGGACTGGGACACGGTCTACGATGGTTCGTCAGGAAACCGCGAACTCACTGAGATCTGGATCTCTGATGTGACACCGGAATATCTGGAACTGTCTTTCAGCACGGAGACGGATATCACGGGATTCAGTGTTGAAATCACCTCTGCACCTCCCATGGATTTGCAGTTTCACTACGGAATCGGCGGGATTGCCTATGAGGCGGGATTCATCATTCTGCCCTCAAACAACGGCGCGTTCCTGGCCATTCCCGGCGGGGAGATCATTCCCGCCAACTCCAGCGGGGTGCTGATCCAGCTGGCCTGGGAAATGGAATTGGGTCCGGACTTCTGCTTCGATATCACCAGCGCGGCATTTTCAAATACCGACTGGGATTTCTACGATGCAGCCATCGGAGCTCCCTATTGTATGGACGGTGAACTGATTCCGCTGACCTACAATGTGTATCGCAACGGGAGCCTGATTGCCGGTGATCTGGAAAATAGTGAATATACGGACTCTGGACTGAACCCCGGTGTGACCCATTGCTACCAGGTCTCCAGCCTGAACAGCGGATTTGAATCCGGTTTGTCTGAAACGGTCTGCGCTACGACCTACCTGCCGCCGTCTCAGCTGCCGATTCCGCAGAATGTGATGGCCATGGCCGGCAGCGGTTTTGCGGATGTGCACTGGGATTCGATACCCGCTGATTCCACCGGCTCAGCTGTACGGATGTGGATTTCGGATTACACCGAATCCTATGTGGATATCAGTTATGAAACCAGCATGGATATTTCCAATTTTATTTTGACTCTGGGTTCCGATGCCGGTGCGAACATTCAGTTACAGCATCCAACCGCCGGGATCGCTTACGATCTGAATTATCTCATCATTCCCGGGGGCAGTGATACGATGCTGGCCTTACAGCTGGGCGGCACGGATTACATTCCCGCCGGCAGTTCCGGACTGCTCTATCGTTTCGAATGGTCCGTCAACTGGTCTGCAGTGGAATGTGCGGCAGTCACCGCCGCCACCATCGGTGATCTGGAAGGACTGGCCTATGATGTTCAGCCGGGACCGGCCCTCTGTGGAGATGAAATCCAGGAAAATACTGTTTACAACGTCTATCGTGACGGTTCCCTGATTGCGGAGTCCATCGACAATGTCATGTACCGGGATGACAATGTTGACCCGGAAGCGACTTACTGTTACACGGTTACCAGTGATAACGGGGTCTCAGAATCCTATCCGTCACAGGCAGCCTGTGTCACCATACCCCAGCCGCTGGATCCGGAGTACTACATGGTGCAGATTCCTGCGACGGGCAGTTTTCAACTGGTGGTGATCGAGGAAGCCATTGGTCTGCTGCCCGGTGACGAAGTGGGACTCTTTGACTATGCGGGCCTGCTCAATTACGGAGACTGCTCCAATCAACAGGGCGAACTGCTGGTTGGATCCGGTGTCTGGAACGGTGATCAGTTGGCTGTCTCAAGCACCGGCTCGCTGGACTACTGCGAATTCGGCGGTGCCCAGTACTCCGGTTATGTTGAGGGCAATACCATTGCTGCCCGAGTCTGGCGCAGTGCCGACCAGACAGAAATCCCTGCTGAGATAACCGTCACAGTGGGCGAAGGGATTTGGGGTGAAAACCTGACAGTCATCAACATCGAGGTGATCGAAACGGTGACTCAGACGCTGTCCCTGCCGCCCTTCATGATCAATATGATCTCCCTGAACATCATTCCGGATGATCCTGCGCTCGAAACCGTGTTCGGTGATGACGTACTGGTGGTTGAAGATCAGTGGGGTGGGTTTTATGTGCCTGTATTTGGTGTGGACAACATCGGTGCTTTCAGTCCCGAGCTGGGATACAAGGTCTTTCATGAACAGCCGGAACCACTGGTGCTTCAGATACAGGGATCGCCTATCGATCCCAATCATTCTCTGTGGATGCATCCCAATATGAACAATATGATGCCGTATCTGCACTCCCAGCCCATGCTTACTGACAATGCGTTTGGTCATGTGCATGACGAGATCCTGCTGGTGAGCAATGACCAGGGTGAGTATTTCATTCCTGAGCTGGGCATTCAGACCATGGAGATGATGTGGCCCGGTGAGGCCTATCGCAGTGTCCTGACCGGTGATGTCCCCATCGAATACCAGTTCCCGGGCGAAGACAGCCTGGGCCGGACTGTGAATCTGGCCGGGATCGAGAAAAACCGCCTGGAAAGAACACCGGTCTTTTATGCTCCGACATTCACGGGTACTTCCTATCCGTTGATCATTACGGAACATGATCAGCTGCTTGCGGTGGGAGATGAACTGGCGGCCTTTGCCGATGGCAAGCTGGTTGGAGCGGTTCGTATTACGGATCCATCCGCGCCTGTGCTGCTGCCGGCCTGGGAGCGGGTGGACCAGTATGATACCCGGCTGCCGGGATTCACTCCGGGAGATGCCATTGAGCTGAAGCTGTATCAGTCCGCTGCAAATAGGGAGATTGACCTTGCGGCTGACCTGACTGAGAACTGTTTTGGCTGTGGATTTCTGACCTTCGGATCAATTGCAGCCGGTACGGCTGTTCTGCCGGAATCGGTGAGCTTCAGCAGTCCTTATCCCAATCCGTTCAACCCGGTTACACGGCTGGAGTTCAGTCTGGCTGATGACGGACCGGTGAGCCTGGACATTTATGACTTGAAAGGCAGGCTGGTGGAAGCGCTGTATTCCAATGCCTACATGACCTCCGGACTGTACGGCATGAACTGGAATGCTGCAGATCTGGCCTCCGGCGTTTACATTGCCCGTCTCGTCACGGCGGACCGGGTACTGACGCAGAAGCTGATGCTGGTGAAATGATTGAATCCGCCGGTGGGCGGATTTTTAATCCGTCTCCTGACTGACGAGTGAAAATGGGTGCATTCCCCGCCCTGTTTGTTGAAAATCCGGCAATGGGTGGGGCGGCGAAATTCATTAACTCCAACTTCCGTTTTAAGTACAGCAGATATCCATTGTACCACCCATTTACAATAATGCGAACATTGAAGATCCCGGCAGGGATCAGGGTGGACAGCCGGTGGCTTCAGCCACCGGTACGATTTATTAATAATCGCAGTCCTGAAAGGACGACGTTTGTTTGATGAATCAATAAACGGGGCGCACATTTACCAGATTAACAACACGCGTATTCTTTTGTCTGCCTTGCCTGTGTTACCGTTTGAGAACAGTACCGCAATCGACGGCACAGCGCGGAATATTGTGAATAACACATCTGTTGAGGTCCGCGTCCCTTCAGGACTCGGAATCCTGGCGCACTTTCTCCGGTGGCTGAAGCCACCGGCTCACCAGCCATTCCCCGTCCGGGGAATTAACTTCGTCGGTTGAAGGACACGTGCAGTGGGGTGCATACCCTGCCGTTTTTTGGAAATCCGCCATTTGGCGCGGCGGCGAAATGAAAAATGATTATATCACTAATGATACCTCGTCCCGCCAGCTGACGGGCGGGGAAATTCATTAACTCCAACTTCCGTTTTAAGCACAGCCGATATCCATTGTACCACCCATTTACAATAATGCGAACATTGGAGATCCCGGCAGGGATCAGGGTGGACAGCCGGTGGCTTCAGCCACCGGTACGATTTATTAATAATCGCAGTCCTGAAAGGACGACGTTTGTTTGATGAATCAATAAACGGGGCGCACATTTACCAGATTAACAACACGCGTATTCTTTTGTCTGCCTTGCCTGTGTTACCGTTTGAGAACAGTACCGCAATCGACGGCACAGCGCGGAATATTGTGAATAACACATCTGTTGAGGTCCGCGTCCCTTCAGGACTCGGAATCCTGGCGCACTTTCTCCGGTGGCTGAAGCCACCGGCTCACCAGCCATTCCCCGTCCGGGGAATTGACTTTGTCGGTTGAAGGACACGTGCAGTGGGGTGTATACCCTGCCGTTTGTTGAAAATCCGGCAATGGGTGGGGCGGCGAAATAAAAAATGATTATATCACTAATAATACCTCGTCCCGTCAGCTGACGGGCGGGGAAATTCATTTGACGACCTGAGTCGGGAGCGGTTTCCGTTTCAGGCTGTGGTTCTCCGTTCTGAAGCAATCCAGGAATTAAACCAATACTGACCCAAGCCCGGTTGATGTGTGCCGGGCTTTTGGCTGTTTATTTCTGCATCCTGCAGGTTGACGCGTTCCCTGTGAGTATTCATGATGTTCCCCACCGCAGACAGCAGGGAGTTCACCCCGTCACACTTGTCCGACAGGAGACGGATTAACCCCCCGCCCGCTGGCGGAAAGGGTTATTGATCCAATGCCGGCGACACATGAAAATCCTGTTTGATAGCCCGGATATTTCATGAGACTTCGTAATTATTCTGATATGTGGACGGCGAATCTTAGCCAAGACTGCGGCGAATAAGAAAACGGGCGATATCGTCAACGTTTTGAAGGGGAATTTCTTCGTTGGCGAATTTTTCAGCAGAACACTGTTGGCAGTGAACCGTACACCCGGGATTGTTCCGCTGACGCAAATAGGTCAGGCAAAGATCCTGGATCTTCAGGGAACGAAAGCTTGGGTTCATATTCAATGCATGATGCAACCCAGATACCGCATACCGACTGTCACAGTAAACGTCAGCAGAACTGCTTTTTCCACCCCGGCCGTAAACCACATTGATCCAGTTGATTTCATTTCCTTCCGGTATTCGATTCAGCAGTTGATCCACAAATGCAATCCGTTGTGCAGGTCCGGAGGCAGAATCCAATTTCCATTTTTCCTGGTTTCCTGTGATTTGGATCTTGATATAGTCGTGGCCGCTGCAGTTTAGCACAGTGCGGATTCGATTCAAGAGGTCATCTGCCAATACCGAGCCGGGCAAAAGTACATGGTGTTTTTCAAACTGGATCAGGGAGACATTATCCGGTGTCTCGATTTGAGGAAGCTCTTCATCGAATATCATAACCACATTAATCTGGGCTTCCTTCAACTTTCTGATCAATGCATTGGCCAGGGAATTCCAGGGAAAAAGAATGAGCAAATCGGTCCGAGGTTTGGAATACTTCATTTTAAAGATCCTTTTTCCAATAACTTAATATGTTCTCCTGCACTGTTGACAGCCGTCGCCGCTTCTCCAATGGCGGTGACGATCAACCGGATTTTCCCGGGATAGTCGACCAGATCTCCACAGGCGAAAACACCGGGGCAGGATGTGTGCATCTCGGAAGTTACGGGGACTTTCCTGCGGACTACCTTAACAGGAGAGTCATTCAGGAATCCGAGATTCGGTTTAAGTCCGATATTGATCAGTACGCGGTCAACATGCAGCAATTCAGGGGAGGAATCGGATTTGCGCTGAAGTGCCAATTCTGTCACAGCATGATTTTCTGAATTTACCGACAGCATTTTTGTTTCGGTCAGTACAGTAATACTGCTTCGGGCAATTCTATCCATTGATTCCGCATCGGCCTGGAAATTCCGCAGTTGGTGAATCAGGGTGACGGAGCAGCCCTGCTGATGCAGCAGCAGGGCGTTGTCGGCAGCACTGTTGCCGCCACCAATCACGGCCACATTCAGGTTTTGCCAATCTGCAATATCATTGATGTGATAGTATACGGATTGCCCTTCGCCATCGGCTTCTCCCGGTATTCCCAGTTTCCGCGGCTGCAGCAGTCCCAGTCCGGCTGCCAGAATCATTGATTTTGATTTATAGACCTGTGCACCCGTAAAAATATGAAGGATATTGTCCGGCCCGGTCTTCAGATGGGTTACGGTCTGGTTTAGAATACGATCCGCTTCCTGGTCACGGGACTGCTGCAGCATGGTTTCCGCTAATTTACCTGCTTCAATCTGAGCGTATCCGGGATAGTTGAAAACCGGTTTGTTGGGATACAGATTTGCCAGCTGACCGCCCGGCTTAAGTCCTTCAAACATCAGAGTATTCAAATTCTTGTTCCGGGCAAAAATCGCTGCTGTCAATCCTGCCGGACCGGCACCAATAATGATCAGGTCAAAAATTTCAGATAAACTGTTCATAAAGTGTTCATTCTTGACATATTCAGAAGAGATAATACCGCCGTTTCAGGATACTGAGCCCAAGATTTGCTCACCTGACTGACAGAATAAATTACACTTGTTTTACATAATCCGCCAGCAGGCGGGTTTTTCATCCGTCTCCGGACATCATCCTTCCAAGATGTCCAAAACAATTCGAACTATGTCAAGCACTGATATATCGCAGTCATCATTCATGTCTGCACAATAGCATTCATTGGATCCTGTGACGATACATTCAACAATTACGACAATATCCATTACATTCAAAATCATGTCCTGATTTATATCACCTGGAATGCCGCATTGGTTGAAATAATATGCTCCAATATCTGCAGGTGAACAGTCTGGATCTAAGGGTGAATCCGGACTGCCTGCATCAATGCACGGCCTCCCAGGCTGAAGTCGGAAACTCCCATCATCAATGCCTCCCTGGATAGTTGTGTATTCATCGGGGATATTTATTACGGTCGAAAACACCAGAGAAAACAGTGATACTATAATTGGTGAATACTTCATGGATACTCCAAAAAATAAATTAATCTGAATTTAACTGATTCCGGTGATTATCAGAAAGAGGTATTGAGTACCCTCACCGATTTTTATCCCTTTTTCTGCAGCCAATAACCAATGGTATCTGAGCTTGCGGGTCTATTGGAGGATGAGTTTATTGGTATAAATCAGACAAGATGAATTTGAGCACCTCCACAGGTTGTATTAACGCTGTTTGACCTGGTTCCTTCGCTCCAGTGACGCTGGACAGTCTTTGCTCTGCAGTTGAGCAGCTTGTCCTGCGATGGAGTTTGATACCGGTTCACCGATTTGGAATTGCCGGGATTCGGCAGGAAGCAGCTGCCCCATTGTATGGTGTTCTTCGGCGTATTCCTGTAAATAGCGGGTGAGATTCGGTAAACGCTGAAATTCATCAATGATGAATGGGGGATGTTTATACACATTGAGCAAACCGCGGGGATCGTTATGGATGGGAAGACGCACATTCGGAGCTTCCAGGATTACAAAGGTGTAATTCGGGGAATTGTGGTTCAGGGAGGGTGGATTTTTCAGATTGTCCCGGCCCCGGAATGGGGACTAACCCGAATATTTCACGAGAAATCTATTCCGATGATGGATCTGTTCAATTCTACAGCGTTATACTCGAAAAATGTTCTCAACGTACTGTCCAGTACGATTTCACTCATTTTTCTTCATATGCCTTGTAGAATCAATCATTTTCATCATCTCATTACGAAGTCTCATGAAATATCCGGGCTAAGAGTCGCTGTTTGACAGGTGCCTTGGGGGACCGTTTTCAGAATTTCCCAGGTTCATCCATCCCAAACCCCCACCACACCCTTCTATTGTGCCAAATGGCAATAATCAGTTAATTTCGTTTTTTCAGATCAACG
>CAZGNZ010000036.1:0-48099 GCA_964527215.1 uncultured bacterium | reverse complement strand
GTGGATGAATCCGTCAGCCGACGGACTCTAACCGACTGAGCTTCCCCCTTTTTAAAGGAAACGGATGATCCCGCGAAAATGAAATCCCCACTTACGCGGGGATTTTGCTCCGGACCCTGGACTCACCGTCATGGGACGGTCCTTGTCCGTCAGTGGACGGATCTTCTCCCTCAATGGACGGACTCTGGAGAACCAGGGACACGTGGATTAATCCGTCAGACGACGGACTCTAACCGACCGAGCTTCTCCCTTTTTAGGGGGACGGTTGATCCCGCGAAAATGAAATCCCCACTTACGCGGGGATTCTGCTCCGGTACCTGGACTCGAACCAGGGACACGTGGATTAACAGTCCACTGCTCTAACCGACTGAGCTATACCGGATCATGTGTGCTAAAACAGCTATTGTCAAAGCCAGTAAATTTATAGCGCATCAATTTTATGAAAAAATAAATATTTATTTTTTCTGAAACTCTTTTGCCAGCAGTTTTCGCGTTTCCCGAAGCCCGTCCACCTGAACTTTTGTGTGACTCAACACTGGCATGAAATTGGTATCGCCGTTCCAGCGGGGCACGATGTGAAAATGGAGATGCTCTTCAATCCCTGCTCCTGCTACCTGACCAAAATTAGCCCCGAAATTGAATCCCTCTGCTTTCATGACATCGCGCATGATTTCCATCGTATGCGAAGTCAGCTTCATCATTTCCAGCTGGGTTTCCAATGGAAGGTTTTCAAATTGGGAGCAATGTTCATAGGGCACCACCATAACGTGCCCGTTGTTATAGGGATACAGATTCATGACGACAAAACAGGTTTTTCCGCGATGGACCACCAGACTGTCTTCATCATCAGGATTTTGAATTTTCCCGCAGAGGATGCAATCGTCGGATTCAGGCTTTGGCGCACGGATATATTCCATGCGCCAAGGTGCCCATAAATGATCAAACAAAAGGCTTAGCCCTGTTCTTTTTCAGCTTTGTAGGCTGCTATGACTTTATCTGCTTCGCTGGCTGGCAGGTCCTCATAGTGGGAGAACTCCTGCTGGAAGACACCCCGTCCCTGAGTGATTGAACGAATGGCAGCAGAGTAATCATGCAGATTGGCAAGCGGTACTTCAGCGGAAATTATCTGGAACTGCCCGTCGGAGTCCATCCCCAGAACTTTTCCGCGGCGCTGTGAGATATCGCCCATAACATCACCCATCGCGGCATCCGGAACTTTCACATTCAGCTTGTAAATGGGTTCCAGCAGCTTGGGTTTTGCGGCTATAAAACAATCCTTGAAGGCGTTTTTCCCGGCAATCTGGAATGACATGTCATTGGAATCCACGGGATGCATTTTCCCATCATAGAAATCCACCTTCAGATCCACCACATGACAGCCGGCCATAATACCTTCTTTGCAGACAGCATTCACCCCTTTTTCAACGGAGGGGACAAATACACGGTCAACATTCTGTCCTACCAGCGAATTGGTAAATTCAACTCCGGAACCCCGTTCCAAAGGCTCAACCCGCATCCATACTTCCGCAAACTGACCGGCACCGCCGGACTGTTTCTTATGGCGATATTTTCCATCCGATTTCCCGGTGATGGTTTCACGATATGGAATCTTCGGGGCCACCATTTCCAGTTCTACATTAAATCGTTTCTTCAGTCGCTCCAGAGTGGTTTCCAGATGCATTTCACCCTGACCCGCAATAATTGTCTGTTTCAGTTCCGGATCAACTTCATAAATAAACGTGGGATCTTCCAGATGCATCGTGGTGAGGCCTTCCGACATTTTGTCTTCATCACCCCGAGATTTCGGGTAAATGGCCATGCGAATATTGGGTTTTGGCAAATTCATTGGTTCCAGAAGAATGGGTTTATTTGAACTGGCAAATGAATCACCGGTGTGTGTGTTTTTCAGCTTCAGGGCTGCGCCAATATCGCCGGTCACCAGCCTGCTGGCATCTTTCCGGGTGCTTCCATTGACATAATACAGCTGCCGCATTCTTTCAGTGCTGCTTTTCACGGTATTTGACAGATCGTCACCGGAATTAATTGCACCGGAGTACACACGGAAAAACGACATTTCTCCAATATGAGACTCAGAGACCGTTTTAAATACGTATGCGGCAGTCGGTCCGTCAACACTGCCATCAAAATTAATCTCTTCATCGCTGCCGGGTTTGGTCCCTTTTACCTGTGGAAAATCTGCAGCAGTCGGAGAATATTTTGCCAGAATATCCATGATGCGACGAACACCGATATTATTTTTTGAAGCACTGCAGAATACTGGTATCAAACCGCCAGACAGCAGAGCGCCGTGAATACCGCCCTTAAACTGTTCTTCGGTCAACTCACCCTGTTCAAAGAACAGCTCCAGCAGCTCATCATCGGATTCAGCAACCAGTTCAATCAGTTCACCATGCAGTTCTTCCAGGCGGTCGCCCCATTCACCCTCAGCGGGCTGTTCCTTGTATTTTCCTGAGCCGTCAGTTTCATATGTGTATATTTCCCTGCGGATAACGTCTGCAGTCTGGTTAAAGCTTTCACCATGATTCACCGGAAGCATCAGCGGAAATATTTTTGATCCAAACCGTTCTTTCAGCTGATCCAGCACTTTGTCAAAATCAGCATTTTCCCGATCCATCTGATTAATAATAATCATTCGAGGCACATTGAAATCCTTTGTTGAATAGTCCCACACGATTTCTGTACCAACTTCAATACCATTGGTAGAACTGACGACAACTGCCGCAAAATCAGCGACCCGAAGCGCGGCTTTTACTTCACCCTGGAAATCCAAAAATCCGGGTGCATCAATAATATTAAATTTCTTTTCAAGCCATTCATAGCTAAGCAGTGTTGAAGTAATAGAATGGCCGCGGGCAATTTCATAATCACGATAGTCTGAAACCGTATTGCCGTCATCAATTGAACCCATCCTGTTGATCAGTCCGGCATTGTACTGCATGGCTTCTCCCAGCACAGTTTTACCGGTTGTTGCATGACCACATAATGCGATGTTAACAATATGGTCAGTGGTGTATTCTTTCATCCATTATCCTTTCTTTCCGATTCTTTTGAAAAACAAAAATCCGACGCATCCCGCCGGATTTCTGAAACTCAAAATTCCTACATGCCCAATCCCACGGACAGGATTGGGCGAATAACTCTGCCCGTCAATTCTCCAATAATGCAGTTCATAATGATTAATTACAGATCAAAATAAGAGTATAAATTTAGTTACACCAAATATTTTAAATCAAGCTAATCGCTGTCACTGAAAATTGACCGTGCCCGTTCATTTTCGATCATTTCCCTAATCGCCGGTTTCACATACATTCTGGAAAGGTCAATCCGCGCGAATGCCACTGCAAAACGCCTGAGTTTCTGCTCCATCGGTTTGTTTTTATTTATAACAATATACTTGTCTTCACCGACGACACAGAAATCACCTGCAAACTCACCTCTTCCAATCACAACCCGGATATCCAGCTGCTCGGCAAGAGCCATGAAATTCTGATATGCAGCTGTCGACTTCAAAGATATTCCGCCTTCTTCTTTTCCCGGAGCAGTTCAACCATATCCTTTACTTTCTCAGCCATGCTTATTGGAACCACCAGTGTCACGTCTGTGAGATTTATTACGGCCAGGTTTTTTACACCAACCAGGGCTGTCAATCTGTCCGGACTGATCACAAGAGAATTCGTTGTATCAATTGAGACGATATTTCCCTGGAATACATTCCGCAGTTCGTCTTTTTCCAGATAATCAAACACAGATTTCCAGCTGCCCAGGTCACTCCATTTAAAATCTGCCTTTATCGTAAAGACATTCTCGGCCTTTTCCAGTACACCGTAGTCAATACTTTCCGGCTGCACCAGTTCCCACTCCCGATCCAGCACGGTTTCATAGCGGTCAGTCCCCACAAATTCTGATATCGCCTTGAGTGAACCGTATAAATCCGGCATATACTGCTTCATTGCGTTGATTATGGATTTAGATCGCCATACAAACATCCCGCTGTTCCAGTAGAATTCCTGGGACTGGATGAACATTTCAGCGGTATCCCGCGGCGGTTTTTCTGCAAATGTCTTTACTCGAAACAGATATTCATTCCCTGTCTCGACTCCCGAATCGATTTGAATATATCCATATCCTGTTGCCGGGTAGGTGGGGGTGACTCCCATTGTGATCAGCGCGTCATGATCCTTCAGATAGGCATCTGCCGCCCGGATCGTATCTTCGAACACATCATCTCCAACGATAAGATGATCAGACGGATATACTCCCATTGCGGCGTTTGCATCTCTGGCGTTTACATGGATTGCCGCAAGCCCGATAGCGG
The DNA here is from genome assembly GCA_964527215.1 of uncultured bacterium. Classification (GTDB taxonomy): domain Bacteria; phylum Fidelibacterota; class Marinisomatia; order SCGC-AAA003-L08; family JACNLC01; genus CAZGNZ01. Next base: position 43,763 of record CAZGNZ010000036.1, on the reverse strand, counting down.
GTGCTGTATTCTTGCCTCCGGGCTCAATCAGATAATTGTATTTGGGGATTTCGGGGATTTCATCTTGTATTTGACGGCAAAGATGTTCAGATGCAACCACCAGAATTTCCTGGGGACTGGTGAATCTGCTCAGCCGGTTGTATGTCATACGGATCATCGACTGATCACCCATGATTTTAAGAAACTGTTTCGGCCGGTCTGACCGGCTTTGAGGCCAAAAGCGTGTTCCGCTACCGCCTGCCAATATTACCTGATACATCTTTCTATCCCTGTATTTATTGATATTACGACCCGGTTTTGAACTTCACGAATGATGCATCATTCATCCGATTCGAGTCGCAGAAAAACCATTTGAATAAATTCCTGCTATGGAACAATGTTACAATTCAAGTTCATCCTTTACCAGATCTATACCTTCAATCTGCCACCGTGCTCGTACTTCGATAGTGTCCGGATATTCATAAAACCTTGCAGCTCTCTGGTATGGATTCCATAAACCGGAGAAATATATTTCCGGTTTATATTCATTTTTAATTTCAAACGCCCAAATTGTGTACTGACCAGGGGGCAGGCTTTGAAACTGGTATATCTGATCCGATACAACGGAAAAATAATTTTGACCTGTACTTATATCAACGACTTCCACACCGGTTGGAGATTCATCGAAGAGCTGAATGTTCCCAAGCAGTGCTCCTGTAGCAGCATGGGTTTGTTTTTCAGGACGTACTATCTGGATCTCAAAAAGGGAGTCTGTCATGGCATTGCCGGAGTTATCCAGGATTCCATATCCGCTGAACTGAATTTTCCTGGTTTTATTGTCAAAATACTTGGATTTCACGGTATAAGAATTCACAAAATCGAAGGCCACATCCATACTTGTGGTGTCCTTGATTCCGACTGCAAGCAAAAATCCTGATCCATGCCCGGTTTGTTCCTTTACAGGCTCCGAAAATACCACCGTGAGATGTTCACCATCAAATGAATGGCTCATTTTCTCTGGAGGTATGCTGTCAGTAATTGAAGGAAGAATGAAGGAATATTCCGGCAATTGGAATTCCTCAAGATGGTTGTTTCGGGTCAGTCTGATCGTAACCGTATCCCCGGGGCTGTGTTTGATTTCTGAAGTTGGATACAGGATGCTTCTTTCGATTTTCTTTTTTGGAATTTCATAAAATTCTTCTGTGCCGTCGCTGAAAACCAGCTGAGCGAAATCCTGATTAATAAATTCGATGCTCCGGATATCCACTCTTGCTGCAGGCTGGGACATGCGTATTTCCACCGACCCCGTCAGACAAGTATCGCAGACGTGAATAAACTCCCTGGTCATCATCCCATAGGTATACTTCTGAATATCGGTATACAGGTCTGTCAGTTCCCCGACAATTGCAACAGCGATATAATTTCCTTCTGGAATATTGTCAAACTGAAACCGGCCAAGTGCATCTACTTCTATTTTTCTGAATACCGTGTCTTTTTCAAATACAGGATACGTAAAGATACCGGCTTCCGCCTGACTGGAAAAATCAATGTTAAAAAGCTGACCGCGGATACTGCCTGTCGGGATTTCTGCCCCCGTGGAAAATACCAGCTGAATGGGTTCTTCTATCCGGTTACTCCGGTAGTCGCGTATTGCCCGGCTGATTTCAAACCGGATCAATGAATCATTCGGCCATGAATCTTCCGGAATCACAATGACAGTATTGCCCCGTGATTTGATTCTGGTCTTTAATTCCGGATACAGTCTGACAGATGCCGGCACAGACAGCGGATCGATCCGTTCTGAAAAAGTCAGTACGACAGACTCATCCGGTTTAAGTGTATTCCCGGAGGGACTAACAGACTCCAGACGGGGAGGGGTGCGATCTTCGGGTCCGCCGGATGCGGGTGCTTCGGCGGCACATCCTGAAAACACGGTCACGCTCAGGATGAACATACTTGCGAGAACAACAGCATTGAACGCAAAATTTTTTTCGGGTTGGTTGATAATATTCATCTATTTACTGATTAAATCCGGTTTTAAAATTACTGGCAGTTCACCCTGATAGACAATTTTATCGGGATAAACTTTCCCTTTTATTGCCGATATTTCGACACCTGCTTTAAACGCATCCAGCAGCGAACGAGAAAAACGGGGATCACGCTGCCAGTGCGGACTGACCGAACCAGCATCTTCACGCTGCACTGCAAACAGTAGACCGGTTTGAAATCCTTTTTTGGTCATACTGGTGAGATGTTCGAGGTGACGGCGTCCGCGCTCAGTCACTGCATCAGGAAAAAGGGCGATTCCGTCTTCAACCATTGTTACACTCTTTACTTCCAGAATCATTCTGTCACTGTTATTTTTCAAATGGAAATCGAAGCGGCTGTTTTCAAGTTTATATTCCTGTTTAAGCACAGACCATTTGATGAGACTTTTAATAATTTGATTGTCGATTAGATGCCGGAGCCATCTATTGGGCAGTTGAGTGTCCAGAGAAACCAGTGTGTTCTGATAATAGACTGCAACGGTGGAATATTTCGTTTTCCGTTTTTTGGACTGTTCCGGCCTCAGCAGGACACGGGCTCCCGGGATCAAAAGTTCCTTCAGCCTGCCTGGATCGGGTAAATGACTTTCAACAGCGCTGCCGTTTAAATCAATAATGGTTAAAAAGCGATTGGGACGCTTCACAAACCGCCCGGGAATAAACTCATTGGAAAAAACATTTCACTAGGATTGTTAAGCGCGATCATATTTAAATTCTAGCACCATTATGACGAAATTCGCTAATCATTTCCTGATTTCTATGCCTCACATGACAGACGCCATGTTTCGGAAAAGCCTGGTTTACATTTGTGAACATGATAAAAAGGGCGCTATGGGGTTGATTGTAAATAAACCCATTCCATCTGACAATGTTGGAGAAATACTTCAGCAAACACGGTTGGATAAGGCGGATCCTCATCCCCAGGTGTACTTTGGCGGTCCGGTCAGCATCAATCAGGGATTCATCCTGCATGATTACAGATATAAAGTTGACGGCACTTTCGAGCTGTCCGAGGAAATGTCCCTCACATCCAATCCGAAAATAGTAGACGATATTATCAGCGGTAATGGACCTGAGTATTTCCGTTTCACAATGGGGTATGCCGGTTGGGGTGAAAACCAGCTGGAAAGAGAGTTCGAAAATGGTGACTGGTTAGTCATGCCTGCCAATACTGAACTGGTATTTCAATTGCCGGATGATCAAAAATGGGAACTTGCCGCGCGCAAATTGGGGATTGATATCATGGATATCAGCGGTTCGACAGGTTTCGCCTAATCCTTTTCTCCATATATCTGACCAATCAATTAAATTTTTCCAATATATATAAAATGGATTTGTTTTCCGGATTTGGATGAAAATTTGGTAAATTTTTTGCTTGATTTTTTGCGTATTTAACAAATTTAAGTCCCAACACTGCATTAGCAAGGTAAATTCATATGGAAAGAAGTTTTGTTTTCACTTCCGAGTCAGTCACCGAAGGTCATCCGGATAAAGTATGCGATCAAATATCTGATGCTATTCTAGATGCATTTCTAACCGGAGATCCTGATTCAAGAGTTGCTTGCGAAACGCTTGCAACAACCGGTCTGGTTCTGGTTTCTGGTGAGGTTACGACAGATTCTTATGTTGATATAGCCAAAGTTGTCCGGAGTACGCTTAGGAAAATCGGATATATCAATTCCACGCTTGGCATGAGTTTTAAAGGAACCTCTGTAGTAATAACCATTGATGAGCAAAGTCCTGAGATTGCCCAGGGAGTAAATATCAGTGGTGATCATGAGCAGGGAGCTGGAGATCAAGGGTTGATGTTCGGTTATGCCTGTAACGAGACTCCTGAGTTTATGCCGATTCCTATACAGCTGGCTCATGCTCTCACTTTGAGATTGGCAGACGTTCGCAAAAACGGAATGCTTCCATGGGTGCGTCCGGATGGGAAAAGCCAGGTATCCGTTGAATATAAGGATGACAAACCGGTTAAAATATTGAAAACCGTAATAGCAACCCAACATGATGATATGCTTGGCAGATTTGAGTCAGAGAAAAAAGAGCATGAATTCATTCATCAAGAGATTGTTGAAAATGTCATTAAGCCAGTTCTGGCAGACTGTGGGCTTCCATTTGAAGATGATTTCATTGTGAATGGTACCGGCAGATTCGTTTTTGGCGGTCCGGAAGCTGACACCGGACTCACCGGCCGGAAAATCATTGTAGATACATACGGTGGATTTGCCCCGCACGGCGGCGGTGCATTTTCAGGAAAAGATCCTTCAAAGGTGGACAGATCCGCAACATATATGGCCCGGTATATTGCAAAGAACATTGTTGCAGCCAGACTTGCTGACCGCTGCGAAGTACAATTGTCCTACAGCATCGGTGTGGCAGAGCCCACATCATTATCTGTTAAAAGTTTTGGAACCTCAAAGTTCAGTAACCAAAAATTAGCAGAAATTATCAGAGAAGTGTTCCCGCTGAAGCCTGCCGCGATCATCAGCCATCTGGACCTAAAAAAACCACGATTTCTTAAAACAGCATCCTATGGGCATTTTGGAAGAGAAATTCCAGAGTTTACGTGGGAACGGATAGATATGGTCTCGAAACTAGAAAAATACCTCTGAGGAATGTATGCATCAGATTAAAGAAAAAACAACAGTTGCTGCTGACTACAAAATTGCCGATTTACGGCTGGCGGAATTTGGTCGAAAAGAAATGCTGCTCGCTGAACCGGAAATGCCTGGTTTGATGGCATTGAGAGAAAAATTCAAGGGCCAGAAACCATTGTCTGGAGCAAGGATATCTGGCTGTATTCACATGACTATTCAGACCGCCGTTTTGGTTGAAACGCTGGTTGAACTGGGCGCTGATGTCCGGTGGTCCTCCTGCAACATCTTTTCCACTCAGGATCATGCTGCAGCAGCGTTGGCTGACAGCGGTATTCCGGTTTTTGCATGGAAGGGTGAAACTGAGGAAGAATATTGGTGGTGCATTGAGCGGGCTCTTGATTTTGGAGATGGTCTGGGTCCAAATCTGCTGCTGGATGACGGCGGAGATATCACAAAGGTGGTGCTTGAGGAACATCCGGAACTGATAAAGGATATTTTTGGAGTATCTGAAGAGACCACAACCGGAGTACATCGTCTGTATCATCTTCAGGATGCCGGTAGCCTTCCATTTCCTGCCGTCAACGTAAATGATTCTGTTACAAAGTCAAAGTTCGATAATAAGTATGGATGTCGGGAATCTTTGGCGGACGGGATAAAACGCGCAACAGATATAATGCTGGCCGGGAAAACCGTGGTGATCTGCGGATATGGCGATGTTGGTAAAGGGTGCGCTGAATCGATGAAGGGGTACGGATCAAAGGTTGTCATCACTGAGGTGGATCCCATCAGTGCTCTTCAAGCCGCAATGGAAGGCTTTGAAGTTTGCAGACTTGAAGAAATTGCCCACAGCGCGGATATTTTTGTTACAGCTACCGGATGCTGCGATGTCATTACGGGTGCGCACATGGAGCAGATGAAGAACAATGCAGTGGTTTGTAATATTGGACATTTTGATCATGAAATTGATGTGGCATATCTTTTAAACAATGAAGACATAAAAGAATTCAGCATTAAACCCCAGGTGGACCGCTTCCAGTTTGCTGACGGCCATTCCATCATTCTTCTGTCGAGAGGACGACTGGTAAATCTCGGCAATGCGACGGGACATCCATCATTTGTAATGTCGACATCGTTTACAAACCAGGTTCTGGCTCAAATAGCTCTTTGGAACAGGGAGTTTGGGGATGGTGTACATGTCCTTCCAAAACATCTCGATGAAGAGGTTGCCAGACTTCACCTGAAAAAACTGGGCGTCACTCTGACTCATTTGACGGAAAAACAGGCGAAGTATCTTGGCGTACCGGTTAAGGGTCCATTTAAACCGGAGTATTACCGCTATTAACATATCAGACGATTCCCTTTGAACGGGAATTTATTGAACATGTTTTATCGGAAAAGCCGCAGCTGGTGTCTGCGGCTTTTTTATGATTAATTCGATGTAATTATGTTCGAGGAAAAATCTTTTATTGGTCTGACAGATTTCTGCTGCAGGCTCAAATAATATCTGAAATATGCTTGATATCTTCTTCTTTCAGATAGGGATGCATCGGCAGACTCAATACTCGACTGCTAAAATCTTCTGCAACAGGAAAATCTCCCGATTTATAATTCAGGTCGGCAAATGCTTCCTGCATGTGAATGGGTTTAATATAATAGATCGCGGGTGGTATTCCGTTATTCCTGAGTTTTTCCTGGATCGAGCTTCGATGATGAGAATCCTCACACAAAATCGTGTATTGGGCCCAGGCTGAAACAGAATTGTCAAAAATATTGGGGACAACGACTTTTCCTTGAAGATAATGGTTGTACATCTGGGCAACGGAGTTACGTGATTTTATCTCCTCCGGAAAAATATTCAGTTTTTCCAGCAGAATCGCTGCTTGGATAGTGTCCATTCTGCCGTTGATTCCAATCCGAATATTATCATACTTATTTGTCCCCTGCCCATGTATTCGGACTGAGGTCATCACATCATAAAGATCAGAATTGTCAGTAAATACCGCTCCTCCGTCTCCATAGCAACCCAGCGGTTTTGCTGGAAAAAAAGATGTCGCTGAAACATCCCCGAAACTGCAGGCCATCCGTTTTCCCAGAGATCCACCGAGCCCCTGTGCCGCGTCTTCAATCAGCCTCAGGTTATATTTCTCACAAACAGTTTCCAGTGCTGGGTAATCGCATGGCAGTCCAAACAAATCCACAGGTATAACAGCTTTAAGGGTAAGATGGCGAGATTCCAATATCTCCAAAGCAGCCTGCTCAACCAAATCCGGCCTGATATTGAATGTAGCGGGATCAATATCAACAAAGACCGGGGTTGCACCAACCAGTTTTATTACCTCTGCTGTGGCGATAAAAGTAAATGGCGTGGTAATAACAGCGTCACCCGGTCCGATATCCATGCTCATAAGCGGTATCAGTAAGGCATCAGTTCCGGATGAACATGAAACGCAGTGTTTAGTGCCGACAAATTGAGCAAGTCTGGTTTCCAGCTCGAATACTTCCGGACCCATTACATATTGCCCATGCTCAAGAACGTTGTCAATTCGCTGATTTACCTTTTCTTTTATCTGAGAATACTGTTTTTTTAGATCAATAAACTGCACACCAAACTCCGTACAAATAAACAGGTTTTATAATCTGATCACATCCTCACTGTTCAGCAGTCCTTTTATATCGAAGACCACTGAATTATCATACCCATAGTCGCCAAGTTTGAAATCATTGAACTGATCATGTGCCACGGCTAGAATTATCGCATGATATTTCTTATGAGCACCAGGTTTTAATTCAGACAACATTTCAATATCGTATTCATCTTTAACTTCTTTATGATCTGCCCAAGGATCATAAACATCAATATTACATCCAAAGCTGAGCAATTCATTAATGATATCAATCACCCGCGTATTCCTGATATCAGGGCAGTTTTCCTTGAATGTAAATCCGAGGATGAGTATGTTTGAACTCTTTATCGTCATCCCTGACAGGATCATTTTCTTAATCAGCTTATTTGAGATAAAAAATCCCATATTGTCGTTGATTGAGCGAGCGGCATCAATCAGTTCCGGCTGATATCCCATGCTGTTGGCTTTAAATGCAAGATAGTATGGATCAACACCAATACAGTGACCACCCACAAGACCGGGTCGGAAATTCAGAAAATTCCATTTTGTACCAGCTGCTTTCAGTACATCAATGGTATCGATTCCAACCTTATCAAAGATTAGGGCCAGTTCATTCACAAAGGCGATGTTCACGTCCCGCTGGGCATTTTCAATGGCCTTTGAAGCTTCGGCCACTTTTAGAGAACTTGCCTTATAGGTCCCTGCAGTAATAATGGATTTGTACAATTCATCAACAAAGATGGATGCTTCAGGGGAAGATCCACTGGTGACCTTCCGTATTTTTGTTAAAGTCCTCTCTTTGTCTCCCGGATTAATTCTCTCAGGGCTGTACCCGCAATAGAATCCAACATTGAATTTCAGCCCACTGACTTCCTCAAGAATGGGAACACATTTTTCTTCCGTGCAGCCTGGATACACTGTACTTTCATATATAACATAGTCCCCTTTGGACAATACTTTGCCGACAGCAGCTGTCGCAGTAAGAAGTGGTGTTAAATCAGGTTTTTTATTTTCGTCAATGGGTGTTGGTACAGTAATGATATATATGTCAGCATTTCGGATTTTTTCCAGCTGCGTTGTGTATTCCAACTGTACCGCAGTTTGAAGATCTTCGTCGGATACTTCCAGCGTTCGGTCATGACCGTTTTTTAATTCTCCCACTCGGCTGGCATTAATATCAAAGCCAATGGTTCGTTGGTTTTTTCCAAACTCTACCGCAAGCGGTAATCCAACATAACCCAATCCCATAACCGCGATGGTTTTCTTTTGAACCAGTTCTTTGTTTATACTTGCTTTCTGAGCAGCTTTCATACCGTCCTCATCTGTTTAAGCTTCATATTAACCGCAAATGGTATCATTCATAAGAAGAATATTATGCGTGCGATATGGACAAACCCCGGTGACAGAACCCGGGGTTATTTCCACATTTTTTTCAAATCCCTTCAACAATTGTTGACACAGATTATCCGAGATATCCCTGTTTTTCAAGGTATAGGAGAACTTCCTGAACAGCCTGTTCGGGACTGATATTTGAAGTGTCAAGTACAATTTCAGCGTTTTGAGGTGATTCATAAGGATCATCAATACCCGTAAACCCTTTAATAATGCCTTGACGAGCTTTGGAATATAATCCTTTCCGATCACGGGTTTCACATACCTCTAGTGGTGTTGAAACGAAAATCTCAATGAATGCGCCGTCTTGTGATACCAAGTCCCTAACTTCACGCCGAACCTTTTGATAAGGAGCAATGGGCGCACAAATGGCAATTCCACCGTTTTTGGTAATTTCACTTGCAACAAACCCAATACGCCTTATATTTAAATCTCGATGTTCTTTTGAAAAACCCAATTCGCTTGAGAGGTTCTGCCGGACAACATCTCCGTCAAGAAGGGTAACGCGGCGTTTACCTGTTTCCATCAGTTTAACAAGCAGTCCATTTGCAACTGTGGATTTTCCTGATCCTGACAAACCGGTAAAGAAAACAGTAAATCCCTGCTTGCTCTTTGGTGGATACGTTTTGCGCAATTCCTCAACCACATCGGAATATGTAAACCAATCCGGAATATCAAGTCCGTTTGCCAGACGTCGTCTGAGTTCCGTGCCTGAAATATTGAGTGTTTTTATTCCTTCGGAGATTTCATTAATCGGCTGATACTCTGCTCTGTTTTCTACAAACACCATCATCTGAAACGGAACCATTTTTATCCCGATTTCAGCTTCAAATTGTTTAACCAGATCCTGAGCGTCATAGGGTCCATAATAAGGATTGCCGCTGCTGTCAACACCAGGACCGGCGTGATCTCTACCTACAATAAAATGAGTACATCCAAAATTTTTACGTATGATCGCATGCCACAGCGCTTCTCGTGGTCCCCCCATCCGCATTGCAAGGGGCAAAAGACTCAGGGCAGCAGTCCCAGCCGGATATTTGGGCATTATTTTCTGATAACAGCGAACACGTGTATAATGGTCAACATCTCCTGGTTTTGTCATTCCAACGACAGGGTGTATCAACAGATTGCCGCCAACTTTTTTCGCAGCACGAAGGGTGATTTCCTTATGAGCCCGATGCATGGGATTTCTTGTTTGAAATGCAACAATATTAATCCATCCCATTCTTTCAAACTGGGCTCTCAGCTCAGATGGGGTTTGTCTCAGCAGTTTGTAGTCGTAGTGACGGGGATACTCAATTCCAATAATTTCACCACCAATATATACCGATCCAGAATCACTCAACAGGTAACCAACACCGGGATGTGCAGGATCCGTTGATTGAAACACTTTCATTGCTTCAATATTCAGATCCGGTTTCCATACATCCTCTACTGCAAGCACAGCAAGCAAAACACCTTCTTCATCACGCAGCGCAAGATATGAATCTTTCTTCAGATCTGACGCAATTTTTTCCGAAACATCAAGAGTGATCGGTATTGGCCAGACAGTACCGTCTGCAAGACGATTATTTTCAATAACTGATTCATAATCGTTCTTATTTAAAAATCCTTTAAGCGGAGAAAAGCCCCCATTCATCAGCAGTTCAAGATCGCAAAGCTGTCTTGGGTTTAATGTACAATCCTTAAAATCAACAGCTTTCTTCTGCCATTCAATTTTTTGGTTTTCCGGTACAATCAGTTCACACAATGTGCCGCCATGTGGTTCAATTAACATCGATTCATAACTCCATTTTTAATTGGGTATAATTTCTTGGGAAAATAAATCCGGTGCCTCACCAGTTCAGTAAACAGGAAATTCTGGAACTGCTTGTAAGTTGTTACTCTTCCTCTCCAGAATCATAATAGTATTCATAATAGTAATAATACTGGTAATCCGAATAATAATAGCTGTCACGATGACTAAACCCATTCAGTACACAGCCGATAAGGGGCGCATTGACCGATTTCAGCAGTGATACGGTTCGTTCAAGTGCCATGGTCTCGGTCTGGCCTGACTTGACGATAAGGAGAAGGCCATCGGTTTCTTTTGAAAGCATACGACTGTCAGTAACCGGCATAACCGGCGGCGAATCAAACAGCACAATATCATATTTTTCTTTCAGAACAGAAATCAATTCCTTCATCCGATGAGATCCGATGAGTTCGCTCGGATTGGGAAACAATTTACCGCTGGTGATCATGTGCAAGTTTTCTATTTCTGTCTCATTAATGATATTTTCAAATGAATATTTTTTTGAGTCTCCAATATAATTCGATATCCCCGGTTCGCGATCAACGCTGAATATTTTATGCAGTACCGGTTTTCTGAGATCCGTATCCACCAGTATTGTACGTTTCCCTAACTGTGCAAAAGTAATAGCAATATTAACAACTGTAGTACTTTTCCCTTCGCCTGCACTGGGACTGGTCACGAGCAAACTGCTGATTTCACTGTCCGGCTTTGAATACGTAATATTTGTTCGAATACTCCGATATGACTCGGATACTGGGTTTTTTGGATCCAGATGTGAAACAAGACGATCAGTGAAATGTGGATTTCCTCTCGAAGAAGATTTCCTTCTTTTGGCTTTTGAAGTTATCTCCTTATTTTTTTTCGATCCGCCTTTTCTTTTCCTTCTGTAGTTTTCTCCAATCTTGGGGATGACACCAATAACAGAAACACCAAACTTTTGAATGGAATCGATTGATCGGATTGTATTATCTGAATATTCAAGCAAAAATGCGACACCCATCCCTGCACCCAAACCCAATACAAGCCCCAGCAGAAGATTGAGTTTTTTATTTGGTTTTTTTGCAGAATTGGGTGGGATTGCCCGATCAATTATCCTAATCTGTTTAGATTGAGATGCTTCGGTTATCCTGGTTTCTTCCAGTTTTTGACTTAGAAGCAGGAAAAGTTCTTCTTTCACTTTTTTATTTCGTATCAAACGGGCCAGAGTAACTGTTTTTTCAGGAAGGTCAACAACTTGGCCTTTTAATCGTTCAACCATCATCCCAAATTCATCAGCCCTTGACTGATATTGAATGATTTGTGAATTCAGTTCAATCAGCCTGTCCTGCAGTTCCTGTGGAAAACTGAGAGGATTTTCGTGAGGAATTCCACTAATGAGTAATGCCTCGGCTTCTTCTTTGATTTCCAGTTGCAGATTGTTTATTTTTGTTTGTACTTCCACGACTGCAGGAGAGTTCTCACCCATTGATGCGTCTACCAGCAAATAAACTTTCTGCGCTTCTGCAGCTGCCAGTTGACTTCTCAGCTCTTTAATTCTCGGATCTGCAGTGTTCAAGACATTCGCAACGAGTTCTTTTTCTGAATCACTTAACAGTTTTGTCACCTGTTCAAGCTGTTTCTGATAGACATTTACTTCGGCAAGTGCGGCATAATAGCTGGATTCATACTTTGTGAGTTCCTCCAACAGAATTTCGGAGTTGCCGTCAACTGAATACACCTCCTGCGTTTCCTGAAATTCTTTCAACTTGTCTTCTGCTTCAGTCAGGTCATCAGTGATGAAAGAGAGCTGCTCACTTAAAAAACTTTTAAGTTCAACGATTTCTGTGCTTTTCCAGTTATGATCATTTGCGATGTATATCTGGACTATAAGATTAGAGATGAATGCCGCTTCTCCGGGATCAGGGCTGGAATAAGTAATGGAGATGGCGTTGGTCTCTCGCTTAAGAGATACTTCAAGTCTTGCAAGCATACTTTGTGAAAACCGTCTCATCAAGGAATCAGGAACCAGACCGCCAGTTTGAATTGGGACATGTTCCTTCTTATTGTACAAGCCAAGGGAGAATATCTTTTTCAGAAGTTCATTAACTGGAGCTGTTTTTGCGCTATAAGTTCTTGTATTGATAGCATACAGATTATTGCGTAAGGGTGACCGCCACAGCGAATCAATGACATTTTCAATAAGTGATCTGCTCGTCAATATCTGTATCTGGTCATTCAGGTAATTGTCACCGGTACCAAAATCAAATTCAAAAAACTGATCCTGCTGCTCTTCCTCAATCAGTATTAATGTGGAGGCCTGGTAGGATGGGACCATTGAAAATGTGATATAAGCAGCAATAAATAAAATCAGGATGGTGGAAAATGCTATGATCCCTTTGTATTTCTTCAATAATCGAATGATGTCTTTTAATTCAAGAGTGTCTTCGAATTCTCGCTGCTCAAATTCCTGCATAGGAGCCCTTCATTAGAAAGTCATGATTGGTTAAATAATCGTTTTACAGAATGTTAAATTTAGGCAGTTATCCATTCTTTTCAAAAACAGATTGCTGCCAAATCTCTGATAGAAAATGTTTGGGTTATGTCAGTCACTTCACCATCCAAAACTATTTTGGCTATTTCAATAATGTGATTTTCTTAACAGACTTTGCTACTTTTATTTGATCATCTGTGATTTCATGAAATATATGAATAAAATATACGCCTGAACTGCTGGTTACCGTGTTCCAGTTCAGCTCAAGATTTCCAGGCTGAACTTCCTGATTACAAAGCTTTTCTACACACTCACCTAGGATATTGTACACCCCTACCTCAATATTCATGCTGGCAGGAATTTGAATTTCGATCGTTATTGTATCATTGAACGGATTAGGATATGTGTTAATCAGCAGGTGCTCTTCCGGAATAAATAACTCATCCAGGTCAAGATAATCAATAAAAGGTGTGATTTGGTTTTCCCAGGGCGGTATTGCCTGACCAACCGCGACACTTTCATAATAGTTTCCACTGCTGGCATCATAGAAATAAAATGTGGGCACATCTCCCGTTTGCATATACCCTTCTGTATAAACGGCACCATCATCACCCATCAGGGGAACATCCGTAAACTCTCCGTTCCATTGCCTTGCTCCAACACAAATATCCCCATTAAAGGCACCTATCCAGTCATCATACGTAATCTGATAGCCGTCTATTTCTGCATACTGAATAAAATAAAATGCCTGCAGTGTTGATTGATTAAACTGAAATAATTCTGGCGGATCCTGAGCGGATACTCCACAAAATAGAATCAGTATTAAAATTATGTACATCTGAAAATGACAGACCCTCCGGCAGAGGGTCTGTTTAATAGTTTCCTATTTTTTTAGAATGTCATCGATCATTGCAGACCAAGTTTCAATACTTCTGGAACCCGGCTCTTTCCCATTTATAAGGAATTTCGGTACTGCCATCCTCATACCAGTCCTTCGCAACTGATTAACTTCATCACTTATGATCTGATTCAATTGCGGATCGGTAATATCTTTTTTCAGCTGATCAACGTCAAGACCAAGTTCAACTGCATACTGGACCGGCAGATCTTCATTTGTTCTGAGTTCACGATAGTTTTCAAAGATCTTTTTGAACATCTCATAGTATTTACCCTGCCGCCCTGCTGCAAGAGCATACAAGGCTGCTTTATGGGCCTGTTTATGGGAGGACAACGGGAAATTCTTAATAACAACTTTTACGTCATCTGGATACTTTGCCTGAATTTCTTCTACCAAACTGATAGCTCTTGAACAGTGCGGTCATTGAAAGTCCATCCATTCCGTAATCGTGACTTTAGCATTAGCCGGCCCCATAACAAATGAATCCCCAATTGGGATATCATAAACTTTATTAGGATCAGGGGTTTTTTTTGTATTTTGGGCCAGGTTAGTGTTTATTGTGTTAACCTTGGTCTCAAGAGCTGTGATTTTGCTTTCAAGTGATTTAAGTTTTTTCTCTTGATCATCGTGCTTTTGACCAAGTGCTGTTAACTGTGACAGGAGCAGACTCTGTTTCTGTTCGAGTGAAACAACCTTCTCTGTTAACTCACTTGAGTTGGGATTACTATTACAGGAAAGAATGATTAACGATGCCGCGCAAATCAAGGAATTCCGAATCGGGATTTTCTTTGTCATACATTTCCTTATCTATAACAGCAGAAGAGCCTGGAGAAAACCAGGCCCTTCCACTAAATTCACAAATTATGCCGGTTTATTTTACCAGCATCACTTTTTGGATCTGTGTTTCTGATCCTACGGTGACACGAATGAAATAAATACCACTTGCCTGCTCTGATGCGTTCCAGGCAATATGGTGGTATCCCTGTGGCTGAACTTCGTTCACCAGTTCTGATACCATCCGTCCGGTCATATCATACACAGTAATCGATACTTCTGCTTCATCCGGCAGTGCATATTTCACGTTTGTTACCGGATTGAATGGATTTGGATAGGCAGAAAGCAATTCGAATACTTCAGGTACATCCACAACGCTGGTCAGATTTGTAACACTGAACAATCCATTACTGGACCAACCAGTGATATCTCCGGCCAATTCGATGATGTCACCGGTACTGCTCTGATACACCTTGAACTGCGGAACATCACCCGCCTGGCAGAACCCTTCAGAGTATCTTTCTCCGTCATATCCCATCGCTGGAACATCGATAACGGAACCATTCCATACACGGGCGCCCACAAGTACATCATTGTTGTATACCAGAATCAGATCACCTTCAGACATTGATTCACCGTCAATATTCACTTCTTCAACGAAGTAGAATGCCTGTTCAGAAGACTGAGTATAACTGAATGCATCCGGTACCGGCTGCTGTACAGTCATTTCTGCTTTGACAAGCGCATCTGGTTCGTTGTAACTGAATACTGCTGCTTCAGACAATTTCATCCAGTAACCTTCACCGCCTTCAAGCGCTATCAGACTTCCAATCCATTCACCAGGAATGAGCGGATGAGGTATTGCTGCTGTTCCTTCACCAATGATACCGAGGACAATATCATCAAGTTCAACAGGCAGCGCATCCGAGATAGACTGTGATCCTGGGAACGGGTACGAAATCAGATTGGATCCGTCATGGAGGTCATAGATTACGACCTCTTCGTTGATCATTGCAGGTACTTCAAACACTGTTGATTCATTCAGTTTCAGCCAATAGCCGCTTGTGAGGTCAAACTCAGTCAAACTACCAACCCAGATACTTGGGTAGGAAGGATGCGGCTGAGATGCCTGTCCTTCACCAATCACACCAAATGCGTTCCCTTCAAGCGGAGCAAGCACATTTGCGAGAGAAGCGTCTTCCGGCAGGCCGTAGAAGCTCATCAGGTTTGATCCATCATGCAGTGTAATATCATAGCCATACTGACAGCTGCCGTCATCTATTGTTGCATCAGGATCATAATTCAATGCTTCAGGATCAGTACAGCCAAAGCATTCGTTGTTCCCAAAGCACACACCGCAGTCGTCCATGTCACTGTTTGCTTCATGCCCTGTGGTGCCGCCTGAACATACACCGCAATCATCTATAAATGCTTCACCATTATAGACATCCGCGCAGTCCACTTCCGGTTCCATGAATAATGCACAATCTTCAGCAAATGCGGCAGGTGCAGGATCCCCTGGAGAGCTGCTGATAATCAGGGCCGTAATACATGATGTAACCTCAGGAGCCAGCATATAGGTGAAACTTCCAAGCAGCAGATTTTCACCAGTTTCATAATAGTCTCCGGTGAATGACAATCCAACAACATTTCCATTGCTGCCTTCAACCGTGATACTGAAGTTTTCAACCGGTGACAGAGCTTCTACCAGTTCAATCTCGCTGACATTGAACTGGAAACCATAGATATCAACGTCACTTGAATAGTAGATGTCAAATGTACCATACATGCTATCCTGATCAATGGCGATATTCTCATATGTGAGATACACTTCACCAAATGGATATTCGTCATCGCTGTTGGTCACATAACCAGGCAGAACCTCTGCAAGACAGAATTCTTCAGAATCGTCTGGATCACCGAGACCGTCTCCATCATAATCGAAGTAGTAAGTCATCGGCACTTCAGGCTCATCAATACCGGTACTGCCGCCCCAACAGTTGCCGCATACATCGATTTCTGCAAGTCCATTGTACTCATTGTTACAATCCACAGGAGGTTCAACTGCTTCTGCACATGCTACCTCATGAGCAAATGGTGCAGTTCCAGGATAGCCTGCAGGTATGATGTTTTCAATGCAGATATCCGCAGTAGGACCATATTCATAGGTAACGGTCATCAGCGTTCCAACACCTGTTTCATAGAACCCGCCTGTGAGCGACAAGAGGACGATTGTACCGTTTTCCGGGTTAACAGAAACACTGAAATCAGCGTTATCTGTTGTAGCAGAAAGGACGGTGACACCGCTGACCGTGAACTGAGCACCGTAAATATCGACATTGGTGTCGTACAGAATGTCAAATGTTCCTGATGTACCAATGATTGTGTTGTCAATATTATCAATTGTCAGATACACATCACCTTCGTCATATTCATCTGTACAATCTTCAACCCAACCATCAGGTACCAGTTCACCAGTCGTATTTTCTGTTACCAGCCCCATTTCTGCACAATAGGTTGTTTCGCTGCCAACTGCTCCAAATCCATCTTCATCTACATCAATACAGTACTCAATGGGAGCAGGAACATCACAGCCACAGCCAAGATCCATATAGTTGGCCTCTAATCCGCTAAGCCCACCAACACAGTAACCACAGTCATCCGTAAACGCTTCACCATTATAGGTACCGTAGCAATCGACTGGAGGTTCAGTGAATACAGCACATTCACCCATTACATCCGGAGCAGGATCTTCCGGAGCACCGCTGAAAATGATATCCGTAAGACATGATTCAATTTGCGGTGCCAAGGTGTATGTGAATGATGCCAGCATCAGGTCAGTTCCTTCAGGATAATATGTACCGCTGAAAGAGATACCGACTACCTGTCCGTTTTCACTGTTAACTGAGATCTGGAATCCATCAATGGGAGATTCAGCGGACAACACCTCTATGCCGCTGATATTCATCTGGAATCCATACAGATCAACTTCACTTGAATAATATATTTCAAATGATCCGGTTGTGTAATCCAAATCATTGACAATATTTTCATAGGTCAGTTCAACAAATCCAAACGGATGGTCATCATCACTGTTGGTTACATAGCCAGGTTCAATTTCTGCAAGACAGAACATCTCTGATTCATTCGGATCACCCAAGCCGTCACCATCGAAGTCAAAGTAATAGACCATCGGAAATTCGGGTTCCAGAATACCTGTGCTACCGCCCCAGCAATTCCCGCATTCATCCACCTCTGCAAGGCCGTTATACTCGTTGTTACAGTCCATTGGCGGTTCTACTGCTTCAACGCAGGGCACTTCATGCGCGGTTGGAGCAATACCAGCAGGACCTGCAGGAATGATGTCCACAATGCAGATATCGGCTGTCGGGCCATATGAATATGTAACATTCAGCAGAGTACCCACACCTTCCGGATACACACCGCCAGAGAACGACATGAGCAAGACATATCCATTATCAGGATTTAACGAAGCCATGAAATCCGGATTATCTGTAGATACTGATTCAACAGTTACCCCGGAAATGACAAACTGGGCACCATATAAATCAATGTTTGCGTTATACATGATGTTAAATGTGCCGCTTTCACCAATAATAGTATTATCAAGGTTTTCAATGGACAAATAGACATCACCTTCGTCTGATTCATCACTGCAGTCCAGCACATAGTCCTCGGGGACAAGTGTGTACATAGTGTTATCGGTTGTCGTCTCACCCATTTCTGAGCAGTAAAGCATTTCGCTGTCAACAGCGCCAAAACCGTCACCATCATAGTCGTAACAGTATTCTACCGGCGCAGGAGCATCACAACCGCAACCAAGATCCATGTAATTTGCATCAAGACCGCTTAATCCGCCGACACAGTAGCCACAGTCATCTGTAAACGCTTCACCATTATAGGTACCGAAGCAATCGACTGGAGGTTCAGTGAATTCAGCACATTCACCCATTACATCCGGAGCAGGATCTTCCGGAGCACCGCTGAAAATGATATCCGTAAGACATGATTCAATTTGCGGTGCCAAGGTGTATGTGAATGATGCCAGCATCAGGTCAGTTCCTTCAGGATAATATGTACCGCTGAAAGAGATACCGACTACCTGTCCGTTTTCACTGTTAACTGAGATCTGGAATCCATCAATGGGAGATTCAGCGGACAACACCTCTATGCCGCTGATATTCATCTGGAATCCATACAGATCAACTTCACTTGAATAATATATTTCAAATGATCCGGTTGTGTAATCCAGATCATTGACAATATTTTCATAGGTCAGTTCAACAAAACCAAACGGATAGTCATCATCACTGTTGGAGACATAATCAATTGGAACATCAGCAAGACAGAATTCATCTGACTCATTCGGATCACCCAAACCATCACCATCGAAATCATAGTAATAGGTCAAAGGTACTTCAGGTTCGTCAATGCCTGTGCTGCCGCCCCAGCAGTTTCCGCATACATCTACTTCTGCCAGACCATTATATTCGTTATTACAGTCCGTGGGCGGCTCAACTGCTTCAACGCAGGCAACATCATACGCAAACGGTACAGTTTCTGGGAATCCGGCAACCACCAGACCTTCAAGGCAAATATCTGCAGTGGGGCCGTATTCATACGTTACCGTAATCAGAGTTCCCATGCCTTCCGCATAGAATGCTCCGGAGAATGACATTACAACAACAGCACCATTGTCGGGATTAACTGAAACAGCGAAATCCGGATTATCTGTAAATACGGAAAGAGCAGTTACACCCGTAATCGTAAACTGAGCTCCATAGATATCAACATTACTGTCATAAAGAATATTGAATGTTCCGGAGCTGCCGATTGCAGTGTTGTCAACATTGTCAATTGTCAGGTAAACATCACCTTCATCTGTTGCATCTGTACAGTCAAGCAAATATCCTTCAGGAACAAGTTCATAGATTGTATTATCCGTCTCTGTTCCCATTTCTGTACAGTAGGTAGTCCAATCACCAAGTGCCCCGGATCCGTCTCCATCGAAGTCAAAACAGTATTCTTCCGGTCCCGGTACTTCACACCCGCAACCGAGATCCATGAAGTTTTCTTCAAGTCCGGTATTTCCGCCGACACAGTATCCACAGTCATCCACAAACGCTTCACCGCACCATTCATCCATGCAGTCCTGTTCTATAGCCATCAAATCATAACAGCCGTCAATGATGTCTACACACATCTGATTAAACTGATAACTGGCGATCTGATCGGACAGGCATACAGGGACACCGCCTGAGAACGGTTCAAATGTGAGGGTAACCAGGACAGCGTTTTCTGCTGCAGGTATAACATCCCCAACATAAGTGAATCCATAGACAGTATTCCCAGTGATTGAAACTTCCAGGTCACCGTCAATTGCAGTTAATGGAGTGATGGTATCCATTGTGAATGAGAAACCATGCATGTCAAATGCACTGTTGTACATGATAGACATTGTACCTTCGCATTCATCAACCTCACCAATATAGAATTCTATATCCGTTGGTGCATTATAGACACCAAAGCAATCCGTTTCCGGTTCAATAAACTCAACACAAGGTCCTAATGTTACTTCCGGCGCTTCGCCAGGAACACCGGAAACGATAGCATCTGACAAGCATGCTGAGACATCCGGTGCGTAGTAATAATCAAAAGTCACCAGTGACCCTGAACCGGCAGGATAGAAATCGCCGGATAATGAAACACCAACAACATTGCCGTTGTCAGGATTTACATCCCACATGATGTTCGGATTTTCTGAATCCGCAGACCCGGCAACCAGTTCAATTCCGGAAACTGTAAACTGGAAACCGTACAGATCAACATCTGTTTCGTATTCAAATGTGACTGTGCCTGTTTCACCAATAATCGTATCATCCACATCACCGAAGCTCAAAGTAACTTCTCCGACGGGAGTAGGATCAACCAGTGTTTCGCAATCAGGTCCGATCACACCAAGCGGAAGACCGAAGCTTTCCGAGAATACAAAGTCAGAAAGACACGTTTCAACATCCCCATTCACCGGGAATGTTTCGTCAATATCAAATGTCAGAGTGGTCAGTAATCCGGTTCCGGCCGGGTAAGTGTCGCCAATTACGGAAATACCCACCACACCGCCGGTGGATGGTTCAACACTGACGCCGAAGCCGCCCAAGGGAGAAGTTCCTGCCAAGAGATAGGCACCACTCATTGCAAACTGGAATCCGGCAACAGGAATATTGCTTTCGTAATAGATTTCAGCACTGCCTTCGCCATCTTCAGTTTCAATGATTCCCCAACTCAGAATTACATCACCCCACGGTGTTGGATCGCAGACATCACCCAGGATTTCACCGGTCAGCTCAACACCATCCCAGTTGCTCTGATTGGCATTATACAGTTCCGGACAGTTATCAACATCGGCGCAGTATCCGTCCAAATCCGCATCATTATCAGGATCAAACGGACAGTCGTCGCAAACATCACCAATAAGATCCCCATCACTGTCTAGCTGATCGTCATTGAAATCTGTCGGACAGTTATCAACATCGGCGCAGTATCCGTCTTCATCGATATCGTTGTCCGGATCAAACGGACATTCATCGCAGACGTCACCAATGTCATCACCATCTTCATCAAACTGATCATGGTTTGGAGTCTCAGGACAGTTATCAACGTCTCCGCAGATATCATCACCGTCCACATCATTAAATTCGTCGAACGGACATTCATCGCAGACGTCACCCTGAAGGTCACCATCGCTGTCCAGCTGATCCTCATTGGGTGTAAGCGGACAGTTGTCTACATCGCCGCAGACATTATCATGGTCCCGGTCATTCTGAGGATCCAGCGGGCAGATATCATCATTGTTTGTTACCCAGTTTTCCAGCGGAAGTTCGTATGTTGTATTATCCGTCTCGATACCGAGTTCAACACAATAATCTACTGGAATTCCTTCAAAATCACCCAATCCGTCAATATCTTCATCGTAATAATGGTTTACCGGTCCGTCGACATTACAGCCACAGCCGAGATCAAGATAGTAGATTTCGTTGCCCGAGTTACCGCCGTAGCAGCCTCCGCAAATATCAATCAGCGCTTCACCGGCGCAATCACCTGCACAGTCATATGCTCCGCCAAAATCTGAAGAATCGACATAGTAGGAGCACTCAACACCGGTCACACCGTCGCAGCACACACCGCATTCGTCAATGACGGCTTCACCGAAACATTCTCCGGCACAGTCAATATCACTGTCGGCAACATGACCTGTTGTGCCGCCGGAGCAGACGCCACAATTATCGATAAATGCTTCGCCGTCACATACAAGCGCGCAGTCAAATGTGTTGGATTCACAGTAGATGTCATCATGCAGGTCATCACCATTCAGAACCCAGTCAGGATCTGCGAAAGCACTACAGTGAATTCCAAGTGACAATCCGCCCAAGCCGTCACTGTCCAGATCTTCAAAATATTCGTTCTCGACAGCATCACCATTGTAAACTCCCGCGCAGTCAGCATACGGTTCCGCTATCTCAACGCATTCACCGATATACACAAACAGTTCACGTGCCGGTGCACCGGAAACAATGTAATCGGATATGCAGGCTGTGGTGCTGGGACTGAAATCATAGGCAAAAGTAATATAGAATAATTCTCCATACCCTGCATCAGGTAATACCGGAGGCAGAGTAAAGCCGGTATAGGAGAATCCCTGAATTTCGCCACTCGTTGCATTATAGTTCACGACAAATTCAGGATTGGCAGAGGCCACATCAATGATTGTAATTCCTGAAAGTTCGATCATGAACTGGTAAATTGGCACATCACTGTTGTAGGCAAGAACAAGTGAACCGGAACCCAGAGTAGTGGTTACCACATCTGTGATGAACACATCAGCCTCACCATCATCATGGGGGTCGGTACAATCAGGAATGAATATGCCGGTTGCCAGACCATGGGTTGTATTATCAGTGAGGATATCACCCATTTCCAGACAGAATTCATGAGGCTGGATGATATGCACTTCCGGATCGGCACCCAGACCATCCTGGTCATAGTCTTCACAATGTTCGACCGGTCCGGGCACATCGCAGCCGCAGCCCTGGTCGGCGAAGTTTACGGGCAGGCCAGTTGTGCCGCCTGCACAATAACCGCAATCGTCGATAGCCGCTGAACCGAAACAGACACCTGCACAGTCGGCAGCGTCACCAGTGACAAATCCAAATTCGTCTACAACATTACCATAGAATTCATCATCAGGACAAAGCCCGCAGGCGTCAATATCACTGTTTGCTTCATGACCGCTATTGCCCCCAGAACAGATTCCGCAATCATCCAAAAATGCGTCACCGTTGTAGTCACCCCAGCAATCCTGTTCAGGCAGGTAAATGTTGGTGCACTCACCAACAATAATGAGAGGTACATTTCGTTCAGTGGGCGCCGCTGTAATATGAACATTGGTCAGGCAGGATTCAACGCCGTCAATATAATCATACGGCACAGCCAGCGTGACCAGTGTTCCGGTACCGGAAGGCAGGAACTGGTCTTCCACTGTGAATCCAATGACATACCCGTATGTCGGATTAACGTTCAATGTCGGCATATCGGAAACACTGTTATCCGCATCAAGATTCACGCCGTCGATGTTAAAGTTGAAAGACCGAATCTGCACATCAGCATCATAATCCACGTCAATGTAAGCAAAATCCGGTTGAGTGTTATCAATATCACCAAATTCTACTGTAACAGTTCCGTATGTCTGAATATCACATACATCCCCTATTCCGTCAAAATCAAAGTCGGCCTGGTCGGGATTATATGTATCAGGACAGTTGTCTTCATTGGCACAGAAGCCGTCGCCATCTATATCATTGTCTGCATCAAACGGACAGACATCATTGATGTCTAATGAACCGTCATCATCATCATCATTATCACAGACGTCACCTTGGCCATCTCCATCAAAGTCAGCCTGATCTTCATTGGTGATAAACGGACAATTGTCATCAACATCAAGATAGGAGTCCAAATCATCGTTGTCATCGCAGAAATCCGGGATTCCGTCAGCATCGTTATCATCATTGTCGTCCCCGCCTTCACAGATATCAACATCTCCGCAGACACCGTCTCCATCCGCATCGTTCAGTGCATCATTGGGGCAGAGGTCATCACTGTTTTCAACCCAACCAGTGATGGGATCATCCAGACAAAATTCCTGTGACACTGCGGGGTCACCCAATCCATCATTGTCCGCATCTTCATAGAAGGTTCCAAAACCGCTGACACAAGTACAGGCTTCCAAACCTGTGCTGCCGCCAACACAAATACCGCAGTCATCAATAAAGGCGGTACCGAAACATTCATTGTTGCAGTCAAGATCTGCATCAGGAATCAAGCCCGTTGAACCGCCTGCGCATACACCGCAGACATCTACTTCAGCAGAGCCTCCCCATTCGCCGTTACAATCCTGTTCACATTCTACAAGACCGGTGTCACCGCCGACACAAATGCCGCAGTTGTCCAGATAGGCTGTACCGCCCCAAACACCATTACAATCCTGTTCACAGGGATCTAGGCCTGTATCGCCGCCGACACAGTCACCGCATTCATCAATGAAAGCCGTACCATCTGCAACACCGTTACAGTCAACCTGATGGATATTGTTAACATTAAACACTTCAATATCAGAAAACTCTCCGTCGTCAACCGTAAGTGTGACTGATCCACTGCTCAATGTTCCGAGCGCTGGTGTCCAAGTTATTAAACCGTTCTCATCAATCACCATTCCTTCAGGCGCACCTTCCAGAGAGTAATTCAAGGTCTCCGCATCCGGATCATCTACAACCACCTGGTAAGTCCATTCAACCTCGGTCCAGGCTTCCAGACCGGCTGTTGATGTGATTACGGGCGCATCATTAACATTAACCACAGTAAGTGTAAAGACTTCAAAATCTATATTGACACCGTCCGAGACCGTTACAGTAAATACATCATTTCCAAAGAAATCTTCATCCGGGGCAAATGTAAGCTGATTGTCAACAAGATTTGCGGTTACGTTGATACCTTCAGTGACTGAATATTCTATGTCAGATCCCTCAGGATCAACTGCATCCAGCAGGATGGTTAATTCTGTATCCTCAGACATGATCTGATTTCCGATTTCGGCCAGAACCGGCGGATCATTCACTTCGGTAACTGTAACTTCAACCTGTTTCACAACATCATTCACACCATCGGAAACAGTCACCATTACGATGGATGTTCCAGACCGTTCATCAGCAGGATCGAGTGTCAGAGTTCTCAGTACACCTGAAACATCTTCCGTGATATCAATAGAATATGAACCTTCAGGGAACAGCACTTCGTTACTGACTTCAGCCACAGCTGTCAGGACTTCGCCGTCATCGTTATCCATGGGAGTGAAGTCAATTATGATATTTTCACCATCTTCTTCAACAGCGTCGGGAGTGCTGAGAGTGAAGGTCGGAAGATCATTCACAGCAGTGACCGTTATTATCAGATCAAACGGGTCACTTTCTTCGCGAACACCGTCATTTACCGTCACTGGCACTGTCAGGTCACCATTGAATTCAAAGTCAGGTGTAACAGTCAGATCCTCTACGGAATAGTTGTCACCGGCACCGACATTTAAAACATATCCGTCAGGATAACTGCCGTCTTCATCTGTAACTATTATATCCCCAAGTTCAAGTGTAATTGCGGTTTCTTCAGGTGTTGAAAGTGCCACCTGACCGATTATCACAGGAATATCATTCACATTGTTAACAGTTAAATTGAATTGTGTCTGATCCCATGCTCCGGCTATATCATCAGCTCGAACTGTAATCAAATGGGTTCCAATTTCCGCATCATCCGGAACGAATCCGCTGATTTCCCCGGTGCTGCCATTAATTTCCATGGCACCAATACCCTGAATCAGAGAATAGGTCAGTACATCGTCAGTATCAACATCTGTTGCAGAGACAGTCAGAAGAAACTCAATCCCTTCATCAATCTCCTGACTCAGGATTGCATCCATAACCGGCGCATCATTTACCGGATTGACTGTAATAGTCACCGTCGCATTTGCAGAAAAACCATCCAGATTGTCCGTATTATACACCCTGTATTCAATTATGTCGACACCATTGAAATTTTCATCGGGAGTGTATGAAGCGGTCCATGTTGCCAGGAAATTCTGTGTGGTTTCCAATACCGGATCACCATCAAGGGAGCCATGTGAAGGCGGTACCATAATATCGATGTGTGCATTATCAGCTGTAAAGTCAACAGACATATCCATACCGACAAATGTGATATCCAGCGTATAGTCCTCGAGCATTGTCAATTCCTGATCCATGGCAATTGGTGCAGCTCTGAGTTCGCGTAATCCGGATTCACTGAATGCAAATGCCATGAAACGGACATTTGATGAAAGACTACCATCATCAATCATGAACAGGAACGCATCAAATGCAGGTATATCATTGATGGTCACAGCATCCGGATAGTCTATTGTAAATCCGCATGCACCGTCATAGGTGATCTCAGCCCCTCTGATACCGGTTGTACCATCGGATGCATTTCCGGGAATGAAAGATGCATTGTAGAAAATTACCTGCCCGGCATCAATCATTTCCTCACAAGTCAGTCCTGAACCGCTAATGAGGTTGTCTGACATATCAAATGAAATTCCGTCGAAATCTATTATGTCATTGGGATCCATTTCATTGACTTCTCCCAAGGCGATAGGAGCATTGTTCACACCATTCACTTCCATCAGGATGGTCCCAAAGGATTCATCAATCCCATCTGTCAGCGCATATGTGATTTCCACAACTGCCACTTCACCCTGATTGAGAGATTCAAATCCCGGAGCATAGTTGCATTCAACAATGTCGCCATTGTAGAGACAGTCCAGTTCCGGCTGTGCCGCGATGAGACTGCCGTCGACATCATCAATCACCTCCTGTGAGATTGGAGTGGTTCCCAACTCCAGGAAAGATAAATTATCAACATCCGTATCATTAGCGAGTACTTCGATAACAACGGGAAACTCTGAGCCTTCAGTAATTACGGCTGCGTCCTGAACACCCTGCGGTGCATCGTTTACACCATTAATGACAATATCTAAATCGAATGTCACCGTAGCACCGGCACCCAGGTCATCTGCAACAATAACCGTCACTTGATCTGATACCTGTTCGCCTTCAGCAAGATACTCAAATTCACCATTGGGTGAATACACCAGTGAAGTCCCAGTCGGTGCAATAGATACTGTTCCAGATAAGTATGGTGCGGCAAAACCGATAAATCTGAGTTGATTATTGGGTCCGTCAATATCATAAACACCCGTAGCAGCGATTGGAATATTCACAGTTTCAAAATCTTCTGTGAAGTTGTTGTCAATCACCGCAATTGCATCTGCAATGGGGGCAGAGTTCTCACCTGTAATAACGAAGGTCACCTCACCCGCTGTGGAATTGGCTCCTTCGCCGCCGTTATGATCATAGACCGTATAGGAAAGAACATCCGAAGCCGTTTCTCCCTCAGCCAGATAGTCAAACGCACCATCTGTTGAATAGTTATATTCATTAAATGCCCGGCCGTCAGCAACCACCGAACCAAGAAGTTCGGAATCATCAATTACTATGAGAAGCTCGTTATCCGGTCCATCATCCAGTGCAGTGATTGCAAAATACAAATCAGTAGCATGCTCCGGTGCGGACAAAAAGTAGTTTTGCCGTACGACTGGTGCATCATCCTGGAATTCAACTTCTACAGTCACTCTGTGAATACCACTGTTCACCCATGTTCCCAAGACCGGATCCATCGTCCGGGCTCTGAACATGAATGAATAATCATTGGCCCACCCATCAGCAATGGTCAGGAACAGTTGATCTGTATTGTGATCATAATAAATGTAATCAACGATGTTTTCGGGGAAATTAGAAGTAAGAATCTGGAAATATGGGCCATCAACTTCATCCGGCGCATCTTCCGGCAGCGGATAATATTGAGCCATATTGTCAAATACAACCTGAACACCTTCGATTGCACTCAGCGTAATATCCTGCGCCTGAGGCCGGAGACAGTCACTGTCACCGCACCAGACACCGCAGCCGTCCTGGATTTCAGTAGCAGGAGTTACGCCGTCACAATTGCTGTCTTCACCGTCACAAATTTCTTCCGCCCCAGGGTAAATCTCATCGTTGTCGTCATTACAGTCCCCGCCGCGGTCTACATATCCTTCCGGTGCTTCACACAGCATAACACTGTCTCCGGATCCGTATGTGTCTGAATCTGAATCAACATAATATGCATGAAGCTGACTGCAGCAGGCACCCATGATATCTGTGACATTGCTGCCTCCAACAATTCCTGCACAGTCCGTTACATCAAAATCAACTGTGACGATTGACGATACTTCCGGAAGAACCGACTGGAATTCGGCCGTGATCTCATATTCTCCCGGAGCAGGCAGAGTAAATGGGACAACGGCACTGTCAATAGTAACATTTATTGTCAGTCCTTCTGTCATATATCCTTCACCGGTATCGATATCCGTGATGGAAATTGTGCCCGTCACTGAATTGAAATTCACGTTTCCGATGAATAGGCCAGAGTCCGTCACCTGCAGTACACCTTCAATACTGATATCGCTCAGTCTTTCAGTAATCACTACTTCAACGGGCAGCGGATCATCACCGATTGTGGCAGTGCCAGTTGCAATAACCTGATCCAGCAAAGTGGCAGATAAATCAAATCCGGGACCGGTTACGATTTCAATACCACTGATATTGACTTCACCTTCACCCAGTGATCCTTCAAAATTGAAATCAACAACATCTCCGCCCACCATTGTTCCGGCATCATATGCAAACTGCGGTGAAAATACGGCAGCAACAATATCTTCACTGTCTGTTGCGATTGCATCATACCCTGGAAAAGTATTGAAAAAATGGAATTCGGCATCGACATCCTGATAAGCAGCCGGGTTGGTCCAGATGTTGTCATTCAGTGTCAGCATGGAAGTGTATCCGGCTGTGATAATATCATCATCCCCGCCAATATACTGCACCGTAATCAGACCACCGGTATTATCAATGGAGATACCACCGTAGCTTTCTCCGACTGGATATTCATCCAGTTCCGACGCAGTAATGGTTACAATTCCATTGCAGATACCCAATGAGGGAGTTGAAGTGGATTCATCAAATGTCACTTCTACATCCACCGTTTCAAAATCAAGATTCTCAAAAACGCCCGATCCGATGACGGCTCCGTCTGCAAGCCCTGTGCAGGAAAAATTGCTTGGAGCAAAACCAATTTCAATCACATTGACTTCAAACTCATCTCCGCCCTGTGAGATTTCAAAAATAAAATCGGCAGGAACATATTCAGTATAGTTCCCAAGCATTAAATCTGCCTGCGGATCGAAGTTTCCGGCATTAATGGTGATTGACTGGAAGTCGGTATCGGTTTCACCAGGCGTATTATTGACAAAATCAGCGGTAAAATCAACTGTCCCCGGACCTTGATTCATCCAGATTCCCGTCAGCGTCAGGGAAGATGAATAGCCAAGAGTAATATCATCTTCATCACCGTCTCCGATATACTGAATTGTCATTTCGCCTGTGGCAATATCGATTTCCATCCCGCCAAAGAAAGAATCCACCGGGTATTCCGGGTTGTTGGATTCAGTAATGGCAAATACACCACGCCAGGTTGATGGGTCTGATGCACCTTCATTAAACGTGACCTGAACAGCAACGAGCGTGTTTGAATCGGGGTTCGTATCCGGATCAAATTCACCCAGCCCATCATAAAATACTCCACTGCCCGTTCCAATTACAGTACCGTCTTCAAGATTTGAAAGATCAAATCCGGGGTATGACGGAGTGATTGAAAAGGAATTTATCTCATATTCCTGATCAACCTGTGTTACTGTAAAGGTCAGGTCAGCATCATGATATTCGGTATCATTGCTCAGGTTGAAATCGATCTGGGGATCGAACATCTGAGCAAACCCGAACGAGATAACCGTAACCATAGCAACTATAGCATACACGCGTTTACACATTTGCTGCTCCTTTTGTTAGATATTGAGTCAAGTTTGCGTATTTGTTAATTGTGTTGTTTTTCAAAATTTTAGTTAAGATTGAATATAATCCGATCTTTACGAATATAATGACACGCTTGTGGGTCGTAATAAATTAAAACGTTCCGTCAGACAATGCAAAATAAAAATGGCAATTATCACTATGCAATTCGAAGAGCCTGTACGATTTATCCCTTTTATTGTGCTTGAGTTAGATCAAAGTTGCTTCTTTGCGTGAACCGGATGGGGAGATTGTGATTTTTTTTTGCATTCCTGGAACGCTGACAATTCAAAAATCAGGCGCGATTCGGGAAAAATAATACGTAACAGCAGGATTTACGATTGCACCATGAAAACCGATCGGAACTCAATCTTCGATCAGCGGCATATGATCCCGCGGAATACAAATTCGAAACTCACCAAACAATGTATTTTCTAAATAAAAACAGAAATTCTTCAGTCGGACAGGATGCAACGCTCAGCAAGGCTGTGTCGGAAACCCTGCCCACGGAACATGCCCGGTATCTGACAGCATTCCGCTGTACACGGCTGATTGCAGGGATTGAATTGACAGAGAGTCTCATTTTTCGAAGCATCCTTGGCAGCCGCAATATATCAAAACAATCCGCTGACTGTCTTCAGATGAGCTGTCAGTCAGCTGATGGTTCATTTCTCAATCTTCTGTAACAGCGGATGATCCAGCCAAGCACGGATACGGCAGCCATTAAAGACTGCCGCGCATCAAAGATAACCGGTTTCAAGACTCGGACTGCCCTTTTTCGCTGTTTGCGATTTCTGCTGAGCACCGCAATAATTTCCACCGCATTTCAGACCATGTACAGCCCTCGGACCGCACCCTCGCCCTAGCGATGCGGGTTGTTAAATGCGACTAGATCCGACCGCTCTCCTTCATGATTTTAACCATGACCGCATTCTGGGCATGCATTCGGTTTTCCGCTTCATCAAAAATGATGGAATACTCAGCATCACACACTTCATCCGTTACCTCTACCCCGCGTTCAGCCGGCAGGCAGTGCATAAAATATGTGTTTTTGCCTGTGCAGGCCATTAAGTCAGCATTAACCTGAAAATCCTGAAAGCGCCGTCTTCTTTCTTCTGCTTCTTCCTTCTGCCCCATGGATGCCCATACATCCGTATAAATAACATCAGCATCTTTGACTGCTTTTTGAGGTTCATGACTCAGTTCAACAGTAGAAAGCCCCGCATCTTCCGCTGCTTTCAGCATATCCGGATCAGGCGAATAACCGTCAGGACAGGCAATGGTAAAATGAAAGGGAATCCGCATTGCCAGCTCCAGCCAGGAGTGAACGATATTGTTACCGTCACCCACATAGGTAATCTTCAAATCATCCAGATGACCTCGATGCTCATAAACTGTCAGAATATCCGCCATAATCTGACATGGGTGGTTGAAATCAGTCAATCCGTTTACCACCGGCACATCAGCATATTCTGCAAGTTCCATGATATGCCTGTGTTCAAACAGCCGGGCCATGATAATATCATTGTAGCGGCTCAGTACTCTGGCGATGTCTGCAACGGATTCACGTTTTCCAATTCCAATATCGTTCGGTCCGAGGTAAAGCGCATGACCTCCCAGTCTGAAAAAGCCCGTTTCAAACGAAACCCGGGTTCTTGCCGAGGGTTTGGCAAATATCATTGCCATGGATAATCCCGAAAAGGGATGATAGTTATTTTGGGACTTAATCCTTGCCTTGATGGATTTGGCCAGTTCCAGTGTTTCCCAAATCTCTTCTCCGGTAAAATCGGAGACATGCAGGAAATCTCTTTTCATTCACAGCTCCTTGTACCCGGATATTTTTCCGGTGCTTTGTTTAGTTTTTTTATACGACGCCGACAATCTGCTCAATAGTCAATGATTGAAAACAGATTTCATCCAATTACAGGATATACCGGCTTAAGTCTTCATCCTCGATGATCTGAGTCAGTTTGTCGCGAACCTGATTCCGGGTGATCACCACTTCTTCTGATTTCAGATCCGGCATGTCAAACAGATAATCTTCCAGCAGCGTTGTCATAACCGTATGCAGCCGCCGGGCTCCAATGTCTTCCATCTTTTCATTGACGTCTGATGAAATCCGGGCGATTTCCCGAATCGCGGGACGCTGGAATTTCAACATCACCTCATCTGCCTGAAACAGTGCCTGATACTGTTTAATAAGCGCATTTTTGGGCTTGGTCAGAATCTGCACAAAATCATCCTCCGTCAAACTGTCCATTTCCACCCTGATTGGAAAACGTCCCTGCAGTTCCGGAATCAGATCGCTGGGTTTAGTCATGTGGAAAGCACCGGCGGCAATAAACAAAACATGATCGGTTTTCACCTGTCCGTATTTTGTACTTACGGTACATCCTTCCACAATGGGCAAAATGTCGCGCTGAACACCCTGACGGGAAACATCCGGTCCGCTGCCGCTGCCTTCACCGGCTATTTTATCAATTTCATCAATGAAGACAATCCCGTTTTCCTCAGCCCTTTTCAATGCAATCCGAATGACTTCATCCATGTCAATCAGTTTATCAGATTCCTCCTGAAGCAGAACATCCCGTGCGGCCGATACCTTCATCCGCTGAGCCTTGTTTTGCTTTGGCATGATGCTGCTGATCATATCCTGAAGATTTCCGGCCATTTCATCCATCCCCATGGGACCGACAACCTGCATGGCTGGAATAGGAGAAACCTTCGCCTTTATCTCTATCTGACGCTGTTCAAATTCACCTGCCAGCAGCCGCTCCCGAAGCCGTTCTCTGGTCCGCTCCTGCCGGTCTGCGGCGTCATCATCGTTCACCACAACCTTCTTGGACGGAAACAGATAGTCCAGGATTCGCTCATCTACCTGCTTCTGGGCCTCTTTCCGGACCTTTCTTTCCTTCTGGTTCTTCACCTGTTTGACGGATACTTCCACCAGATCCCGAATCATGGATTCCACATCCCGTCCAACGTATCCCACTTCCGTGAATTTAGAGGCTTCTACCTTCACAAATGACGCTCCGGTGAGAGCAGACAGTCTGCGTGAAATTTCGGTTTTTCCGACTCCGGTAGATCCGATCAGGATGATGTTGTTTGGAATAATTTCATCGCGCAGCGGCCGTTCAACCTGCTGCCGGCGCCAGCGGTTTCTAAGCGCGATCGCTACCGCTTTTTTTGCACTTTCCTGACCAATAATGTATTTATCAAGTTCCTTGACTATTTTTCTGGGTGTTAAATCTTTCATCAGCTTTCTTTTTCTCGGTGATTCGAAGGCTTGTTATGCAGTAAAACAACAAATGGCAGTCTGTTACTTATCGGATTCCTGATTATCCAGCACAGTGATGCTGTCGTTGGTGTAAATACAGATATTGGCTGTAATTTTCAGTGATTCCTGAACAATTCGTTTTGGATCCTTTTCCCCTGATTTTATAAATGCCCGTGCTGCGGCCAGCGCATAGCCGGACCCTGAGCCAATGCTGAGTATTCTGTCATCCGGTTCAATCACATCCCCGGACCCTGACAGTATATATGCGTGCCGGTCATCCATGATGGCCAGCAGGGCATCCAGTTCCCGCAGGATTTTGTCCGTCCGCCAATCCTTGGCGAGATCAACAACCGCTTTCTGAAGGTTGCCGCGCATTTCATCCAGTTTATTTTCAAATTTCTCAAACAAAGCCATAGCATCGGCGGCGGCACCGGCAAATCCGGCCAGAACGGCACCATCCGCGTATCGGCGAACTTTCACCGCTTTTGACTTCATCTGCATTTCACCAAAGGTCACCTGACCATCACCGCCCATGGCGATTTTCCGTCCGATCCGCACCCCGAGGATGGTTGTTCCGTGATATCTGACACTCATTAAATCAGTTCCTTTCGCAGCCGTGCAACCGGTATCTTTAGCTGCTCGCGATACTTGGAGACGGTCCGTCTGGCTACGATGTATCCTTCACCGTTTAATATTTTCGTTAACTCTTCATCCCCCACCGGTTTCTGCTTGTCTTCTACCTGAATCAGCTCTCGTATTCGGTCCTTGACAATGGTATTGGAAACTCTTTCTCCGGCCAGGGTATCAATTCCTTCGCTGAAAAACTCTTTCAGCTCATAAATCCCAAATGGAAGCTGAACATACTTTCCGTTGGTCACCCGGCTGATTGTGGAAATATCCATGCGAATATCTTCTGCAATATCCTTTAAAACCATGGGCCGAAGCTGCCGTTTTCCTTCTTCCCGAAAAAATAAATCCTGATGCTGTACAATCGACTGCATCACATTCAGCATTGTCTGGCGACGCTGATTAATGGCATCAATGAACCATTTCCCGGATTCCAGTTTTTTGTGGACAAATTTTCGAACTTCCGTCTGATTGCCGTAATTCTGAAGCATCCGGACATACTGCTGACTGATTCTCAGAGGGGGCAGGGTCGTATCATTGATGGATATTGCCCAGGCATCTTTTTCCCGTTCCATAATGATATCGGGGATAACAAAATCCTTCTCATTTTCAACCACACTTGAGCCGGGCCGCGGATTCAGCAGCGAAATCACTTCCATGGCCTCCCGCAGCTCTTCTTTGCTGCATTTCAGCCCTTTCATGATTTTTTCGTATCTGTGGTTTGCGAAATCCTCAAAAAAATCCCGCAGGATTTCCTTGGCAAAACTGTGATCGCGCTGCACCTCCAGCTGTGCCAGCAGACATTCCCTTAAATCTCTCGCGCCCATTCCGGGCGGATCAAGCCTCTGGATTTGAAACAGAATTTTGAGCACATCATCTTCCGGTACACCAAACCGGTCCGCAATCAGGATAACGTCTGTTGTCAGATATCCATCATCATCGATATTCCCAACCAGCTCTTCCGCAATTTCCATTTCAGAATCTTCCGGAGAGAGATCATTGTACTGGTCCAGCAGCTTTTCGGCATACGTGCGGGTAGCTTTCAGAGGGGCATGGTATGTTTCCTCAGCCTCATCATAGCGCTGACGAAATTCATATTCATCGGGGTCCCCAAGCAATTCCTCCCAGTCGAAATCCGTTTCTTCCGTTTTCTGATCAATTTCCTCCGGCTGGGCCTCTTCCGTTTCTTTTTCCTTGGCTTCCTTCTCCTCAGCCTGATCGGATTCACTTGTCGCTGATTCTTCAGGTTCAAGCTCCAGCATCTCAAGGGCCGGATTTTCCTCCAGTTCGTCCAGTATGCGCTGTTCCAGATTGATCACATTCAGCTGCAGAATGCTGGCCTGCAGCACCTGCTGGGGTGTCAGCTGCTGTTTCAGCTCAAGTCTTTGTTCAATTCTAACCATCTGTGTCAAAATCCATACTGAATTTACTGCCCAAATACAGTCGGCGCGCCTCCTCATCCATCGTGAGTTCACGGGCAGTACCCGACTTCAAAATCATGCCTTCATACAACAAGTACGCCCGATCCGTGATGGTCAGGGTTTCCCGAACATTGTGATCCGTTATCAGGACACCGATATCCTTTTGCCGCAGGTTATTGACAATTCTCTGGATATCTTCAACCGCCAGCGGATCGACACCGGCAAAGGGTTCATCTAGCAGGATGAAATCAGGATCCATTACCAGCGCTCGGGCGATTTCCGTCCGCCGCCGTTCACCCCCGGAAAGGGTCATTGCCCGGCTTTTTCGAATATGACCAATCGTCAGTTCTTCCAGCAGCTCTTCCAGACGCTGCTTCTGCTGTTTTTTATTCAGGTGGGTCATCTGAAGGACCAGTTTGAGATTGTCTTCCACCGACAGTTTGGTGAACACCGACGGCTCCTGTGCCAGATAGCCCACTCCGAACCGTGCCCTGCGGTACATGGGCTGGCGGGTGATTTCCCGCTCGTCCAGGAAAATCTTCCCCTGAGTGGGTCTGATCATTCCCGTAATCATGTAAAAGGTTGTGGTTTTTCCGGCACCGTTTGGTCCCAGCAGTCCCACCACTTCCCCACGGCTGACTTCAATGGTCACACCATTGACCACGTTCCGCTTCCCGTAGGTTTTCACCA
The DNA here is from genome assembly GCA_964527215.1 of uncultured bacterium. Lineage (GTDB taxonomy): Bacteria > Fidelibacterota > Marinisomatia > SCGC-AAA003-L08 > JACNLC01 > CAZGNZ01. The sequence continues at coordinate 8,064 of CAZGNZ010000036.1, read as the reverse complement.
GCCGTTCAGCGTGCAGAACCTGATAATTTCCCACTATTTAAATTCCCGGCTTGTGACTCCGGTCGGTTTTTCAATCCGCCAGTGACTTAAATCCATATCCGATTCAAATCCCACACCATACAGGGTATCTTCTGATTCAGTAGTAAACATAACGCTGTCTTTGGATATAACCAGTTTATAGCGATTATCCCAGATCAGCTTGCGGGTCTGCAGAGTGAGTCCGCTGTCTGAAATAACCTTTACATGACCGATGGCTTCAAAGCTGTTGGTATTTTCTCTGATCCGGGCCGAATCAGAATAGAGAATACTGGAATGCTCACCATTTTCATTGAAAAAATCTGTCACCACACTGCCGGTGAGCAGCGCATTCTCATTATTATTTTTTACCAGTTTTTCAGCCTGGGAGCGAATGGTCATATGCTCCCCCTGAGTGATAATTATTTCAGGCGACCAGATTTCATGATCTTTGAACTGGTCAGTGGTTTTGCCTGTCAGCTGCGGTTCAGATGTGGATGTGCAGCTGAAAAAAAACGCAAACAATGCGAGGATGGGAAAAAATACCGGCAGCCGCCTCATCCGCGATAAACTTCCCGCCGCATCTTTTTCATTACCGAGTCAAACCGGCCCTGATGTTCCAGGATCAGTTCAACGGTTTCACGAAGCACCCCTTTTCCGCCGGACCGGCGAGTGATGTAATGCACGGCTTCCTTGACCAATGGGTGCCCGTTGGCAGGAGAGACCGCCAGCCCGCTGCGTTCAAGAACCGGAAGATCCACCAGTCCGTCCCCGATATACGCCACATGCCGCATTTCCCGATCTGTTGTGCGGCAAAGTTCACGAAGTGCTCCCAGTTTGTCCAGCCGGCCCTGAATACAGTGCGCAATCTTCATTTCCCGGGCTCGAATCGCAGTGGATTCCGAGTGTCTGGCGGAGAGAAGGGCCAATTCGAATCCCCCCAATCTTGCAAAAGAAGCGCCCGCGGCATCTTCAACCGTAAACTGCTTTGACTCGGTTCCGTCACTGTGAATATGGATGGATCCATCCGTCAGTACTCCGTCCACATCTGACACAATCATCGTGATTTTTCTGATTCGTTCTAAAATTTCATCCGCCAGCATACGGTAGTTTACAATGATTTGGGGATATGAGCGAAAGGGAAACGTTTCTGCAAAGATTCTGCCAACACAATTTTCGATGACCGGCTCCATGGTGTTTCCCTCATCGGACCAGCGGGGTCCAGCCGGGTTCGTGATTGCATGCAGTATTCGGAATCAAGGTTGAAAAAATGTGTGTTTCAGCAATGTCCCCAATTTTCAAGACTCTGTATTTTGCTGATCGTATGTGACTGCCGCTGCCACAAAATCCCTGAAAAGCGGATGAGCCTGAATAATTCGGCTTTTCAGTTCGGGATGAAACTGCACACCGACATACCACGGGTGATCCGGCAGCTCGATCATTTCCACCAGATCCAGATCCTTGTTGATCCCCCCGTAAATCAGTCCGCCATCTGCCAGTTTTTCCCGATACTGGTTATTCACCTCATAACGGTGTCGATGACGCTCATGAATGACCCGTTTTCCGTATGCCCGGCTGACCAGAGTACCGGATTTGACCTCACAGGGGTAATTGCCCAGCCGCATGCTGGCGCCCTTTTCCGTAACATCAATTTGTTCAGCCATTAAGTCAATTACAGGGGCTCCTTCACCTGAATCTAAAAACTCTGCACTGTTTGCCTGCTCAATCCCGCAGACATTCCGGGCAAAGTCAATGACGGCACACTGCAGACCAAGGCAGATTCCGAAAAACGGAATCATGTGTTCCCGGGCATAGCGGGCAGAGAGGATTTTCCCTTCAATGCCCCGGTCTCCAAACCCGCCGGGAATCAAAATACCATGTACATCTTTGAACTGCGATTCGAAATCCTGCTGCGTTTCCAGCAGCTCCGTATCCACCCATTTCACATTCACCCGGGCATTGTTTTCCACGCCGGCATGAATAAACGCCTCCAGAATGCTTTTGTAGGCATCATGCAGACTGTTGTACTTCCCGCAGATGGCAATTTCAATTTTCCTGGCGGGGTCTTTGTACACCCGTATAAATTCTTCCAAATACTCAATATCGTTGTGCGGCTGGAGATCACTGTCAATTTTCAAACGTTGGGCAACCGCGTTGTCAAATCCCTGCCGATGCATCACCAGCGGGATTTCATAAATCGTATTGACATCCGGAGATTCAAACACATGACTGGTTTCCACATTGCAGAACAAACCAATTTTCTTTTTCAGTTTGGGGGTCAGATGATGATTTTCCTCAGTCCGGCACACCAGCATATCCGGCTGAAGACCGATTTCACGCAGCCGCTGAACACTGTGCTGGGTGGGTTTGGTTTTCATCTCACCCGCGGCGTGGATAAACGGCAGCAGCGTCAGATGGATAATAAGCGAATTCTCCCAGCCCACATTCAGGCGGAACTGACGGATGGCCTCCATGAACGGCTGCCCCTCGATATCACCCACCGTACCGCCTACTTCCGTAATGACCACATCATACTGCCGACGCTGGTTCACACCTTTGATCCGCCGGATAATCTCGTTGGTGATATGGGGAATCACCTGAATCGTGTCACCCAGGTAGTCACCGTGCCGTTCCCGCTTCAGCACATTCCAGTACACCCGGCCGGCGGAGGTGGTGTTTATCTCGCTGAGCGACAGGTTGATAAACCGTTCATAATGACCCAGATCGAGATCCGTTTCCGACCCGTCATCCAGCACGAACACTTCCCCGTGCTGATAGGGATTCATGGTACCCGGATCAATATTCAGATATGGGTCCAGTTTCTGGATGGTCACCTTCAGTTCGCGGCTTTTCAGCAGATATCCCAGTGAGGCGGATATGATGCCTTTCCCGAGTCCGGATAATACTCCGCCCAGAACAAAAATCCATTTGGCAGGCTGCTTTGATACCATGTTCAATCCTTCAAATTTTTGATTATTTCTTATTGGATACTGATCGGGTTCCGGGCTTTCTGTTATCCGTCAATAACTGCCGGTACAATGAAGGTATGCTTCCGGAATTCCGGGGCGTTTTCCTGCACAGTCTGACTGAATCGCGGACCAGTATCAGGTTCAGGGGGAACGGATGCAATTTCTTTCTTCAATTCAGGGGATGTTTCATGATCGTCCGCATCGGATAATCTATCAATACGGCTGAAAAAACCTGTGATTTCCTGAAGATCAGACTGCAGTTTCTGCTGCTCATCGGGGGTAAGCCGGAGACGGGATAACCGGGTAAGTTTCCCAAGTTCTTTGGAGGCGGTGTCGGGTTTGAGATTCATCAGTACGGTATTTCCGGTCAGTGAACTTGGGATCAAAATTATAACAGACCGGCAACACCGAACCATCTGAAATCTGCGGCGATTGAAATTGAAGAATTTAATTCCGGCAGATATCTTTGATCGGATATGAAGATTTTTTGGGTGCTGAGACGGTGTGATTGCTATTCGATAAGAGCTAACCCGAATATTTCATGAGAATATCTATGCGTAAAATGCTTCGCATTTTCCGGACGATGATGGATGCCGCTCATGGTATTCTTCCCAGAGAAGCTGACGGGTGACATGCTTTTGTTTCAGTTCCTTAAGATATTGGCATAATCGGGCTGTATCTTCCTGCTGTTGTTCCTGACCGGTGGATGACTGCAGATTCCGACAACTTCGGACAGTGATTCCGGAAAGTTTCGGACACCCTTAATCGCCCTCTGTTTTCACTTCTTTAATTTAAGCTCAAGTGTCCGAGCAGATTTTCAAATATTTTCTATAATTTTGCAAATTTATCAATTTATTTGGTTTTCAATTCCTTATTAATACGCTAACGGAAGGAGCCCGCAGGGCGACTGTAGTTAGCGTAACCAGGTCTATTTCACCGCATTATTTTTCCGCATGGAGTCTCCCTTCAACTCAATCCTGTAGGCATTATGAACCAGCCTATCCATAATGGCATCGGCAACAGTGGGATTTTTAAAATATGAGTACCACTCCCTGACCGGCAGCTGACTGGTGACGATACAACTGCCTGTGCCGGTTCTTTCTTCAATGACTTCCAGAAGCTCCTGGGCCTGCTGTGTACTCAGTGAGGACAATCCAAAATCATCCAGAATGAGCACTGAAAAGCGGGAGATTCGTTTCAGCCAGTTTAAATATGATCCGTCAGTCCGGACCAGCAATACCTCACTCATCAAATGACTTACACGGACATATAAAGCTGAATGACCTGCCCCAATACCATTCACGGCAAGGGCACATGCCAGCCAGGTCTTCCCGGTGCCGGTAGGTCCGGTAATTATCACATTATGTCTGTTTTCAATCCAATGGTTTTCAGCCAGAGAGCCTACCATGCCGCGGTTCAGATTTCGGGAAGTATGATAATCAATATCATTCAGACAAGCCTGTTTGTACTTCAATTTTGACATCTGCATCATTCGTATGATCCGGCGGTTGTGACGGTCCAGCACAGCTGATTTAATGCCATGCAGCTTCAACTCCGATAATTGATCCAGTGTATGATTTAACATCTGCTGCCCGCCTTTCTATTCGTAGTAAGATTTACCACGAACGTTGTCATGGTCCACTTCCGGTATGTCAATCGTCAGCTGCCGGTTCTGAAGCCATGGTCTGTGTTTGACAAGAGCTTTAAAATGTTCGACCTTATAAACCCCCATTGACAGCATCTGACCGCTGGCTGCTTCTACAATAATTGATTCCTGTTTCCTGGCTGCATTGAGTATGCCCATGCAGCTGCGAAACCCCATTTCCGGGTGTGGGCGATTCTCCAGGATTTCTTCAATCAATTGTCTGGTATTCGGACCAAAGCTCTCCCCCCAGCTGATCAGTCGTGAAGGACTCCACCCGGAGTATGCCCGGTGGGCTGATGGCATATGTTCTGACAGGGTAGAATAACTGCCGGGTCTGGTTATTCTGTTATGCACAGCCACACGTCTGTTATTGTAATAAATCTCTACTGCTGTACCGGTGAAACAGATGGTAACGGACTTACCAACCAGTTTATAGGGAACACTGTAAAAGCATTTTTCCAGCTGTATGTGATAATCAATATTGACTCGGCATTCTTTATGATCCCGCCAGACATACGGTTGGTTGGGAAGTGGTTTTAATGCCGGCTGGTCAAGCTCCTGATACAATTCCTCACGGCTCATATTCAGCTTCCTGATCTTCTTCCGATTTAACTGTATCAGCAATGGGGCTATGGCCTGACTCAGCTCCTGAATACTGAAAAACTGACGTTTCCTTAACTTGGCAAGTATCCATCGCTGAACCAGCTTTACGGATAACTCGACCTTTGCCTTGTCTTTCGGATGAACGGGTCTGGCCGGAATGACAACTGCTCCGTAATGACTGGCCATATCCTGATATGTCTCATTGATCCGGGGCTCATAACGATCAGATTTTGTGACAGCTGATCGCAAATTATCCGGTACAAGTATCTCCGTTACGCCCTTAAAAAATCCGAATGAATCAACATGAGCTTTGACAAAATCTTCTTTTTTCTGACTTGGATAAGCATCCGCATACGTATATCCGCTGGCTCCCAGACAGGCTACAAATATCTGTGCCGGTTGAATTTCACCAGTGGATGCGTTAATGATGTCAACGGTCAGTCCTGAATAGTCTACAAACATTTTCTCACCAGCCTTATGGACCTGCCTCATTGTGATATCCAGAGTCTTCTTCCAGACAGCATACTTTTCGCAAAACTGGGAGTAGCCATAACCTTCCGGATGCTGCTCATGGTATTCTTCCCAGAGAAGCTGACGGGTGACATGCTTTTGTTTCAGCTCCTTATGGATATTGGCATAATCGGGCTGTATCTTCCTGCTGTTGTTCCTGACCGGTGGATGGCCAAACAGACGGTTTCTGATCTCCTGTTCGGTAAGTTTATCCAGATGGATTAAGGTAAGGCCGCTGGTTTGAAAGCGTCTTATTTAATCAGATATTGTGTTAATGGGTATGATCAGTGCCAGGCTGATCTTCCGGGTGGACAGATCTGATTCCTGATGAAGCGTTATTATCTGTTTGATTTGGTGCATTGTTAGTCTCCTGTTTTTCTTTCTTGGTCGTTTCAACTGATATCCTCCTTTGTACGTGTATGGAAGGATATCTACAAGTGAAACAGAAGACGGTTGCAGAATAATTATTCGCCAATGGACTTTTCAAAATTATTCCGATTTAAAACCAAAAACTGTCCGAAATGAAATCGGAACAGGTGTCCGAATCAAATCGGAATCGCTGTCCGAAACTTTCCGGAATAGGTGTCCGAGCGTGATCGGATTTTCCAGATGACCAGACAGACGGTTTCTGATCTCCTGTTCGGTAAGTTTATCCAGATGGATTAAGGTAAGGCCGCTGGTTTGAAAGCGTCTTATTTAATCAGATATTGTGTTAATGGGTATGATCAGTGCCAGGCTGATCTTCCGGGTGGACAGATCTGATTCCTGATGAAGCGTTATTATCTGTTTGATTTGGTGCATTGTTAGTCTCCTGTTTTTCTTTCTTGGTCGTTTAAACTGATATCCTCCGTTGTACGTGTATGGAAGGATATCTACAGATAGCCTACTGGAAATCATCCATAGACGCTATCAAGTTGGATCTACAATCATTGCTACCAAACGTCCTATTGAGGACTGGGGAGCTATCCTTGGTGATAATGCTGTAACCTCAGCAGTTCTGGACCGCTTTCTGGAAAATATACACTATTTGAAAATTACTGTGAAAAGTTACCGGCTGAAGAATCTGAAAATAAAAATAGGAGTAAAAGATATTGAGAATAATCAGAAAACAGATTAATTTAGATTAAAGGTTGGTGGCCCATTTTGAAGTGCCCACAACCGGCCTAATTTGAAGTGCCCATTGACAGAAAATAGTGGAAATCCGGGTCGAATTGCTTAAGATGGGTTAGCCCTGTGGAGTTTTTACACACAAAAAAGACTTGACCTAATATCTCCAACAAATTGATGAAGATAATTTACATCTTATATAACGACACTACAAACGTGACATGACACTAGGACCTGCTTGTGCACTAAGCTAATAATATATAATTATTTAGTTAGAATTGTCTTACGACTAACGCGAAATGACTCAGATTCCAATGTTACAAAGTAAATCCCAGAGGAGAGATTGTTCGCCTCCCATTTGAAAGTATATGATCCAGTTGGGTAAAAATCATTTTGAATCAATTGATCCACAACGCGTCCATTCAAGTCATATATTGTTAGCGAGATTGAGGAGTTCTCAGGAATACTAAATTTAATATTCTGAACTGGGTTAAAAGGATTTGGATATAATGCTGTTATACTATATTCTGACGGCGATGTAAGCTCAGAGTTTTCCATAGATGTTACAGCATTTCCACTTTCATCGGAAACAACAACATTACGTACATCAAATGGTGAGTTGGCCCCTACCTCTCTTGTTAGTCCATCAAATACAAGTTCAAGAAGGGCATGCGACCCGCTTGGTATTTCATAACCTTCATTCGAATATATGAGTATTAAAACCCTTCCATCAATATCATTGTATTCGAATTCCATGAAAGAGATATCAGTGCTAATCACAATATCTTGAAGGGATTCAATCGAATCATCATAATAGAGTTCAAATTGTACTGCACCTATTGGTATATCTGAGGATATGGCTATATCCCAGTTCTCACCAGAACCTCGAGCCAGACTCAAAGGTTCTCCTACATATAGAAAGTAGTTTCCATTTGTTCCAGTATCTCGATATAGACAGTTATTATCAACAACGCAGCTGACCAAAGCTACTTGGTCTAATGCATCTGTCACACCATCATCGTTATAATCAGACGTCCACTCTTGTGCAACATAATATGGTGAATGAGTCTCGAGGATTATATTAATAGTGATCACGATATCAAGTATATCTAGTATACCATCATCATTATTATCACCTTTTGTCAATAAATGAGGTTGAAATTGGTAATTCCGGTTTATTCGGACACCCATTCCGGCAACCTTTCGGACAGTGTT
>CAZGNZ010000035.1:33569-49048 GCA_964527215.1 uncultured bacterium | reverse complement strand
CTATTATATTATATATCAATTAGTTATACACCATTTTTCAAGTGAGAAATGTTAACAACTTACCTTTTCAACCAGTTTACCATTACACCATTTCACCATTTCACTGCTCACCCAATTCACCTTGCCGCCAACTTCCCAAATCCTGTGTCACTCGAATATTCCGGGACAACTGAAACCGGCAGTGCTTGTCTTGCTGTGTGAAGACGGTAAAACAGACCCTATTGACAAACCTGTAAAAAGTATCGCAGGCACGCGTCAGACTCAGATATTATAGCTTCCGGAATACTGTATTGGACCTGTAAATTTATCCAATGGGTCCCATGGGATAAAACAGGATCGGTACAGATGTATCCCGGCATTGAATTCAGGCAGTTCACCACTTCGATTTGCCGCTGAGTCCCGGAACTGCATGGGAACCCATCAAATCGGATGTAAAGGACATCTGTTTAACTGTATCATAGACAACCTTTCCTTAAGCATAAACGGGAGTATCCATGGAGAACAAATTTGACTTGGTTAAATCCTACCTGATTAATCTGGGATTTGCCATCCAGCATGAAGACGCAGACGAACAGCTGGTGGTGATCACAGATGAAGAACAGGGCATCAATCAGTTGGTGATTGACTGCGAAGATCCTCTGCTTATTTTCGAACAGTACATCGGTGAAATCAGTAACGACACCACGGATGTGTATAAACGACTGCTGCAGATCAACCGTGAGCTGGTGCACGGCGCATTTGCTCTGGATGCAGATGCGAACCGGCTGCTCTTTCGGGATACTCTGGAGGTGGATAATCTCGATCAAAATGAGGTTAAAGGCACCCTGACCGCACTGTCACTGGCAATGGTGGAGTTCGGCAGCGAACTGATTGAATTCTGTAAGTAGGGAGGAAAGATCATGAATATTTTTTCACGGATGTTTAAAGTGGGACAGTCAGAAGCACACAGTCTGGTAGATAAAATTGAAGACCCGATCAAAATGACAGAACAGGGTATTCGGGATCTGAAAAAAGATCTGTCCGAAACCATGCAGGCACTGGCGCAGGTGAAAGCACAGGCCATCGGTATGGAACGGGACAAGAACCGTCTCCTCAGCCAGGGGCAGGACTGGGAAAAGAAGGCCATGCTGCTGCTTCAGAAAGCCGAAAGCGGCGCCATGCCCATAGAGCAGGCGGAATCACTCGCCAAAGAAGCTCTGGTTAAAAAAGAAGATGCCATGCGCAAGGCCGGTGAGGCAAAAACCAATTCTGAAGCCCAGAATGCCATGGTGGGCAAGCTCACCACCCAGGTTGAAAAACTGAAACGGATGATCTCCGATCATGAAAATGAACTTATCACCCTGAAAGCCCGGGCCAAAACCGCCGGCGCCATGAAAAAAATCAACAAACAGCTGTCCACCGTTGACTCCAGCAGTACCGTGAATATGCTGGAACGCATGAAGCAAAAAGTGGATGAAGACGAATCCCTGGCTCAGGCATACGGGGAGCTGGAAGGCATTACCGGCAAGCTGGAAGATCAGATTGATTCCGCACTGGGTGAATCCGATTCGTCCGGCGACCTGCTGCTTGCGGATCTGAAAGCCAAATTAAATAAGTAATTTAAATTCCGGGGGGTGTCCATCATCCCCCGTATTATTTTCCGGAGCAACCATGGCCTTCAATTTTTTTAAGAAAAAGAAACTGGATTATGATCCCACCAATATGCAGATCACCGATCTGAAAAAGGGATTTCTGGTGGAATATGATTTAAAAACCTGGGAAGTGACCCGGGAGTATCAATATGATTGGGGCGATAATTTTTTTACCAGGGAAGTCCAACTGCGCTGTCATGATGAAATCCGCTATCTGCATTTTGAGGTTGATGACGAACTGGTGCTGACCCTCACGCGTAAAATCGGAGTTCCCGAGCTGTCGCCGGATGTCATCAGCCATGTGGCGGAAAAGGAAGTCCCACCCAAAACCCTGGAATTTGAAGGCCGGACCTACCGCCGTCAGTCGGAAAATCCGGGCTATTTTCAGGAAGCCGGAAAGAAGGACTGGCAGGAATTCATCAGCTGGGATTATAAAGGGAAGGACGGCGAAGTGCTGTCCGTGGAGCAGTGGGGCGAAGAATCCTTTGATGCCGGTGCCGGAAAAATCGTACAGGATTATGAGTTTTCAAATATCTTGCCTGGAGAAGCAAAATGAAACAGCTTTTATTAATATCAGTGATGCTGGTCTTGTCCGGATGCGCCGGCAAAATCATTGAATCCCCCATTGATCAGTATATCCGGAAATACGATTCCGAACCAGTCTATTCCGTGATTCTGTGGGATATGGACGTCAAAGGCGTTGCCGTAAAAAAATACTTTCATCAGTACAAAGTGATAACGGAAAAAGACGGAGAACCCCGGGAAGAGCTGCAGGACTGGCAGCCGGTAAGTGAACCCTTCTTCAAAGCCAACATGGACAATGTGGGCATGGAACTGGTGGCCAAAACCGAGGACGGCAAAATTGTCAAAACGCCCTCCCCGCCTGGATATTCCAACTACGTCGGCAATGAAAAATACGGCCGCTGGACGCAGCGGAATGACGGCACTTCGTTCTGGGAATTTTACGGACAGTTCATGTTCATGAATGCCATGTTCAATCTGGTGGGCGGCAGCATCTTTCAAAACGACTACAATGACTACCGCCGGAATTACTACGGACGGCGCAGCTACTACGGTCCCGCCACCAGCGGCGGAAAAAAACTGTACGGCACATCCGGCTACTCAAATTCCACCAAACGGACATCCGCCTTCCAGCGGAAAGTGAGTACCGTCAAATCCAAGACATCCACTTTCAAATCCAAAGTAAACAATCGTGTCAGCCGGTCCACGGGACGTTCATCCTCATCCAGCCTGCGCTCCCGCAGCGGCGGATTCGGGAAATAGGATCCGTGAAACCCCGATTCATAACCATTTAACAGTGAGTAAAATCATGACATTGGATACCATTTTAACGCTTATTTTTTATCTGGCCGCCAGTTTTGTTTTGTTTGCAGTGGGTAAATTGATTTACAGCCTGTTCCATCGGGATATCAACGTGGGTTCGGAGCTGGTTGAGAAAGACAATCTGGCATTTGCCATCTCCCATGCCGGTTATTTCTCCGGGATGGTCATCGCCATCGGCGGCGCGCTGTCGGGCCCGTCGATGGAAATCATCATGGATCTCTACGATATCCTGATTTACGGTCTGCTGTCCATCATCCTTCTGAATATTTCACTCTTTATCTGCGATAAAATCATCCTGTCCAAATTCAGTACGCGCAAGGAAATCATTGAGGACCAGAACGCCGGAACCGCAGTGGTGGAAGCCGCTGTCAGCATCGGCACCGGTCTGATCATCTTTGCCGCCGTGTCCGGTGAAGGCGGTTCCATTGTTACGGCCCTCGGTTACTGGGCCATCGGACAGATCGTGATGCTGCTGGTGACCGTGGTGTACAATCTTATCACCCCCTATGATATTCACGAGCATATCGAAAAGGACAATGTGGCCGCGGGGGTGGGCTTCGCCGGTGCCATTCTGGCCCTGTCAAATGTGATTCGTTCTGCCCTGATGGGCGATTTCTACAGCTGGACCGAGACCTTCTCCGATCTGTGGCTGTACCTTGTCGTCGGGCTGATATCTCTGCCGGTGGTGCGCTTCCTGGCGGACAAGATTCTGCTTCCCGGCCGTAAACTGACCGACGAGATCGTCAACCAGGAAAAACCCAACGTGGGCGCTGCCGTCATCGCGGCCTTTGCCTACATCGGCGGATCCATGTTCATCTGCTGGAGTCTCTAACCGGCTTCTGAATTCCTCCTGATTTGATTCGACAGTCCAATATCCTCAAAGCCGCCCTGTTTGCCACCGGTGTGGCCGGCATCGTGGCGGAGTACATCCTTTCCACCCTGGCCACCTATTTCCTGGGGGACTCGGTGTTTCAGTGGACCATCATCGTGTCCGTGATGCTGTTTTCCATGGGACTGGGCAGCCGCCTGTCCCGCTACATCTCCCGCGATCTCCTGCAGAATTTCATCTTCATCGAATTCGCCCTTTCAATCCTGACTTCCTTCTCAGCCATTCTGGTCTATTACCTGGCGGCCTTCACTGTTTATACGGGATTTTTCATTTATACCCTTGCGGTGGCCGTGGGGGTACTGATCGGAATGGAGATACCGCTGGTGACCCGCCTGAACGAGCAGTTTGAGGAACTGAAGGTCAATATCGCCTCCGTGCTGGAAAAAGACTACTACGGCAGTCTGGCCGGCGGGCTTTTCTTTGCGTTTGTGGGGCTGCCCATTCTGGGACTGACCTACACCCCCTTTATCCTGGGCAGCATCAATTTCCTGGTGGCGGTGTTCCTGTTTGTACAGCTTCGGAATCTGGTGGTTTCATCCAGAAGAATTTGGCTGGCCCTGTTGGCCGTGCTGACCGGCATTTTGCTGGCGGCGGGGGCCTGGTTTGCCGATCCGGTGATAAAATTCGGGGAGCAGGCGCGGTACAGGGACAAAGTGGTTTTTTCCGAGCAAAGCCGTTATCAGCACATCGTCATGACGCAGTGGAAGGATAACTTCTGGCTGTACATCAACGGGAACTCCCAGCTGAGCACGCTGGATGAGTTTCTGTACCACGAACCGCTGGTGCATCCCGCCATGATGCTGGCCCGTCAGCGGCAGAATGTCCTCATCATGGGCGGCGGAGACGGCTGTGCCGCCCGGGAAGTCCTCAAGTATGCGCGGGTGGATTCGGTCCATCTGGTGGATCTGGATCCCGTGATGACGCGGCTGGGACAGACGCATCCGGTGCTGACGGAACTGAATCACGGCGCGCTCAATGATCCCAGGGTGCGCATTTTCAATCAGGATGCCTATCAGTTCATCGAATCACCGCCGCTGGTTTACGATGTGATTATCATTGATCTGCCGGACCCAAAATCGGTGGATCTGGGCCGACTGTATTCCCGGGAGTTTTATCAGCTCTGCGGACATGTGCTGCGTCCCGGCGGAATGCTGGTGACCCAGGCCGGCAGTCCCTACTACGCCACCGCGGCCTTTGAATGCATTCGGCTGACGATGGAGTCCTCCGGGTTCCAGACTTTGCCGCTGCACAACCAGGTTCTGACCATGGGTGAATGGGGCTGGATTTTGGCCGGGAAGGGAGCAAGCCCCGCAGAAATGAAGGAAAGACTGATCAGAACACCGGTGCCCGACATCCCGCTGACATGGCTGAATCAGGAGGCACTGTCACTCATTACATCGTTCGGCAAACCACTGCAGACCCCCCTCGAGGTGGAAGTGAACACCCTCATCAATCCGGTGCTGTACAAGGTTTATCTGCAGGGCAACTGGGATGTGTATTGACGGGGGGAAATATACCTAGGATATAAAGTTATATAGATATTACTTTCCGGCTGCAGAATAAGCTAAATTTCACACTTTTATTATACTTGATTTGAGAATACGCCTTTTAGCTTGTAAGATACTGCAAATTTCAAATCAACCTGTCGAGTTCATTTCTATAGTATCCATTAAAATTACAGGCTGATAATACATCTTTAATGGTCAGGGCGAGTATGACTTGCCGTTATATGTTTAGGAAATTATATTTTGGTTCAAACTCCTGCTTTCCGGAAGTTTTGCGCAATTGATGTTGAGACCAGCGGGTTGTATCCCCGACGGGGAGACCGGGTTATTGAGTATGGTGCGGTAAAATTTCAGAATTCTGATGTCATTGATGAGATCAGTACTCTGATTGATGTGCCCTGCAAAATCCATCCGAAAGCATTGTCGGTCCATGGGATTGGCAAAGCTGATTTGGCGAACGGCCTTTCCCCGGGACGTGCCTGGAACGAATTGCTGGATTTCATTGGGGAACTTCCGCTTGTGGCGCACAACGCCCGATTTGATCTGTCATTTATTCGAATGGAACTGGGCCGGATAAATCAAGAAATCCTGAACCCGGTGTTTTGCACCCTTGTGCAAGCCCGTAAAAAATATTTCTTTTTACCCAACCACAGACTGGAAACCGTCGCGCGACATCTCCTTGGTGAAATCCCGAATGACTGCAGGCTGCACCGGGCCCTGTCAGACGCCAGACTTGCCGGAAAAATCTGGATTGAGATGGCTCGATAAAATGAGAGATTGTTTATGAAAGATCTGTCCCCTTCCGATTTGAAAACCATCCTTCATTCTAAAAGAGCAAACTTGTATTATCTGGAGCACTGCCGGGTGATGCAGAAGGATGGCCGTGTTGTGTATCTGACGGAAGCAAAAAAGGAAAATCAGTATTTCAACATTCCCATCGCGAACACCACGGTATTGCTGCTGGGGAACGGAACCTCTGTCACACAGGCCGCGGTCAGAATGCTGACAAAGGCGGGTGTGCTAATTGGTTTTTGCGGAGGAGGAGGGACGCCGTTATACATGGGGAATGAAATCGAATGGATGACTCCGCAGAGTGAGTATCGGCCGACAGAATATATTCAGGGATGGCTTTCGTTTTGGTTTGATGAAGAAAAACGACTTCTGGCGGCAAAATATCTGCAGCATGCCCGAATCAACTTCCTGCGGCGGGTCTGGAAGAAGGACAGGGATTTGAAGCAAATGGGATTTGATTCCAGTCAACCTCATATTGATACGGTGCTGAGTGAGTTTGACAGTCAGATTGATGGCGCGGTAAAAACAACCGCGTTACTGGCCACGGAAGCAAAACTCACCAAACAGCTCTATAAAACGGCTGCCCGGGCCACCCGAATGGATTCATTCACCCGGGATCGGGATGCAGCGGATATTGTGAACGGATTTCTTGATCACGGCAACTATCTGGCGTATGGCCTGGCGGCCTGCACGCTCTGGGTGTTGGGAATACCCCATGGATTTGCGGTCATGCACGGGAAAACCCGGCGGGGTGCCCTGGTGTTTGATATTGCGGATATTGTCAAGGATGCCCTGGTTTTGCCGTGGGCATTTATCTGCGGCAATGAAAACGCCGGCAATCAGGAATTTCGGCAGCAGGTTCTGCAGTCATTTACGGATCATCATGCATTGGATGAGATGTTCAACCAGGTTAAAAAACTGGCCGCGACAGATTTTGAGAAGGGTGAATGAGTAATATCATTCCACAGATTTTGATTGAGAAACGAATTTTTTTCCTTCGCGAAGAGAAGGTCATGATAGATCGCCATCTTGCCGAGTTATACGGCGTTGAAACGCGTACTCTCAATCAAGCTGTCAAACGCAATATTAAACGTTTCCCTGCTGAATTCATGTTCCAGCTGACTCGTGATGAGCGTGACAATGTTATCACAATTTGTGATGACCTTGTGCCCCTGAAATTCGCGCGTACCATGCCCTATGCTTTTACGGAACATGGAGTGGCGATGCTTTCCAGTGTTTTAAACAGCGAGCGGGCTGTTCAGGTCAACATCGAGATTATTAAGACTTTTGTCAGTTTGAGGAAACTGCTTGGTCGAAACAAGGAACTGGAGCGGAAAATCGAGGAAATGGAATCCAGGGGTAATGAGCAGTTCAGGGTGGTGTTCAAGGCGATTCGGCAGCTTCTCAAAGAGGACGAAAACCCAAACGGAAAATCGGTTTCTGACCATGGATGACCTGTTATGATGGTAACCTTTGTCTCACAATGTGAGAAAAATGCACTGAAAAAAACGCGCAGGGTGCTGGATGCCTTTGCCGATCGCATCGGCGACAACACCTGGCAGACAGTGATCACGGAAGATGGTTTGAACACCGTGAGGAAAATGCTGCGACAGACCGCCAGCAAAAGCACGGCGGTGTCCTGTCACTGGATCAGGAGCCGGTCGAGGAGTCAGCTGCTGTGGATTGTGGGGAGTAATAGCAAGTTTGATGACAGAGGTGTGGTACCGGTGAACAGGACGGAGAGTGAGGTCAGACAATATGCTGATAATTATCAATGGAATATGATTGATGTTATCCAATACGCTGCAGCTATTGCAGGAATGTTTCATGACTTTGGCAAGGCAACGGTTTTATTCCAAAAAAAATTAGATGTTAATCAAAAACCCGAAAGATTCGAGCCATATCGCCACGAGTGGATATCTCTAAGATTATTTCAGGCATTTGTCGGCAGGAAAACCGATATGGAGTGGCTTGCTTCGCTAAGCCAGGTTGAAAGAGATCAGAATTCGGAATGCTTTACTGATGGGGTGGTTGGATCTGATTCTTTTAATCATCCAATAAAAGATTTAAGTCCTTTCGCCCGGTTAGTTGCCTGGTTGATTTTAACACATCATAAATTGCCGCTTTACCCTAATTGTAAAGAGAATGCAACACTACCGCCGGCATTAAAGGATATTTCTCATTGGATGAAAGGATTTGATGCTCTCTGGAACTCTCACTGTTGTCAAGATGATGATCAACAAAATCGAAAAAAAGAGAATTGGATTTTTAAGAATGGCCTTCCCTATCAAAGCATGCATTGGCGATCCAAAGCATGTCTGATTGCATCAGAAGCCAGAGCAAAATTTCGTCAGGATAATTTTCAAGAAGTGGACTGGCTGAATCATCATCTCTTTACGACTCATATTTCACGTCTTTGTCTGATGTTGGCTGATCATTTTTTTTCGGCACAGGAGAAAATTCTGGAAGAGTGGAGAAGTCCAAATTATACTGTTTGGGCGAAATCCGAGAATAAAAGTGGTTTTAGACAGCAACTGGATGAACACTTGATAGGAGTAGCGCATCATGCACAGAAAATAGCGAAAGCATTGCCCAGATTGAACTCAAGTCTTGATTCGTTGGATATTAAAAATGTACTTGAAAGTAATGTCAGGAAAAAAAATAAAGACACTTTTGGGTGGCAGGATAAAGCAAGAAAAATTAGTGAGAAGTTAGCAAAGTCAACGATTACTAATGGATTTTTTGGAATCAACATGGCCTCAACCGGCAAGGGAAAAACCCTGGCAAATGCGAAAATCATGTATGCAATCGGGAGTGGAACAGGGAGAAAGCGATTTAGCGTGGCCTTGGGGTTGCGCACTCTGACATTGCAGACAGGAAGGGAATACCGAAAAAAGATTGAACTTAACGAGGAGGAGTTGGCGATTGCTGTTGGGGGCACTGCCGTAAAGCAGTTGTTCGAAAATCAACATGACGAGGAAAATGCAAATGAATACGAAATGAACGGCATAGAGTCACAGGATGCACTTTTTTATGCAGGTTTGACATTGGATTTCAAGGGAGGGCTCACCAGGCACAGTCTCTCAAAGTGGACTGAGCAGGAAAAAACCCTAGATAAGTTGATTAACGCACCGGTGCTTGTTTGTACAATCGATCATCTGATACCAGCAACTGAAGGAACGAAAAGTGGACGGCAGATTGCACCCATGCTTCGGTTGTTAACATCTGACCTGGTGCTGGATGAACCCGATGATTTTGGACTTGAGGATTTGCCGGCACTTTGCCGTTTGGTGCATTGGGCAGGTCTGATGGGCAGCCGCGTATTACTATCAACCGCAACCATGCCGCCGGCATTAGTGTATGCCCTGTTTCAGGCATATAGGGAAGGTTGGAGACAATACGCCTTAGCAAATGTTTCGGGGTGGGAAGGAGAGATTTCCTGCGCCTGGTTTGACGAAAGAGATAATGGATGTAGTCATGGTTTATATAAGGAATTTGATGAATTCAAAAAGAAGCATAAAGATTTTGTAAACAAACGCGTAGGATATCTGCAGGCAATTCCAGCAAAGCGCAGGGCTGAAATCATCGAGATAGAAAGTGATGTAGGCAAAACCATCGCAGAAATCATGGCCGATACTATTATGGCCGGTTCACGACGTTTACATAAAGACCATTGTCTGAATCGTGAAAGAAAAACACTATCCATTGGTTTAGTGCGTATGGCCAATATTAACAAACTGGTTGCTGTTTCAAAAGCTTTGCTGAAGCAGAATGCGCCTGAAGACACTTCTATTCATTATTGCATTTACCACAGCCATTACCCGCTCGCGATTCGTTCATCCATTGAAAATAGACTAGACAGATTGCTCTACCGAAAACAACAAGATGCAATCTGGCAAGAACCTGAAATCCAGCAGGCGATAAAAAAGCACCCAATGGTGGGAAACTACATTTTCATCGTGTTGGCATCACCCGTTGCCGAAGTTGGGCGAGATCATGATTACGACTGGGCGATAGTTGAACCCAGCTCAATGCGTTCCATTATTCAGATTGCAGGCCGGGTATTAAGACACCGGGAACAGGTGCCGGACAAACCCAATATCTTGTTATTGAATAAAAATTATAAAGCTCTTGCGGGTAAAAGGGTATGTTTTGAACGGCCTGGCTTTGAATCGAAAAGACTGATCATGGAACCACATGATTTAAAAAATGCTCTGGACGAAGAGCAATACACGAGAATCACAGCAATTCATAGGATTACACTTCCAACGTCCAAAGCATATAAACCCAACGAAAATGGTAATTATCACAATTTGGTAGGGCTGGAGCATAAGGCTTTGCATTGGCGGTTGTTCAATAAAGACACGGGGGCAAGACTATGGTGGGAAAAACTTCCGCACTGGTGCGGTGAAGTTCAGCGGCAGCAACGTTTTCGGGACTCAAAAAAAGATGAGGCCTATTTTCTATGGCTGGATGATGAAAATTCAGAACCGACCTGGAAATGGAAAAACGAGAGAGTTTCTCCACCGAAGTTTGGTGAACCGTCAGCTGATATAAATCAGCATGAACAAGTTGAGTGTGGAGCAGGTGTTGATTTTTGGTTTGAGCAAGATGCGTTGTCTGTTTATCAGCAATTGGCAATGGATTTTGGGATGGACCTGAAAGAAGTCAGTCGTCGTTTTGGCGAGGTTCGACTTATAGATTATGGAGATAACGTGCCGGATTATTATTACGAATCCGGAATGGGTGTTTATCAGGATATAGGGAGAGAGTCATGAGCGAAGAAACCATGAAGTTTGAAACTTGGAATGATGTGATAGCTGATTTTTTCAGGAGAAAGTACGAAGCCGGGGAAGAAAAATATCTCAAGGACGAGTTAAAATCAGTGGGAGTACTTTATAAAAATGTGAAGTACTTCAATGATGGGGATATCGAATTTCTCTTTGACACAAAAAGGAATAAAAAGTCTAAAGAGCAATCTGCTCTGACTTTTCAACGAAAAAGGGCTATACAAGTTTTAAGGTTGTCCAATTTTCCTGAAGGATTCGATGTTGAGCGGGGAAAAATGGATTACAGGAAGAAAGTTAATGATCTCCGGACAAAATTCACTCCCTGTATATGGCTGTCAGAAAACGCAGGCAATGCGGGCAGTGTCAGCTTTGCCACCCATGTTATTAAGCTGACACATTCCAAGATTGATACGAAATCCTTTTTTGACTCTATTAGTGAAAAGGATAGCGCATACCTGACAACATCATCATTGACAGATAAAAAAATAGATGGGGCTGTTGCAGGTAATCAGTTTGCACCAATTTTTCAATTTCTGGAGCTTGAACTCAAGGGTGTGACATTGGCAGAGCAACTTTCAAAGGATGAGCGCATTTTTGAAGAATTTCTGCCACAAGAGAAGAGAGATAAAGCCGAGTCGATATTAAAAGCATGGATTCAAGGATTTAGAAGAGCACTGGTTAGTGGGATTCCAGCAACGCATTTGCTGGCTAAACAGGTATACTTTCTGGTTTTTGATAAGCAAGATCAGATTGATAAAAGCAAATATCACCTATTGTGCAATGTCGTTTCGTCTTCACTGGCTCATGCTGTTCACGAAAAAGTGTTCAATGATACTAAGAAATCTGTAAAAATTGCCGAGCAAAAAGAGAGATTTTCAGCTGAAGAGTTACATCGAATTGTAGAAAGAGCTACATTGAATGTTACAGCAAGCAATCATAGTAATGCCTCTCAATTAAATGCTAAAAGAGGTGGAAAGTTAAACTTGTTTTCAACTCAACCACCGACATGGCAAACCCAGCTTAACCAGCCAATATATCAGAAATCATTGTTTGATTATTTCTCAAACTCAACCATTAACACAGAGCTCGATTATCTGCGCAACTTTCTGTTGCGATTCAAACAACTGTCCCTAAGTATCAAAGACCCCACACGAATGAAGCATTTGGAACGATGGGTGAATACCATTATTGATGAATTCCTGTTTTATGTGGGAACGATTCAAAACCTTCCTTCCGGCTGGTCGGATATGGAAGAAATAAGGTTAAAGAAAGCGCACCAATATCTGCTTGATCCTTATCGTATGGATGATGCTTTTCAATCGGCAAGGCAGGAATGTGACTGGCAGGCTGTGATTCGCGCTGACTTTGCCAGGTGGTTAAACCGGCGGCTTCATGGAAAAGCTAAACAATTCACTCCTCAAAAAGGACACACGCGCCTTTGGAAGAAGCTGCTTGAAACACCACTACGGGAATATATGGAGCCGATAGAAGTTGAGATAAAGCAACAGATGAGGGAATCAGCATGAGTCAATATCTATTAATCAACAGAATAAGGGTGCAGGGGGCCAATGCCGTTTCTGGTTTTACCTGGGGTTTTCCAGCCATTACCCATTTTTTAGGCTTTACCCAAAATCTGAAACGCAAACTTGAAAAGCATTCCGACTTTTCAGATATCTGTCTGTCCGGGTGCGCAGTAATCGCACACCAGCATCAGGTCCATACTTATGGATATAATCAATTTGTTCAGACCAAGAATCCGGCTTATCAATTTGGAGAAGAGTTAAAAAATAAGGTAGGATCACCACCGATCATCGAAGAAGGAAAGATGAACATGACGGTTTCTCTGCTTATCGGCTGCGAAGGCTATGTAGGAAATCGAGCAGAGGTAATAAAACAATGGTTACACGGTTGCTGTATTCGGCAGCGTCTGGCTGGAGGCACTATCCTGGATATAAAAGGGGTTGAGTTCTTTGGCATTGATGATGAGCAAAACAAAAACAATCTTAGACTGCTTATCAGAAAGCTGATACCGGGTTTTGTCTTGCAGGATCGGTCCGCATACCTCAAAGATCATATACATCAGTTACGTCAGGAAAATGAAGGGGCAGAATTGTTCGATGCATGGCTGGATTTCATTGCTCTGAAACAAAAAGCAAGACCTGCCTCTGGTTGGATAACTCGCCATTTGGTCCAACAAACTGAGCGATATCCCAAAGATGAAGCTTGCCGGCAGCTGTTAACTGAATGGCAGGAGCACTTTAAAAAAACGTATGATCAAACAATAATTCCCGAATCGTTGAAAAGGTATTTTGGTTCAATACCTGAATATACCTCGAATAAAAAACTTCTTTCCCAATGGAGAAATTACTGTAACCCAAATGAAAAAACGGATGCGGCCTGGGAGTATATCCCAAAACCGAAGCAGGGTTTTCTGGTGCCAATAATGGTTGGCTATAAGGCCATCACTGAAGTTCATAAAAATGATGATGTTGCCAATACTCGCGATGATAAAACCGATGTCTGCTTTGTTGAAGCGGTGCATAGTATTGGTGAATGGCAAGGGGTTCATCGAATAAGAGATGAGGAAGCAGTAAAGCAGTCATTGTGGTATTACGATTATCAAAAGCACTGGTATCTGTGTAAACAGAATTTTGATGATACCAGTCCTAGGGACTCTGAAAATTTTCACGATGATCCGGATGATTTTTCATAAAATAATTCACAACCTATCAAAAGGAGATAATTAATGAGCAATAACACACCTAAAATGGCATTACCAAGTATGCTGTCCTTCGAGCGCAAGCTGGAAACCTCTGACGGTTTGATGTTTGCGGGTAGCTGGAACGAAAAAAACGAGCAAGAAAAATGGGAAGCTATACATATAGTCAAGCGACAAAATCGATCTACGCAAAGTGCTTATGGTATTGATGATGTTAAAAAAACAGCACCTAATCCTGTATCTTCCGATAGTGATGATACAAATCTGCCAATATTAGACAGGGATACCCTCAGACTCAGTTTTTCATTGCGTGTCATTGGTAATCTTGGTGAACCCTTTGCATGCAATAAACCGGATTTTGCCCAAGCCATATATGAAAGGGTCAAAGAGTTCAAGGAGTCGGAAAGCATTCATGATCTTGCTTTTCGGTATGCCTATAACATTGCCAACGGGCGATTTCTTTGGCGCAATCGGGTGGGGGCTGAGAAAGCGATAATACAAGTTAGACTACATAATGAGGAGACTTTGCTTACTTTCAATGCCTATAATTTTCTTTTGAAAAACTTTGCTGAAAGCAAAGAGAACGAAAGCCTAAAAATACTGGCAGAAGGAATTCGAAAAGGACTGGTTAGTAATAACGACAGCAGCTATGTTTTTATGAAGGTAGACGCTTTTGTCAAACTGGGTGAGGGTCAACATGTGTTTCCATCACAAGAGATGAATATGGGTGAGAAGAAGAAAAAACTGTTTCAACTTGATGGCACAGCCGCCATGCATAATGTCAAAATCGGTAATGCCATACGAACAATTGATACCTGGTATGGTGATACAATGTTGATCAAAGCCGAGGGTAAAGGGAAAACAGAAATAGTCGATGTTGATGTCAGAATACCTATCGCTGTAGAGCCGTATGGCTCGGTAACTCAACACGGGCGTGCCTATCGGCCATCAAAAAATGACCTCTACACACTGATGAAAAACTGGGTAAATGGTGTGCCGATTGAACCCAATCAACAAAAATTTGTGGTGGCCAACCTGATCAGGGGAGGTGTCTTTGGCGGAGATTCTGAAGGATGAGATATTACATTGAGTTGATATTGTTGCCAGATTTGGGGATACCACTTCATTCTATCTTGGAGAAGCTCTTTCAGCAAATCCATATTGCTCTGGTTGAAAACAAGACAGATGATGATACCTCTCATATTGGGATTTCATTTCCAGAATACAATCCAGAAGCTCATTCCTTGGGTATTAAACTCCGCTTGTTCTCGTTGGATTCAGAAGCCTTGTCCCAACTGGAGATCGAAAAATGGCTGTCCAGGTTACGAGACTACATTTCAATAAATGAGATAGAGAAGGTGCCTGTTGAAATCAAGGGATATGCCTGTTTCAGCCAACAAAAGACGAAAGGGAACAGGGAGAAACTGGCACGGCGCCGTGCAAAGCGAAAAGCTGAAACCTTAGAAGACGCCATGGTTCATTTCTCAAACTACAAGCCTGAGATGTTTAATACTCCATACGTTAATATGGTGAGTCAGACCAATGGACAACATTTTCGGCTTTACATTCAAAGAACATTCGTTGAAAATGAGCAAAACGGCCTTTTCAATTGCTATGGATTAAGCAGGACGACCACCGTACCCATTTTCTGACCCATTTTTTCGACCGCATACTAAGTCCAGTAATATCAATGAGTGGGAAATATTCATTTTAGTATTGGTGTATTCAACGTTTCCCGTTGAACAACTTGTATTAATTGATATTATGAGTCTTTTATAACTGTTGACCGCCGCACAGGCGGCTTAGAAA
>CAZGNZ010000035.1:0-33469 GCA_964527215.1 uncultured bacterium | reverse complement strand
AATTGATATTATGAGTCTTTTATAACTGTTGACCGCCGCACAGGCGGCTTAGAAACATCAGCTCCAATCGTCTCGGCACACATGACGGTTGACCGCCGCACAGGCGGCTTAGAAAAAGAGTTTTTGAAACCATGTCAGCTGCCGCATGTTGACCGCCGCACAGGCGGCTTAGAAACCATGTTTCACCGGCTAATGTCGCAGTTCCAAGTTGACCGCCGCACAGGCGGCTTAGAAATAATGCACAATTGCGGGAGACCACAGATTCATTGTTGACCGCCGCACAGGCGGCTTAGAAAATATACTGAAACTTGCTGCAATGCAGACGCTTGTTGACCGCCGCACAGGCGGCTTAGAAAGTGATGCCATATCGAGACAATGCATTTGTGCTTGTTGACCGCCGCACAGGCGGCTTAGAAATCTCGGATAAGGAGATCAACCAGGTTGTGGATGTTGACCGCCGCACAGGCGGCTTAGAAAAGATCATGACCCTGCTTGTCACGATACTCAGTGTTGACCGCCGCACAGGCGGCTTAGAAATACATTCCCGTAAGCAGGCACTCCACACAATCGTTGACCGCCGCACAGGCGGCTTAGAAAAGGTGAACCGTCAACCGCCTGGAACAGGATCAGTTGACCGCCGCACAGGCGGCTTAGAAATTTGATGAGATCTGTGTATTGGACATCGATATGTTGACCGCCGCACAGGCGGCTTAGAAAACAAGTTCCCGTTTGTAAATGCCGGTTATGTCGTTGACCGCCGCACAGGCGGCTTAGAAAACTGTGAGAAATCATTCTCAAACATGAGTATGGTTGACCGCCGCACAGGCGGCTTAGAAATGCTGCCGAAGCATCTGAATCTCAGATAACTGAGTTGACCGCCGCACAGGCGGCTTAGAAAACACTATGTCAGTGTTCAGGATTGAACTTCTAGTTGACCGCCGCACAGGCGGCTTAGAAAAAAACAGCGGAAAGCATACAAGGACATGGCTGGTTGACCGCCGCACAGGCGGCTTAGAAATTAAGGCCCTCGCTCATACGTGATTTCTTTGCGTTGACCGCCGCACAGGCGGCTTAGAAAATGAGGTCATTAAAGACCTGGCTATCCTGTCCGTTGACCGCCGCACAGGCGGCTTAGAAACCAGTCCAGAGCTACACAGCGCATCCAATCATGTTGACCGCCGCACAGGCGGCTTAGAAAAATTGAATATGGATGTGGTGAATAGCCCCAGTCGTTGACCGCCGCACAGGCGGCTTAGAAAAGGCTGGCCATGCTCCGGATCGCACATGTATGGTTGACCGCCGCACAGGCGGCTTAGAAATCAAAAACTCTTAACAACATCCTCCAAGAATAGTTGACCGCCGCACAGGCGGCTTAGAAATTCCGTAAACACCGGCAAATCCTTGCCGATTAGTTGACCGCCGCACAGGCGGCTTAGAAATGTTGCAATTCTCCTAATTTGTTCAATGAATAGTTGACCGCCGCACAGGCGGCTTAGAAAAGGTGATGCACACTTCCGGGATCAGCGAGGATGTTGACCGCCGCACAGGCGGCTTAGAAATGAAGATCACCAGATGTTTCAAAAAGATCTAAGTTGACCGCCGCACAGGCGGCTTAGAAAAGGTATATACTATTCCCATCATTGTAAAACTGGTTGACCGCCGCACAGGCGGCTTAGAAAATCCGAGAATAGACCTCCCTGCTAGTTTACATGTTGACCGCCGCACAGGCGGCTTAGAAATGTGTATTTCATTGCGTTAGGGGAGTACGATCGTTGACCGCCGCACAGGCGGCTTAGAAAAACCAAATTGAAGCATTAAAAGTTGAAGGTCCGTTGACCGCCGCACAGGCGGCTTAGAAATATACCGACCGCCGCAACAGGAAATTATTCTAGTTGACCGCCGCGCAGGCGGCTTAGAAAAACCTTCTAAATTTTGACTCTGCTCTACTTGATGTTGACCGCCGCACAGGCGGCTTAGAAAAATAACAACTACAACTATAACTATTTCCCAAGGTTGACCGCCGCACAGGCGGCTTAGAAATGGTTGTCTGGCCAATTACCGGCAATGCTGTATGTTGACCGCCGCACAGGCGGCTTAGAAAATCTAGTGTTGAATCACTGGCAAGTGCTTTAGGTTGACCGCCGCACAGGCGGCTTAGAAAAGGCATGGCTGGCCCGTAAGATCGGCATTTCAGTTGACCGCCGCACAGGCGGCTTAGAAACGGAAGGGAAATCACTGCTGTACTGTCAAACTGTTGACCGCCGCACAGGCGGCTTAGAAACTCTTGGAGCATATCAAAAATCAATGAATTGTGTTGACCGCCGCACAGGCGGCTTAGAAATGGGATTTGATCCATTCAAAGCTCAACCATTTGTTGACCGCCGCACAGGCGGCTTAGAAAACGACATCGAAATACCTGAATCGGAAGTGGCAGTTGACCGCCGCACAGGCGGCTTAGAAAATCCGGCATTACATGAAAATTGATCGAGATAAGTTGACCGCCGCACAGGCGGCTTAGAAAATGACCCAATTGTGACCGAACTGTTCGCAGAAGTTGACCGCCGCACAGGCGGCTTAGAAAAAGGGAGTTCTGGCTACATATAGAACTAATTCGTTGACCGCCGCACAGGCGGCTTAGAAAAGGTATTGGCATCTTGAAGTTGGTGACAATGTGTTGACCGCCGCACAGGCGGCTTAGAAAATCTGTTGTGGTTCAATTGTAGTAAACTCATAGTTGACCGCCGCACAGGCGGCTTAGAAATCTGGATGTTCACATTGGGGCATTTCCCATTGGTTGACCGCCGCACAGGCGGCTTAGAAATGGCTGTGCTTCCCGGATTCACCGCTGAATGAGTTGACCGCCGCACAGGCGGCTTAGAAATATTAATAGGAGGGATCAGTAATGTATAAACTGTTGACCGCCGCACAGGCGGCTTAGAAAGAAGTCAAGGAATTTAAGGAGACGTATGACAAGTTGACCGCCGCACAGGCGGCTTAGAAATTCTTCAGAAGGCGCATGGTCAAAACATTGGAAGTTGACCGCCGCACAGGCGGCTTAGAAATGATATGATAAATGTGTATAACCCCTGGGGATTGTTGACCGCCGCACAGGCGGCTTAGAAATGCAGAGTACATGGCCTTAATACCCTCAGATAGTTGACCGCCGCACAGGCGGCTTAGAAATGAAGGGCGCTGCTACAAAGGATTTGGCAAACGTTGACCGCCGCACAGGCGGCTTAGAAAGCTGGCGCAGGTAACGATATAACATTCAAACTGTTGACCGCCGCACAGGCGGCTTAGAAATGCGGCCGTCAGAGTGATGATCACACCCTGGTAGTTGACCGCCGCACAGGCGGCTTAGAAAACCACCTCCGCCTACATCCATCTCATGCGGATGTTGACCGCCGCACAGGCGGCTTAGAAACAAATGGATCACCTTTTACATTCCAGGCAGTGGTTGACCGCCGCACAGGCGGCTTAGAAATCGAGCATTTTCTGGAGATACTTACCCATATCGTTGACCGCCGCACAGGCGGCTTAGAAATTGTCAGGGTGGAAACGAAAGTCAATACGGTAGTTGACCGCCGCACAGGCGGCTTAGAAAACCCGGTCAATCTGCAGATGCCTGATCTGCCCGTTGACCGCCGCACAGGCGGCTTAGAAAATTGTAATATTTCGGCTTCCATAAAGCAATACGTTGACCGCCGCACAGGCGGCTTAGAAAATCGACTGTGCCAAGATCTGTGAGCCAGGCTAGTTGACCGCCGCACAGGCGGCTTAGAAACATTGGATGAATCCTTATCAGGTGTTTTATTAAGTTGACCGCCGCACAGGCGGCTTAGAAATGGAAGATCTGGGGCTATCCCTGGAAACTTTCGTTGACCGCCGCACAGGCGGCTTAGAAACTGGGCCTGATATACTTTCCGAACACAGTGACGTTGACCGCCGCACAGGCGGCTTAGAAATCGTTCTTCACCGTCCTGACAAACCCGGAGCAGTTGACCGCCGCACAGGCGGCTTAGAAAACCACCTCCGCCTACATCCATCTCATGCGGATGTTGACCGCCGCACAGGCGGCTTAGAAACAAATGGATCACCTTTTACATTCCAGGCAGTGGTTGACCGCCGCACAGGCGGCTTAGAAATCGAGCATTTTCTGGAGATACTTACCCATATCGTTGACCGCCGCACAGGCGGCTTAGAAATTGTCAGGGTGGAAACGAAAGTCAATACGGTAGTTGACCGCCGCACAGGCGGCTTAGAAAACCCGGTCAATCTGCAGATGCCTGATCTGCCCGTTGACCGCCGCACAGGCGGCTTAGAAAATTGTAATATTTCGGCTTCCATAAAGCAATACGTTGACCGCCGCACAGGCGGCTTAGAAAAAGCGTGTAACTCGTATAGAAATCTTTGGGCCGTTGACCGCCGCACAGGCGGCTTAGAAAGGAACGGCTATTACAGCACCATTATTAATATGGTTGACCGCCGCACAGGCGGCTTAGAAAATCGACTGTGCCAAGATCTGTGAGCCAGGCTAGTTGACCGCCGCACAGGCGGCTTAGAAACATTGGATGAATCCTTATCAGGTGTTTTATTAAGTTGACCGCCGCACAGGCGGCTTAGAAATGGAAGATCTGGGGCTATCCCTGGAAACTTTCGTTGACCGCCGCACAGGCGGCTTAGAAACTGGGCCTGATATACTTTCCGAACACAGTGACGTTGACCGCCGCACAGGCGGCTTAGAAAACAGGTAGTTGCCAACTTCATCGGATCTGAACGTTGACCGCCGCACAGGCGGCTTAGAAATATCCAAAAAAATAATGGTCCTAAATGCCAGAGTTGACCGCCGCACAGGCGGCTTAGAAAGGATGATGGAACGTACCGGATTGACTATTATCGTTGACCGCCGCACAGGCGGCTTAGAAAGTTATCTGTGAAAGCATCGGGCAATGAAATATGTTGACCGCCGCACAGGCGGCTTAGAAAACAGATCCGGTGAACCTCTCTTTTGACGAGTACGTTGACCGCCGCACAGGCGGCTTAGAAAAGGCAGCAATTATCGAATCGAGTCCGACATTCGTTGACCGCCGCACAGGCGGCTTAGAAACTGTCCAGGTGATAATATTATCAGGTGATTGGGTTGACCGCCGCACAGGCGGCTTAGAAAACTGGGCAAAATCATTCTCAAACATGAGTATGGTTGACCGCCGCACAGGCGGCTTAGAAAACAGAGTTCGGCACCGATAAAGAGTCCCGTTTTGTTGACCGCCGCACAGGCGGCTTAGAAAGACAAAGAGTCCCGTTTCCTGAACCTGGTTCAGTTGACCGCCGCACAGGCGGCTTAGAAATTACGGCCTTCTTTTGCATAATCAAACCGCTCGTTGACCGCCGCACAGGCGGCTTAGAAATTCAATGTAGATATCATTTATTTGCGATCTAAGTTGACCGCCGCACAGGCGGCTTAGAAAAGTTCCGGGGAGAGCGGACCATCCGGTCCATCGTTGACCGCCGCACAGGCGGCTTAGAAATGATAATAGGGATCTGCAAATCCCCACTGGGCGTTGACCGCCGCACAGGCGGCTTAGAAAATGGGATTGATTTGTAAACTGTCATCGCTGAAGTTGACCGCCGCACAGGCGGCTTAGAAATGAGTACATCAGATCCGGCGAAACTGCAATAAGTTGACCGCCGCACAGGCGGCTTAGAAACAAGGAGGAAGAGGGGTCGTTTTTAGAAAATCCGTTGACCGCCGCACAGGCGGCTTAGAAAAACTGAAAGGCAATAAAAACAATGGGTAATAAGTTGACCGCCGCACAGGCGGCTTAGAAATCGAAAACACTTCCATTTTTACATCCGTGGTGGTTGACCGCCGCACAGGCGGCTTAGAAAACTACTCTGAGCGGATCTTCAAAGATTGTCAAGTTGACCGCCGCACAGGCGGCTTAGAAAACAAGAATCTGAAGCTGATCCCCCTGAGATCTGTTGACCGCCGCACAGGCGGCTTAGAAATTAAAGGACAAGCTCTACAGGATCTTGAGAAAGTTGACCGCCGCACAGGCGGCTTAGAAATCGTGAGTCCATCCTGGTACTTATTGTAATGGCGTTGACCGCCGCACAGGCGGCTTAGAAAATGCCATTGAGGGCCAGGATGTAACTGTCACAGTTGACCGCCGCACAGGCGGCTTAGAAAGGTATAATCAAGTTCATCAATCATCTCGGACTGTTGACCGCCGCACAGGCGGCTTAGAAATTCAGGGTCTTCCAGATGTTGCGCAGGCTTTTGTTGACCGCCGCACAGGCGGCTTAGAAATTCAGCAGCTTGAATGAAGCCTTATCGGTGGCGTTGACCGCCGCACAGGCGGCTTAGAAATATCACATCCCTCGCTCAAGCCGGCGATAATCGTTGACCGCCGCACAGGCGGCTTAGAAAAGAATTCAAGAGTAGATAGATCAATTGCGCTTGTTGACCGCCGCACAGGCGGCTTAGAAATTGCCTGCGGCGTCTTTGCCTGTCTGCGCTGCGTTGACCGCCGCACAGGCGGCTTAGAAAAAAAATAAGCCTCTTTATTTCTAATTACTAAGGTTGACCGCCGCACAGGCGGCTTAGAAATGCAGGAGCGGTATCGCAACGCACATAAGTCTGTTGACCGCCGCACAGGCGGCTTAGAAAGTATCTAACCGGGGTCCGGTCATAGATCACCTGTTGACCGCCGCACAGGCGGCTTAGAAATGCTCACGTCTTAGTCAGACACAGATTTTTAGGTTGACCGCCGCACAGGCGGCTTAGAAAGATAGTTATATGTTACTGATATTTAACATATTGTTGACCGCCGCACAGGCGGCTTAGAAAGGAACAATATGAACGAATTCGTGCAATTCTGCGTTGACCGCCGCACAGGCGGCTTAGAAAAACACGGTTATCATATGGTCCTGTCTTAATTCGTTGACCGCCGCACAGGCGGCTTAGAAATCTGAGGGAATTCATTGCGCTTTCCCGGTCTTGTTGACCGCCGCACAGGCGGCTTAGAAACCTTCAGCGGTAGAGGTAACAGTCCAGTGCTGGTTGACCGCCGCACAGGCGGCTTAGAAATTGGGTCACTGTTACTGTTGCACTTGAATCTGGTTGACCGCCGCACAGGCGGCTTAGAAAAATGGGTATCTTGACAAAGTAAAAGCCATTGAGTTGACCGCCGCACAGGCGGCTTAGAAAACAATTGCCTAGGCTTACATACAGATTCAGATGTTGACCGCCGCACAGGCGGCTTAGAAAGGTTGTGATTGTCGTCTCAACCAGTTTACCGGGTTGACCGCCAAACAGGCGGCTTAGAAAAGCTGGAAATTCATATCACTGATGATTTCATCGTTGACCGCCGCACAGGCGGCTTAGAAAGTTGGTCTGTCCAACTCACCAAAGACTATAAAGTTGACCGCCGCACAGGCGGCTTAGAAAAACATCAAGAGTCAAAGTTGAAGCATTTGCAAGTTGACCGCCGCACAGGCGGCTTAGAAAGCCAAAGGATGAGATTGTTGTCCGATTATTTGGTTGACCGCCGCACAGGCGGCTTAGAAAACGGTATGCTGAAATCCTCGCTGAAAACCAACCCGCTCTGCCTCAATTTTCAAAATCAACTTTCGAGATTTTGCAGCCGTCTTCGTCACACTCCCCAGAACCGCTGCACTTTTCGAATGGCATCGCAGAGCTGGTCCGCTTCTTCAAAGGTGTTATAAATATAAAAACTGGCCCGGGTGGTGGAAGAGACCTGATACCGCTTCATGATCGGCTGGGCACAGTGATGTCCGGCCCGGACCGCCACACCATACTCACTGAGCATCTGGGCGATGTCGTGGGGATGAATGCCGTCCAGATCAAAACTGAGCACTGCTCCGCGCCGAGGGGCATTTCCGTAAATGCGCAGTCCGGGAATCTCAGCCAGCCGGTCGGTCGCATAGTCACGCAGCTTCTGCTCACAGCGCGCCACCTTTTCCATGCCGATATTCGATAAGTAATCAATCGCCGATCCCAGACCGATGACCTGAGCCACATTGGGTGTTCCCGCTTCGAACTTGAACGGGATATCATTCCATACGGATGATTCCATACTCACGCTGCGGATCATCTCCCCGCCGCCCAAAAACGGCGGCATCGCTTCCAATAGCTCGGGACGGGCATACAGCACACCCACACCCGTTGGACCCAGCATCTTGTGTCCGGAAAATGCCATAAAATCACAATCCAGCGCCTGTACATCCACCGGGAAATGAGGGACGCTCTGGGACGCATCCACCAGCACCAGGGCACCGGCATCATGGGCCTTCGCGGCAATGTCCGCAACAGGATTGACCGTTCCCAGCACATTGGACTGATGGGTCAGGCAAAGCAGTTTTACCTTGGGATTCAGCAGCTCATCCAGTTTTTCCCGGTCCAGCGTACCGTCTTCCAGAATCGGGATATACTTCAAAGCGGCACCGGTATCCTGGGCCGCCAGCTGCCAGGGCACCAGATTGCTGTGATGTTCCATTTCCGTGATCAGAATTTCGTCGCCGGGCGACAGATTGCGCCGCGCCCAGGAATAGGCAGCCAGATTGATGGATTCCGTGGCACCGCTGGTAAATACAATTCCGGATGTCTCCGGGGCATTGATAAAGCGGGCTGTTTTTTCCCGCACTGCCTCATATTCGGCAGTGGCCCGCTCGGCAATTTTGTATATGCCGCGATGAACATTGGAGCTGTAGGCGGCGTAGTATTCCGTGACGGCATCAATCACCTGCCGCGGCTTCAGGGTGGTGGCGGCACTGTCAAGAAAAATGAACGGCTCGGAACCGGATGCCTGATCCAGTATGGGAAAGTCACGGCGAATGGCCGCTGCATCCAAAACAGGTTCAGGATGGGTCATAGCATCCCCAGCTGCAGCTTGGCCGCATCAGACATCATGTCGCGGTTCCAGAGCGGCTCCCAGACCAGCTCCACCTTTACTTCCGTTACACCGGGAATCTGACCGACCTTGTATTCCGCGTCGGCGGCGATGGAAGGACCCATGCCGCAGCCGGGAGCCGTCAGGGTCATTTTGACCACCACCATGTTCCCGCCGTCGGAATGCGGCGTGATCACCAGCTCATATACCAGTCCCAGATCCACAATATTTACCGGGATTTCCGGATCGTAGCAGGATTTCAGCTTTTCCCAAATCACCTCTTCAGCCACCGGAGCATCGGGATCAAAATCCGCATCGGACGTTTCGGGCTGAACCGGTTCCATGCCGATGGCATCAGCATCCTCGCCGGAAAGCTTGACCAGATTTCCATTGATGTACAGGGTGTAGCTGCCTCCCAGTGCCTGGGTGATTTTTACGGGCTGGCCCTTCTGCAAAATGACTATATCCCCGGAGGGAATCAGCTGGGCTCTCGCCTCTCGCGACAGCCGGATGTATTCGTCAGTGTTTGTCATGACTTACTCTGTTGATACGGATTTTCCACTTTCTTTTTTCAGGGATTCCATGGCCGTATGCCAGCCCAGAACGGCACACTTGACCCGCGACGGGAATTTGTGAACCCCGGCCAGGACTGCCAGTTTCCCAATGGGACTGTCCGATGTTTCACCTGTTGTCACCAGCCGGTGAAACTGATTGAATATGTTCCTGGCCTCTGTCACGGTCTGACCCTTGAGCATCGTGGTCATTATGGAGGCGGATGCTTTGGATATGGCGCAGCCCGATCCGGTAAAACTGATGTCCTGAATGACGTCGTTTTCTACCTTCAGATACACAGTGATCTCATCGCCGCACAGGGGATTGTGCCCTTCACAGGAATGATTGGCATCGGGCATGTCGCGAAAATTTCTGGGATTCTGGTTGTGGTCCAGAATAAGCTGCTGATACAGCTCGCGGAATTCATCCATGATTAACGCTCCGTTCCGGCCAGCGCCGGCAGTTTTCGAGTGAGTGCCTGCCAGATCAGTTCCTGGAGCTCATCCCCGCTGATCTGGTTCAGTATTTCCTGGGCGAATCCGCGGATCATCAGACCCACCGCCGCCTCTGCACCGATTCCCCGGGAACGCAGATAAAAAACCGCCTCTTCGTCCAGCTGACCGGTGGTGGAACCGTGACTGCATTTCACGTCATCTGCATAAATCTCCAGCTGCGGATTGCTGTTCATTCGAGCCGCCCGTGAGAGCAGCAGGTTGCGGTTGGTCTGCTGGGAATCTGTTTTCTGGGCAATCTGATCCACTTTTATCAGACCGTTGAATACACCGCGCGACTGATCGGCCAAAATGCCTTTGAACAGCTCACTGCTGGTGCAATGCGGCCGGGCATGATGAATTTCCGTGTGGTTGTCCAGATGCTGCCTGCCGGATGCGGCAAACAGACCATTCAGCTCCGCATGGGCATGTTCGTCATTCAGGACAGCCGTAATATCGTGACGCGCCAGTCTGCTCCCCATGTCGAAAAACAGACTGCGGACATCGGACGCGCGGCCGGCCGTTATTCGAGTGGAAGCCGTATGATCCGCGTCCGTACTTTCATTTTGAATTCGAACGTACTTCAGCTGAGCGTCCGCACCCACGGAAATATCCGTAATATGATTGTTCCAGTACGACCCGGAGCCGGAAAAAACTTCCGTCAGCGTCAGCCGGGCACTTTCTTCAAGGATAATAACAGTGCGCAGATGGTTTGCGGTCGGCAGATTTGCACCCCGGCTCCACATGAATATCTGAACCGGCAGCTTGGCCTCCACTCCGGCTGGAACATGAACCAGCAGACCTTCGGACAGATGGGCCGTATTCAGCGCCTGGAGTCCGGAAACCGACTGCCGAAGGCTGTTTTCCAGGTGATCGGCGATCAGATTCGGACGTTCCTGCAGTGCCGCTGCAAGCGGCTGGATGATCACATCGTCCAGGGAATGATCATGGTGTCCCGGGATCAGATTACCGTTGACCATTTTAACCGTAATGCAGTCGGCCGGACAGGGAAATTCCGACAGTCCGGGATCCGAATGCGTGATTTCGGGACGGACCTGATACCGGGAAGCCAACAGGGCGTTCAGACTGGTAAAGCGCCAGTCCTCCTGTTTGAGGTTCGGGAATCCGGTCCGAAGAAATTCTTCCCGACCTGCGGACCGTAATTCCGCAATCGCCTGCGGCAGACCGGGCGCGTCCCGTTCCGGCAGGTATGCAGCCAAATCCAGATGGGCGGAGGAGTCAGTCATCATCAGGCACTCTGTTCGGATTCTTTGACTTCACGCTCCAGCCAGGCATATCCTTCGGCTTCCAGCTTGTGGGCCAGATCGCTGCCGCCTGACTTGACAATGCGGCCGTCCATCAGGACATGCACAAAATCAGGTTCCAGATAATTCAGCAGCCGCTGGTAATGCGTGATCACGATGAAACTTCGCTCTGCATTGCGGTAGTTCCGCACCCCTTCCGCCACCGTTTTCAGTGCGTCAATGTCCAGCCCGGAATCGGTTTCATCCAGCACACACAGGCTGGGCTCCAGGGTGATCATCTGCAGGATTTCATTCCGCTTTTTCTCCCCGCCGGAAAAACCCTCGTTGACGGGACGCTGAATGAAGCGTTCATCCAGTTTCACCACTTTCAGCTTCTGCCGAATCAATTCCATGAAGTCCATGGCATCCAGCTCATCCAGACCGCGGTATTTTCGAATGGAGTTCAGGGCGGTCTTCAGAAAGTACATGTTGTTGACTCCGGGAATTACCACCGGATACTGGAACGATTGAAAAATGCCTTCGCAGGCCCGATCCTCCGGCGACAGTTCAGTCAGATCCTTCTTTCTGAACAGAATTTCACCGGCAGTCACTTCATATTTTTCATTGCCTGAAATGGCATTGGCAAAGGTGCTTTTTCCGGAACCGTTGGGTCCCATGACAGCATGCAGTTCGCCGGGGCGGACATCCAGATTGATGCCCTTCAGGATTTTCTGACCTTCCACAGCCACATGCAAATCTTTGATCTGAATCATTATGTTAAGCTCCGTGTAACGGTTTCGGCAGACGGATTAACCGACACTGCCTTCTAGACTCACTTCCATCAGTTTCTGTGCCTCCACGGCAAATTCCATGGGCAGTTCTTTGAAAATCTCCCGGCAGAACCCGTTGACAATCATGGAAACGGCATCTTCCGTGGCAATGCCCCGCTGATTGCAGTAAAAAATCTGATCTTCGCCGATATTGGATGTGGTGGCCTCATGCTCCATCTGAGCCGAGGGATTGCGCACATCGATGTAGGGAAACGTGTGTGCGCCGCACTGATCGCCGATCAGAATGGAATCGCACTGGGAATAATTCCGGGCGTTTTCAGCATTTTTCAAGATTCGAACCTCGCCCCGGTAGATGTTCTGACCGTGACCCGCGGAAATCCCTTTGGATATGATGGTGCTGCGTGTGTTTTTTCCGATATGAATCATTTTGGTGCCGGTGTCCGCCTGCTGATAATTATTGGTCAGCGCGACCGAGTAGAATTCACCCACTGAGTGATCCCCCTGCAGAATGCAGCCGGGATATTTCCAGGTAACAGCCGATCCTGTTTCCACCTGCGTCCAGCTGATTTTGGAATGATTCCCGCGGCAGGCCCCGCGCTTGGTGACAAAATTGTATATTCCGCCTTTGCCCTCCTTGTCGCCCGGATACCAGTTTTGAACCGTGGAGTATTTGACTTCCGCCCGGTCCAGTGCCACGATTTCCACCACGGCGGCGTGAAGCTGATTTTCGTCCCGCATCGGAGCAGTGCAGCCTTCCAGATAGGAGACATAGGAAGACTCATCCGCCACAATCAGGGTGCGCTCAAACTGACCGGTATTGGAGGCGTTGATTCGGAAATACGTGGACAGTTCCATGGGTGACCGGACGCCCTTTGGGATGTACACGAAGCTGCCGTCACTGAAAACAGCCGCATTGAGCGCGGCATAGAAATTATCGGTATGGGGCACCACCGAACCGAGATACCGGCGCACCAGATCGGGATGTTTTTGAACCGCTTCAGAAAATGAACAGAAAATGATATCGTGTTTTGCCAGCTCTTCCTTGAATGTGGTGGCCACGGAAACACTGTCAAAAACGGCATCCACGGCCACGCCGGCCAGCATCTTCTGCTCTTCAAGCGGAATGCCCAGCTTGTTGTAGGTCCGCAGCAGCTCCGGATCCACCTCATCCAGACTTTTCAGCTCCTTTTTCTTTTTCGGGGCAGCATAATAACTGATGGACTGAAATTCCGGTTTGTCATACGCCAGTTTCGCCCACTCCGGTTCCGTCAGCGTAATCCAGTGACGATAGGCCTTCAGCCGCCAGGCCGTCAGCCAGTCCGGTTCGTTTTTCTTGGCGGATATGGTACGGATAACATCCTCGTTCAGCCCCGGCGGCAGCGTCTCCTGATCAATAGGCGTGACGAAGCCGTACTTGTAATCCTGACTGGTGAAATTTTCAATGGTTTGTTTGCTGTTTGTCATCTTTACTCAACGCTAACTGACCAGAATGTCGGCCAGTGTTACTTCCCGCAGCACTTTCTGGATATCTTGATTCAGTTTTTCAATCGGCAGGCGGATATTGCAGGTGTCCAGGCGAAGGCAGTCCCCGCTGATCTGGCAGTCAACCAGACCGATGGGCCCCTCCATCATTTCAATAAACTGGATCATCTGAATACCGGCAGGCACCCGTTCCAGAAGGTATCCGCCCTTGGGACCCTGAATCGCCTTGATGATGGAATTGCGAGCCAGATGCTGCAGGGTTTTGGCAAGAATCTCATAAGGAATTTCATAGGTTTCAGAAATCTCTTTGGCACTGCTGATGTTGTCACAGCCCTTGGTCTGCATATGACGCAGAGCAATCAGGGCATATTCTATTTTCTTTGTCAGTTTTAGCATAAATAACACCCGTTTACATTGCTTAAAATTAGGAGAGTCGGCAGAAGCGGAGCAAGAAATAAATACGACTAAACAGGTCGTAATTATTTTGGGTCATGAAGGAATGAAAAGGATGGGAAAAAGGATTTTCCGGGGCGCTAAAATTGAATATTAATTGATTCGCAAAGAAAGGTAATTTTTTTGAAGTGACGGATTTGATATTCAACCGTTTGATTTTTTTTATGGAAACGCGGAGCTAGATGATGAAAAGAATGCTGATTGGAATTTTAACTGCCGGTTTTTTGATTATGGGGTGTGAGCCGACACA
Organism: uncultured bacterium; assembly: GCA_964527215.1. GTDB lineage: Bacteria > Fidelibacterota > Marinisomatia > SCGC-AAA003-L08 > JACNLC01 > CAZGNZ01. The sequence goes on along the minus strand of CAZGNZ010000035.1, from coordinate 19,294 downwards.
GGAAAAAGACCTGATGCGGCTGAAGGATATGATGACGGGTTCGTTCAGCAGTCAGGCCCAGTCTCTGGCGGATTCCGCCTTTTTTGACATACGGCTGGAAATGGTGCCCATCTGGCAGGACCGCGAGGACGGATTTTGGCTGTATGTGGAGCAGGCGGTTGCCAGTCATCTGGACCGGCCCTATCGCCAGCGGGTATATCATGTGACATCGCTGGAGGACGGTTCATTTTCCAGTGCCGTGTATGCCATGGAAACCCCTCTGCGGTTTGCCGGCGTGTGGCGAAATGACGCTCCGCTCTCAGAGCTGACCCCCGATTCCCTTGCTGCCCGGGAGGGCTGTGCCGTGATTCTCCGCAGCAGTCCTGACGGGACATTCTCCGGCAGTACTGTGGGGAAAGAATGTGTCAGCCGCCTGGGTGATGCGCGGTACGCCACATCAAAAGTCACTGTCACCCCGGACGGAATCACCAGCTGGGATCAGGGATTCAACAGCGAAGATGAACAGGTGTGGGGAGCGGTCAGGGGCGGATACGTATTTGACCGGAAATGATGCCTGCTGACGTTCATCATTGATACCGCAGTCTGAACTATGGCCAGAAAACCAACCGTTCCGTCGGGACATCATTATGTCATTGACGGGTACAATCTCATTCATGCCCATCCGGAACTGAAACCGCTTCTGGAGATCGATCCGAAGGCAGCCCGGGAAGGTCTGCTGAACTTTCTGGAAGACCGTTTTGCCCTGCTTCCGGCCCCGGCGATCTGTACGGTGATTTTTGACGGTGCGGGGGGACGCGGTTCATTCCGTCGATCCGGAGCCGATTCACCCGTCAAATACCGTTTTTCCCAACCGCCCGAAAGCGCGGACGATCTGATTTGCAGGCTGATGTCTGAAAAGGCTTTTCCCTCCTCCGTCACCGTTGTTTCCTCTGATGACAAAGATATCACCCGCCGGCTGCGCCTGAACAGAATGCGGACTCTCAGGTCCGATAAATTTCTTGAATCCCTGCCAACTCCTGAACTGCACCGCACTGACGAGCCGGTGGACGAGGAACTGGAGCGGGAGGTTCGAGCATACGCCATCCGTGAGGAACCGCCCGGGATAGAAGTGCATTCGGGCTGGGTTTCCATACAGAGGGGCCGGAACATTGAGGCCGTATTTTTGGATATCAGCGGGGACTGCCAAGTCCGGAAGGATTCCCAGCCGGAAGGTGTTCAGCTCACTGCGGAGCCCGGCCGCATTACATTGGTCAATTCCCGAAATTCAATATCCCCCTACGACATTCTGTTTGAGTTTACCGGAAAACTGAAGATCATCAGCTGCCGAATGATTGCCCGGAACGGGCAGGAAATTGCCTTGGCTGTCAAATACATAAAGACGTAAATATATATGTCTGTCGATCGGCCGATCCGCGCTGAATACATCATTCTGAAACCTGTGCTGCCGGCCGGGATTCAATGCTGTTTTGCGGTGCCGGAACCGGTTCGAACATTTCAGCCGCATCAAATAGATAAGTTATTTGGTTAAAAGGACATTTTAATCTTTATTTCGTTCGATTATTTTTGTTCATGAATTGATGATCACGGTAATTTTTCCAGTGTGCAAAACACCCGATTCTATTATGTAACTTGGAGAAAGCAGAGAGTAATATGGGAACCGATGAAAACGAGGTAATGGAGCATATCGAAGAACTCGATATTGTAACGATCCGGTTCGCGGGCGATTCTGGTGACGGAATGCAGCTGACCGGGACAGAGTTTACCAATAATACCGCGCTGTTCGGCAATGATCTGGCGACGTTTCCGGATTATCCGTCAGAAATCCGCGCTCCGGCAGGATCACTGGCAGGCGTGAGTTCCTATCAGATTCAGTTCAGCAGTCAGGATGTTCACACGCCCGGCGATGATCTGGATGTACTGGTGGCCATGAATCCGGCTGCCCTGAAAGTGCACCTGAAGGATCTCAAGGACAACGGCATCATTTTGGTGAATACTGCCAATTATACTCCCAAAAATTTAAAACTGGCAAACTGGACTCAGAATCCGCTGGAAGATGACACATTGAAACACTACCGTGTTATTTCCGTGGATATGTCGATGCTGGTTAAAAACGCCGTGAAGGATATGGGTCTGCCGCCGAAAACGGTCGGTCGCAGTACCAATATGTTTGCACTGGGGTTTCTGTATTTTTTGTATGACCGCAAGCCGGATACCACCATCAAATTCCTGAAAGGGAAATTTGCCAAACGTCCGGAATTGGTGGAAGCCAATATTCGGTCGCTCAAGGCAGGATTTAATTACGGCAGCACCCTGCGGATGATCAAAGCCCATTACAAAGTCCAGAAAGCCCATTTCGAGCCTGGCATCTATCGGAACGTCATGGGCAATCAGGCCATTGGTTTTGGTCTTCTGGCTGCGGCTCAGAAATCCGGACTTGACCTGTTTTACGGCGGTTATCCCATCACGCCAGCCAGCGATATTCTTCACTATTTGTCGGGATACAAGGAATTCGGGGTCAAGACATTTCAGGCAGAGGATGAAATCGCCGGTGTGGTCAGCACCATTGGTGCGGCATTTGCCGGAGACCTGGCCGTTACGGCCACCAGCGGTCCCGGAATGGCATTGAAGACGGAAGCACTGGGCCTGGCGGTTTCCACGGAGCTGCCGCTGGTTATTGTGAATGTACAGCGGGCCGGTCCGTCCACCGGTATTCCCACCAAGACGGAACAGTCTGACCTGTTTCAGGCAGTATGGGGACGCAACGGGGATACACCGCTGGCGGTTTTGGCTGCAAGCACCCCTGCCGACTGTTTCGATATTGCCTTTGAAGCCTGCCGCATCGCCCTGGAGCATATGATTCCCGTCATTATCCTGACGGACGCCTATCTGGGGAATGGTTCGGAACCATGGAAAATACAGGATCTGGACCTGCTCCCGCCAATCAAACACCGCCGGGTAACCGATCCGGAAGGATACCTTCCGTTTGATCACGATCCGGAATATCTTTCAAGACCCTGGGCCGTTCCCGGTACGCCCGGAATGGAACACCGGGTGGGCGGTCTGGAAAAATCAGCCGGCCCCGGCAACGTGAACTATGAACCGGACAACCATCAGCTGATGAGTGAAATTCGACACAATAAAGTGGAAATCATCGCCGATCATATCCCCAATGCCGAAGTATTCGGCCAAGAGGAAGGTGAACTGCTGGTAGTGGGATGGGGCAGTTCGTTCGGAGCCATCCGCGCTGCTGTTGAACGCGCCCGGCGAGACGGGCAGTCCGTGAGCCATCTGCACCTGAGATATCTCAACCCCATGCAGAAAAACGTGCCGGATGCTCTGGGGAGATTCCGGAAAATACTGATTCCGGAATTGAATATGGGACAGCTGCAGATGATTCTTCAGGCAAAATACCTGAAAGAAACCATCGGGCTGCACAAACTGACCGGGAAGCCCTTTACCACGGGTGAAATTTACCGCAAGATCACTGAAGTACTGGAGGGATAGGCAATGTCTGAATCAACTGAATCACCCAAACTGACCAAAAAAGATTTTGTACCAAAGCAGGATGTCCGCTGGTGTCCCGGCTGCGGTGACTATGCCATTCTTTCGCAGGTCCAGAAAGTGTTTCCTGAACTGGGCATCAACAAGGAGAATTTCCTGGTGGTCTCCGGGATCGGCTGTTCCAGCCGTTTTCCGTACTACATGAACACCTACGGATTTCACAGCATCCACGGCCGGGCCACCGCCCTGGCTTCAGGTGCAAAGATTGCCAATCCGGATCTGAGTGTGTGGGTCATTACCGGCGACGGTGACGGCCTGGCCATCGGCGGCAACCATTTGATCCATCTGCTGCGCCGGAATCTGGATATCAATGTCCTGCTGTTCAACAACCGGATATACGGACTCACCAAAGGCCAGTATTCTCCCACATCCGAGTTGGGCAAACAGTCCAAGTCAACCCCGTTCGGCAGCGTGGATTATCCCTTTAATCCGCTGCAGCTGGCACTGGGTGCGGCAGGGACATTCATTGCCCGCGCGGTGGACCGGGAACAGATGCATCTGAAGGGACTCCTGAAACGGGCTCATTCCCACGGCGGTACATCCCTGATTGAGATATACCAGAACTGTGTTATCTTCAATGACGGTGCCTACGCCCATCTTACGGACAAGGGTAAAAAAGATGATTCACTGCTGATTCTGGAACATGGACATCCCATGCTGTTTGGGAAAAACAGGGACAAGGGACTCCACCTCAACGGCTCCAGGCTGGAAGTGGTTACCATCGGTGACCGCTACAGCATCAGCGATATCCTGATCCACGATGAACAGAACAAGGTCCAGGCGCTGCTGCTCAGCACTTTGACATACGGAGATGAGTTTCCAACCCCCATCGGCGTGCTCTATGAGGAGAAAAAAATCCCGTATGAATTGATGCTGTTGGACCAGATCGAGAAGGCCAGAACTGAACGCGGTGAAGGCAATCTGATAAAATTATTTAACGACGGTAATATTTGGGAAATAAAATAGGAGATTACACTATGTATGATCCGGTAGATGAAGAAATTCGTATTATGGATGAAAATGAGAGTCGGGAGAAACGGATCCTGACCAAAGCCATCGACTTGTCCGATCCAATCAAGTCTATTGTATCCGGACAGCTGGTTGTAATGCCGGTCAGCTCAAGCCTGAAGGAAGTGATAGTTCAGATGCAGGAAAAACATGAGTGCTGTGTTCTCCTGACGGATTCAGACCAGCTGGCGGGGATTTTCACTGAGTGGGATCTGCTTCATAAAGTGGCCGGACGGCAGCTTGACTGGAAAAATGAGCTTGTTTCGGCACATATGACAAAGAGTCCTCAGACTCTCCAGATGAATGACCACATTGCCTACGCGCTGAACATGATGGAAGACGGCGGTTTCCGCAATGTCCCGCTGGTGGATGCAGACAATCACCCAGCCGGTGTGATTCGAATGCGCGATATCGTATCCTATATTGCACACTACTATCACAAAGACATTATGAATCTGCCGCCGGAACCGGTCCGGAGTTCCATAAAACAGCATAACGGCTGATTCCAGGGTCCTTCCCCAGAAAGATTAGATTCACTGGCGGCAGCCGGACACAACCCGGCTGCCCATTTCTTTCCATCGCGGCAAAATACGGCAATCCCGCCTTTTACGGCCTGCAAAAACGTGCAAGAATCCCTCTTTGGTCATCGTTTAACGGCACAAAGCAGCAGCACAGCTGTTTTCGAACCATGAAACTGCTATAGATTTTCGCGGGAACCATTACGCAGATTTAATCAATTCGATGACGACCGTCCGAAAGACAGCCCAATCCAAACGCAGCAAGCCAGTCCGGAAAAAAAACCGGAAACCTGACCGGAAGGTCTCCTGGCGCTCTGTGACGATTAATTCCCTGGTCATGATGATACTGGCCGGGGTGGGTGTTCTCGGATATCTTCTGGTCCTGGCGGCAGATCTGCCGTCCCTGACGGAGCTGCAGCAGTTCAACCCGGACTCGGTTTCAAAGATCATGTCTGCCGACGGACAGGTAATCAATGAGCTGTATCTCCAGAAGCGTGAAATCGTCCGGGTGGGAGAGGTCCCCAAAGACCTGATACATGCTCTGATTTCAATGGAGGACACCCAGTTTTTCCAGCACTCCGGAATCAGTATTCGGGGGATTTTCAGAGCGCTGCTGGTGGATATCATTACCCTGAGCACCAAGCAGGGGGCCAGCACCCTCACCCAGCAGCTGGCCCGAAACATGTATGACAACATCGGGTTTACCAAAACCATTACGCGCAAACTGAAAGAATTCCTCACCGCAATCCAGATTGAACGGACATATACCAAATCCGAAATACTTGAAATGTATTTGAACTCGGTGTATTTCGGTCACGGCAACTATGGCGTTCAGGCGGCCTCAAAGCATTATTTTGGGAAACATGTCTCGGAGCTTGGCCTGGATGAATGTGCGATTCTGGTCGGTCTCCTGCCTGCACCGGCGCGGTATTCGCCCATTACCCATCCGGACCGGGCGCTTGTCCGGCGGAATCTGGTCATGAGCACCACCTGCAGTCGGGGATATCTGGATTCCACGCGATATCTGGATTATCTGGACAAACCCCTGCCTGAGAAAAAGCGGAATGAGAATTTGGGGACGGCGTCCTATTTTGGTGAATTTGTTCGGCGTGAACTGGAAAAAGTGGATGAGGAACTGGGGGTTGACCTGTATCGTGACGGGCTGATCATCCATACCACCCTGGATATGGGGATTCAGAAAATTCTGTCGGAAGCGTTTCAGAACGGAATCAGCCAGAATCAGAAGAAACTGATTCAGGATTACGAGAAAAATCCGGAAAAACTGAAGGACGCCCTGAGTCAGTCGGATTTTTCACCCGACACGGTTCTGTCGCTGCTGGCAATGGAAGGAAAGATCATCCCCCCTGAAGAAAGGACTGAGCCCGGTGATTCTGTCCGGCACGTCATTCCGGAAGCCATTCGGAATCAATTTCTGGTCCAGGGGGCAGCCGTGGTGCTTGATCCCGGAAACGGTCATATTCTGGCCATGATCGGCGGCCGGGAGGAAGATGCCTATGCCGACCACTTCAACCGCGCCACACAGGCGGTTCGCCAGCCTGGATCCGTGTTCAAGCCGTTTATTTACATGACAGCCCTGGAAAAAGGGTATATGACCACCACCCGGCTGCTGAATCAGCCGATTCAGGTTTGTCTGGATGCCTACTGCAAGGATAAATGGAATCCGCAGAATCATGACGGATCTACCGGCGGACTCACCACGCTTCGCGACGGGATCAAACGGTCTCTGAATCTTATTTCGGTCCGGGTCGTGCAGGAGTTTGTGTCTCCGGGAGAAGTCAAGGACAATGCCCGGCTGTTCGGAATATCCACACCCATTGACGAGGTGGAAGCCATTGCCCTGGGCTCATCGGGCGTCATTCCGGTAGAAATCTCTGCAGCTTATGCCGCCATTGCCAACAACGGAATTTACACCCGACCGACGGCCATTACACGAATCGAGGACCGGTACGGGCGGGTCATCAGGGAATTTCACACCGAATCCAGAGAAGCCAAGGACGAAGCACTGATATACGTCCTGCGGAATATGATGCAGTCCGTGGTGGATGAAGGTACCGGCGGCTCCATTCGCTGGAAATACCATTTCAACCGTCCGGCGGCAGGCAAGACGGGTACCACCAACAGCAAGGCGGATGCCTGGTTTGTGGGATTTACACCCCAGCTGACGCTCGGCGTGTGGGTAGGCATGGATGATCCGGCCATTTCTCTGGGACGCAAGCAGTTCGGCTCACAGGCCGCGCTGCCGATATGGGCCAATGCCATGCGCGAAATATATGAATACAAAGAATTTCCCGAGGCAAACTGGCAAATGCCGGAAGGCGTTGAGGTAATTGAAATCTGTACGGATTCTTATGAACCGGCATCCCAGTGGTGTCCCAAGTCTTCCCGCAGAACCGAAATATTTCTATCCAGATACCGTCCCACCGGCAAGTGCTCGGTGCATTCCAATCCATTCACCCGGTTTCGAAAAAACTGACTTTTTTGCGGTAAACCGCTGCAGGTCAGTGGTGTGAGTGCATTTGACCTGCATATATCCGTCCGCATCCCCGCCGGGCTGCAAAGCCGCTGTTGAATACCGCTTGTTTTCCAATCCGCCCTCCAATTTTCCTTTGGATATAATTGGCCGATTTATTGACCTCAATGATGTAAATTTTGAGGCTGTAGATCAGCAATTTTTTTTGATTTGCGCAATCGTAACTCTTATCTGAGTGTCTCACATTTTAAAATGATGAATTTGATTAATTAAAAGGAAAGTTTTGGTATGGCTAGTCAAAGCAAAATGGTAACAATCGACGGAAATGAAGCCGCCGCATATATCGCCCATAAAACCAATGAAGTCTGCGCCATCTATCCCATCACCCCTTCTTCCAATATGGGGGAATGGGCCGACGCATGGTCTGCGGTTGGAAGAACAAATATCTGGGGAACGGTACCGGATGTGGTAGAGATGCAGAGTGAGGGGGGTGCAGCAGGGGCAGTACATGGTGCCCTGCAGACTGGTGCTCTAACAACCACTTTTACGGCTTCTCAGGGTCTGCTTCTGATGATACCCAACATGTATAAAATTGCCGGTGAACTGACTTCCACTGTTTTCCACGTATCCGCCCGCAGTGTTGCCACCCATGCCCTTTCCATCTTTGGAGATCATTCAGATGTCATGGGTGCCCGTCAGACCGGCTGGGGAATGCTGTCGTCCGCCAGTGTTCAGGAAGTCATGGATCTGGCCCTGATTTCTCAGGCTGCCACCCTGGAAAGCAGAGTGCCGTTTGTTCATTTCTTTGACGGGTTCCGCACATCGCATGAAGTGCTGAAAATTGAACAGCTGTCAGATGATGTCATAAGAGCGATGATTGATGATGAAATGGTGTACCGGCACCGAAGCCGGGCGATGAATCCCAATCATCCGGTGCTGCGCGGTACAGCCCAGAATCCGGATGTCTTTTTCCAGTGCCGTGAAACGGTGAATTCCTATTACATGAAAACCCCGGAAATTGTACAAAATGTGATGGACAGGTTTGCGAAACTGACCGGCCGGGCGTATCATCTCTTTGATTACGTGGGTGCGCCGGACGCAGAGCGCGTGATTATCATTATGGGCTCGGCTGACGAGACCGCCCACGACACGGTTGAATTCATGAATGATCATGATGAAAATGTGGGTGTCATAAAAGTCCGTCTGTATCGTCCGTTCTCTGTTGAACACCTTCTTGAAGCGCTGCCGAAAACCGTAAAGAAGATTGCGGTTCTGGATCGCACCAAGGAACCGGGTGCCACCGGTGAGCCGCTGTATATGGATGTGGTCACCGGGCTGACTGAAGCTGCTGCCGAACCGGGATTTCCGCTGGAAACCATGCCCAGGATTTACGGGGGGCGCTATGGTCTTTCCAGTAAGGAATTCACGCCTGCAATGGTGAAGGGTGTGTTTGATGAACTGACGAAAGACAATCCGAAGAATCATTTTTCCGTCGGCATCAATGATGACGTCACCCACACCAGTATTGAATATGATCCGGATTATTCACTGAATGTGGAAAATGTCTTCCGCGGCATGTTTTTCGGACTGGGTGCGGACGGAACAGTCGGCGCCAATAAAAACTCAATCAAGATTATTGGAGAAAATACGGATAATCACGCCCAGGGATATTTTGTGTATGACTCAAAAAAATCCGGGAGTACCACCACATCCCATCTGCGGTTCGGAAAAGAGGCCATCAAGGCCACGTATCTGATCCACAAGGCCAATTTCATCGCCTGCCACCAGTTTGAGATGATGACCAAAATGGATATTCTGAAATATGCTGAACCCGGTGCGATTTTCCTGCTGAACACTCCGTATCATGAAGACGAAGTATGGGAACACCTTCCGCGGCAGGTTCAGATTCAGATCATCGAAAAAAAGCTGGATTTCTATGTGATTGACGGTTTGAAGGTTGCCCGTGAAACCGGTATGGGTGTTCGAATCAACACCATCATGCAGACCTGCTTCTTTGCCATTTCCAATATTCTTCCGAAGGATGACGCCATCGGTCAGATAAAATATGCCATTGATAAAACATACGGGAAAAAGGGTGAAGCGATTGTTCAAAAGAATTACGATGCAGTGGATCAGGCCCTGGCGCACCTGCATCAGATCAAGGTGCCGGAGATTTACGGCGGAATTGATACCAGCGGAAGTCTTGTTTCCGGCAAAGCTCCGGAATTTGTCAAAAACGTAACCGCTGAGATTATTGCCGGCCGCGGTGATGAATTGCCCGTCAGTGCTTTTCCGGTTGACGGGACGTTCCCGACATCCACAACCCAGTGGGAAAAGCGAAATATTTCTGCTGAAGTTCCGGTATGGAATCCGGATATCTGCATTCAGTGCAACAAATGTTCGCTGGTCTGTCCTCACGGTGTCATTCGAATGAAGGTGTATCATGAAGATTTGCTGAAGGATGCCCCGGAAACGTTCAAATCGGTGAAGGCCAAAGGACGCGAATGGAGTGACAGTGATGTATTTACCCTGCAGGTTGCGGCAGAAGACTGTACCGGCTGCGGCGTCTGTGTGGAAGCCTGTCCGGTCAAAGACAAATCCAATGTCAGTCTGAAAGCCATTAATATGGCAGAACAGCTTCCGCTGCGCGAAACTGAACGCGCCAACTGGGATTTCTTCCTGGAACTGCCCGAAGTGGACCGCGACAAGGTCAAGCAGGGAACGGTCAAGGGATCACAGTTTCTGCGCCCGCTGTTTGAGTTCTCGGGAGCCTGTGCCGGCTGCGGTGAGACCCCCTATGTGAAACTGACCAGCCAGCTGTTTGGTGACCGCATGATCATTGCAAACGCTACCGGATGCTCCTCGATTTACGGCGGCAACCTGCCCACAACACCGTGGGCTGTGGATAAAAACGGCCGCGGTCCCACGTGGTCCAATTCACTGTTTGAAGACAACGCGGAATTTGGCATGGGATTTCGTTTGACCATTGACAAGCATATCGAATATGCCCGCGAACTGACTGCCGATCTGAGGAGTGAGTTGGGAGATGAACTGACCGACGGCATCCTCAACGCCGATCAGTCGGAAGAATCAGGTATCTTTGCCCAGCGCGAACGGGTTGCCGAACTGAAGGAAAAATTGTCCGGGGTCGATTCCAATACCGCCCGTCAGCTGCTGACAATTGCAGACAATCTGGTCAAGAAAAGTGTCTGGATTATGGGTGGAGACGGTTGGGCATACGATATCGGTTTCGGCGGCCTGGATCATGTTCTGGCTTCCGGCCGCAATGTCAATGTTCTGGTGCTGGATACGGAGGTGTACTCCAATACCGGCGGACAGGCATCCAAGTCAACTCCCATCGGTGCCGTCGCCAAATTTGCTGCATCCGGAAAATCCGCGGGCAAGAAAGATATGGGTATGATCGCAATGAGTTACGGCAATGTGTATGTTGCTCAGGTCGCTCTGGGTGCCAATGATGCTCAGACGGTGAAAGCCTTCATGGAAGCAGAATCATACGACGGGCCTTCGCTGATCATTGCCTACAGTCACTGCATAGCCCATGGGATCAATATGGAAAAAGGTCTGAGTCAGCAGAAAGCCGCCGTGGACAGCGGACACTGGCTGCTGTACCGGTATGATCCCCGCCGTACTGATGAGGGTAAGAATCCGCTGATGATGGATTCCAAAGCGCCCAAGATTGATTTGAAGGATTATATATACAGTGAGAATAGATACAAAATGCTGACCAAGAGTATGCCGAAACGGGCCAAAGCACTGCTTGATTCTGCTGATAAAGCAGTGAAACACCGTTTTGAGCACTATCAGAATCTGGCCAGTATGAAACCCGGTTCAGAAGCCTAAGGAGGTCTTATGAGATTAAAAACCAATTACCTCGGTCTTGAATTAAGCAATCCCCTTGTTCCATCAGCGTCCCCGCTGTCAAAGGATTTGGGAATGGTGAAACGGTTGGAGGATGCCGGTGCTCCTGCGATTGTGATGTACTCACTGTTCGAAGAGGAAATCCATCATGAGGATGCAGAACTGGAGCATTATCTGAGCTATGGCAGCGAAAGTTTTGCCGAAGCGCTTTCCTATTTACCGGAATCGCATGATTTCATGCCGGGTGTTGAGGGATATTTAAATCATCTGCAGCAGCTGAAGAACAGTGTGGAAATTCCCATTATCGCCAGCCTGAACGGTGTCTCCATCAGCGGATGGACAGAAAAGGCCAGTATGCTGGAGCAGGTGGGAGCGGATGCCATTGAGCTGAACGTGTACTTCATGCCCACCGATCCGAAGCAGAACGGGACGGATTTGAAAAATCTGTATCTGGATATTCTGAAATCCGTCAAAGCGCGGGTCTCGATTCCTGTTGCCATGAAAATCAGTCCCTATTTCAGTGCGCTGCCGAATTTTGCAAAGCGCCTGGAGGAATGCGGGGCAGACAGCCTGGTCCTGTTCAACCGCTTCTATCAGTCGGATATTGATCTGGAAAATCTGGAGGTTGAATCCAGTTTGAATCTCAGTACCTCTGCCAACATGCGTCTGCCGCTGCGTTGGATTGCGGTACTTCGCAATATCGTTCGAAACGACCTGGCAGCCACTTCCGGCGTTCATACGGCGGAAGATGTTCTGAAACTTACGATGGCGGGTGCAGATGTGACGATGCTTTGCGCAGCCCTTTATAAATACGGACCGGATCATATTGCCAAGCTTCAGCAGGATTTGATACAATGGATGGACGATCATGAATATGAAAGTCTGGACCAGATGCGGGGAAGCATGAGTATGGAGAAAGTATCCGATCCCGGTGCATTTGCCCGCGCCAACTACATTAAAATGCTGAAGGAGTTTCAGCCGCCATATCAGCAGTAAAACCACTGTGCTGACAGTAATGAAAGCCCCGGTTTTTGCCGGGGTTTTTTTCTTTTTAAAAATCGGATAATATCATCTGAATAGCGGAATCACTTAATATATAACTGTATGTTGTATAACCGAATCATTCTTAATATATCCCTGTTGAGGATGTCTGTCTTTGTTCGACTGAATTCCTGAAACGGGCGTTCTGCAGGACGGATCATTTGATCACTGAACAGGATATAGGCAGCATCCGATCGGGTTGATCTGATTATTGACAGCACCGCAGGAGATCAGGTTCGCCGGTCGGCGGGCCACCGCAGCAGGCGGATTTCCTAAAAAAAGTGCTTGCGTAATCGAGGTGATTGTTAGAAATATTCATTGCTTTAAATGCTGTGGTTTCATGGCAAAAGATCTGGTAAATCAGATGGCACCCAATACTTAAATTACCAGGAATCATGTTGGCTCCTAATCCTGATTTTTTTTTGTGGGGTGCCATTTTTTTTTATAACATTCGACTCCGGCACCGTCAGCCCAAATATTTTCTGCCGGTTTGAATGCTCCCAGGACGGCGTATAGTGTTCTTTTAAAAGGAAACATCTCACCGGATCCACGAATCGTCCTGAAGTATCAAAGGCACATCAAAAGATTGCTTTTTGAAATAGTCAGTCTGCGTTTGCCTGACCTCACAGTCCGGTCTCAGCTGATCCGGATTCGGTTCAGGCAGTATTACAGGATCTGCATAAAGAATTAAGGAACAGAAATGGAAATGAAAAAACAGTATCTGAAGAGCAGACCTATCTGCAAGGTAACCTTCAAACTGTCTAAAGACGCGACAAAATCTGCTGAATCTGTCAATATCGTTGGTGACTTCAATAACTGGGATCAGCAGTCCACACCAATGAAAAGCCTTAAAAACGGCGACTACACAATTAAAATGGATCTCCCCGTAGGTCGGGAATATGAATTCCGTTATCTCATTGACGGCAGTCAGTGGGAAAATGACTGGCATGCTGACAAATATGTCCATTCATCCATTCCGGGGGTTGAGAATTCAGTTGTAGTTGTGTAATACGAACTGAAACGATGAATCCATCTGTTTACCCGCCATCAGAAATACTCTTTTATATCCGCATGAAGCCCCGGTCAGTCGGGGCTTTTCTGTTTGTATGTACTTATCAGACAAATGAGGACAGGAAAATCCATGAATAATCAAAGAAAAGATACAGATCCTCTAGAAACGCAGGAGTGGCTGGAATCCCTGCAGAGCGTACTGGATACGCAGGGGTCGGAGCGGGCTCATTTTCTTTTGGAAAAACTGCAGCGCTATGCCCGTCGCAACGGGGTGCGCCTGCCGTACAGCCCCAATACTGCCTATCTGAACACCATACCGGTGACGCAGCAGACCAGCTATCCCGGTAACCGTGAGTTTGAGCGGCGGATCAAGTCCATTATCCGCTGGAACGCAATGGCGATGGTTGTCAAAGCAAACCGCGAGCACCATGGCATCGGCGGTCATATCTCTTCTTTTGCTTCATCAGCCACACTGTACGAGGTGGCGTTTAATCATTTTTTCCGGGGATTTGAACATCCTGACGGCAGCGACCTGATTTTCTTTCAGGGACACGTGGCCCCCGGGATTTATTCACGTGCATTTTTGGAAGGACGAATCAGCGAAGCCAATCTGTCGGCATTCCGGCAGGAAATGAGTGACAGCGGCGGACTGTCATCCTATCCGCATCCCTGGCTGATGCCTGAATTCTGGCAGTTCGCAACGGTTTCCATGGGCCTGGCACCCATTATGGCCATCTATCAGGCCCGTTTCATGCGCTACCTCACAGACCGGAAGCATATTCGGAATTCAAACCGGAAAATCTGGGCGTTTCTGGGTGACGGCGAAATGGATGAACCGGAAAGCCTTGGAGCACTCACTCTGGCGGCCAGGGAACAGCTGGACAATCTGATTTTCGTAGTCAACTGCAATCTTCAGCGACTTGACGGACCCGTGCGCGGAAACAGCAAAATCATACAGGAGCTGGAAGGGGCCTTTCGGGGTGCGGGCTGGAATGTAATCAAGGTGGTCTGGGGGTCAGCATGGGACGCATTGCTGGAACGGGACAAATCCGGACTGCTGGTGCGGCGAATGAAAGAAATTGTTGACGGTGATTCGCTGAAATATGTCGTGGAAGGCGGGGCATACATTCGGGAACATTTCTTCGGGAAGTATCCGGAGCTGCTGGAGCTGGTGGAACACATGTCGGATGAGGAACTCTGGAAACTGAACCTTGGGGGACATGATCCGGCCAAAGTGTATGCGGCATATAATGAGGCAATGCACCATACCGGTCAGCCAACTGTAATTCTGGCCCGAACAATCAAGGGATATGGAATGGCAGAAGCCGGTGAGGGCCGGAATATCACTCATCAGCAGAAGAAGCTGAATGAAAAGGAACTGCTGGATTTTAGAACCCGGTTCAATATTCCCATCTCCGATGACGACTGTAAACATGCGCCCTTTTACAAACCGGATTCGGACAGTCCGGAGATTAAGTATCTGCTGGAACGGCGAGAAGCGCTGGGTGGATTTCAACCTGCACGGCAGGCAGTTGCCGACGCCCTGCCGGAAATCAGTCCGAAAGTTTTTGAGTCGCTGTTTGAAGGCAGCGGAGACCGGGCGATTTCAACCACGATGGCGTTCGTACGGCTGCTGACTCTGCTGTCAAAAGATCCGGGAGCGGGAAAATATATTGTTCCCATCATCCCCGACGAAGCTCGAACCTTCGGGATCGACCCCCTGTTCCGGCAGCTTGGAATCTACTCCCGGGTTGGACAGCTGTATGATCCTGTGGATTCGGACCAATACCTGTACTACCGGGAAGATGTGTCCGGGCAGATACTGGAGGAAGGCATCACCGAAGCCGGTGGGATTTCATCCTTTATTGCCGCCGGAATGTCCTACAGCACCCACGGTGTAAATATGGTGCCCTTTTTCATCTTTTATTCCATGTTTGGATTTCAGCGGGTGGGTGACTTCATCTGGGCGGCCGGAGATATGAGAGTACGGGGTTTCCTGATCGGAGGCACTGCCGGAAGAACCACATTGGCCGGTGAGGGACTGCAGCATCAGGATGGTCACAGTTTGCTGGCGGCAACCGCGGTACCCAACCTCATTGCCTACGATCCTGCCTATGCCTATGAAATTGCAGTGATTATCCGGGAGGGCTACCGCCGGATGTATCAGGAACAGCAGGATGTATTCTATTACATCACGGTTGAAAACGAAAATTATCTTCATCCCGCGATGCCATCCGGTGCGGAGGAAGGCATTATAAAAGGGATGTATCGCTTATCCGATCCTGACGATGAATTTGATATCTCACTTCTGGGAAGCGGTCCCATTTTAAGGGAAGTGCAGGCGGCATCTGAACTGCTGGGAGATGACTGGGGAATTCGTTCTGAATTGTGGAGTGTTACCTCTTACAGTGAACTTCGAAAAGATGCAGAAGAACAAACCCGATGGAACCTGCTCCATCCTGACGCAGCACCCCGGGAATCTTATCTGGCAGCCTGTCTCCATGACGGGTCCCGGCCCGTCATCGCGGTATCGGACTATGTCAAACTGGTGTCTGAGCAAATTGCAGCCTATGTCCGGCGTCCGGTGTCGGCAGTCGGAACGGACGGCTTCGGGCGCAGCGAAACACGGGAAAATCTTCGTAAATTCTTTGAAGTGAATCGGTATTATATTGTGATAACAGCGCTGAATGCTTTGGTGTCTGCCGGAACCACCGACAAATCCATCGTTCAGCAGGCCATTCGGAAATACGGGATTGATCCGGAAAAACCCAATCCGGTAAATGTGTAACCCGGTCTGTTTTACGGACTCAGCCGGCGGGAGACAGGGTTCCCGGTATCCGGCCCGGATTCCAAAAATGTACAGGAGCAGGAAATATGATTAAATCAGTTATGCTGCCGGAAGTAGGTGAAGGGATCACCGAAGTGGAAATCAGTGATGTTCTGGTTTCAGCAGGATCAAAAATTTCCGCCGATGATGTGATAATGGTACTGGAAACGGATAAGGCTTCCATGGAGATTCCGTCCGGTGTTTCCGGGACAGTTACGGACGTGCTGATAAAGTCCGGAACAATGATATCGCCCGGTGCAGAACTGATTCGGGTGGACGTTCAGGAGGATGCAGGAGAAGCCGCAGCTCCTGAAGAGAGCCGTCCGGTGGTTTCCGAGACCGTGTCTGAGCCGCCGGCAGAGAAAAAGGCGGAAGCGCCGCCGTCTGAACCGCCTGAACCGTCCGAACCCTCCCCGTCTCCAGGAAAAAGTATTCTTGCAGGGCCTTCGGTAAGAAGGTACGCCAGAGAACTCGGCGCGGATCTCAGCCGGATTGCTGGCAGCGGCAAAAACGGCCGGATTACAAAAGACGATGTACAAAGCTTTGTCAAACTGCGTCTCTCGGAACCTGCTCTGGTGGGCATTTCACCGGCTCAGCCGGAAATCGATTTTTCAAAATGGGGAAAGGTGGAATCCACTCCGCTGAACAAAATCCGCCGTCTCACCGCCTCACGGATGCAGTCATCCTGGAATACCGCACCTCAGGTTACCCAGTTTGATCAGACCGATATCACAGAGTTGGAAGCACTCCGACAGAGATTTAAAACCGATATTACGGATAATCCGGTACGCGTCACGCTGCTGCCGTTTCTCATGAAGGCAGCGGTGGCCTGTCTGAAAGAGTTTCCGGATTTTAATGCCTCTCTCGACAGCAGCGGTTCCAATCTGATTCACAAGCAGTATTACCACATTGGTGTGGCTGTGGATACACCTCAGGGATTAATGGTGCCGGTGATTCGGGATGTCGACCAGAAGGGGATTCAAACCATATCCCGGGAACTGGCCGAAATCAGCGGCCGGGCCAGGAACCGCAAGATTCTGCCCGATGAACTGCAGGGAGGAACATTCAGTATCAGCAGCCTGGGCGGGATCGGGGGAACCCAGTTTACGCCCATAGTCAATCTTCCGGAAGTCGCCATCATGGGGATATCCAGATCTCGCACCGAACCGGTGTTCTCGGACGGGCAGTTTGAACCGCGGCTGGTCCTGCCGTTTTCACTGTCCTATGACCATCGGGTTATTGACGGTGCCGCTGCAGTGCGTTTCACCACCCGGTTTGGAAACATCCTGTCCAGTCTGCCCCGAATGATGTGGGAATTGTCGGACTGATCAACTGTGGAAACGGGTGTTTGTCAACCGCGTTCGAGAAATATGGAAATTAGGAATTTAAAAACCGGTACAGATAAATATCCGTCTTGAATCACAGCCGCAGAAAACATGAATAATACCAATAACAGAGAAGGAAATGAATTCAGCATCACATAAGGAAGTTGTCGTAATTGGTGCGGGACCCGGAGGATATGCCGCGGCATTCCGGGCGGCCGATCTGGGTAAAAAAGTACTTCTGATTGATCGCGACCCCGTGTTGGGCGGCGTCTGTCTGAATCGCGGCTGTATTCCGTCAAAAGCGCTGCTGCATATCGCAAAAGTGATACGGGATGCCCGTGAACTTCGAAATATGGGCGTTCGGTATGGTGAGCCTGAGATTGATCTGAATAAAATCCGCAAGTGGAAAGAGCGGGTAGTCGGCAGACTGAATCGCGGGGTTGGCCAGCTGGCGAGAACCCGAAACGTGGAGACCGTTCAGGGGAATGCCCGTTTTATATCCCCCGGCGAGATTGCGGTAACCAGTCCGGATGGAGAACAGAGAGTGGGATATGATGATATTGTCATTGCCACGGGTTCGCGGCCGGTGATGCTGCCGGGTTTGCCGGATGATGATCGGATCTGGAGTTCGACGGATGCCCTGGCGCTTTCCGCCGTCCCGCCCCGCCTGCTGGTGGTTGGCGGGGGATATATCGGACTTGAGATGGGAACCGCATATCAGGCGCTGGGCAGCAGTGTCACCGTAGTGGAATTTATGGATTCCCTGCTTCCAGGTGCAGATCCTGCTCTGGTTCAGCCTCTTGCGAGAGATCTTCAGAAAAAATTCAAAAAAATCCTGCTGAATACAAAAGTGGCTGAAATACAATCCCGGGCTGACCATCTCAATGTGCGAATGGAAAACAGCGGAGATGCAATTGAGTCCGAATTTGATGCAGTGCTGATTTCCGTGGGCCGCAAACCCAATACAGAAGAAATCGGCTTGGAATCAGCCGGGATTCAAACAGATGACCGTGGATTTATCAGGGTTGATGAATTCCGCCGGACATCAACGGACCGTGTTTATGCCATTGGTGATGTCACCGGTGATCCCATGCTGGCCCATAAAGCTACCCACGAAGGGAAGGTTGCTGCGGAAGTCATTGCCGGAAAAAAATCGGCATTTGAACCTGCAGCGGTTCCTGCGGTCATATTTACTGATCCGGAAATTGCCTGGGCGGGTCTCACTGAAACCCAGGCGCAAAAAGACAATATCCCGTTTGAACTGGGAGAATTTCCCTGGAGTGCATCCGGCCGGGCGCTGACCCTGGGCAGAACGGAAGGCCGCACCAGGATCCTAAGTGAGCCGAACACCGGAAAGGTACTGGGTGTGGGAATTACGGGTCCGGGAGCCGGCGATCTGATCGGTGAAGGCATGCTGGCGATCGAAATGGGCGCAGATGTTGATGATCTGGCTCTCACCATTCATCCTCATCCTACTCTGACAGAAACCGTCGCCGGGGCTGCAGAAATGATTTCAGGAACAATTACGGATCTGATGCCCCAGGCAAAGTTGTAATCTGTTGGATATGTTTATAAACAATTTGGCCACCCCCTGAATACTAGATTGGTAATCAGTGTAAGTTAATAATATTAC
>CAZGNZ010000034.1:0-49327 GCA_964527215.1 uncultured bacterium | reverse complement strand
AAAAAATGTCTAAACGCAAAATAAGATTTGCTTCCAGTTGCCATATGGCATTATCCGGGGGAAATAGCGCCTGGCGGGGGATTCAGGACGCAGCAATCCCAAATCCCAAGGCGGTCATTCACCCGAGGGTTTTCAATCTGTTCGAGCACTCATCTGTATTTATACTATGCATACTGAACCGCAATCCGGACAGTTTTTCGCAGCTGCCTTGACATTTGAGATTCGAATAATGCTCCCCGCCGCAGGCAGCGGTGTATTCACACCGCCGCACTTGTCAGTCTGCAGGCGGATTGATCAGGTCTTTTCCACAAATTTCCTGATCAGCAAAA
Source organism: uncultured bacterium (assembly GCA_964527215.1). Taxonomy (GTDB): domain Bacteria; phylum Fidelibacterota; class Marinisomatia; order SCGC-AAA003-L08; family JACNLC01; genus CAZGNZ01. The sequence continues at coordinate 48,998 of CAZGNZ010000034.1, read as the reverse complement.
TTTGAAATATCTCATACTCTGTCTTTTATTATTCATGAGCACAGATGCGGAAAAACAGAAATAAATACGATATTATCATCTTATAATCATGGATAGGGATTGTGTAAATTTGAAGGTCTTCTGTATTTTGAAATTTAGGTAGTTGATTCATCCTGTTATTTTCAGGCGGAACTCAGCAAAATCAGATTCTATCATAACAACGGGTTGAAATATGAAAAACATTAAAAACTTTTCTGATGAAACCAAGGCAGTCCATGCCGGAATTTCTGACAATGAACATCTGGCGGTTGTACCGCCGATTTACCAGACCTCCACATTCAAGTTTCACAATGCCGATCACGGCGGCCGCCTGTTCAAGGGTGAAGAAAAGGGATTTATTTATACCCGCCTCCTGAATCCGACAGTTCAGGCGTTTGAAGATGCTGTGGCTGCTTTGGAAAATGGCCATAAAGCATTGGCATGCGGGAGCGGGATGGCTGCCGCTCATACTATTTTTTCAAATCTGACCGAGCAGGGAGACCATGTTATTTGTTCGGAAGCGGTTTACGGACCCACCACCAATCTGCTGAAAATGGTCCACGGAAAATGCGGGGTTGAAACCACATTTGCAAACACTTCCGATCTGGAAGCCGTCAAAGCCGCTATAAAACCAAATACGAAACTGATTTTCATTGAAACTCCCGGAAATCCCACACTGGTTGTTTCGGACCTTCAGGCCATCGCCGCACTTGCAAAAGAGCATGGAATCAAGGTGGCTGTGGACAATACATTCTGTTCACCGGCAGGTCAGAAACCTCTGGATTTCGGCTGCGATTACGTTATGCACAGCCTGACAAAGTTTCTGAACGGTCATGCGGATGTGGTGGGCGGAATTGTGGTCACCCGAAATGAAGAAGACTATGAAAGCATGCGCCGGACCCTGAATCTCATCGGCGGTGTTCTTCCTCCCATGGAGGCATTTCTGGTTCACCGCGGAATAAAAACACTGTCCATACGGCTGGAACGCCATACACAAAATGCCCTGGAAGTGGCCCGTTTCCTGGAAGAACATCCCAAAGTTGAATGGGTTCGCTATCCGGGACTGCCCTCGCATCCCCAGCACGAAGTGGCTAAACGGCAGATGATCCGTTTCGGCGGAATGATTTCACTGGGTGTCAAAGGCGGGTTTGAAGCCGGCAAAACCCTGATGGACAATGTGCATCTTATTCAGCTGGCCGTCAGTCTGGGCGGCGTGGAATCCCTGATCCAGCATCCGGCTTCCATGACCCATGCTTCCATGGCAAAAGAAGTCCGGGAACAGGCCGGCATCACTGACGGATTGGTGAGAATATCGGTGGGGATCGAGAATCACAGTGATATTATCGCTGATCTGGAGCAGGCACTGGAAAAAATCTAACCCACCCCGTTTTACAAAATCTGCGGATGACTGAAAAAATAAAAAATGTGACAAGGTTTTGCTCAATACATATCCGTAATGCTGCCGTTCTGGGTCTGACATGGGCAGTCCTGTGGGCGCTCATTGCGATTCTGGCAGGGGTGATCGCTGAATCACTTTTCGATTATTGGCTTGAAAATCATCTCGATCCGCTGGCGGCTTTGGCATGGCCGGGATTCATTGCGGGGATACTTTTCTACACTGTTCTGTATATCAGCAGAAACCATCCCGGAATTGAAAAACGGTCCCTGCCTGCATTCGCTGCTGCCGGCGGAGCGGTCGGTCTGGTGATGGGCATCCTGCCGCTGTTTCTGGGATCAATCAATGAACAGTATCCAAAGTGGCTTGTCATCATTATCATTGTCGGATCATCCGTCCTGCTGAGTATCGTGTCTGCGTTGGTTTCCAAATTACTGGTTCGCAGGATAATACGGTATTGACGCAGACACAGAGAATAAAACAGCCAGGCAGACAGAATGATTTCCTGCCAATCAGGTGCATCGCCGGCTGATTGCCGATACCGGTGCGTAATATCCATAGCAGGCAAATGATTTGTTCTGAGACACTGTAATGAATCCAATGTTAAATATTTGAGGAATGCCCCTATGACTGACCTGCATCACTTATCAAAAGATCAGCTGATTGGAATGCTGGATGATTTTGCCAAAAACTGGCTCGCTCACGACGGACTTTGGTTTCAGGCGGTGGAAAAGTCGGTTGGAATGGAGGCAGCCATAGACTGCGATCGCGAAGCCTGGCGCCGCTTTACCGTTATTGAAGCCAAACGGATCATGAAACGGCATGACATCCCCGAAGACTCCGGACTGGAGGGGCTGAAAAAAGCACTTGATTACCGCCTTTATGGGCGTCTGAATATTCAGAGTGTGACCGATGAAACGGAAACCTCATTTGTGTTTAAGATGAATCGATGCCGGGTTCAGTATGCCCGAAACCGCAAGAATCTGCCTGATTTTCCCTGCAAGTCAGTGGGTATTGTGGAATATTCAGAATTTGCCCGGACCATCGATCCCAGGATCCAAACCACTTGTATTGCCTGTCCGCCTGATGAACATCCGGCAGAATACTACTGTGCCTGGAAGTTTGAACTGACGGAATAACCGGCTCACCATCAAAAACCGAAGGCTGAATCAGGAAAATCAGCATGTTTATGCACCAGCGGAAAATTTATGGATTCGAATGTGATATTTACGGTCACCTGAATAATGCGGCCTATCAGCAAATCTACGAAGAAGCACGATCTGAAGCGCTTGATGAATTGGGCTGCTCTGTGGCAGATTTCAAAAAATTGGGCATTGATCTCTATCTCACCCGGATTGAACTTCTTTTTAAAAAAGAAATCCGACTTGGTTCAGTCATCACGATTAAAACAATGATTAAAAATTCCAATCGGGTCCGGTTTACCTGGCAGCAGAAAATAACCGATGAAAACGGAACCCTCTGCAATTCCGCCGAAATCAGCGGTGCATATGTGAGAAATGGTAAACCAACCCGAATCACACCGGATCTCGCTCAGCAACTGACAACCGGTATCGATGCCTGAACACCCTGCATGACCAAACAAAAATCCGGTTTTCAAACCAACGAAATCATATTTATCTCCATTGCCCATTGGGTGCATGATATTTTTACATCCTTTTTCGCCCCCATACTGCCCCTGCTGATTGACAAACTGGGTCTGTCATTCGGCATGGTGGGCTTTCTGTCAGTCATTCAGCGTGCTCCGTCCCTTCTGAATCCGTTTATCGGTCTGGTTGTGGACCGCTTTTCGCTGCGCTGGCTTCTGATTGTTGCGCCAACCATATCTGCCATCTGCATGAGTCTCCTCGGATTGGCTCCGCACTGGTCCGTGCTGGCGCTGCTTCTGGTAGGGATGGGTATTGGTTCTACCCTGTTTCATGTGCCTGCCCCGGGGATGATCAAAGAGATTGCGGGGAGACAGACCGGGAAAGGAATGAGCTATTTTATGGTCGGCGGCGAACTGGCCCGGACAATCGGACCCATTGTCATTCTGGGAGCTGTCACTGCCTGGGGTCTGGAAGGTACCTGGCGGCTGATCCCGATTGGGATTGCGGCATCCGTTGTACTTTGGATCAAACTGAGAGCAGTTATTCAAGTCCGGCCATCCAAAAAAAACGGAAATACCGGAACGCCGCTTTGCACTTTAAAGCGGATCATCCCATTTCTCGTGGTCATTTCCGGTGTACTGTTTTTCAGAGCCCTGATGAAATCAGCACTGACCGTGTTTCTGCCAACCTATATTGAACAGACCGGCGCAGGCCTCTGGGCCGGCGGAGGTGCGCTTGCCGTCCTACAGCTGGCCGGTGCCGGAGGAACATTTTTAAGCGGGCAGATGTCAGACCATCTCGGCCGTCGAAAAGTTCTGCTGATTGTCACCATTGCAAATCCAGTTTTGATGCTGTTGTTCACATTTGTTTCCGGCATCTGGATGATTCCTTTGCTGATCTCAATGGGGTTTGTCATGTTTGCCAGCGGACCGGTGATCCTGGCACTGGTTCAGGATCTGAATACTGATCAGCCCGCCTTTGTTAACGGTGTTTACTTTACCATAAGTTTCGGGATTGGATCTGCTGCAGCTCTCTTTGTGGGCATACTGGCCGATCAGATTGGTCTTGAAGCTGTGTACCGCTGGACAGCCTTTCTGAGCCTGGGTGCAATCCCGTTTGTTATGATGATTTCCAGACTTCGAATGGATCAGGATGATGACCAAACGGCGTCGGAAACCGCCGGTTAAAATATACAGGATAAAAAATCTCCTGTTTTTTCTGTCCCTGAATATTGATGCATTTCTAACTTTCAGTTTTCTCAGACATTGCGAAGTTTTAATTTGAATTTTGAATCAGGTGAATTCTGAAAGGGAAACATGCGCTCGACGATATTATGGATACTGACGATACTTTTCACTTTGTCCATCGCGGTGTATCAGCGAATGACCGGACCCACTTACCCGGTAAGAGGCAGTTCTGTAATTGACGGAACGGATATTAAATACCGCCTGCTGCGGACTTATACAACCGGGGAAAATGCGCCGGTGGAAATCGAAACCGGCAATGACCAAATCAAGGGATACATTGAATATCGGCGTTATAAAAGTTTCGATGACTGGCACCGGCAGACAATGACAGCAGTCAACGGGGTGCTGAGGGCGGAACTGCCGGATCAGCCGCCGGCAGGCAAGGTGATGTACAAAGTGTTTTTGGGCGTGAACCCTGAAGATATGCAGTCCCTCACATCTGATTCGGTAATTCTTAGATATAAAGGAGCTGTGCCTGCTGCGGTTTTGATTCCTCATATCCTGCTCATGTTTCTGGCTATGCTCTTTTCATCCCGGACAGGTTTGGAAGCCCTGCTGAAAGGGCCGAAATTGGTATCCCTGACAACGTTTACTTTACTGTTTCTTCTGGTGGGGGGGATGATCCTGGGGCCGGTGGTTCAAAAATTTGCTTTTGGTGCCTTCTGGACAGGATGGCCCATTGGACATGATTTGACAGACAATAAAACGCTGGTTGCGTTTGCAATGTGGGTGATTGCTGCATGGCGCGTTCGCAGAAATCCCAATGAGCGCTGGTGGGTGGTGGCGGCGGCAGTGATTCTGCTGGCGGTGTACATCATTCCCCACAGCGTTTTGGGATCTGAAATTGACTACACCCAGCTTCCGGCCGAAAATTGATTTTCAGCTCAAAGCTCACAGACTGACACACGAAACCTTCATGACTTGGACTCCAGACATATGGCAGAATTATCCGGCCCGGCAGCAGCCTTCGTGGCCGGATTTATCTGTGCTGAACCAGGTGTTATCGGAACTTCGGGGATTTCCGCCTTTGGTGTTTGCCGGCGAAATCCGTAAGCTGAAACAGCACTTCGCGGATGCATCACAGGGGAAATGCTTTATTGTCCAGGGAGGAGACTGTGCCGAAACTTTTGATGAGTTTTCCGCAGATGCCATTCGCGACAAGCTCAAAATACTCCTGCAGATGTCGGTCATTCTCTCCTACAGTACCTCCCGGAAGGTGGTAAAGATCGGCCGGATTGCCGGACAATTCGCAAAACCCAGATCGCTGGATTTTGAAGTTCGTCAGGGTCACAAGCTGCCGATTTACCGCGGTGATGCCGTTAATGATATTGCATCTACTCCGGAAGCCCGCACCCCTGATCCACACCGGCTCACACGGGCATATCATCAGTCTGCGTCCACCCTGAATCTCCTGAGAGCCTTCACCACTGGCGGATTTGCCGATCTGCAGCAGGTCCATCTGTGGAATCAGGAGTTTATTGCACAATCCCGGATTGGGCTGCGCTATGAAAGCCTTGCAAAAAAAATTGATGATGCCGTTCGCTTTGCCCGAGCCTGGGGAATGTCGTCCAACGATCATCCGGCATCCAAACTGACTGAATTTTATACCTCGCATGAAGGTCTTCTGTTGGGCTATGAATCTGCTCTCACACGGGTGGACTCCCAGACCGGAGACTGGTACGACTGCTCAGCCCACATGCTTTGGATCGGCAACCGCACCCGGCAGTCCGGCGGTGCCCATGCCCGGTTTTTTGCCGGGGTGAAAAATCCTGTCGGCATCAAAATTGGTCCCGATGCAGACCTTGACGATCTGTCGGTACTGCTGGATTTACTGAACCCCGGAAAGGAACAGGGGCGCCTGGTTTTGATCACAAGAATCGGAAATATGTCTATTCAGGATCAGCTTCCGAACCTGATACGGATGGTCCGGAAATCCCGGCAGCCGGTCACCTGGCTCTGTGATCCCATGCATGGAAACACCTACCTGACGGACGGCGGGGTTAAAACCCGATCGTTCCAGACGATACTGAGTGAACTGGAACAATTTTTCCGAATCCATTCGGAATGCGGCTCAGTTCCGGGAGGTGTGCACTTTGAACTCACCGGAGCCAATGTAACGGAATGCGTCGGCGGGGCTCAGGAAATATCTCATCTGGATCTTAAGGACCGCTATGAAAGTGCCTGCGATCCCCGTCTGAACTGCGAGCAAAGCCTGGAACTGGCATTTCATCTCTCCGAACTGCTGCATACCTGCTGTCAATCGATTCCGGCTGCTGACCAATCCGTTTCCGGAACCATTTCATAAGTATAGACAATAATGATATTGCAGTCCATTCTCGTACTGAATGGATTGATTTCCACCGCTTTCGCGCGGAAAACCTTTTCCGGGGAACTTGAACCGCTGCAGAATGACACGGCCCTGCCTGGATTGTCGGTCGCGATACTGATCGATCAGGAACTTGCTTCACTCGTGGTTTCGGGCTAATCATACATGTATGCTCACGAAACCGATTACGGCAGCAATGATAATGCATCTGGTTGAATCCGCCATTTGGCGTGGCGGCGAAATGAAAAATGATTATATCACGAATGATACCCCGTCCCGTCAGCTGACGGGCGGGGAAATTCATTCAGGCCGTTTAATCCTGAACACTGTTGTCGGAGATGAATGCACTCAATCCACGTTCAGCGTCAACGGTGAGGAAATCTGCGGCTGCGGATATTTATGTGATTAACCGATTGGGTTGATTGACCATCCCTGTTCTGAATATGAATTCACTGCCTGCCGCCATTCAAGACATACCGCCAAGGGTGGTTCGGGTGAACGCTTCCGATAACCGGGATGGCTGTTCGGAATGCTGAGCGAGGTCTTGAAGGAAGTATCGCGGCAGGGATTTTCGATTTGCTGAGTCAGGATCTCGCAGCATCGCTCGGTCTCAACTGCACCCTCCCGAATCAATCCCCGGCATGCGATATGCTCCGGTCGGCACTCGGCTGCATTATTCCGTAAATCGGTCATCGGCCGTATGATTTTTTGTGCCTGAAGTTTTTCCTTCCAGCCACCCGCATTTTGTGGGTTCGTTCCGGTCAAAATCCACCACGCAGGGTTTGATATCCAGCAGCGGGGTGCCGTTCACCATGTCGGCCCGATCAAAATATATGCGGTTTTCCTGAATTTCCTTCAGACGAACGGTCGATAATCCAATGGGATTGGGTCGGACGGGCGCTCGAGTGGCAAATACACCGCGCTGTTGGGTATCCTTGAACGGAACAACAGTCAGCTTGGTTTCTGATACAAGATGCAGATGGTACAGCAGTATCAAATGTGAAAATCCATCCAGATCCTTTAAACCTTCAGCGAATTCCGGAAAGATTTCAATATGACCCTGGGCATTCTTGGAATACCGGGGCTGGATAGGTGTATTCTCAACCGTTTCAAACGGAGTGAAAATAATGCCGATGGGTTCGTAAACCATTAGTCCTCTGTTTCGGGTTGGTCGGGAATCATCCGGAATCCCATGCTGAGTACATCATCCTGCCTGAATCCAATGCTTTGATAAAATGCAATGGCGGATGCATTGCCGGCTCGAATCTGCAGGTTAATTTTGGGACAGCCAAGTGCCGTCAGCTCAGTTTTTATTCGATTCATGATACTTTGAGCAAGCCCCCTGCGCCGATAGTCAGGATCCACGCCCAGGTAATTGATCCAGCCGCGGTGTCCGTCATAGCCGCCCATGGCTGTTGCAACAATTCGGTTCTCAATCAAACCCACTAGAAACAGCTCTGGCTGTACCTGCAGTTTCCGCTCAATGTCTCGCTGCGGATTATTCCAGGGAACGGTGAGACCACAGCGCAGCCAAAGCCTGATCACGGCATCTTCGTCACTGCGCTGATAGCTTCGAATGATAAAGTCGTCAGCTGTCAAACCGGCATTCCGTCAATCATTATTCAGCTGGTCGGCCCATTGCGATATTCTTGCTGCGTTCAATAGACTGCAATGCGAGGTAGCGGTCCCCAAAGCGGTTCAGATTATCCAGCTCCGTATCATACTGGTCGAAATGACCTTCCTCATCCAGTACCAGATCTTCAAACAGTTTTTTTGTAACGGAATCAGCGTTTGCGGCACATTCATTGGCCCATAAATTATAGTCATGGGCGCTCTCGGATTCCATTTTGGCTGCCAGCTCAAGCATTTCCTTGATGTCATGGATTTTCTCCACCGGTTCTGAGGGACTCAATTCAACCTCGCCCTTCAAAAACAGAATGCGTTCAGCCAGCATTTCAACATGATTCATTTCATCAATGGCAGATTTTTTAAACAAACCGGACAGCAGTTCAATTCCTTGATCATCGCAATGAAAATGAAAATACATATATTGATGCACGGCAGTCAGTTCATCGGCAACTGCACGATTTAGTAATTCGATACTTTTGGGATGCTTCATGGTGATCCTTTGGTTAATTGTGATTCTGATAACACGTAAAATTAGACATTTTGCACAGTATGTTTGAAGTCTGGATTGAGATGTTTCAGCAAGCTGCACACCCTGCTTTCAGCCGGTGTCACCCCTCCAGTTTTTGCTCAAGAAAACTGCATACGGTATGCAGCAGCCGAATGTCATAATCGGAAATCAATCCAAGGCGGTCAATAATCAATCGATGGCGGCGGGCAGTCTCGTCTATTCCAATTTCTGTCAGAATTCGTGATACTTTCGTTTTAAGCGTTTGGTATTCGCCTTCTTTTGTCTTTGCGGTATGGTCCCTGATTTTGCTGAGCAGACTGAGGGACCGCAGTTCGTATGCAAAAACCATCACTGCCTGAGCCAGATTCAGGGACGGATAGGGGGCATGAAGGGGAATATTCGTCACCATATCGCATCGTTCAATTTCATGATTCAGCAGTCCCCGGTCTTCCCGTCCGAAAACAAGACCGGCACTTTTGACGGTGCCGCCTTTCTGTGTCAGGGCATCGGCCAGTTTTTCTGCAGCCACATATCGGGCAACATCCTTGCGCCTGCGGGCGGTTGTGGCAATTGCAAAATCAAAATCCCGGCACAAATCATCCAGAGAAGATGCGGTTTTGGCATTTTCCAGAATATCGTGCGCACCGTGAGCCAGTGTGCGGGCCTTTTCGCTAAGGTGCAGATTCGAACCGATGAGAGCCAGACTGGAAAATCCCATGGTCTTGATTGCCCGCGCCGCCGCCCCCACATTCTCCGGTACCGCAGGCTCAACCAGGATAAAGGTGATGTTCATTCGGTCAGACATTGTTTCATTGAGTACATGACTTCAGGAAATTTTAAACAATCTCAGACAGCACAGGAATTGAAAAAATCATGATTCAATTCCCGCACAAGTGCCCAATTTCCAAAACACATAAAAATAATATACTTATCGGATTGATAGAGATTCACAGCAGATTGACAAAATTACCAATAATCTTTTTCTGATCCATATTATTAAATCCGTCTGTTGACGAACGAGTGTGGAAAGATGAATTCCCGCCGCTGACACGAAATCAAGGTCAGGGCACACCCAGAGGGTCATGCCGTTTGATTGAGGCTGATTTGCTGCAAATGAATTTCCCCGCCTGTCAGCTGACGGGTGAGGTATCATTAGTGATATAATCATTTTTTATTTCGCCGCCACGCCAAATGGCGGATTTTCAACAAGCGGCGGGGAATGCACCCAGTTACACTCGTCAGTCAGGAGACGGATTAAAAATCCGCCCACTGGCGGATTCAAAATTTCTGCCGATTCGATCCAATGAAAATAGGGTACTGGTATTCTTATATAGCAGTTTAAGGATATTTGGTGTTTTAATCAGATGATGCTTCGTTCATTCCTGCCGAACTGTATAAATTTGGCGGCTTTTCACGGAGAAGATTTCTGTTGTTCAGATAGTCTCAAGCTATTTAAAGCATTATCTGCCAGGGTGCGGAAAGACAGCATTAAAATCGCTGATTCTGCTGCAGATAACGGCAATTATGATGACTCTGAAAATGTGAATGCTGCAAAGAGTCCCGAAAGATTCATCCTGAATTGGAATCCTTTGAATCCGTCAGCTGCCCGCCTGCACGCCAGAGGCGCGTAAACACGCCGGAGGCGCATAAACACGCCAGAGGCGCATACATCGGCAGACAGGACGGACAAGTGTGCCCGGTTTCCCGTGGCTTGACACGGAATCCCGGCCCAAGGCCTGTCCCGAGGTTCATGCAATTGGATTCCGCTGCGAGGGAAAATCTGAAATGTCAATTTGCAGGAGTGTCATCATTAATAATATCATCTAACAGGTTTTGTTCTAAACCGGATTGTGAAAGGATTAGATAGATGGCAGAAGTTAAGATAACTGGATTTGGTGATAATTTAACCATTAACGGTGTTCGGCTGGGTGACCTGTCCGTTAAGGATCATGAAAATATTGAGAAGGAGAAAGGTGGTCGGAATTATGCTCCGCTGGAGGATGTGGTGGTGTCCCATGTTCAGGATTCTTCAACTCTGATTTGTCGAAAGCCCGATCCGGAAGGTGTGAAGTCATATGTTGAATCTGAACTGATTGATGGATTGTGCTGTTATTCTGCTGTAAATCAGGGACAGTTGAACGAGACCATTGTTCAGGCAGTGGTAAAACATCTGACCGAAGAAAAACTGCCGACGGTTCCGCGTTCTATCCGGCATAAATATATGTCAGCGCTCCTGATGGCTGCAACTGCCGTTACTGGAATGGACCGGGTGGTCCCCAAAGTGGCAGGCGTTGAAGCTCCGGAACTGATGTTCAAACTTTCCCGCCGCTGGGGATACAGGGTAAAAGGCATTCCGGCAAACGAAGCCATCATCGTGGCGGCGACAGGGAATTTTCACGGCCGCTCAATGACGGCCGTATCTCTTTCTGATGATCCGGTGGCTCGTGAAGATTTTGGGCCCTATGTTCCCGGAATTGAAATGGTTCCATACAATGATGTGAAGGCTCTGGAAGAACTGTTTGCCGAAAAGGGTGACCGTATTGCATCATTCCTGGCGGAGCCGATTCAGGGTGAAGCAGGGGTGATCATTCCGGATGAGGATTACTGGCCGCAGGTTGCTGAATTGTGTAAAAAATACAATATTCTGTTGGCAATGGATGAGGTTCAAACCGGGTTTGGCCGGACAGGTGCCAACTTTGCCCATCAGTTGTATGGGGTGAAGCCGGATCTGATGGGATGCGGAAAAGCCGCCGGCGGCGGTATTCTGCCGGTATCCTTTATTGCCGGCCGGGATGATGTGATTGGCGTTCTGACCCCGGGATCCGAGGGATCCACTTTTGGAGGGTATCCCCTGGGAGCCGTTGTTGCAGTGTATGCCATTAAAGTTCTGATTGATCAGAATCTGGCGGAAAATGCACGAATCAGGGGGGCTCAGCTTCTGGAGCAGATGGAAGGTATTAAATCGGAATTCCCTGATCGCATTAAAGAGGTTCGTGCCAAAGGATTGCTGGCTGCATTTGAAATGCACGATGAACCCCGGCTGGATGGCCACAAAGTTTCCCTGGGTCTGCTTAAACATGGAATTTATGCCAAGGAAACACATCACAGCACGGTTCGCATTGCTCCGGCTCTGACCATCGAAGCCTGGCAGATTGATGAAATTTCCAACGGTATTCGAAAAGTAATTGCCCAACTTTAAGATCTGAAAACAGGCCCGGGTTTTCTGAATCCGGGCCTGACATTTTTATGAAAGACCCATATACTCCCATTGTCCCTGCCATCCTGATTGGTGCGGTGTATCTTGCTGCTCAGATGATGTCGGACGTTGCCAGCTTGAGAATTGTTCACCTCTGGGGATTTTCAATTGACGGAGGTACTCTGGTCTATCCCCTGACATTCACGCTTCGGGATATGGTTCATAAGTCAGCCGGAATCAAGGCTGCTCGATATCTTATCCTGGCCGCTGCGCTGATCAATATCCTCATGGCCGGTTTGTTCTGGATTGTTGCCCGCATGCCGGCGGATATGCAGGTAGGTCCGCAAACCGAATTCGGACTGGTCCTTGCCCCTGTCTGGCGGATCGTGTTTGCCTCAGTCATCGCCGAAGTGGTCTCTGAACTGACCGATACGGAAGGCTATCGGTTCTGGGTCGAAAAAGTCACCCATAGATATCAATGGCTGCGTGTACTGGTCAGCAACAGCATCAGTGTCCCTCTGGACAGCATTATCTTCTGCTGGATTGCTTTTGGCGGTGAAATGCCGAATACTGTCGTCTGGTCGATTGTGCTGAGCAATATTGTCATCAAATATGCAATAACACTCATCAGTCTGCCCGGGATTTATCTGGTACGGGATTAGAAATTGCAGCTGTCGGAGTATCAGTGCTGAAAACCGCCGGCCGGTTGCTGCGGCTGATCCGGAGCTGAAACATTTATTTAGACCGTGTTCGCTCTCGCATGTCTCTCGAACAACCGTAAATTATGACAAAGAAAACAGTTTGATAGCGAAACCCCTGCGAACGGATTTCGCTGTGTCAGAAAATGAAAACAGCACACTATCGTTTTCTGGAATTGAAATTAAACGTTAATTTTAAGCAGTTGAGAATATCCCTTTCTGCTGCGGCCGAGCCGGTCTGTCAAACACCCAAAGCAGAGAAATTAATCATTTGGAATTTACATGAGTTATAATTCAATCGTAATGGTGAAACAGGTTCCGGATACTGCCAATATCTCCGGAAATGTCATGAAATCTGACGGAACCGTCAACCGCAGCAAGCTCCCCGCCATTTTTAATCCGGAAGATAAGGTGGCTCTGGAAATGGCACTTCAGGTGAAGGAACAGTATGGCGGAAGGGTTTCTGTTGTTACCATGGGACCGCCGAAGGCATCTGATCTGCTGAGAGAGTGCCTGTTCATGGGGGCGGATGATGCCTGCCTGATCAGTGATCGGAAATTTGCGGGTGCGGACACATTGGCCACTTCCTATGTGCTCAGCGAAGCCATCCCGCAGCTCGGATCCTTTGATCTGATATTTGCCGGAAGACAGGCGATTGACGGAGACACAGCACAGGTGGGTCCCCAGACAGCCGAAAAACTTAAACTGACTCAGGTAACATATGCTGAAAAAATCCTCAGCCTTGATGAACAGACGGTTCGAATCAGGAGGAAAATCGATTCCGGCTATGAAATACTGGATTGCCGGCTGCCGATTTTGATTACTGTTGTTAAGGATGCCGGAATTCCCCGACCGTTTAAGGCCACCCGTGTCATGAAATACAAAAATGCCCGCACCTTAATGGAACTGGAGAAACTGACGGAATCCAACTCTTTGCTGTATATTGACAGCCTGCGGCAGGAATATGAAGATAAATCCCTGTTTATAAAAACGCTGACAATGGATGAACTGAATCTGGATCCTGCCCGCTGCGGGCTTTATGGTTCTCCGACCAAAGTACATAAAGTGGAATCTGTCAGGCTGACGGGAGGTGATCATGAAAAATACAATCCGACCAGAGAAGGAATAATGGAACTGGTGCAAAAACTGGTACAGGATCACATTTTTGGTTAATCATTTAATTTCAAAATGAAAACAGAAACAACGATGCATGTGAAAACAAATGATATCTGGGTATTTATTGAGCAAAACGATGGCAAAACCGCCGATGTCAGCCTTGAGCTGCTGACCAAGGGACGGAAACTCCAGAAGAGTCTGGGAGGAGGATTGAAAGCGGTTCTGCTGGGGTCGGATGTTCATAAACTGGCTGATGAAATTTTTTCTTTCGGCGCGGACGAAATATTTATCTCTGATCATCCCGAACTGCAGGTTTTCAGGTCTAATCCGTACAGCCGGATCATAAATCGGCTGGTCAGTGAGCATCAACCGCGGATTTTCCTGTTTGGGGCCACAATCACGGGACGCGATATTGCGCCAAGGATTGCCTCTTATACGCGCTGCGGACTTACGGCAGACTGCACGGAGCTGAAAATCGAAGATGTTCAATATCTGAAAAAGGATTATCCTCAGCTTCTTCTGCAGATCAGACCGGCGTTTGGCGGAAACATCATTGCCACCATTATCACTCCGGAAGCGCCCATTCAGATGGCAACTGTCCGTGAGGGTGTGATGCAGATGTCACCGGCGTCCGATCCTGCAGCGGGGAAAATCACCGAAGTACCCTATGAACATCACGACATGGATGATCTCGTGAAAATCATTGAACGCTGTCAGGAGGAAACCCGATCCAGTCTGAAATCTGCGCCCATCATTGTGGCGGGCGGTTACGGCGTCGGATCAAAGGGAAATTTTGCGCTTCTGGAAACGTTGGCCGAAACCATCGGCGGAGAAACAGCCGGCAGCCGTGCAGCTGTGGATGCCGGATTCGTATCTCCCCGGCGGCAGATTGGTCAGACAGGGATCACGGTGCGGCCCAAATTATATATTGCATGCGGAATTTCCGGTGCCATTCAGCATCGGGCCGGGATGGAGGAATCCCAGAAAATAATTGCGGTAAATACCGATCCGACCGCCCCGATTTTTGATATTTGTCACTATGGAATTGTGGGCGACCTGCGTGAGGTAATTCCCATGTTTATTGATGCCTTCAGGAATACTTTAAAGTAAGGATACCGATGCCAAATTTTTTCACGGATAACGCCGATATCCAGTTTCAGTTCAGCAATCTGGATCTCACCCGGATTGTCGCTTTACAGGAAAATGATTTTGAGGAATCCGAGCAGTATGGCCATGCGCCGGTGGATTATTCAGACGCGATGGAAAATTACCGTCGGGTTCTTGAAATAACCGGTGACATTGCCGGAAATTTTGTGGCTCCGCGTGCAGCCGATGTGGACGAAGAAGGCAGCCGGTTTCAGGACGGCGAGGTGAAATATGCCCAGGGGATACAGGAGGCCATTCACCGGCTGGCTCAGGCGGAACTCATGGGATTGACGCTGCCCCGGAAATACGGCGGACTGAATTTTCCCACAACCATTTATACAATTGCCATTGAAATGATATCCCGGGGTGATGCTTCACTCATGAATATTTTCGGACTTCAGGATATCGGTGAAACCATCAATAAATTCGGCAGCGAGACTCAGAAGGAAGAGTTTCTGCCTCAGTTCTGCAGCGGTGACGCCACGGGTGCGATGGTTCTCACGGAACCCGATGCCGGATCTGATCTGCAGGCTGTGAAGCTGCATGCCTACCAAAATGATGAGGGGCAATGGTTCCTGCGCGGTGTAAAACGGTTCATCACAAACGGAAACGGGGATATTCTGCTGGTTCTGGCCCGGTCTGAATCCGGCACCAAGGATGGACGGGGACTGAGTCTTTTCGCCTGTTACGGTGATGATACCGTGGTGATTCGGCGGATCGAAAATAAACTGGGGATTCATGGTTCACCGACCTGTGAAATGCAGTTCAATGATACTCCGGCTCAACTGGTGGGGAAACGGAAATTCGGGCTTATCAAGTACGTCATGGATCTGATGAACGGCGCGCGGATGGGTGTTTCTGCCCAGGCACTGGGGATTGCCCAGGCGGCATATGAAGAAGCCCTGCAGTATGCCAAAGCCCGTGAACAGTTTGGAAAAGCCATTATCGATATTCCGGTTGTGACCAATATGCTCATTGATATGCGGGTTGCTCTGGAAAGCAATCGTTCGCTGCTGTACGAAACTGCAAAATGGGTGGATTTAAGAGACAAACTGGATCACCGGATCACGACGTACAAAGCAGCCGGCAAGCCACTGAATGATGAAAAGAACAAATTTAAGGAAGCCTCCAGAATTGCAGCGCTCCTGACACCGTTAACAAAATTTTTCCTCACGGAATCAGCCAACAAAATCACCTATGACGCATTGCAGATTCACGGCGGTGCAGGATATATGAAGGAATTCAGGATTGAACGGCTGGCCCGCGATGCAAGAATCACAAACATCTATGAGGGAACCACCCAGCTTCAGATTGTGGCTGCGGCAGGAGGTGTACTGAATGATATTCTGGGTAATTACTTTGCAGAGAAGGAATCGCAGGAATATCGCGGCAGCCTGAGCCGGCTGGCCGATTATCTGAAGCAGCTGCGAAAACTGTTTCTTCGAAGCCGTGAATTTGTCGTGAACCGCAAGGATGAGCAGTTTCAGGATGTATCAGCCAGGGAATTGGTCGAAATGTATGGATTTCTGTTTACCGGCTATCTATTACTGGATGAGGCATCCGTGAACAGCCGTAAGATTTTTATTGCAAACCGCTATATTGTATCTGCTCTTTCCAGCGCCAGGAAAAATGCTGAAAATATCGAAAATGAACAGTTCGCGGACCTTCTGCATGC
Source organism: uncultured bacterium (assembly GCA_964527215.1). Taxonomy (GTDB): domain Bacteria; phylum Fidelibacterota; class Marinisomatia; order SCGC-AAA003-L08; family JACNLC01; genus CAZGNZ01. Next base: position 32,436 of record CAZGNZ010000034.1, on the reverse strand, counting down.
CGGTGAAATCCTGATCTGAAACGATTGGATATATCCAGCAGGTGTTTTTTCTGCATTTACCCGGTTTCACCGTTTCTCAAATTATTTAATTGAAAATTTAGATACATCGCATTCGGCGAACCCATAGAGACTGCTGGAAGTCACCCGGCAAACTCTGTGATACTGTACCGGTACCGGTTTATTTTAAGACCGTTCAGTCATGGCGGATCAGCCATGCAAATTCAGAGCACAGCATTTTCAGACCTGGAATCGATGGAACAGCATCCATGGTTGTGGAATCACCAATTTTTTTTGAACCGTTGACAGCAGGTTTCTGCCTGTGTCAATGCAAAGACATATTTTGATTGACAACGCATCTCCGCTGCAGCATGTAAAAACGGCAGCACTCAACGAATTTGATAACCGATGGCAGCACCGGTTGCCGGGATTGGTTCCGGCATCTGATGTGGAAAACGATTCCATAATTCGATCCAAATAAACGCAATGCATGAGGGATATGCAGGAATTGACGATCAGTTGGATGCTTCCGTTAATTTTCGGAACGATTTTTTTCCTGCTGCGCAGGCAATCTGATACATGGATGCTGCGTTTTGATATCTCTGACCGATTACAAATTGCATGACAGGTCGAAGAAATTCACACAACTGAATTAATAAGAGGGGCTGATGGAAATTACTGGATATGTATTATTGGGCATTGCCGTTCTGGCTTGGATATTCATGATGTTAACCGAACTGGTGAATGCATTTCCGGAAGGCGTTTTCGGACTGATCTTTATCATCGGAATGGGATTGCTGTTTATCAAAGTTGCATCCGATCGCATCAAGAACAAAGAAGACAATTACTATTCCAGAACCGTTGACAAATAACTCTAATCCTACAGAAAAAAAGCAGACTGCCATCCGGCAATTGAGGTCCTGCCATTCAGGACGATATAGATTGAATTCACTTAACAACCCATCAGGGAGTTAAAATGCTTATCACTACCCAGGATCAATTCAGTGACTATGAAATCGTCGAAACCATCGGACTGGTTAAGGGCAATACCATCCGTGCCAGACACGTCGGCAAGGATATTCTGGCAGGACTCAGGACCATTATTGGCGGTGAAATCGAGGAATACACCAAAATGATGGCCGAGTCCAGAGAACAGGCTCTGGACCGGATGTCTGCATTTGCCGCGCGCATTGGTGCAGACGGGATAGTATGTGTGCGCTTTACGACTTCGGCTGTTCTGCAGGGAGCCGCTGAGCTGCTGGCTTACGGGACGGCAGTGAAGCTCCGGAAAATAAACGACTGATTTCAGCCGCATTTTCGGGTTAGCCACTCATTCAGGAGACAATATGGAGACGCTGAATATTTTACTCGTCGGGCTTGGGCCCATCGGAATGGCGGTCGCCCGGGCCATAGAAAATAAACGGCAGTTCAGAATAACAGGCGCTGTAGATATTCGTCCGGATTATGCGGGAAAATCGCTGGGAGATCTCACCGGCTGCGCAAATTATGATAGTATTCCTGTCTTTTCTGATATTGAAGAAGCTCTGCTGCGGTCCCGCCCCCGTGCGGCAGTCCATACCACCCGGTCTTTTCTGACGGATATTGAAGATCAGCTGACGACCCTGCTGGCTGCCGGAGTGCGCATTGTGTCCACATCGGAAGAATTATTTTTCCCGTTTGACCGCGACTCGGACTTCTCTGCCCGAATAAATCAGACCGCCATTGATCATCAAACCGCCGTTGTCGGGACGGGTGTGAATCCCGGATTTGCAATGGATGTGCTTCCTTTAACCCTTACCGGAATCTGCACCCAGGTCAACGGACTGAAAATTATTCGGACCGTTGATGCGTCTGACCGAAGAGAGTCCTTTCAGAAAAAGATCGGAGCCGGGATTTCTCCTGCTGAATTTAACCGACGGGCGGCCACTGGAGCATTCGGCCATATTGGCTTGAGGGAATCCGGTCTGATGATCATGTCCCGGCTGAACTGGCCGGTCTCGGACATTCAGGAAGAACTGAACCCGGTTATTGCCCGCCGGGATATTGCGACAGATTATGCTCATGTTTCCTCCGGTTCATCTGCAGGCATTGCTCAGACGATGCGGTTTTTCTCAGAAGATTCCCTGCGGGTAGAAATGTATTTGACGATGGCGGTGGGGGCTCCTGATCCCAAAGATACAGTAACCATTTATGGGTCACCGCCGATAACATCCACCATTCAGGGCGGAATTTTCGGAGATACCGCAACTGTTGGAGCTGTCATCAATACCATTCCCAGACTGGTCAACGCAAAACCCGGACTGCGGACCATGACGGATCTGCCGATACCAACCGCCGTGATTTGAACTGCATTCAAAAACAATTCGGCAGTCTGCTGCAAGAATCGGAATTTTCCGGTTGCAGCGGTCCTTCCGACCCAACATCATCCCCGATCATACAAACGGAGCCAACGTGAAAGTCCAAAATTACATAGTCATTTTCCTTTTGTCAGCGGGTCTCATGGCCAATGAACTGGCCTGGACCCGAATATTTTCAGCCGAGTTTTTCTACACATTCGCTTTTCTGATACTGTCACTGGCGATTCTGGGGCTGGGACTGGGAGCGCTGATCCTCAGAATGATTCCGGCATTGGGTCGGGATTCCCTGCTGTATCTGATTCTCACGCTGTGTGCCGGTGTTACACTGGCTGCACCGCCCCTGGTGTTTGCCCTGAAACTGGATTTCTCGGTATTATTTGTCAGCCTCGGAATGATGGGCAAAATGCTTCTGGTTTTTCTGCTGCTGAGCAGTTCGTTTCTGGGGGGAGGAATTGTTCTGGCAGCACTGTTTCGGCAGAAGCCTGAGGACATGCCCAGAATGTACATGGCAGATCTCCTTGGTGCAGGACTCGGGGTATTTCTTGCCATATTTCTGATGAACCGGTTTGGAACTCCGGCAGCGGTTTTCCTGAACGCCGGATTTTTCATACTGGCCGGAATTATGAAAAGCCGCAGCTGGAAACGAATCATTCCGATATTCATGCTGATTCCGATGATTCTCATGATGCCAAGGTCGGAAATGATCCTGCAGGCTGATCGGCAGGAACGGGCTCCGGTGACCTATACCCACTGGGATGCTCTGAGCAAGGTGAAAATTTATGAGTATGACACCAACTATTGGGGACTGAATATCGATAATGTCGCCAATTCGCCCGTGTATGGATTTGACGGGAACTGGAATCGACCGGACTCCCTTCTGTTTCAATTCGGGATTGATGTTCAGTATCTAATCCAGCAGAATGACTCCTGTGTATTTCTGTCACTGGGAGCCGGTGGCGGTGTCGATGTCCTGCAGGCTCTCCAGTACGGGGCCGAAGAGATTCATGCAGTTGAAATCAACGGACATATCAATGAAATGATGAAATCCGGTATGCTTGCGGATTTTTCCGGCCATATTTACTCAGATCCAAGAGTAATAGTGGCCACAGAAGACGCCCGGTCCTACGTAAAACGTTTTCCGAAAACTTTTGATCTTATCTACTCACTGAGCTCCAACACCTTTGCCGCGCTGGCTTCCGGTGCGTTTGCCATGGCTGAAAATTATCTTTTTACCGTGGAAGCCTTTCAGGACTACTGGAACAGCCTGTCAGATAACGGATTCATGATGATGGAACATCAGTTTTATACTCCCCGTCTGGTAGCGGAGCTGGTTGAGGCCCTGGAAGCAGAGGGCATTCACGACTGCCGACAGCATTTTGCCGTGTATAATCTGCCGCAGCTAAATCGGAAAATGATACTTCTTGGCAAGCAGCCGCTGACAGAAGAAATACGGTACAGCGCTTTTTTTGAACTCACGGCTGAGAATTATGAGTATATACATCTGCTGTACCCGCCTGCTGACAGTCTTAAAGACAATCTGATCAACCGGATCGTGTTAAACGGCTGGGAGTCGGAGGCGGATGGGGCTCCCATTGATATTTCTCCCTGTACGGATGACTGCCCGTTCACGGCTCAGCTGGGACTCTGGCGCAGTTTCAGCCTGGAAAAGCTGAAGCAGCTGTCCCCCTACGATTTTTTCGGGTTTCCCATCAGCAAACTGCTTACACTGATAATCATAATTCTGGTTCTGTGTATCGTTCTGCCCCTGAATCTGCTGCCCATGCTGAGCAAACGGCCCGGCCTGAAACCGGTTCCGTGGCTGTATTTTTTCCTGATCGGCATGGGATTCATGATGGTAGAAGTGATTCTGATTCAAAAATACGCCCTGTTCATTGGTTCATCCCTCCATAGTATTCTCACCGTACTGATCACCCTTCTGATAATGTCAGGGATCGGCAGCCGCTTTTCAGGCATCATGCCGGAACGGACGGTATTTCTGGCGATATCGGCAATGCTGGCATTTGAGATACTGGTTGTGCCCGGGATTTTCAGCTGGTTTGGACATTGGCCGCTTTCTGCACGCATTGCAACAGCCGCTGTGATCCTTGCACCTTTGGGATTCTTCATGGGAATGCCGTTTCCCAAAGCCGCCGTCAGAGTGGGTGACCAGATTGACTGGGGTCTGGCAGTCAACGGTGCAGCATCCGTGCTCGGGTCCTGCATCATCATACTTGCTGCCTTTTCCCTCGGATTTCGAATGTCTCTGTTTCTGGGCTGGATGACTTATGCCGCTGCCGGTCTGCTGCTTATCAAGTGTTCAGGATGGTCGCAGGAAAATAAATGACATCTGTTTGACAACCGGAAATATTCTTCCAGATTCTGGTCTTCGATTCGTCAATACCGACAGCAAAGAGTATCAGATGGATTAACCCGCATATTTCACAAGGATATCTATGTGTAAAATGCTTTGCATTTTCCGGACGACGATATATATGGTCGATTCAGCACCGTCCGTCAGGAGACGGATTAAAAACCCGCCAGCTGGAGGATTCAAATCTCTTCGTAAGCCTTGCATAATCAACCAGCTCCACCATCTCATTTCGAAACCTCATGAAATATCCGGATTAAATGAAGTAACTGCGGTGAATACAGCTATTTTGTCACTGCCAGCTGCTCCAGATCGAGTCCCCACATCCGCTTCATTTCCATCAGGAATTGTCGGCATCGTGAATGTGCCCGGGGCAGGGCAGCCAGAAACTCGGGTTTGCCGGCGTAACGCTTCTCAAGGGATTGAAAGCGTTTTGACAGTGCGGTGGGCTGTTCCCCTTCCAGCATAAGATCGCAGAGCGCTACCAGTTTTTCTTCAGGGGCGGCAGGTTCATAAAAACCGGACGGCACATCATATGGATTTCCATCCGGCACCCATTGTCCGAATTTTACATGTGCCGCGCAGAAATAAGCCTCAGGCTGATGACCCCGCATATTTAGAATCTGCCAGCCGGCCAGCCCGTGATCAACCGGATGATTGGTGACGGATCGGCCCACATCATGCATCAGACCCAGCACTTCCAGCCGTTCCGGACGCATACCGGCTTCATCGGGAAAAGATTTTCCCAGTTTCAGCGCCAGACTGGCCGCCGCCTTACAATGCAGAATCCATAAACGGCCGTCCTGGAACTCTGCCAGTATTCGACGGGCGTCATCCGGTTTCATATAACCGGCCTGGTCCGTATGTCTGATGCTGCTTTTATTTTTTGGCATTGATCGTCAAAACAGAAATAATAACGGGGGAACTGTCTTCCTGAAATGCCCCGCGGGAATAATCCCCATAAAGCGCCTTCTGCCGGAATCCGCAGGTTTCGGCCATCTGGTTGAATTCCGCGTAATCCACAACAGCATATCTGATGATCCACTTTGTTGTCTTGGTGAGTTTCCCGTTGATATCATATTCCTCGAAGTACTCGGTGGCTTCAACGATCTGCCGGCCAGTCAGTCTGGTTTCCTCAAGCCACAGCTTGATGACATGATTGGAATCCGTTTTTTTCATCAGAACCAGATATTTTTCACCGGTGACGTGCTTCAGGCGAATTTCCGGATTATGGAGAGTGATAATCAACCGGCCGTCAGGAAGTAGATGATTTCTGAAATTCCGTAAGGCCTGTATTCGGCGTTCCGGCTCCAGGATTTCCGTAAATGAATGAAACGGCAGAATGATGAGGGGAAACCGCATACCCAGATCCATATCACAGACATTTTCATGAACAATACGGCATTGAGCACCAAAGGGTTTCGCTTTGTCCTTCAGTTTCTCCAGCATACCGGCGGAAGCATCCACACAGGTCAGGTGAATTCCTGACTTCAGCAGAGGGAGAGAAAGGCGGCCGGTTCCGCACATCAGCTCCAGAACGGGGCCTTCTGCCGACCGGGCAGCATCGGTAAAAAAATCAAAATCAAAATCCAGCTGCAAATACTCATCATACAAATGAGCAATCTGATCGTAACTCATAATCTTGTTTATCCATTGTTAATCTGTATCAGTCACGAGAAATTTTTTACACTAATGAATCTGGTCAGTTTTGCTTCGTTCCGTCAGGAGACGGATTTTCAACAACCATAAATAATATAGCTGACAGTTTAGCTGGTCAACTTCTCACGAGTCCCTTAAAAAGGGCGCAAATAAAAGAACATACATGTTTTCTGATAAAAATTATCACTCACATAAATAAATCGACTGCGAACATTTTCTGTTTGAAAACAGCATAATGATCTCATGAACATACAGGCTGAATGAATGCCGACTGGTCCGATCTGAAGGTCAGGAGAGATGGTCCTGGTACAGAACATTCAGAGACACGCGGTTGCGGCCGCTCTGTTTGGACCAGTACATGGCTTCATCCGCCGCGGCAATCAGTTTGGTCATCAGCTCATCACAGTCCACATGCCGGGTATGTTCCGGGATTTGAATTGAACTGACACCGAAACTGGCCGTAATCAGACGGTGGTTCCACGGATGTTCGGAAATGGTTTTTCGAACTCTTTCCGCCACCAGCATGGCACCGTCAGAATTGGTTTCCGCAAGCAGGATAATAAATTCTTCACCGCCAAACCGGGCAATGGCGTCACTGGTACGGGCCGATTCCTGAAGCAGTCTGCTCACTGTTTTCAGCGCTTCGTCGCCTTCAGAAGCGCCGAAACTGTCGTTGAAATTTTGAAATTCATCCAGATCCAGGATGATCAGCGAGATCGAACGTGAATACCTCAGCGCCAGCTCCATCTGCCCTTTCAGCTGATTCAGGAATATCCGCCGGTTCTGCAGTCCGGTGAGGATATCTGTACTGCCCAGGGTTCGTATTTCATCTTCAGCATGACGAAGGTCTTTGGTTTGTTCAGTATTCCGAACTTCCTGCTCCAGAATGAATGCAAGCAGGCGGAGATGGATTATTTCATCATCGGTCACAGGATCCGTCAAAGCGGTTTGCCAGAAAAAAACCAGTTTGCCGATAACTTCCCCGTCTATTGAAAACGGCAGACCCAGACAGGAAGCCGGCCTGAAATGCTCCGAAAATTCCTCTGATGACAGGTCGGTATCCGGGATTTTCATTTTCAATGTCGGTTTGGTGCTTGACTCCGGTCCCGGAAGTAAGGAAGTCATTGTCAGTTTTCCACCGGTCAGCATCTGAAAGGCGGACAGCGGAGACCGCTGAATGATTTGAGATTTTTCGCCGACGGTTCGGGTCAGGATTCCGAGGTCGGCATTCAGATACCGGCAGCCCAGAATCAACAGCTTTTCCATCCGCTGCATAGATGACAATTGCCGGCCGGACAGATCGCTGACACTTCGAATGAAAGAAGTATTTACAGAAACGGATGATGCAGAGTCCGTTGAAGCCATGTTGTTAATCCTTGATTTTTAATCCGTCAGCCGCCTGCACACCGGAGGCGCATAAACACGCCAAGGGCGCATAACTCTGCAGACAGGACGGACGAGTGTGTCCCGGTTGATGCCCCGTGGCTTGAAACGGAATCCTGCGTACAGGGCGTGTCCTGGGGTTCATACCATTTGATTATGATCACAGGCAGGTCCTGTTCGAATTTAATCCGGCTGCTTCATTTTGACTTGCCGTCTCAAATTCGGGATGCTGAAACGCTTCCCGCATTTCCGGTTCTCCTGTGAATCAGAAATTCGAAAGTCGAAAGGCATATAAACAGATCGCAGTGAAATTTAAGATATATTTAGGGATTTATACAGCCTGAACCGCCGGCAGCATGGGAATGCCCCATCCCGGGCCCGTCACTTTCTTCGGTTCGGGATCAGGGCAACATTTATATCAAAGCACTGATAACCCTTATGATGCATTCGCGGAAGCCGTCCGGTTGTCAATCCGGACCGCAGGGCGCGTTCCGGAGTAAATTCATCGGTGTTGTCAAGCAGAAAATCAGCGCATAACTGAAAAATCGAGTCGGAAAGAACATGATACTCATACATCTGTCCGGTCTCGGGATCCAGCGGCAGATACTGTATAAATGATTCGTCCAGCGATAAATCCAGAGAGGCAGGCAGCACTTGGTTTCGGTCATAATAATGGCGGATCATGCCGGTGCAGGTGTGGAGATCGGTCATTCTCCTTTCGTCCAGCTTTTCCATCCGATTGCGTGCAGGAGAATCAATATTGAACAGACCGGTCAGTACCACCGCAAAGATGATTACGGGGACAGTTATTTTCAGGATCGTCTGTAACTTCATCAGACCGGATTGTCTTTTTCATCTTTTCGAAGATCGGTGATGTAATATCCGAATATGATGACGGCAATGAGGGCCACCGTCAGGAATTTCAGGATAAACCGCAATGTCACATCGCCTGCAAGGAGACGGTAAACAAGTGTGGTCATGTCGCCAATGAAAAATCCGGCTGCGATAAATAAAGTGAGATAGGTCAGCCATTTCCGAATTTTTGATGACCGTTTTCCCGGATCAATTCTGATGCCTCGCTGAATAAAATAGTTGATAATGAGATACAGTGGATAGGTAATAACGATGATGGCGATGTTCCACTGCATGGTGCGGTCACTGTGATGACCTGCCAATTGTCTGGCGGGATCCGGCAGCCAGCGGTCAATCAGTTCAAAGATGAGCTGTCCGAAGTTGGTGGCAGTCAGGATCAAAGCGGTAAATAAAATCAGATAGAGGAAGGTTTCTTTGGCAGAAAGATAGGGTTTCGGGCGGGGAACCGGCACGGGGAAATCGTTCGCCGCATATTCATTAAGAGCATCCTGAATCTGATCTGCACGCCATCCGGCATCTGTCAATGCCTGTTCAATATCAGATCGGGGAATTTTTTCAAGCAGGGCCTGATAGATAAACTGTTTCAATTCACTGTCGGCATTGGACATGTTTTCTCCATAAGTAGGGTGTTTGCAGCAAATGACAGCTGAATTCCGAATGCCGGAAGCCGTGTCCGCTCAGGGGGTATCAATGATGAACCATCCCGATTCATTATAATTTGCAGAATGATCCCACGGCGGTCGCCACCAGAGCACAGACGGTTTGATATTCCGGGGATTGTCATGGTCCATAAATGCAATATTCAGCCGGACATTGTTCATTAACTCTCCTTCCGCATCCCGGATCATTCGCAGTGGAATTCCCATTTCAAAAACAAAACCGTCGTCTTTCAGCGACATGGCCAGCATCACATCTGCCGGAAGATTTTCGGGATATTCCAGAAAAGGCAGATTGGGTTCAGGACCGGGACCAACCTGCAGCTGGAGAATGGGAACACCAGCGGAATCCGCTTCGATGATTGATGGGTGAGACTTCCGGGCTTGACAGAAAATCCAAAGCTGGTCCTGGGCCGGTTCAAGACTGGAGCTGCCCAATATCAATTGATCATCAAACGTCTCCACGGCCAGCACCAGAGTCTCATTGTGCAAAGCCACCGCATGGGCAAACCAGCCGTCGGACGGACCTGACCAGTCCCAGTTTTCTTTGATGTACTGCGGATTTCGGGTCACCGACCAGTCCGCGGCGGTCCATTCATCAATGCTGCCGTCAATTCGGACTGTGAACGGCAGAATATCCGGTCGGCGGACATAATCCAGCAGAATTCGGTGCTGCCGGGGTACGGTAATCAGTTCATCATTGTGTATCTGATATCCGCCGGAAAACGATAGAGAAAGATTGTCAAGATGATCTACATGAATCGGATCGGAAAATGAAAGCGTGAATTGAATCTGCCGAGTGTCCCCGGGTGCCACTTCAGTTTCAAATGTGTTCGGGTAAATGTAAAACTGATCGTGAAGAACAAATTCGTCCCTGACCGCGAGGGGGCTGTCTGTTGGATTCTTCAATATCACCGGCAGCTGAATTTCGGAAATCACATCCTCCTGGGTGACAACCGGCGGAATGTTCAGCCATGACCCGCTGCGCAGTGTTTCAGTCATAGGTCGGGTGGAATCGGTGACCAGATCATCCGGCAGAATGCCGTCAAGTGTCAGATTGGCCGCGATGGGACCCATATCCGTCATGGTAATCCACATGATGTGATCCAGTTCGCCCAGAGCAGAGTGACGAAGATTGCTTTCTCCTCCCGTTGTTCCGAGAACATAATGACGCTGACCGTCAATTTCGCTTTTCAGATAGGTGTGCTCATGGCCGGAAAACAGGGTATACGGCCTTGTGGACAGAAGTTCAGCGATATTTTCGTACCCGTCGGTGTTTCCATACATCCATAGCGGTCGGTGCATGAAAACCATTGTCCAGCGGACGTCTTTGTGCTTATCGAGCACATCCTCGAAGTAGTGTACCTGATCCAGGCTGATGCGTGCATCCGGCTGTTCTTCCGTGTTAAGGCAGAGGAACAGCACATCCTTGAACCGGAAATGATAATAGGAGGCACCTGTTTTTTCGATCCAGAATTCTTCCATCATTTTATTGGAAATATCGTGGTTGCCGGGAATGTGGAAAAACGGCATGTTCAGCCTGCGGACGATTTTTTCAAATTCTTCCCATTGGCTTGCGACAAGGCTGCGGTCTTCCGTGTAGCCGTCGATGAGATCACCTATGGAAATGACAAATTCCGGCTGTAGCAGGTTGATTTTCGGTATCGCGGATGCAAAGACACCCGGACGCATCCCGCCGGTCCGGTCCGACGTAATCACAAACTGGAAATGATTGGGATTGTCCTGGAATTTGCGGCCGTTCCAGGCCGGCGCTGTCAGAATGGATTCCGGAATCTCGGTCCGGGCTTTAAAAGGACTCTGACTCTGGCAGAACAGCAGCACGGACGTGCAGATGAAAAAAAAGATGATAATACGGGTATTCAAAATATTCTCCGGCAATGATACAGACGGCTCAATTTACGACAATCTTGCCCAAGAAACATAAACTGACATATGCCGGGAAATTTGCGGGTATTATCCATGGATTGGGACAGTGGCTCAGAAAAGTGAATTCAGGCTGCAGGTAAACCAGCGTTAAAATCAAAACCGCAAGATTTGTCAATAATATCAATTTACCCGGACAATTTCCCCTGATATCGAGCAATGAGCATCATGAACGAAAATGGTGATGCTCTGTAATATATCTGCATTGGGAGCCAAATTCTTAAATTTTTAAAAAGGATCGCACATAATGAGTAAACAAAAAAATGAAACCGCATCTTTTCAACTGCAGACCATCGGCCGCGTTCAGCGCGGTGATAATGAAAATGTTGTTGTGCTGGAAGACGCATTTAAACCCGGTTTGAAGCAGCTGGGAAAATTCAGCCACCTGATGGTGTTCTGGTGGGCGGAACAATGCGACAGCCCGGAAATGCGTGAAACACTTCAAACAAACCCGCCCTATGCAGCTGATCATCTTACCGGTGTGTTTGCATGCCGGTCCCCCTACCGGCCCAATCCCATCGCGATGTCGGTTTGTACCGTCAAGGCTGTGGATGAGGCGGCGGGAACCGTCACCATCTCGGAAATCGATGCCTACGACGGAACCGCAGTGGTTGATCTGAAGGCCTATTTCCCGGTGTGTGACCGGGTGCAGAAAGCCGTCATTCCGGAGTGGCTGGGTGACTGGCCGGAATGGTATCCCGACCAGGGTATCGGCATCATGGAGTAAATGACTTTGTCGGGTTTTCAGGTTGGAACCGACCCTGAAAGTTCATGAAATTTGGCGGCGGTACCGACGCAGAAGCTCAGGTATCGCCCCAATTCTGGAGATTTTATGAAGCCAAAAATGATCAAGGAAATCCAGTTCAATCTGGTGGGGATGTCATTTTTCGGAGATCCTTTTGCTGACAGCGCCGGCTGGTGCATGGAAAACGAAATCGGCCGTCTCTGGACCCGTTTTATGTCGTGGTTCGAACAGCACGGAACCGCGATTCGGAATGTACAGATACCGAATGTGATGCTGGAGGTGCATCTTGAGCATCCGCAGACTGGTGAAACGGGGGAATTTGAAATATTCGTAGGGGTTCCGGTGGATGTCCTTGAGGATGTGCCGCCGGAGCTGCTGGTGAAAATGCTGCCGGCAGTGGAGTTTGCCGTGTTCACCTTCCGGGGGAATGAAATCACCTCCGACTGCCAGCAGAAAATCAACCGCGACTGGCTGGATCACTCCGAATATGAAATGGCATACCGATTCGGCATCCAGTATTACGATCATCGTTTCAAGGGACTGGACAGACTGGAGGAATCGGAATTGGATGTGTATGTCCCGGTGAGACGGCGGACCGGAAAACAGAAATCCGTTGCTTCTGATGAATAACAATCCGGCGATTTACAGTGCCGTCCGGTATATGGAACGAAACCTCCGTGATTCTGTCACAATCCGGAGCGCCGCGGATTCAGTGCATTATTCGCTGTTTCATTTCTGCCGAATATTTAATGAGGTCACGCGACACCCGCCGTATGATTATCTGATGCGTCGCCGGCTGACCGAAGCGGCTGCTGACCTGCTGAATACCCGCCGGAAAATCATCGAAATTGCTCTGGATTACGAGTTTCGGAATCCGGAAACTTTTTCCAGAGCTTTCCAGCGTCTGTTCAAAATGCCGCCCAGGCAATGGCGGCAGTCGGGAAGCATGGATTCGATGAGGATGTTCCGTCCCCGCACTCGCGAGTATTTTGAGTACCTGCAGCGGGAGGATCCGACACGAACCCCGGAAAAGACCTCCTGCACGGTAGGAATATCGGGAATGATGCTGCCTCTGCAGTCACGGAAATGGGATATCCCGCAATGCTGGCAGCGTCTGTTGGCAGAGTTGAAAGGACAGGATATTGATTACCGCGGACAGCCGGGAACCGGGGTGTTGTTTTATCCGGAGGACGGACGTGAAGCCTGGTACCTGGCAGGTGTCCCGGTGGAAAATTTACCCGAGCCGGAGGGTATTCTGGTGAGCAGAACATTCCCGGATCTGCAGCAGGTTTCTTTTTCCGTCGAATCCGGATTCAGGGACCTGGAACATCTGCAGACCTATGCCTGGCAGACCTGGCTGGCACGGTCAGAATTTGAAATGGATGCTGTATTTGAATTTCATTTTGTAGACGATATTTCAAGGCTGAAGGAGGATGTGTTCGAATGGCGGCTGGTCCTGCCGGTGAAGCAGGCGGCGGAATGACGGAAGGGAGGGTGCGGATTGTCAAATTCGCGTAACAAATGATATTCTCAAGTACGGATTTTCTTGTAAATTTGAGTTCGGGATTTTTCCCGAAACGGGAGCATAGCTCAGCTGGTTAGAGCGCTACATTCACATTGTAGAGGTCACAAGTTCGAATCTTGTTGTTCCCACTTTTTATAACTCCTCCTGTATCTACTGTTTCCTGTATTGAAAGTCGCTTGAATTGTTTTCTGAATTGAAGATGATTATACTCTACTGTTGTCGTTTGAATAAAATGTTCTGATGGATTTCTAACAGTCCAAGATATCAAATGAAATCTAAAATATTCTATCAAATTCATAATATGTTAAATAATAAAGGAATAACAATTTTGAAAGTAACAGGAATTGCAATTGTATTTATGATTTCTTCAGTTATTGCCCAATGCGACTGGAATGGAGACGAAACTCTTGACGTTGTCGATGTAGTACAAATGGTTGATTGCATACTTTCAGACTGTGCTGTTTTTGGCTGCACTGATTCGGATGCAATGAACTACAACCCTGAGGCAAATATTGAAAACGGCCACTGTATCTATGACATTGTATGTATGGATTATGACGGTAATACTTACGAAACCGTTCTGATCGGTGAGCGAATCTGGATGGCAGAGAATCTGAAAACCACACACTACAATAGTGGCAATGAAATACAAACAGATTGGCCTTCTTTTATTGGCTCTTATACCGTTTACGACAATGACCCTTCAAACGCCGATATCTATGGTAATCTTTACAACTGGTATGCATTAAATGATGATCAAGGTATCTGTCCGGAAGGATTTCATATGCCCACCGATGATGAATGGGTAGAACTTGAGATGGTTTTGGGTATGAGCTTTGGTGAAGCCTACGATAGCAGCTGGAGAGGAACTGACCAAGGCAGCCAACTGGCGGGTAATGCTGATTTATGGAATAGTGGTGAGCTTGTAAATAACCCAGCCTTTGGCACATCCGGATTTTTGGCCCTTCCCGGCGGGGACTGCGAAGATATCAATGAGGACTATTTCGGTATTGGCTCCCATGGCTTTTTCTGGTCCGGTACTGAGAGCGATGGAGACCATGCCTGGGGGCGGGAGCTGGGTGACAGCTATTCAGAAATCTACCGGTACTACTATTACAAGCGAAACGGCTTCTCCGTCCGTTGCGTCAGCAACACCCCCTAACTACACCGAAAACGTTTTCCGCATCACATTGGCGTAGCGCTGACTGAATTCCAGCGGTTCTTCCAGCGTTTTCAGGTGTACCACATAGGTTCGGTTTTTCACCTTCTTGATTTTCTCAATGGCCTCCACATTGATGATGGAGGATCGATGAATCCGCAGGAATCCCTTTGCCGGCAGCAGTTCCACCCAGGCCTTCAGTGACTTGCGCACCACAATCTTTTTTCCCGCCCGGGTGTGGATCCTGGAATACTCCTTCAATGCCGTGATGCAGATAATTTCCTCAAAACGAATCAGTTGCAGCCGATTCCCGATGGTAACCAGAATATGATCTTCCTGCCGCGGTTTCCGGGGTTCTGCTTCAATTGACCGCCGGCAGGCATCCATCATCTGATCCTGTATCTGTTTTCTCTTACGAAACCGGCTTTGTACCGCCTGCTGCAATTCTACTGGATCAGCCGGTCCGGGCAGAAAATCATCCGCCCCGCAGTTCATGGCCTGCCGCTGTACGCTGAAGCTGCAAGATCTGCTGACGTAAATAACAGGAATGGCTGATGTGGATTCAGAATCTGCAAGTTTTTTCAGCAGAGCCAGACCGGCTTCATCATCCTCAAAACTGCAGATGATTAAATCCGGCTTGTACTGACGTGCAATCGCGGCACCGTTTTCAGCCCCGTCGGCCGCATGAACTTTCGTTTGCGAATCCGCCAGAATACTGAAATCAGTCTGAACATCAGTCTGGTCATCAATGACAAGTATTTGTTTCATTTAAATTTCTATACTCATTGTGTAGGGATATCTTCCTGCTGAAGGCTAAAACTACGATCAACTTTTCCATGCAGAAAACAGATTGTTGTACCAATTCAGGTGGGAAACCTGCACAGGTTTGATTCCATATTTCGAATTACCCGGCAATTTCCCGGAAGGGAACTGCGTTTACGACAAAATTGTCGCGCTGGTTGAATATCCGACTCGGGAGTCTGATTGTAATTCCTAATTTTCATCTGTGATGATGCATCAATTGCCCGTAATCCGGGCTGCTCGTCAAAGATTTGGAATAATTCTGCAACACATCGAAAGGAAAGCAATGAAACGATCAAAAAACTTCATTACATATTTATCAGTGCTGCTGCTCATGAGTCAGCTGTTCAGCTGTCTCTGGGCGGGTGACGGCATGGATGTGTCCGTATCTGCGGATTTTGTCAGCCGATATGTCTGGCGCGGGATCCCGGTAAATGACGCAGCCAATATCCAGCCGGCAATAACCTTTGAATACGAAAACCTTGGATTCGGCCTCTGGGGTTCTTCCGCATTATCAAAAGTAACCGGCGACGAATGCGACTATGCCCTGAGTCAGGAAGTTGATTTCTGGGCGGAATATGGATTCGAATTCGGTTCAGGTATGTCGCTCAGCGCAATAATCACCGATTATTACTTTCCTCATGCCGGAGTTGAGTTCAGCAATTTCAATAATTATGATGATGAAGACGGTGCCGGTGCGCATATCGTTGAGATCGGTGGGACTTTTTCCGGTCCCGAAGCCCTGCCCGTCAACCTCAGCGCCTACATGAATATCCATAATGATGAGGGAGACAATGTGTACTTCCAACTGGACCATTCCCGCATGATCGGTAACACTGCCATGGATCTGTTTCTGGGGGCGGCCGCCGGCAGTGAGGATAATCCGGATTATTACGGAGCCGAAGAATTTGAACTGATCAATGTGGGGCTTACGGCAAGCCGGACCATCCCGGTCACAGACCAGTTTGCTCTCCCGGTTTTCGTCTCCTGGATTGTGAATCCCAATACCGACGTCAGTTTTTTGACCTTCGGTTTTTCACTTTAATACATTTCATTAATCGAATAAATATTGAGAATTGGAGATATTATGATTGATACCGGCTCTACTGGATTTATGCTGGTTGCCACCAGTCTTGTAATGCTGATGACGCCCGGACTGGCCTTTTTTTATGGCGGTCTGGTTGGTCGAAAAAACGTACTGGCCATTATGATACAGAGTTTTGTGTCACTGGGCTGGACCACGGTAATCTGGTTTGCCGTGGGTTACTCCCTCTGCTTCAGTGGCGGAGAAGGAGCAATTATTGGGAATCTGGATCTGGCATTCCTTGCAGGGACTTCCCTGAACGATGTCTTTACCGGTAACAATGCCATTCCCCTGTATGTATTTGTAGTGTATCAGATGATGTTTGCCATCATCACTCCCGCACTGATTACGGGCGCGTTCACAAACCGCGTGCGTTTCCCGGCCTATATGCTGTTTCTGACTCTCTGGCTGTTCCTGGTGTATTTTCCGCTGGTGCACATGGTCTGGGGCGGCGGACTGCTGGCCGAATGGGGAGTCCTTGATTTTGCCGGCGGCATCGTGGTTCATGCCAGTGCCGGGATGGCTGCTCTTGCGTCAGTTTTTTATGTCGGCAAACGGAAAATCGCCGATCGCGGTCCCCACAGTATTCCGCTGGTTGCCCTGGGCACCGGGCTGCTGTGGTTCGGCTGGTACGGATTTAATGCCGGCAGCGAATTGCAGGTCGACAATATCACCGCCATTGCCTTCCTGAATACGGATGTGGCTGCGTCCTTTGCCGCTATCACCTGGCTGATTCTGGCATGGGTGCTGGAGAAAAAACCCAAATTTGTCGGATTACTTACCGGTGCTGTGGCCGGACTGGCAACCATAACACCTGCGGCAGGATTCGTCAAACCGTTCCATGCCATGGTTATTGGCATTGCGGCAGGCATCATCTGCTACTTTGCCGTTGCCATGAAGAACAAACTCGAATGGGATGATGCGTTGGATGTGTGGGGCGTTCACGGTGTCGGAGGTATAATTGGAGTAATTATGCTGGGCATGTTTGCCACCAGTGCGGTAAATCCCATGGTAACGGTGAATGGTCTGTTTACCGGCGGCGGAATGAAGTTCTTTTTGGTGGAAACAATCTCCGTTTTGGGCGTGGGGCTCTACTGTTTTGTGTTCACCTGGGTGATGCTGAAGGTTATCGACTTTATCACACCGGTGAAAGTGACACCGCAGGAAGAGGAAGCCGGACTGGATGATTCCCTGCACGGTGAAATAGCCTACGAAGAACTGTAATCTGTGCTCCAGATAGTAATACAACACACAGGTATTCCGAAAAAAACATAAATATAAGTATCCAAGCCACTTATACTTAAACATGAAAGCCGGTGTTTCGCATGAAGCGCCGGCTTTCATTTATGTGGTCGGGTTTTCAGGGTAGTTATTGGTGTAATGGTATATTGGTTGAGTAGTGCTTGCCGGCATGGTGCTGTTGAGTTGTTGTCAGTATTCAGTACCCAGTAATCAACCGGGAACAGCCAGTGATCACCAATAACCAATATGCTATTAACCATTTACTGCCGAACCCTGTCCGGATTGCGGTTCAGGATGCATAGATATAAATACAGATGAGTGCTCGAATAGGTTGGATTACCTCAGGTGAATGACTGCCTTGGGACTTGGGATCGCTGCATCCTGAATCCTATGCCACCCGGCTATTTCCCCGGGAGTGGTGGGGGTTTGGGATGGGTGATCTTATGTTCGGCGAAATCGTAAAGTTGGTATAATGGTGAAACGGTGTATTGGTTAAGTCTGACTTCGATGGCAGGGTGCAGTTGTACAGCCGTTTGGTTGAGTCGTTGAGTTGGGCTTCCCTTCCAGATGATGTTGAGTTGGCAATTGACTATGTTCAGCTCTTTGAACACCCAGCTTCAGGTTTCCAGTTTCAGATTTCAAGTTTCAGTTCCCCGTCGATCGCCGTCCGGATTGCGGTTCAGGATGCATAGATATAAATACAGATGAGTGCTCGAATAGGTTGGATTACCTCAGGTGAATGACTGCCTTGGGACTTGGGATCGCTGCATCCTGAATCCTATGCCACCCGGCTATTTCCCCGGGAGTGGTGGGGGTTTGGGATGGGTGATCTTATGTTCGGCGAAATCGTAAAGTTGGTATAATGGTGAAACGGTGTATTGGTTAAGTCTGGTTTCGCTGACAGGGTGCAGTCAAGTGGTTGAGTCGGTAAGTCGTTGAGTATAACTGCTTCAGCATCCAGTTCATCCGTCATGACAATCAGGTTGTTACCGGATTGAATAACTGAAATCCACCCCCACCCCACAGGTATTCAGGCGCGGGATGATGCTGAGAAAATCAAACTGTTTGTCACGATTGAAGCGCGTCACCGCCTTCCCGATAAAATATCCCAATGCTGCACCGCACAATACATCCGATGACCAGTGAACATTGCTGTTCATGCGGGAAAGCCCGACGAGTCCGGCAACACCATACGAAATCCACGGTACCAGCGGAACATCGCTGAACTCTGTTGCAAATACTGTCGCCACGGAAAATGCATAGGCAGTATGCCCGGACGGGAATGACTGACGGTATCCTTCTGCACTGGCCCCTGTCCACATCTCATGCCCCAGCTTGCAGTATGGACGAATTCGGCCGGTGGTCCTTTTTAGTATTGCCGTTATCATATTGGTTATCAGAAAACTCTCCATCGCGGTCAGGGCGGTTTTCTGCAGATGGGGGCTCTGGCGAAATATTCCGCCGATGTACATGGCAGACAGCATGGGAACCAGAATTTTCTTGTTGCCGAACGGTTCGGCGTACATGCCGATACGGTTGCTGGTTTGGGTTTTTACGGTCTGTACCGTGTAGGCGATTTCATCATCATAATGATAGGCAAATCCGGCCAGACTCAAAATGCCGGCGGCGGTTTTCCAGTCCTTCATGGACCATGCGGCAGGAGCACCGCTGAGATCCACTATGTGGCTGAGCATGGAATTCCAGTACATGCCGCTGCTCAGAGGCAGACTGGACGAAATCCGGACGGGAATAACGGCACTGGACGCGGAGCGTGAGTTAAGAAAGGATATTGAATCGCCGGCCCACAAGCAGTTTGCAAGCGCAATGAGAATAACAACAGACTGCAGCATTTTTACTCCTCACTGGAATGATGACGTTGATGACATTGAATTCTGCAGAACCTGAATTCAGCAGATCGATTACATCGTAGCAGTCTGGGGTATATGACTCCGTAAAAGAGTTAAAATTTTCAACCGTAACAATTTATAATTGCCAGTCCCTGAATCCCTCAGAAGGATGGAGAGATATCAGGGATGCTGAATGGCAGTGATTCGATTATTCAGCAACGGCCCAACCCATCGTTTCAGATTTTGTTCCGGCAGGTTGAAAGTGATATAGAATTTTCGGGTTGACTGTGTTATTGATCTCATTCATTCAGCCGTCATTTTTGTCATGGTTGGAAGATGATTACGGATGTATACGCTAACCCGGATATTTCATCGTCTGACAAATGCGAAGCAATTTACGCATAGATATTCACGTGAAATATGCGGGCTGGATGCAGAAACAGCAATATAATTCAGGCTAAATTTGCTCAATAAAAATTAGGAGAATCAGTTCAAAATGTCTCAGCGAACCACCGCCCGAATTCAGCGCGTAACGAATGTGCTGGAAAACAAACAGCCGGATCTCACCGTTGTTTGCGAAAATATTCATGACCCGCACAACGTCAGTGCAGTTCTCCGTACCTGCGATGCTGTCGGTATTCGGCAGGTTCACCTGTATTATGACGTGGAGCGGTTTCCCAAATTTCACTACAAGACCTCTGCATCCGCTCTCAAATGGACCGACCGGCAGGAACATCGGACTCCGGGCGAACTGGTCGACGCACTGAAGGGGCAGGGGATGACCGTCTACGGCACTCACCTCAGCCGGGAGGCTGTATCATTGTATGACGTGGACTGGACGCTTCCGTCCGCCATCATTCTGGGAAATGAACACCGTGGAATGTCAGATCCTGTTCTTGAAATAACGGATCAGAATATTTTTATTCCGATGTTCGGCATGATTCAAAGCCTGAATGTTTCCGTGGCGGCTGCGGTGATCCTGTATGAAGCATCCCGTCAGAGAATGCGGGCCGGGATGTATCCCAATCCGCAGGTTGATGAAGTCTGGCTGAAAAAAACACGGGAAATGTGGCTGGAAAGATAACCGCAGACTGGCAGTGACAACGGGCGGTTTTTATGAAAGCAGGGCAGTGGTTTATGATGTTCCTGATCAGTGCAGTGTCAGAAAAGATAGACAATGGCTACCAGAAACAGAACCAGGGTTCCGGTCAGTAAAATCCTCAAATCTCTTGCAGTAAATAATGACATTGGTACTCCTTTTATCAGCAAGACGATTCCGTGCTTCAGGTTCTTGCAGCAAAGTATCATTTTTCTCTGATTCAGTGCATGAAAAGATGTTACAGTGTGTAAATCACATTGGATTGGTAGTGTCGAAGGTTGGAAATTGATTTCTATCAACGAAGGGGAATCTCATATGAAACGATTTTGGATTTTTGCCATCATTTCTGGTTGCATCATTTTGGCTGCACCTGTGGAATCCTGGACTGAAGTGAACGGAGCACCGGTGTCAGCACGTCATCTCATCATTCAGTTTGATTCAGATGCAGCGCCTGAACTGGGCTTTGAAGCACCGCTGACGCTGGCAGAATTACCGGACCTCCAGCAGACGGTCACCCGTGCAGCGGGTGCAGATCTTTCACCATTTTTTTACAGCATCACAGAATTTACTCAACGCCATCGTGATTTCGGACTGCATCAGTTTTATGTCCTCTCATTTGAGGAAGATGTTGCCGTTGGTGAAATGGCAGATGAAATCCGGCAGCTTCCCGGCATTGAACGTGTGGATTTCAACCGACAGGGCACACCTGCCTATGTTCCCGATGATCCGTCATATCCGCTTCAATGGGGACATGACAATACCGGTCAGGCATCCCATTACAATGGCGGTCAGGTGGGGACACCGGACTGCGACATGGATACGGATGAAGCCTGGGATACCACCACCGGCAGCAGTGAGATTGTGGTGGCAGTGCTGGACACCGGCGTCAATCCCCATGTGGAGCTTGAAGGCCGCATTCTTGAAGGATACAATTCAGTCAATAATAATAATCAGACCAATGACGCCTACGGCCACGGCACACAATGCTCCGGTATTGTGGCGGCAGCTGGAGACAACGGAACCGGTGTGGCAGGAATCGCCTGGGATTCCATGATACTCCCGGTGAAGGTACTTTCCAACAGCGGATCCGGTGATCAGGTTCAGCTGGCCAACGGCATCACATGGGCCGCCGACAATGGCGCAAATGTCATCAGCATGAGTCTGCAGTATGGTTCCTCCGCCGGTGATTTTGTTGCGGCATGCAATAATGCCATTAACTATGCCACCAGTCTGAATGTGGCAGTGCTGGCTGCAACCGGTAATTTTGCCTCCAACCCCGTGACCTTCCCGGCACAGTATGAAAACTGCATCGGTGTGGCCTCTCTGTCACCCTGCAACGAACTGAAAAGCTACAATTCCTGCGACGGTGAAAACTACTGGGGTGCCAATTTTGGTGAAGATCTGGAATTTTTAACCCCCGGCGTACGCATTCACACCATCACCAATACCGGCGGGTACACCGATACCTTTAACGGTACATCGTCCGCCTGCCCGGCCGGTGCCGGTGTTGCAGCCCTGATTCTGTCCGTGACCCCCACTCTGACCTTCCCGGAACTGCGCGAAATCATGCATCAGAGCTGTGATGATTTATACGGTCCCGGATTTGATATTCAATCCGGCTGGGGTCGGCTGAATGCCAATACGGCAGTACAGCTGGCCTGGGAAGCCAACTGCGGCAATCTCGCAACTCCCGGCGACGTGAACGATGATGGTGAAATCAACGTGTTGGACATCGTCATGATCACAAACATTATTCTGAATATTTTTACCGATCCTGATATCTGCCAGGAATGGGCTGCGGATTTCGACGGCAACGAGCTGATTAATGTGCTTGATATTATTCAGATGCTGAACCTGATTGTGGATGGTGAGGTAAATTAAAAATTTACTGAAATCTGACTATCCAACCTGATTGGCTTTGAGCAACGACTGTCTTTCTCGCAGACCGCGATTTCTGCGAAACACCGCTATTTATTTCTAACACATTTAACACAAGGCGAAGCCCTCTGGCCATACCCATGTCCCGAGGGCGTGGGTTCTAAATGCGGCTGAACCGAACACAGGACAGTTGCGCTGAATTGAAGGGAAACTCAATGAAATCGTTTTATTTGACTTTGATAATCCTGCTGATATCCTCTGCAGCTGCCGCTGAGGATGTATGGATTGACTTTGATGGTCAGCCCGTCTCTGCCCATCGCATTGTGCTGCAGATTGACGAACGCAAAGCACCTCAGCTGGGAGAGGAACCGCCACTGAAGACTGACAGTATTGCCGGACTGACGTCTGCTGTAAAATCCCTGCAGATCGTCCGCTTTCAGCCGCTGTTTTCCAGATATCAGGATTTTCAGCAGCTTCATTATAAACATGGTCTCCATCGGTACTATGTTCTGCAGCTTGCAAAACCTGCGAATATCGCCGGCCTCATCAACACGCTGAAACGTCTTCCGGACGTGACCGACGCAGAACCGGACTATCAGGTCAATGCGGTGCTGACCCCCAACGATCCCATTTATCCCAGTCAGTGGGCACATAACAATACGGGTCAGGCCGGATCCAGTGATGTGGGAATTCCCGACTGTGATACCGACACCGACGAAGCGTGGGATGTCACCACCGGCGAAGCCGACATCATAATTGCCATACTGGATACGGGAATCAATCCCCACGATGAATATGAGGATAGAATGGTGCCCGGATTTGATTTTGTCGGCAATGACTACAATCCGACCGACAACAACGGTCACGGCTCCTCCTGTGCCGGGATAGCAGCTGCGGAAGGAAACAACGGTTCCGGAATTGCCGGTGTATCCTGGGGCTCACAGCTTATGCCGGTAAAAGTGCTGGATGATTCGGGAAGCGGCAGCGATACGGACATTGCCGACGGCGTCACATTTGCATCGGATAACGGAGCGCGGGTGATCAGCATGAGTCTGTCCGGCGGGAGTTTCGTCGGATATTTCAATTCCGCCATCAATTATGCAGTGGATAACGGCACTGCGGTGTTTGCCGCAACCGGGAATGACAACAATGATGTTGTGGGTTATCCGTCCCGCTACGAAAACTGTATAGCTGTGGGAGCGCTTTCGCCCTGCAATGAACGGAAACATCCATCCTCCTGCGACGGCGAATACTGGTGGGGCAGCAACTATGGTGCGGATATTGATTTTCTGTCTCCCGGTGTACTCATCAATACCACCACCAACAGCAACGGCTATACCAGTTCTTTCAACGGAACTTCGTCGGCCTGCCCACATGCAGCGGGAATCGGTGCTCTGGTGATGTCCGTCAATCCAAACCTGACACCCCATGAAGTTCGCATGATCATGCAGCTGACGGCAGATGATCTGCTGGCACCCGGATTCGACAATGAATCCGGATACGGACGTTTGAACGCCTTTCAGGCAGTGTCGTATGCCACGAGCCATCCGGAAGCGGTGGTTGAAGTGGATGCGCTGGATTTTCAGCTGAGCGGAGGGCAGACGGACGCCACCACAATTCTGGTAATCAATACAGGTGAAGGCGATTTGACATATGAAATTGATCCGTACGGATATCACTGGCAGGACAGCGATACCGGAATGACGGATTATGAATGGATTGATATTGCGGGTGCAGGTACCCAGTTGAGTTTCAGTCATAATGATCAAGCAGCCGCAGGTGTATTTGATTTGGGATTCAATTTTCCATTCTATGGTGAAGAATACAGCCAGTGTATCATCAACGCCAATGGCTGGATTGGATTCGGCAGCGATAATGACGGCTGGCAGAATACAAGCCTCCCCAGTGAAGACGGTCCCCGCCCGGCGGTCCTGGCCTACTGGGATGATCTGAATCCCAGCAACAGCGGCAATTCATCCTATATGTCCGGTGACGTGTTCTATGCAGCATATAATGATCATTTTGTAGTCTGGTTTGATGATGTGGTCCACTGGTACGGCAGCAGCGAAACGGAAGGAACGTATGATTTCCAGGCAGTCCTGTATGCAGACGGGTCCATTCGGCTGAACTACCGGGATATGACAGGTGAAACCGATCTGGCCACCATCGGAATTCAGAATGATGCCGGTGATCAGGCATTGCTGGTGGCATTTAACGAAGACCTGGTGCATGATGAGTATACCATCGAAATACTTCCCAGGTCGGAGTGGCTGGAACTGAGTCCGCTGGAAGCTGTGATCCCCACATATGACGCGGCCGAGCTGAATGTCGGAGTCAGTGCTCTGAATACACCGGACGGATTTTATCAGGACAGCATTGTACTGAATACCAACGATTTTGCGAATCCCGCGATAACCATTCCGGTAACACTGACGGTCACCGGGGGATTTTGTCCGGGCTGGATACTGGGTGATCTGAATCAGGACAGTGAACTGAATGTGATGGATGTGATTATGGTAGTGAACATCGTGATTGGTGATCTGTCAAATCCATCAGAATGTCAGCTCTGGGCGTCAGATATCAATGATGACGGCGAAATCAACGTGATGGATATCATCAGTTTGGTTAATATAATCATTGCCTGAATACTGCTGGTCAGCAGATAAATGTGTTGATTGAAATTGTGTATCAGCCCGGCTGAATGGTCGGGCTGATTTGTCTAATAAAAACTCCTGCATCATGAAAAGAATTCTGATTCTTGGGCCATCCGGTTCCGGAAAATCCACTCTGGCCCGTCAGCTGGGAAGCATCCTTGGCTTGGATGTAATTCATCTGGATGCGTGGTACTGGCAGCCAGGCTGGCAGGAGCCCTGCAAAGAGGAATGGCTGGCTCAGGTGGGGAAACTGACCGATAGAACGGCATGGATCATGGACGGAAATTACCGGACAACTTTTTCAGTCCGACTGCCCCGTGCAGATACGATCATATACCTCAGCTGTCCCAGATACCTCAGTTATGCAGGAATAATCAAACGGTATTGCCGGTATGCCGGTCGAACACGTCCGGATCTGGGGGCGGGCTGCCCTGAGCATATCGACTGGGAGTTTATCCGCTGGATCTGGCGTTTTCCACGGCACCATGAACCAGGCATATTTGAAAAGCTTCAGAACAGGCGGGCGGATCAGCGGCTGATTGAACTTACCAGCCGGGCTGCGGTCAGGCGGTTTACCGACAGTTTGGGCAGCAGAGTGCAGCCAGCCGTGAAATCAAAAAAGGCACTTCAAAAAGAAGTGCCTAAATCCGCGGTTCGATAATAATATATGGACTCATCATCCTCTATTTATACTATGCATTTTACACCATGATTCGGACAAACTTTATCATCGGGACCTTCAAGTCCCGTCGGAATTTTTTTAAAAACCGGTTTGATGAACCAGCAAAAATACAGGACATATCGATGACAGAGCAGTCTGGAATATCCATAAAACCGATAATGGGAAATGACCGCCCATGGATTCATCAGTTATTGACAGAGCAATGGGGCTCAAACCTTATTGTCGTTACGCAAAGGATTATTGACGCGGCTCAGCTGCCTGGTTTCATCGCCCTGCAGGCGCAGGCCCGGATTGGGCTGATCACATACATTTCTTCTGATTCCATCTGTGAAATTATTACGCTGAACAGCCTGCAGCAAAATATTGGTGCAGGAACAGGGCTGTTGGATAAACTCAGGTTGACTGCACACGGACAGCAATGCACTGCATTGTCGGTAATCACCACGAATGATAATCTGAATGCCCTGCGGTTTTACCAAAAATACGGTTTTCACCTGCATGCCCTGTATCCCAATGCAGTTCAGTCCAGCAGGTTGATGAAGCCGTCCATACCGGAAACGGGTGAAAACGGCATTCCCATCAGAGACGAAATAGAACTGCGGCTGATGCTTTGACGTTCATGTCCGGTTTCGTTAATTTTACATAAATCTAATATATAAATTAAATACAGCCAGATAATTCTGAGCAGGTGATGGATTCCCGCTCCGGTTCAACCATTCAACTGAAGAAATAAATTTCAAAATATTGCTTTGAGTGCTTTTCTTAAAACTGCTACTTTTATCGCTTCTTATGAATGAAAATCCACAACAAAACGGTCACCACAGACGAACCCTCATCGTACGCGGGGCACGGGAACACAATCTCAAAAATGTGGATGTGGAAATTCCTCGAAATCGGCTTGTGGTTATCACAGGTCTTTCCGGATCCGGGAAAAGTTCGTTGGCGTTTGATACCATTTACGCTGAAGGCCAGCGCCGTTATGTGGAATCGCTTTCCTCTTATGCCCGCCAGTTTCTGGGTTTGATGGAAAAACCCGATGTTGATTATATTGAGGGTCTTTCACCTGCCATCTCTATCGAACAGAAATCCACCAGCCGAAATCCCCGTTCCACGGTAGGCACCATCACCGAAATTTATGATTATCTGCGTCTGCTGTATGCCCGAATCGGCATTCAGTACTGCCACAGCTGCGGCGGTCCGGTGGAACGGCAGACGGTTCAGCAGATTGTGGACCAGATTCTTGCATTTGAAGAAGGCACCCGATTCCAGGTTCTGGCACCAGTGGTGCGGGGACGAAAAGGCACATTCAGGGAAGTCATCAATTCCATTGCAAAAGAGGGTTTCCTGCGAATTCGGGTGGATGGATCTATTCACAATGTTTCAGAATCCATAAAGCTCAAAAAAACCGTTAAGCATTCCATTGAAGTGGTGATTGACCGTCTGGTCGTAAAAGAAGGAATGAAAGAACGTCTCACCGGCTCCGTTGAACTGGCATTGAAAGTGGGAAACGGACTGGTTATCATTGATGAAGTGGACCACGGTGAGCACCTGTTCAGCGAACATTTTTCCTGTCCCAAATGTGACATCAGTTTTGAAGAGCTGCACCCTCGGATGTTTTCCTTCAACTCGCCCTTTGGTGCATGTCCGACATGTGACGGTCTGGGTACACAGAGAAGTATTGATCCCGAACTGGTGGTGCCCAATAAAGATAAAAGTCTGATGCAGGGCTGTATTGTGCCCATTGGTGAACAGCCCAGGGGCAGCTGGTACAGTTCCATACTGAAAAGTCTGGCAAAGCAGTACAAATTTTCGTTTTCAACGCCTTGGCGGGATCTTTCGGAAAAAGTTCGGCAGATTCTTCTGTTTGGCACCAATCCCGATGAAACCATAAATGTGAGTTACAGCTCAGAGCGATTCAAAGGAGAGTACAAAGGGAAGTTTGAAGGCGTTATTCCCAACCTCAAAAGACGGTATTCCCAGACCCAGTCAACACAGATGCGGGACTGGATCGAAAAATTCATGGCTGTCCAGGTCTGCCCGGACTGTCAGGGATCACGGCTGAAAAAATCACACCTGGCCGTTCTGGTGGGGCAGAAAAATATTCATCAGCTTACCGAGGAAACCATAGGATCCGTTCTGGAATTTTTCGAGAACCTCATCCTGACCCAAAAACAGGAAACCATTGCACAGCAGATCATCAAGGAGATTCGTGACCGATTGGGGTTCCTTGTCAATGTGGGACTGGACTACCTGACGCTGAACCGCTCTGCGGGAACCCTAAGCGGCGGTGAAGCACAGCGAATCCGTCTGGCAACTCAGATAGGTTCCCAGCTGGTGGGTGTTCTGTATATACTTGACGAACCTTCAATCGGCCTGCATCAGCGGGACAATAAGCGGCTCATTGACACCCTGCACCATTTAAGAAATCTCGGAAACACCGTGATTGTTGTGGAACATGATGAAGAAACCATTCGAAGTGCCGATTGGGTTCTCGATCTGGGTCCCGGAGCGGGCATTCATGGCGGCCATTTGGTAGCGGCCGGCACTCCGGATGACATTCAGGCGCATCCGGATTCCATAACAGGAAAATATTTATCCGGAGCACTGAATATATCCCACCAGAAAATACGCCGCCGCGGCAATGGAAAAATCGTCACCATAAAAGGGGCCTGCGGGCACAATCTGAAAGATGTCCAGCTGAAAATTCCTCTTGGCAAACTGGTGTGCGTCACCGGCGTTTCCGGTTCCGGAAAATCCTCCCTCATAAATCAGACACTGTATCCCATTCTGGCGCGTGAATTTTATTCCAGCAGTATAAAACCTCTGAAGTACAAATCCACAGAAGGTCTGCTGTATCTGGACAAAGTAGTCAATATTGACCAGTCTCCCATCGGCAGAACCCCCCGGTCGAACCCAGCCACTTATACCGGTGTCTTTGCCCATATCCGGGACTTATTCAGTCAGCTTCCTGAGTCCAAGGTTCGGGGATACAAACCCGGACGTTTCTCCTTCAATGTGAAAGGGGGACGCTGTGAAACCTGTCAAGGCGTCGGGCTCATAAAAATTGAAATGCATTTCCTGGCAGATATGTATGTTCAGTGCGAGGAGTGCAAGGGAAAACGCTACAACCGGGAAACGCTGGAAATACAGTATCGGGGGAAAACCATCTCGGATGTTCTGGAAATGACCATCGAGGAAGCACTGAGTTTTTTCGATCATCATAAAACCATCAAGCGAATCATGCAGACTCTGTACGATGTCGGCCTGGGGTATATCAAACTCGGTCAGCAGGCTACAACCCTTTCAGGCGGTGAATCCCAGCGGGTGAAGCTGTCATCTGAACTAAGCAAGGTGGGCACCGGAAGGACCATGTATCTTTTGGATGAGCCCACCACCGGTCTTCATTTTGAAGACGTGAAAATGCTTCTGAATGTACTTCACAAACTGGTGGATCGCGGGAACACCGTTGTGATTATTGAACACAATCTGGATGTGATTAAAACAGCAGATTGGGTTGTGGACATGGGGCCGGAAGGCGGTTTCGGCGGCGGAAGCATTATTGCCGAAGGCACCCCCGAGGAAGTGGCCAGGGTCAGAAAATCCCATACCGGTCAGTTCCTCAAACCCGTTCTCCGCCGATAAATATTTTCCAAACAGCCCCTCTGTCAGGATGTAATAACCGGATAAAATATCTCGTAATTTCGTTACAAGCTGATACTGTCCTGAAATTGTCAGACCGCCTAAATTCCACAAATTATATTAAGGTTTCAAATGCACAATTTCCAGCATGCAATCATAACAGCGTTACTGACTTCTCTCACCGCTTTTTCCCTTCTCTCTGCAGGTGAAAAGATATCTGCTCCGGTTCAGAAACAGCTTGCTGACGGAAATCCCCTGTCCGTCTGGATTTATTTTACAGACAAACAGCTGAATCCGGATGAGTTGGAGGCTTCTGTTCAAAAGCTGGCCAGTCAGATTCCGCAGCGAACGATCACCAGACGGAGCAAGGTCATTTCCGGAAATCCGATAGGCGAATGGGACATTCCGGTATCTGAAGGGTATGTGGATTCCGTTCTAGCTGCGGGTGCAGATCTGCGGGTGGAATCGCGCTGGCTGAATGCGGTTTCCGTGACTGCAGAACCTGCCCAAATACGTGAACTGGCTGAACTGCCTTTCGTATCAAAGATTGATCTGGTGCATAAAGGTTTCCGAATTGCACCGACAATTTCTCCAACTCCATCTGATCCGGCAGATCCCCCCAATGAGCTCAGAAATGATTACGGTCCAAGTTTCGATCAATTGGATCAGATCAACGTGATCGCGGCTCATGAAGCCGGTTATACCGGTGAAGGAGTGATGGTGCTGATGCTGGATACCGGATACTACACCGATCATGAGTCTATCCCAAATGATCAGATCATCGAAGAATGGGACTTCATCAATAATGATGGTGTGACCTCCAATGAAGAAGGCGATCAGGATAATCAGCACAACCATGGTACCGCTACCTTATCCGCTCTCGGCGGACAAATGGATGGCGAACTTTACGGACCGGCGTACAATGCCTGGTTTCTGCTTGCCAAAACCGAAGACATGAGCCAGGAAGCGCCAATCGAGGAGGATTGGTATGTGGCCGGTCTGGAATGGGGGGAGCAGCTTGGGGCTCAGGTGGCTTCGTCTTCACTGGGATATATTGACTGGTATGCATTTGAAGATTTGGACGGAGAGACAGCAGTAACGACCATTGCTGTGAATACAGCTGTCGGTCTTGGTGTGGTGGTGGTGACGGCTGCAGGCAACTACGGTGATGACGGTATCATTGCACCAGCAGATGCATTTCAGGCAGTGACCTGCGGCGCCGTTGATTCTGAGGGGGAAATCACCAGTTTCAGCTCAGTTGGACCCACGGCTGACGGGCGGATAAAACCGGAAGTCTGCGCCAGAGGACTGTACACTCACTGTGCATCCGGGTCAAATCCAACTGAATACCGGGATGCCCACGGCACATCCCTTTCAACTCCCCTGGTAGGCGGTGCCTGTGCCCTTATTCTGGAAGCTCACCCGGACTGGACCCCTGCAAATGTCCGGTATGCCCTGATGTCCACTGCTGATAACAGCCTTGATCCCAACAATGAATACGGATGGGGAATCATCGATGTGATGGCTGCAATCAGTCTGAATCTGGAACTTGGTGATGTTAATCAGGATGGAGACATCAATGTTTTGGATGCAGTGACTCTGGTAAATATTGTTTTGGGTGAGATCACCCCTGGTGATCATCAGTTTTTTGTGTCCGATCTCAACCAGGACAGTCAGCTGGATGTGCTCGATGTGGTTCAGCTGGTGAATATCATTATTGCAGATTGATCTGGAATTGAAAACTCGAAATTAGAAATTCGGGGGGATGGGCCGGCTGACGATTGATCAATGAAGGGATAAATGGAAATTGGGGCTGACGCCTGTACACTGAAACCTGATGACCCACCTGCACCATGCAGGGAAGCACCGCTCAACCGCTCAACCATTCGTCCGCACCCAGCTTGGGGAGCTGCACCCCTTCAGGGTGCTGTCATTCTTTCATCCGTTTCCCGAAGCGCTGCTCCGGGCTTATGTATAATGCCCCTTCGGGGCTGGGGATCTGACTGCGGTAGAAGATCTGTGGTACCAGCGATTGATAAATTCCCAAAATTCACCCATCCCAAACCCCACCCACCTCCGGGGAATCGCACTTACGTGGAATTCAGGATGCAACACCCCCAAACCCACCAGCGGTCATCACCGGTAGAAAATCTATTTCTTCAAGCACGCACCTGTATTATTACTATGCATCCTGAACCGCAATCCGGATGGGGAAGAGTGAAATTTGAAATCTGAAATTCGAAATTAGGAGAGACATGCCATGGCTGACAACTGGCAACTCAACCAGATAACAGCCCAAGTCAGGCCTGAAGAAACTTGAACAAATTGAAATTTTGCCGAATCCGAAACAGCGGTACAATCCCCAATCATTAACCATTCAACCAATTTACCATTATACCATTACGCCAATAACCCTCACCCTGCCGGAAAGCACTATTCAACCATTCGTCCGCACCCAGCTTGGGGAGCTGCACCCCTTCAGGGTGCTGTCATTCTTTCATCCGTTTCCCGAAGCGCTGCTCCGGGCTTATGTATAATGCCCCTTCGGGGCTGGGGATCTGACTGCGGTAGAAGATTTGTGGTACCAGCGATTGATAAATTCCCAAAATTCACCCATCCCAAACCCCCACCCACCTCCGGGGAATCGCACTTACGTGGAATTCAGGATGCAGCGATCCCAATCCCCATGCAGACGTTTGCTTGGGTCAATCTATTGTTATGAGCACTCCTGTTCTATTACTATGCATCCTGAACCGCAATCCGGACAGCGAAGAGTGAAATTTGAAATCTGATGGCTTCGCAAAAAGTCAAATCGCACAAAATAAAGTAAAACGAGGTTGGGAG
>CAZGNZ010000033.1:0-52288 GCA_964527215.1 uncultured bacterium | reverse complement strand
AAAAATGTCTAAACGCAAAATAAGATTTGCTTCCGGTTGCCATATGGCATTATCCCGGGAGTGGTGGGGGTTTGGGATGGATGGACACGAGGAGGATTTTTCTATCTGAGGTTCCACAACTCACCAGTAGAATTCAAATCCTCCAGCCCTGAAGGGGCTGAATTCGACAGCCCGGGGCATCGCCCCGGGAATCGGATAGAATTACGGCAGAACCCTGAAGGGGTGCAACGAATGGAAATTGGTCAAGTTGTTGGGTCGTTAGGGGTCAGTTTGCAGTCGTTGAAAAATTGAATGGTGAAATGGAGAAATAGCGAGATAGTACAACACTCAATATTCAGCACTTAAAGCTTAATCCTCAACCTTCAACCTTTCTTTCAATATTTCACCAGCTCAGTCACAGCGTCCACAATCCAGTCTGTCTGGACAAGTACTGCATTCTCCAAAGCAGGTGCAAACGGAATATGACTGTCTTTTGAAGCAACCCGTTTTATTGGTGCATCCAGAAGTTCAAATCCTTCGGACATGATTCGGGCGGAAATCTCAGCGCCGAACCCACCCGTTTTCATGTCTTCATGTACGATCAACACACGATTGGTTTTTGATATGGATTCCATAATCGTGGGAATATCCAGCGGATTAATGGTCCGAATATCAATTATCTCAGCCGAAACACCCACCCGTCGAACTGCCTCAACAGATTTCTGAACCATCATTCCATACGTGACAATCGTGATTTCACTGCCTTCCTGCACCACATTGGCTTTGCCAAAGGGCAGTACATAATCTTCGTCGGGCTCCGGTCGGGCGGCATAACCCTGCCTGTAGAGTCCTTTGTGCTCCAGAAACAGAACGGGATCTTCATTTCGAATGGCCCACTTGAGCAAACCTTTGGCATCTGCGGCGTTAGACGGGTAGGCTATTAGTACACCGGGCAAATGGGCAAAAAAACCTTCAATATTCTGACTGTGATACAGCCCGCCGTGTATGTATCCGCCAACAGGAACACGGATGACGGTGGGGCAGGACCAGTGATTATTTGAACGGTACCGCAAAGTGGCAATTTCATCCCGAAGCTGCATCATTGCTGTCCAGATATAATCTCCGAACTGTATCTCTACAACAGGCTTGAATCCGCTTGCAGCCATGCCGAATGCGGTCCCAAGAATAGAGGATTCTGCCAAAGGCGAATTAAACACCCGATCTGCTCCGTATTTGGCAGTCAGATTTTTTGTCGCGGTGAACACCCCCCCTTTTCCGCCAGCCACATCCTCACCGTAAATCACCATTTTATCATTTCGTGCCAATTCCTCATCAAGCGCATGGTTAATGGCATCCACCATCACAGTTTTCTCTGATATGAGTTTTTCAGGCTCCGGTTCGCTGCCCAGGTACGGTTCATTTCCATTATAATAAACATTTTCCAAAGCTGAATCAGGGGATGGATCGGCAAATTCCAATGCATTGTCTGCTTCTCTGTCAACCAGTTTAGTCACTTCCTGCTGAATCCTGTCAAAATCTTCCGGCTCTGCAAGCTTGCCTTCAATACATTTCCGAGCCAATACTATTAACGGATCACGCTCGCGGTCGGCTTCAAGTTCTTCATCCGATCGATATTTTCGATGATCATCGCTGGAAGAATGAGGAAGCAGTCGTATCACATTTGATATAACAATACTTGGACCCATTCCGTTTCTGGCCCGGGTAACCGCATCCTCGAAAGCATCGAACGCAGCAAAAAAATCAGTTCCGTCTATTTCATAGCGTTCCAGGGAATCAAATCCGGCAGTAATATTGAACACCGATGCACCGCTCGTCTGATCTTCGATAGGTACGGATATAGCATACCCGTTGTTTTCAATATGAAAAATGACCGGCGCTTTTTCGCGACTGGCCCAATTCAGCGCTTCATGAAAGTCTCCCTGGCTGGTCGTCCCTTCTCCGGCAGAAACATAAACGATCTCTTGCCGATTTTCGCGCTGAGCAGCAAAAGCAGATCCCACAGCCTGCAGAAACTGTGTACCGGTGGGACTTGACTGCGTGACGATTCTCAAATCAGGATGACCATAGTGCTGGGGCATCTGCCGTCCTCCAGTAGCAGGACAGTCCGCTTTCCCCAGAAAACCCATGAAAATTTCCCGAACGGTGTTTCCAAGGGTTAACACAAATGCCTGATCCCGATAGTAAGGGTAAAACCAATCCTTGCCTGCTTTGAAATTCAAAGCTGCACCCACCTGGGCCGACTCATGACCGCTGGCACCAATATGAAAAAACCCGCGTCCCTGTTTCAGCAGAATCAGCTGTTTTTCATCCAGTCTGCGCGACAAGGCCATAATCCGGTATATATCCAGGAGTTTTTCCCTGGTAAAATTGTGAAGCATCATTTTATGATCCCCGTTGAAATCTTAAAGTTTGTTGAACACGCGCTGCAAAGGGAGCCCCACCATCAGCTGAAATCGGTCGTGCTCCATATCAAGTTCACCTGCAAGGTATTTTTCAGTCCCTGATCCTCTGCAGTATGTCATTTCAAAATTTGCATAACGATAAATCCAGTTGAATCCCAGACTCCAGTAAAAACCGGACGATTGACTGAATCCAGCATCGACAGCCGGATCCTCGGATTCCATGATAGGATCCGAATCGAAAAACTGAGCCCCCAGTTTGACTGTGATCCAGACGAAGCTGGCATCCAGATCGTGAAGAGATGTAAATCCAAACTCACTGGATTCATTTAAACGAAGACGGACCAGACCGTAAACAGGATAACCTGTGTATGACAGATTGTAGTCACCGAAGTCCCGTCTGAACTGATATTGTCCGCCCACTCCAACATTCAATATCCGGTTTACTTTCCACTCTGTTTCGATTCCCAGACTGACACCCTTTTCGAGGTCATACTCCAATCGGGAAGTTTCAGATGAATATACGAGAGTGTTCGACCAGTCAAATCCCGCGAAAATGGTGAATTCTTCAGGAATCAGAAATGATTCTTCCGAAATTTGTCCAGCGGGGGCGGCTGACTCATTTGAACTCTCCTCTGCCAGCTCCTGTGCCACTGCTCGAATTCCAATTTTAACGAAATCTTCGATAAATCCTTCATGATCATATAAAGCGGTACGTGTTATCACGCCGGATTCCACATGAATCATTCGAACAGAAACAGAATACAAACTGCCGATTTTACTCACCGAACCGCCCAGAATGCAGTCCGCATTCAGCAGGTGACCCAGTTCAACAAGACAGGCATTCGATGTACAGCCTGAAGTCTGAAACTTCTGTTCTTCAATTATTTTATCCATCAACTGCCGCTCAATCAGCAGAAAGGCGTTTGTTCGTGCCAGCTCTATCCGCAGACGCTCGGTAATGGCCTGTGCATCCATCCGGTCGATATTGTTGTACTCCAGATTTGTGACTGCCAGTCTGATCTGTCCGGCAAAAGCAAGCGACAGAAATATATACAAAACCGATAATACTGAATAAAAAGTTTTACTATGTTTCATGATTCAGATTCTCAATAAAAATACGTTTAAAGATTCTGCAGAAATGTTCAATAACATTCGTCATGTCCGGACAGGGTGAAGTCTGCTGTGCAATGGATGTTACGCCGAATTCAAATATCCCGCACGGAATCATACCTGTAAAATAACTCATGTCAGGAGCTACATTCAGTGCAAATCCATGCATGGTAATCCAGCGGGACAGGCGGACTCCCATGGCGCATATCTTCTCATCCTCCGTCCAGACCCCCGGAAGCCCTTCTTTGCGTCTGCACTGCAGATTGAACGCACCGAGTGTTTGGATAATGACTTCTTCCAGCGATCTCATGTACCAGGAAACGCTCTGACGGTACCGATGAAGATCAATGATGGGATATCCCACCAGCTGTCCCGGGCCATGATAGGTGATATCGCCGCCGCGATCAATTCGAATGACTTCCGCGTCACGCGGATAACTGGGGAGCAGGTGATTCTCATCGGCATTTTTGCCCAGAGTATATACATGGTCATGTTCAAGCAGCAGCACCGTATCTCTGATGCTGCCTTCAATTTGAAGACGATGCAGTCTTTGCTGCAGACTCCAGACCGGTTGATACGGCTGCTGTCCCAGCCAGAAAAAGTTAATCGGTTCAACGGCTTTCCCGGTAATTTCCTTAGCCAGGTCCGCCACTGAATTCGCATCCAACCTCGCTGTCATCGAATGAGCTGCAGGAATCGCATTTAAAATGGCCGCTTCGGAATGATCTGAACCGCTCATAGCGTCTGTTTAAATATGTATTGCCTCATCCAGGGCGTCAGCGGTTGCTTCCATGATGGCTTCAGACAGCGTTGGATGAGGATGGATGGTTTTCAGTATTTCAAGATGCGTGGTTTCCAGTGTCCTTGCCACACCGATTTCCGATATCAGATTGGTGGCTTCCG
This sequence comes from uncultured bacterium, assembly GCA_964527215.1. GTDB lineage: Bacteria > Fidelibacterota > Marinisomatia > SCGC-AAA003-L08 > JACNLC01 > CAZGNZ01. The sequence continues at coordinate 47,873 of CAZGNZ010000033.1, read as the reverse complement.
TGCCGATAATATGACAGCCCAGAAGTTCCCCGAACTGTGCATCATATATTATTTTAACAAATCCGTCAGTGTGCCCGGATGCCATGGCTTTTCCGAGTGCCCGGAACGGGAATCGGCCAATTTTCAGCTCGTAGCCCTGTTCGCGGGCTTCCTTCTCGGTCAATCCGACAGAGGCGATTTCCGGTGCACAATATGTACATCCGGGAATATTGTCATATCTCATTGGCGGCGGATTCAGACCGGCGAGATGTTCCACAGCAGTGATTCCTTCCATCGAGGCCGCATGCGCCAGCCAGGGGGGACCGGCAATGTCTCCGATGGCATACACGCCGGGTTCAGCAGTCTGCATGAACTCATCTGTCTGGATCCATCCGCTGTCAGTCTGTATTTTGGTCCGGTCCAGGCTGAGCTTGTCGCTGTTGGATCGTACTCCCACCGCAATCAGAGCTTTTTCTGCTTCCAGCACATCACCGTTGTTCAGCAGAATCCGAACATCATTTTCCCGTCGTTCCAGGTTTTCCACCTTGGTGTTTGTGTGAATCCTGATCTTGCGTTTTTTGAAGATTCTTGTCAGTTCAGCGGATACTTCCTCATCTTCCACCGGAAGGATACGGGGAAGCGCTTCGATCAGCCTTACATCTGATCCGAATGTTCTGAAAAGATGGGCAAATTCCACACCTATTGCCCCGGCACCGATAATGGCAATGGATTTGGGAATTTCCGGAATAACCAATGCTTCTTTGGATGTGATAATCCGTTCCCCGTCTGGTTCCATCCCCGGAAACCAGTGCGTCCGGGCACCGGCAGCGATAATCACATTGTCTGCAGTGAGTTCACGCGCATCTTCGTTTGAATCTCTGACTGTGAGTGTTTTAGCCGTCTTGAAGACGGCATAGCCCTGAATCCAGTCAATTTTATTTTTTTTGAACAGGAATTCAATACCCCGGGTAAGTCTTCCGGATACATCTCTGGATCGTTTGATGATTCTGGACCAGTCCACATTCACGTCGGATACTTTGATGCCGTATCGCGAAGATTCCTGAACAGTCTGAAGGATTTCAGCGTTTTTCAGCAGAGCTTTTGTAGGGATACAGCCCCAGTTCAGGCAAACTCCGCCAAGTTGATCGGCTTCTACGACAGCAACCTTTTTTCCCGTCTGAGCAGCCCGAATAGCAGCCACATAACCTCCGGGACCGGCACCAATTACGATAACATCATATTGGGTCATACAGCATTTATTCCTGTATTTATTTGAATTTGTCCATGGAAATGATTTGGAGAAATTCTTCTCTCGTTTTAGCCCGGTCGCGGAATCCTCCGGTCATAAACGATGTCGTGGCATAACTGTTCTTCTTCTGCACTCCCCGCATTTGCATGCACATGTGCTGACCTTCAAGAACCACTGCCACCCCTTTGGGTTTCAATACATCATTCAGCGTTTCCGCAATCTGCTGGGTCATTCGCTCCTGAAGCTGCAGACGCCGGCCGAACATTTCAACGATTCTTGGAATTTTCGACAGGCCAATGACTTTTCCATTGGGAATATAAGCAACATGAGCCACTCCGAAAAAAGGCAGCATGTGATGTTCACAAAGACTGAAGAAATCAATATCTTTTACCACAACCATTTCATCGTATTCCTCGGTAAATACGGCATTATTGATGATTTCATCCAGATTTGAATGATAGCCGTTTGCAAGGAAGTCCCATGCTTTGGCCACTCTGGTCGGAGTACGGACAAGACCTTCGCGATCCGGATCTTCTCCAATTTCCTTCAGAAGCTCATATATAAGCGTTTCGATTTTTTTTATTTTTGTCATTCCTATCTCCTCTGATGTGATACCGCTATATGGTACCTCGAGTTTTGCAAATACAGATTCCTAATGCACCGTCCCATCAAACCGGACTCAATTCCATTTCTGCAGGGTCGTCATTTTTCAGGACCAAAATACTCACAGAATATGGTAGGCGTTTCAACCAGCTTGATCTTCACCAGGCGGTTTTTGACGGGCAGTTTGCCGGAAATCTGATTCCAGATATATACAACCATATTCTCGGTGGATGGCTGTTTTCCCCTGAACCATGGTATGTCTTTTTCTATCTGGCTGTGATCCATATTGGAAATCACCTCGTCATTTACAATCTGGTTCAGCATTTGGAGATCGATGATGAAACCGGATCCCTGGTCAATTTCGCCGGTGACAGTGACCTCAAGTTCATAATTATGGCCGTGAATCCGAACATCTTCTCCAAATACAGCCAGGTTTTGAGATTCATCCCAGTCCGGGTTCCAGTATTTATGGGCAGCGCAGAATTTGTATTTTTTTGTAAGTTGGTGCATAAGACTGATTTCCATTATTGCTCAACCGCTAATTTAATGCGGCTGAGTATGGAGAGCCAACCCCAATCAAATCAGAGTAAATGGTTGTAATATCCGGTTTAAAGGATGGATATCGGAGGATGCAGACAAGAAATGAAACCACCTTCATTCATTAAATTTTCACTGCCTGAAAAAACAGGATTTCTGGTAGGAGTACCCCAAATCGGGAAACCGGTGAAAGCAGCGGCAGTTTCAATTCTTTGATCCCGGGCATAAATCCTGAAGAATACAGTCTTGACAGCGCGGACGTCTGGCGATGCATACTGCCCGGCCATGATCGATAAACAGATGTCCCAGTATTGTCCAGTCGGTTTCAGGGATGATTTCGCAGAGTTCACGTTCGATGATTACTGCATTCCGTGACTTGACCAGTCCCAGTAGGTTGGCAATCCGGGTAACATGAGTGTCCACAACCAGACCCGGTTTTTGAAATGCGCTGCCCAGCACCACATTGGCTGTTTTCCGGCCGACGCCCGGCAGTTTCACCAGAGCAGACATGGTGCTAGGTACTTTTCCTCCGTGTTCGTCCAGCAGCGTTTGGGACAGGGCCTTGATGGATTTTGCCTTATTATTGTAAAATCCCGTTGAATAAATTAGACGGCCGATATCCTCCTGACTCAATGCAGCAAAATCTTCCGGTGTCTGGTACTTCTGGAATAAATGATCTGTCACCCTGTTGACGCGTTCATCCGTACACTGGGCGGAAAGGATGGTGGCGATAAGCAGTTGAAATGGCGATTGGTACTGCAGTGAACAGCGGGCACCCGGATAGGCGTCTTTCAACCTGTACAGAATCTCCGCCGATCGCTTTTTTCGCCGGCTTTTGGATTCAGTCGGCATGACATACCCGATCAATAATGGTGGTCAGATTCTGCTCCAGCAGGGCCTTGGGAAAGATCAGGTCAAAGCCGGCTTCTTCCGCCTGTTTCACCAGATCACGATAGAATCGGGACATGATCCCCACCACAATCAGGTCCGTTTCCGATTTCAAGGCCGTGCAGATTTCCAGGTAATCATGGTCATCCTGAACGATTTCAATTACAGCAATCCCGGATGCATTCCGGCATTCATTTACGGCATTCGAATATTCCGGAAAAGAAATCTCCATCTGTGTTCTGCTGCAGATTTTTATCAACTGAGCAGAAGTGGTCGCATCATTAAGAAATGCAAATACTTTTTGATTATCGGTTACTGCCATCAGACATTCCGGTTATTGGTTGATTTTGCCGATTTACGGCATTGTGATGACGGTTTCTGGTGATTTCCGCCGCTGGTTCATAATGTTTCCGCCCCTGACTGACCTGAACCATCACGGTATCGGGATCATGGTAGAAAAACAGCCACCAGTTTTCATCGGCAGCCTGTCTGAGAAACGCGGTTTTCTCCAGGAGTGTCTCTCGGGCGGATAAATCATAGCCCATAATCCAGGGCAGTTTCAGGTGGGAACGCAGCGGGATCAGATCAGAGCAGAAAACCACCGTGCCCTCCGCACCAGTCACTTTTACCAGCTGCTGCCCGGATGTATGTCCGTTTACGGCAATGGTGGACAGACCATTGCCAAAATCGTGGTTATCCGGTATCAGCGAGAGACATCCGGCATCCTCAAGAGGAAGGAAGTTTTCCGAGAGATAGCTGGCAGCATCCCTTGGACTTGGGTGTAAAGCGTTCACCCAGTTCGATCGGCTGATATGATAGACAGCATTTGGAAAGGCGGGTTGAATAGCCATGCCTTCGCCCATATCGGTCGCTCCGCCGGCATGATCAAAATGAAGGTGAGTGATGATCACATCCGTGATGTCGGTTTTTTTCAAACCGGCTTTCGCAAGTTCAGCAGCCAAGGGATCTTCTTCCTGTACAATATGAAACCGCTGGATGAACTCCGCAGAATTTTTTAGACCGATACCGGTTTCTATGAGAATTCTCTGACGTCCATTGTCAAGAAGCATGCACCGCATCGCAAGATTGATACGATTCAGTTCATCCGACGGATTTGTACGGTTCCAGAGCACCTTGGGAACTGACCCCATCATCGCGCCGCCATCCAGTCGAAAATCCCCCGATTCCAGCGCAGTCAGTTTCCATCCGTTAACATTCAGAAGGTTGTTCATCCTAAAATCCCTTTAATAACAGGGTGAAATATTACAACCAGTCAGCTGATTAATTTGCCCGTTACAAATGGAACTTCAAGCAGAAATCCGTCCCTTTGAATCCGCCAGTTGGCGTGACGGTGAAATAGTTAATGCCCAGATCGATTACTGATATGCCGTCCTGTCAGGCGACGGGCGGGGAAATTCATCTGAAATTGACTGTTTGTAACTGCAGGGTATCTTCAATTGTCTTATTGTGAAGATTTCACGTGAAAAAAACCGGACAGAATACCGACCGGAAAGGTGTGAAAGGCGCGATGAAGGTCAGAAGCGGGAAAATTTGTATCCGCCCGCCTTCCCAAAGTGTCCTCCCTAATCAGCATACTTCACGAGAATATCCATGCGTAAAATGCTCCGTATTTCCGAACAATGATATATCCAATCGGTTCTGTGTCAATTAACTCGATATTTGCTCTCATTATACTGCCCAGTACAATGTTGTTTAAATCTCGTCGCAAGCCTTGCATAATCAACCAGCTCCGTCCTCTCATTTTGAAACCTCATGAATTTCCGGGCTAAAAAGTGTGCGCAGAATACCAGCGAAAAAAAAGACGTATCCCTGGATTAATATTATTCCCAATGTTCTCAAATCAGCCCGACAGCCGTAAATTAACGGCGGCAATATTGGTTATTAAATCCTTTAAATATCTCCTGATCAGTACAGGCGCCGGTTGAAGAGGCGGATTAGGCGACATACTGTAAACGGAAACCAATCGTATTATATGACATCCGGATCATATCTTGAACTGATTCTCACTCTGCTGGCGGAACATATGAAAGCCACGCCCCGGTCTGAAGAGCTGGAGCGGGAGTATATTCGTGCCTATATTGAAGATCGGACTCCGGTCGAAGATGCCGAAAACTACTACGGCATGTTCCTGGCAAAAATGAATGAGGATCCAATAGACATCAGTTCATATCTGGACCATCATATGCCGGAGGATCGTGTCGAACAGCTGTCAATCATGATTGCGCTGTATGAAATCATTGCTGTTGATTACGAAGTGGATGAGGAAGAACTGGCAATCCTGAATCAAATTCAGAAGCATTTTCAGCTGTCTCATCGATCCGTCAAGACATTGGACTGTGTCTATTTTGAGAGCGATATTGCCTGTCTGAAACTGTACCCGATATTTATCCTGCATAATAACAGTCTGCATCTGAATATCGCCAATCTGTCCGGAGAATTGATATTTTTTGAGATTGACAGCCGTCTGTTTATCCGTAATAGTTCCAGCGAAATCATTGTTCTCAATGATTCAATCCTTCGATCCAATCATACGAGTATTTTCGCGGATCATGCGATTTTGGAAGTTGGGACAAAAACCATTCTGTTTGAAGATATCAACCGTATTTTTCATCCGGACCAGATTCCCGAAACAAATAATATCAAAACATTCACAGTGGAAAATCTGTCCCATCGTTACGGCAGTACCGGAACCGGGCTTGACCGGGTGTCTCTTTCACTGGAAATCGGCGATTTCCTGATTGTCATCGGCAAAAGCGGAACCGGAAAAACCACGCTGGTCAATGCAATGAACGGCGGACTGCGACCAAAAAATATTGAATCTGTAAAGGTAAACGGTGATCCGCTGTATTCAAATTTCGAGCGCTGGCGGCGGTACATCGGAAATGTTCCCCAGGATGATCTGCTCATGGAAAATCTGACGGTGTATGAAAATTTATATTTCAACTGTCGGCTGCGATATCCCGAGTGGACCCGGGCAAAAATTGAAGATCGGGTATACCAGGTCATACGTGATCTGGAACTTCAGCACGCCGCCCATCAGCGGGTGGGAAGTCCGCTGCATAAGATTTTGAGCGGCGGAGAACGAAAAAGGCTGAACATCGGACTTGAACTGATTGGTGATGTGGATGTCCTGTTTCTGGACGAACCCACCAGCGGTCTGTCTTCCAAAGATTCAGAGAACATCATCACTCTGCTGAAAAAAATGTCCTACCGCGGCAAAATGGTCGTTTGCGTGCTTCATCAGCCCAGCACGAAAATTTACCGGCAGTTTAATAAAGTGATGGTTCTTGAAACTGGTGGGAGAATGGTGTTTTACGGTGGGACGCTGGAGGCAATCCGGTATTTTGCCGGAATTGACAATTATACCAATAAACCTTTCTGCAATGCCTGCGGGAATGTGAATCCGGAAATCATTTTTGATGTGCTGAACGAACGAATTCGGTCCGTGTCAGGTGAAATTACCCATATCCGACGACGCCGTCCGGAGGAATGGCAGAACATGTTTTTCAAGTATCAGGAACAGATGGCAGAGCAGGATGTGGTCATTGAGTAACCGGTTGGCAATATGAGTAAATTTTTCCAGCACTTTCCCCGTCTGACACAGCGCGAATTTCTGAACCGGGTTCGGGATCGGTCCAACCTGTGGATGAATTTCCTGGTTCCCGCCGTACTTGCCGTTCTGATATCACTCCTGCTGCGGTATTCATCTGACGGACCATACGATTTTTCTGAAAATATGAATATACTGCCCTTTTTGTTTATGTCCATCATCATTTCCATTTTTCTGGGACTGACAAACAGCGCCAATACAATTGTTCGTGACCGTACAATCCTTTTCCGTGAACGACTCATGGGTGTCAGCTCAATGGGATATTTTTTTGCGAAACTGCTGATCCTGGCTCTGTTCCTGCTGATTCAGGTGCTGATATTCATCATCCTGACCCATCTGATATTGGAAATCAGGGGTATGTTCTGGCATTATTTCGGATACATGTATGTTTCAGCCCTGATTGGCATCTCAATTGGTTTGCTGATCTCGATAATCTCCAGGAATTCAGTAGTGGCATTTAATGCGGTACCGCTGATCCTTATTCCGCAGATAATTTTTGGCGGTGCACTGGTCCATTTTGAAAACATGAACCGGCTGCTGAAATTTGAGAAAGAGCGTCCAATCCCTGAGTTCTGCGAGTTCATTCCCTCGCGCTGGGCGGTGGAAGGTCTGTTTGTGGCTCAGGCATTTAAGAACAGATATCACCAGAGCGAAAAAATCCGGGATCATTACCGTCAGCTTTGGCAGCGCTGCAAGGAAAACTGCCGTCAGCTGAATGAAGGGGAAGACTGCCGGGAGGTACAGTGCGCTGATCTGAAATCGGAATACCTGAGGCTGCGGGACGAAACCAACAAGCTTATTCCATACAGCAATTCATACCTGTTCAGCGCAATCACATTTGACTATGAAGAAAATGAACTGGAAAACAACAAATCGATGATGTATTATGCCAAGTTCCTAACCGAACATAAAATATTCAATCATAAGGTTGTGGATACGGTCCGGTTCAATTATTTTGTTTTAGCATTGTACCTAATCATAATAAACTTGATAAACGTCGTTTTACTGAAATTTAAGCTGATGCATTCATATCAGAGCAGAGGCTGATCAGGAGGTTAAATATCATGAAAAATTTACTTGTCCTATTGCTTGCTTTTGGAATCTTGTTTGGAGGTACTGAACGTCAGAAAGAACAGTTGACGGATGCTGAAAAAGCCTCAGCGATCAGTAATTATGTTGTACCCACGCCGGATGAAATTTTTTCAGCTCTTGAGAGTGTCAAGTCCCCGCAGTGGTCCAAGTTTGTCAGGATCAATAAAAAGACCAGCTACACGGAGGTTCACAAGCAGTGTCTGAACCTTGGGGTAACGGTTGCCGATCTGACCATTGCCATAAAATCGGAGAATCCCAAACTGATTTCCCAGGCCTCGGAAAAGATTCTTGCATATGCCTCCTACCTGGGATTCAGCAGTGACATCAGACCGGCTATCAACGAAATTAAGACGCTTTCGGAAAAAGGCAACTGGGACGGACTGATGGACAAGATAAACAGTCTTCAGACAACCGTTACTGAAGTGCTGTCTGAACTGGAATCCGGTGATCAGATCATTTTGATCAGTCTTGGCGGCTGGCTGGAGGGTCTTCGGGTGGTCACGGCTTCTCTAAAAAAGGATTATCAGGCGGAAGCCACCGATATTCTTCGAATTACTTCTCAGATCGATTATTTTATTCAGCAGGTGAATGCCCTGAATCCCGATTTTGCAACGCAGCCGGATGTCATTTCGCTGAAAAAGAAACTGCCTGAAATTGCCCAGCTGTGTCAAATCGGAAAAGATGAGCATCTGAGCAAAGACACCATCAAAGATCTGAATAATATTACCGCAAAACTGATAAAGCAGTTTCAGAAATAGGGAGTGCCAGAAATGAAAATTAAATTCACCCTTGCCCTTGGTTTTTCTATAATATTTCTGCCGCTTTGGCTGGCTGCCTCTCATCCCGAAGCGGTCCGGTTTCTGGAAGATACCAAAATCATGCTGCACGATCTGGGATTTACCATCATCTCCGGCCAGACCGGCGTTATGGAAGTTGACGAATCCACCACGCTGGCCACTACTCTGTATAAGGGTAATGAATATGCATTCTATATCGGCGGCGGATCCAATGTCTCGGATATCGGGATTTACATTTTCGATGAAGACGGTATTCAGATTGCCAGTAATTCCGGGCTCAAAGATGTCGAAGTTCTGAAACTGACCGTGAAGCACACCGGAACATTCTTCATCAAAATTAAGCTGTACGAGACCGCAGACGGCAGCATGGCGCACTACTCATACTCCAGCGGATACCGGCCAGCCGGGAAATAACAGCTTTTCAATTGACCAACTTCAGCCCCCAAATGGGGGCTTTTCCTTTTTATGAATCAGAGAGATAAAAATGACTGACACCCATCACTGCCCAAAGTGCGGCGTCGAGTATTATGCCCACATTAAAATCTGTCCCGACTGTCAGATACCCATTGATCAGCCTTTGGAAGAGCCGGTTCGCCGGGAAATTACCCGTGAAGAGGCGGTATCCATTGCCACCGGTCCCGTCAGCACCCTTAAAAACCTGGAAACACTCCTGGAAGACCACAATATTGCACATCTGGTTGAACTTGTTGAAAGCGGCCGTCAGATTGATCTGACTCCGTCAGCCGAATTCGGTGTGTTCATTCATCCCGATGATGTTGAACGGGTGGCAGGACTGATGCGGGAGGAGGTGCACGAAGAATTCCCGGAACTTGAGAAAGCCGATCAGGCGCTGGATTCCGGTAAATGCCCTGCCTGCGGTGCAGAAACCGGTGGGGCAAAAATCTGTCCCGAATGCGAACTTCCGCTGTGGTTCGAGGAATAGGTTGATCCGATATGAGTACCGTACAGCCTATCACTGATAGTTGTTAACAGGGATTGGTCGCCAAATCAAGAAGTCGGGATCAGTTCTGTGTTTAACAACAATCGCAGCAGACCCTGCTAAAAATTTATGCTGCGCATGATGAATCAGATTCCAATAATTCCGAATTCCCCGTCTGCCGACCATTCCCGGTATCAGTTGACAGTGTCCTTCGATATTACTTTCCTGAACAGGTTCAGCGGAACTAATATTTATTACTGGCAAACCACTGATTTGACCTGATTAACAGACCCATACCTTGGCAAACAAAACGGAAAATGCATGAAGCTGATAACCTTCCAATACAAAAAAATCACTCGGCTGGGACATCTCACAGAAAACAACCGGATTATCGATCTGGCAAGTGCCTCTCATGGGCAGCTGCCTGACAATATGCTGGATTTTCTGGAAAGAGAGGAATACAACCGTCTGCTGGCCAAAAAAATTACCGCCAATGAAGCCTTGGCTACCCTGTCTCTCGGCCATGTGAAACATCTTGCACCCGTACCCAATCCGCCATCGGTACGGGACGGTTATACGTTCCGTGACCATGTCGTGGCCCGTCGCGGCGGCTGGGGACTGGACATGATTCCGGAATATGATGAGTTTCCGGTGTTTTACTTCACCAATCACCATGCGATTATTGGTCCCGGTGATGTGGCAGTGATGGAAGCCCATCTGGAAAAATTGGATTTTGAGTTCGAGGTGGCTGTCGTCATCGGAAAATACGGACGCAACATCAAAGCAGCCGAGGCGGATGAGTACATTGGCGGGTACACTATCATGAATGACTGGAGCGCCAGAGGAATACAGGCCAAGGAAGTGAAGCTGACCCAGGGACCTTCGAAAAGCAAGGATTTTGCCACGTCACTGGGGCCCTATATCGTGATCCGCGATGAACTGGAAATGCACCGGATTCCCAGTGAACACGGGGAACGTTACGACCTGACCATGAAAGCATATGTCAACGGTGAACAGGTCAGCGAAGACAATATGAAAAATATGTACTGGACTTTTGCTCAGCTCATCGAACGTGCCTCCTATGGAGCTGACCTTTTTCCTGGAGAAATCATCGCTTCAGGAGCCTGCCGGACCGGCTGCCTGCTGGAATCCAACAGCGGCGGACAAGGACCTGGGAAATGGCTCGAAACTGGTGATACTGTTGAGCTGACCGTTGACGGACTGGGTACGCTGAAAAATAAAATCGTTCGGCGCGAAGACTAAGCTGCATTTTCTGGACGATGATAGTTCTGGTAGATTCTGTTTCAATGACGCTGGATGTTTGTTCTCATTGTACTGTCCAGAGCAATGTTGTTCAAATTTCTTCGCAAGCCTTGCATAATCAACCAGCTCCGCCATCTGATTTCGAAACCTCATGAAATATCAGGGGTAAGTATATCGATAAAGGTGATTTGATAACGGAGGTTTGAAATCACCATATCCGGACATACCGCGGCAGGCCATTATCTATTTGAAAATAATACAGGAATGATCCAATCCTGACTGTAAAACGCAGTTTTTTTATTGCAGCAGCAACACACATAAAAAATAGATGAATATAATCATTAGAAATATTCGGGCTAAGGCATTTGCACATCTTCGTATTTTTGAATCCGCCAGTTGGCGTGGCGGTGAAATAGTTAATGCCCCGATGGATTGCTGATACCCCGTTCCGTCCGCTTACGGACGGGGAAAGTCATTACAAAACGGATTTATTAGAACAGAACCAATATTAATCGCCGCAGATATGTTTATTGCAGGACATCATCGGGCGGCTTCATGAAACTGAAAAGGAAAAAGTATGAAATCACAGAAGTTAACCGGAGCTGAAAATATCCACTGGGATTTAACCACGCATTATTCCGGCTTGAATGATCCGGCCATACAGACTGTAATGGACACCTGTGTGAAAGACGCCGGAGCATTTAAATCCAGATATCAGGGGAAACTGAACTCACTTACGTCTGCCGGGATGGAAAAAGCCTATCGAGAGCTGATTGATATTCTGGAACGCATATACAAGCTCAGCCAGTTCGCCGGTCTGAGTTTTGTCACCGACACCACGAACGAGCAGGCCAAAGCATTGGAATCAAAGGTGGACGAGATCAACAGCACCGTCTCCAACCTTACGCTGTTTTTCACTCTTGAACTGGGAGCAATGCCGGATGATGAGTTCTCCAAATTTGAGGATCAGCCTGAACTGAAAGAATTCCGCTACCCTCTTGACCGGACCAGGGAAACGGCCAAATACAATCTGTCTGAAAAAGAAGAACAACTGAACAATCTCAAGAATCTTACAGGCAAATCCGCTCTTGTCAAGATATACAATGAACTGACCACCAGTTTCAAGTTTGAGTTTGAAGTCGATGGGGAAACCCGTGAACGTACCGGCGACGAACTGCGCTCCCTGCGTCAGCACCCCGACAAAAACATTCGCCGCCAGGCGATGAAACTCCTGCTGGACCGCTATGAAGACAATAAAATCGTCATTTCCAGTGTGTACAACAATATCCTGAAGGATTTCAATATCGGTCGTGAACTCCGGGGGTATCCCACTCCGATCAGTGTCATGAATATCGGCAATGATCTGGATGAGGAAGCGGTTCAGACACTGATAGATGTAACCACGGATTCAAATCGTCTGGTTCAGCGCTATTACCGTCTGAAAGCACGAGTCCTTGAATTGGATGATATGACTCTGGCAGATATATATGCTCCACTTCCAGCTGCATCACGAAGCTACACATGGGAGGAGGCAAGCGAACAGGTACTGACAGCCTTTGGTGAATTTGACGATGAATTCCATCAGCTGGCCAAATCCATGTTTGACAACAATCGGATTGACGCGCCAGCCCAGCCCGGAAAACAGGGAGGGGCATTTTGCTCCTATTCCGTTCCCTCCGTTCAGCCTTTCGTGTTTCTGAATTTTACAGGAAAACTGCGTGATGTTGCCACGCTGGCCCATGAACTCGGTCATGCCATTCACGGCATGCTGGCCAAAGACCAAAACCTGTTTACTTTCCATTCCATTTTGCCGCTGGCGGAAACTGCTTCTGTATTTTCAGAAATGGTACTGACGGATATGCTTCTTAAACAGGACCCGGACGTCTCCGTGAAACGGTCTCTTTTGACCACCAAACTGGAAGATATTTTCTCAACCAGCAATCGTCAGAATATGTTCTGCCGCTTTGAAAAAGTCATCCATGACCGGATCAGCCGTCAACTGATGTCCGCCAATGAACTGTGCGACGCATATGAAACCGAGCTTCAGCGGATGTTTGGTGATTCTGTCATCCAGCCGACAGAATTCCGTTGGGAATGGTCCACAATCCCCCATCTGATTCATGTACCGTTTTATGTGTATGCCTACAATTTTGCCAATCTGGTGGTTCTGGCACTCTATCAGCAGTATCTGGAAGAGGGGGCGGCCTTTATTCCGAAATTTAAAACCTGTCTGGCTGCCGGAAGCTCCATGCGGCCCACTGACATTATCGGTGTCACCGGTCAGGATATCACTGATCCGGAATTCTGGAACAAAAGCATCCAGTATGTGGAAGGACTGATCGACCAGCTGGAAGAACTGGTCTGATCTTTCGTCTGACAGACTGAGTCTGATTATTGACCGGTCGCCTTTTTTTTATCAGGAGAGCCCGGATTTATCCGGGTTCTCCAGTTTACGACCCTGTATTTGGACCGGCTGGGTGGGATTCAAATCTCAGCCTGTCACTCGAAAACTGTATGATCTGACATTGAACTGAAGGAGAAAATGTCATGCACCGCTCTGCAAATGCATTCCCGCGGATTATCGTTTTGTTGTCTGCGGCTGCGATATTCGTCAGTTGTGCTGGACCTCTGCAAAAAAGCACATGTGAAATCCACTTCATTGTGGATACCGAGACACCGCTTCCGCCGGATCAAACGGTGTACATTTCCGGCAATATGCCGCAGCTTGGAATGTGGGATGCCGACGGACATGCCCTTGTCCGCACCAGCGACAGCCGCTGGGAGTTGAAAATCAAATTTCCCGTTCAGTCCGTTATCGAATACAAGTTCACAAAAGGCAGCTGGGGGACAGAGGCCATGGAAGCAGAATGCATCGTTCCCAACAATTTTACCCTCACGGCAGACCGGTCCAGAACAGTCACAGCCGTTATTGAACTGTGGCGGGATGAATGTGACAACATTGAAGTGCAGGTGACCGGACTGGTGGAATATCACCGGGAATTCCCGTCTGCATTTCTTGAGCTTGACCGGGATGTACTGGTCTGGCTTCCGCCCGGCTACCACAATTCAAATGAGCGATATCCTGTCCTTTATATGCATGACGGCCAAAATATTGTCGATCCGGGGACGTCATACATCGGCACCGACTGGCAGGTAGATGAGGTGGCTACGGAGCTGATCGAATCCGGTCAGATGGAAAAAATCATTATTGTCGGCATGTCCTCTACCGATAATCGCCGTCCGGAATATTCGCCCATTCAGCTGGGAGGGGATTATACCCGCTTTGTCATTGAGGAAGTGATTCCCTTTATCAACCGCAGCTACCGCACCCTGACCGGTCCGGAAAATACTGCCGTGATGGGATCATCCATGGGGGGAATCATCTCCTTTCATATGGCCTGGGAGCATTCAGAAACATTTGGATATGCCGGGTGCCTTTCACCGGCGTTTCTGGTGGATGAGGACGAAATCTTACATCGTATCCGCGCGTATAGGGGACCCCTAAAAGAGGTGAAATTTTATCTGGACAACGGAACCGTCGGACTGGAAGCAGAGCTGGATCCCGGATTCCGTGAAATGGCTGAAATCCTTCGCTCGAAAGGCTATACGGATGATGGAAATCTGTTGGTTTTTGTGGATGAAGGGGCGGTTCACAATGAAATCGCCTGGGCTCGCCGCGTGCACAAACCGCTGCTTTTTTTCTTTGGGAAACAGTAAAAACCTAGAGCGCCTGGATTCAGTTCAGAATCAGATATACCAGAATCACGATATCCAGGATATCGGCTGTTCCGTCCTGATTCAGGTCGGCATTAATGAACTGATAGTCCATTGGAGTCACTTCTGACAGCAGAATGCTGACCATAACCATGACATCCATGATATCCAGTTCGTAATCGCATGTCATGTCACCGGATTCGGAACAGCTCTGGGTCTGGTACAGACCCTGTATTTCCGCAACGCCCAGACCGTAGTCGAATATTCGGACATCATCAATAATTCCGTCAAAATTGTACTGGCTGTTCCCCGGCAGCGCCTGGCCGACAGTTAAATCCCATGCCGTGGTGAGCAGACTGCCCTGCCAGCTGCCGAACGCGTCCAACTCGCCGTTCAGCCAGATTTCCAGATCACTGCCGTCATAAACCGTCACCAGATGAAACCAGGTTGATTCGGATAGCATTCTTTCCGAATCCAGATCCGTGATTCCGTTGTTCTGATAATGGTCCGTCCGGATGGTCCAGCGGATACGGTCATTGGTGACGGAAATTTTCCAGCGGTTCTCCCAGTTGCCGTGTGATATCGGATAGGCTTCCCGTTCAAAGAACTGATCTGCATTCAGCCAGCAGCTGACGGATATCCCGCCGGTGAAATTGAGCTCGGGATCACTGCTGCACTGGATACGGTCATTGACCCCGTCAAACCGGTAGGCATTCAGCGGCTGTCCCAGAACATCTTCCGTCAGCACTGCACCGGAGACCTGTCCGTCCAGATTGTTTCCGGAATAATCCTGGGCATTCCCCGAAAAAGGGTAATGGAGCACCATGCTGCCGGACTGCGCCAGGGAAAAATCACGCACCATCACCTGAATGCTGTCTGCCGCAGTATTTCCGTTTCCGTCAGAAACATGACACGTAAGAGTGTAATTACCGGCAGTTGCAGGGGCGGTCCAGACCACTGCAGTGTCAGACTCACTGAACGTCCCGGATGGTGCACTCCAGGATATATCCAGATAATCATTTTCCGGATCTTCCGCAGTTATCAGGCACGACGCGGAATTTTCGAGATCAAGCTTTCTCGGCACTGCACTCAATCCAAGAATCACCGGTGCAAGATTGATTTCATGAATCACGGTGACCGTCAGTGCCGTTGAGTCCTGCAGCCCGGACGGATCACTGATCGTGCAGGAAATCACGTAGTCGCCTTCTTCCTCAGGAGCCTGCCAGGTAACAGGATTTCCAGTCTGATCAATTTCACCGCCTGCAGCCTGGAACTGAACAGTGAGATCATCGCCGTCCGGATCGGCTGCGGTGCAGAAAAGCTGGGTTTCACCAGAAATTTCCACCAGAGTGTCGGCTGCAGCGAAACTTTTGATTCTTGGGGGATAGTTATCCGCGGGTGTACTGGCAGAATAATCCACTGGGATCCCGTCAACAAGCAGCTGACCGAATTGGGTCATCGGAACCGCTCCTGCAGGCAGAAGCGCGACAATACGCGCCTCATCGGAGGGTACTGCGATTTCAACGGAATCCACCACGGAATATGCCAGGAATTCATTGTTTGTAAGTTCATAGATGTCCACAGGATCGGAGCCTGTCAGCAAAGTAACCGTGCGTGCATTTTCATGGGGATTGTAAACAATGTAGGTTGGGAATGTGCCTGGCGGTTTGTAATAATCAGTGACAGTCAGGTTCAGCTGCAATATCCCGGTTTCATTGGTGGTTCGAATAATCCCGCCAAGGCTGCCCACATGAGAGGCACCGTAGAGGGCCAGATTGGTTTCCGCCCAGCCGGCGCCCATGGCATCCCCAGTGGCATAGGGGCTTTCGCTCCAAAGCAGCTGACGCAGTCCTTCGTAAGAAACAACACTCTCCGGATCGTACATCTGAGACCAGTTTTCATTGTCCTGGTTTTGATCCGGCAGAAAAGCAGAGTAGAAAAGGCGCGACGCATTGGCGGCATTCAAAACCCACTTTCCGATGGCTCGGGCGTACTGATCATTGTACCGGGCAACCGGTACCAGCGCACCGATCTGCTCAAATGTATTCATGGCAAAGGCATATCCGCCGCCGTACACCTGCCCGATCAGACCATGGCAGTCCAGTCCGCCCCAAGACTGGTTAATGGCTCCCCAGTTACGCAGGGGCCCAACATCAAAGCACCAGTTTAACATTTTATCCAGATTATATCCGGTATGCAGTTCTGCATTCATCCTGGCTGCGGTCTGAGCCCCGTAAGACAGCTGAAGCTCGTAGGACGGATTGGCAGTCAATCCATTGAGGTATTCCATCGCCTGCTCGGCACCGATTCGAAAATCGGTCTGCCCGGTGGTCAGCCAGGCATTGTAAAGCAGCCAGGCGATGGCTCCGGCAGCTTCAGGTTCTGCCACACCGCTGTCGTTGGGTGTCATCGTTTCAAGATACCAGCCGCGATAATACATTTCCGGCACGGTCCAGGGAGTGGTCCCGCCGCCCATGGTTTGAACCGCTTCCAGCCAACGCCGGGATACCGTCGGAAGCTGATCAGAAAAATGTCCCACATCAGGATAAAGCGCCTGCAGCTGATAAAAGAAAATATTTGGCATGGTGTCATACCACCAGTCCTGTCCGCTGGAGGCAGATGGATGGTTCAGATACACATTCTCAGCCGGGCGGTTGTTGAAATATTCCTCACAGGCAAGCACCCAGGAATAGCCGTTCCAGGAGGTCATGTCGTATCCAGCCAGACTGGCACTGATCACTGCGGGCAGAAGATTGATCCCCTCGGAGGATGTCGGATAAGCGGTCCCGACCATCGTGTGCAGCCCGAAACTGTTGTGCTCCGGGTAATTCAAGGGATTGTTATTCCACCAGATCAGAGGCAGGTATTCACCGGCGGCGTCAAAATCAAATACCAGCTCCGTATAATCCCGAGTGACCGCTTCCCAGTCGCGCATCAGATACGGCTCTGGGAGGTTGGGCATGGATTCAATCCGATCGATATCAATCTGATCGCCAAAAACAGCAATCGGGATAAGAAACAGCAGATAAAAAAGGAGTGAAAGGATGTTGGATTTCATTAATCGCATTCTATGTTACCCGCGCAATGCAGGGATTGTTGATCTCAGAGGTGAATTAAGCAATGGGCATCTGCAAATTTCCAGCCTGCACCTGCATTTTCATTATCGGATTAGATTTCTCATGAAATATATGGGCTGAATTTCATTTCAATCTTGAATTCAAATTTCAGGCAGGGCAAAATACAGCCTGTCCAAAATACATGAGGGAAAATTCGAATCAATGATAATAAGTTTACCAATCATTTTTAAGCCAAACCCGCGAGGAACCATTGGTAAGATTATTATACATTATCCTGCTCATCATCGGACTGCTTCTCACAGTGTCCGGAGGCATAGGGACCTATAATCTGATGAACATTCCGGAGCTGCCGGACGGCTCGCTGATTCCGGTCAGTGTGGTGCTTGTATCCGTTCTTTTGTGTTTTCTGGGAGGTATAATCACATTCAGAAGTCTCCAGATGATAATTGCCTGTGCACGATCCTCAGCTGACGGCAGTACGGAGACCCAGACTGTGCCGATACCGGAAGAAGAGGCCTGAAACCCGCTATTTCTTTGGAAATATCTGCAGCTGTTCGATTTTCCTCGTATCAGCTTTTCGAATCACCACCTGGCCAATGGACAGATGCAGCCGTTCGCCCTTGTTGGGGATTCGGCCCAGTTCATGCAGAACAAATCCGCCGACGGTCTCATAATCACCTTCCGGGATCATCTCTCCATGCCGTTCATTGAATACATCCCAGTCCATCCCGGCACTGGCGATAATTGATCCGTCGCTCTGTTTTTCCGAGATATGGTCCTGGGAGTCAAATTCATCTTCAAAATCCCCGAATAATTCTTCAAACAGGTCCTCGGCTGTAACCAGTCCCGCGGTACCGCCGTGTTCGTCCAGCACAATGGCCATGGCATGACGGGCCGTTCGAAATTCAGACAGGGTGTCCATGATGGATTTGGAAAACGGAATAAACAGGATGGGTTTTATCAGCTCATCGATTCCACGGGCTTCCTTGAAAAAATCGTACAGATGAATTACCCCAATGATGTTGTCGATGTCGTTCTCATATACCGGCAGTTTTGAATGGCCGGACTGGATGAATGTATCCAGCGCTTCATCCAGACTGAACTCTGTGCTTACCGCAGAAATTTCCGTGCGGGGTGTGATGGCTTCGGAAACCGTGGCTTTTCCGAAATCAAACACATTGGCAATCATTTCCTGCTGGTCCTTTTCCATGGTCTGCCGGTCACGAACCTGATTATACAGATACTGCAGATCATCCCGTTCCTCTGCGTTTTCCTCATTTTCCTGACCCTCAGTCTGCTGCGGATGCACCCAGCCAGTTTTTCTCAGCAGGAAATTGAACGGTGAGAAAATCCAGTTCGAGGCCACCAGAATGGGACTGAAAAGCAGCAGACCGCTGTTGGGATGATCCCGGGTCAGACTTTTGGGCAGTATTTCTCCAAACAGCAGAATAATCAGTGCGATGAGGATTACGGTGGGCACCTCTCCGAGTCCGTGCTCGTAGAGATATACAGTGGCAAATGATGTTGCCAGGATATTGGAAAAATTGGTACCAAACAGGATGGTGGTTAAATACTCTTCTTTTTTTTCCAGAACCCCGAAGGCCAGACCGGCACCGGTCCGCTTCTGTTTCTGCCAAACCGTGATCTGCAGCCTGTTGCAGCTGATCAGTGCGATTTCTGAACTGGAAAATATGACGGACAGTATGAGTCCGACGGCAGCGATGTAAATGGCAATCAACGGATATTTATCTCCTGAAAACAGGCAAAATTACCGTATTCACGATAATTTAAAAAGCATGGATGACCATTCGTTGGCAGGTTCGGGACATTGGTTGAATGCAGCAAACCGCCGAATTTCATTTAAAATCGCTCTTTGGTCTTCATCGGTCAGGAGGACCCCGTCCTCCCAGTGGGCGGATTTGATCTCAAACTGCCGGACGGAACGATGGGCTTTCGTGTCCAGCCGGCCGATAAATTCTGCGCCCCGCATCACCGGCAGCGAAAAATATCCGAATTTCCGTTTTTGGGTGGGAATATAACATTCAAGCGTATAGTCAAAATCAAACAGTCTCTGAATGCGTTTCCTTTGAATTATCGCATTGTCAAAAGGGGACAGCAGTCGAATGCGGGTTTTCCGCAGAACCGGCGGTTTGTCCAAATAGGAATTATCTGAAAGGATGAAATAATCCGTTTTCGAGCCGGCTGTTTTTACAGGGAGTATTGTGCCTTCATCCAGCAGTTCCCGAATGCTTACCTCGATCAGTTCTTTTGAAGCCCCTTTGATATGCTCCCGAATCTCGGACGCCGCAGCCAGCCCGTATGCCTGAAGTGCCCGTTTCACCAGATGATGCCCGTATTCCCGAGGGGAGGGTTCACGGGTGTCAATCCCATCCGGAAGCACATTTTCCGTCAGATCATACACCCGCTGAAAATTGCGGCGGGATGAAATCATCAGTTCACCCTGCCAGAACAACAGCTCCAGGACATTTTTTGCAGGATGCCAGTCCCACCATGGACCTCTGGATGATGCGCTGTCATTTTTAAAATCACTTGAACATACGGGACCCTCGCTGCGAATACGCCTGAGCATTTCCGGCATCATGTGACCATACTTGTCCAGACGGTTTCGTTCCCATGCGTTCTTTGGATTATGAAAACGCTTCATAACCGGAATGGAATACCGGTAGTCCTTCATCGGCAGATAGGATGCGGCATGTCCCCAGTATTCATAAATTAGTCGATCTTTGGACTGAAGCTGATCCAGATACAGCGGATCATAGTCTGCGACACGATTCCAGAGTGTATGGTGATGTGCCCGTTCAATCACTGATATGGTGTCAATTTGTATGTATCCAAGCTGGTCGATGATTTGAAATACACCCTGTTTGCCCCGGGTTTTTTGACCTTCCTGCAAAAGCAGACTGGAAAACAGGGCAAGCTGACGGGCATGTTTTTGTGAAATAGTCAGTTCCATTTTCTTCCTGATTCAATGTTGCCTGCAGGTTTCGGGAATCCTGCAGGAATGTTCAGCGGGTGCAGTAATGAGATACGGCGCGTCCGGTTTGAGTCGGTCTTCTCTGTCAATTCAAACCATCCGATCCTGATTGAGCATTCAGAATTGAAACGATGTCTGGCAGAAGTGACGAATCCAGATTTGGCAGTTTCTTCAATCCATCGCTCCCGAACTCGTTGAATATCAGTCCAATATCCTATTTCAGTTCATCGAGTGCCCAGGCGGATTTGCGGATTTTCCACAGGATTTGGTCATCAGCACCGTTAAGCTCCTGATCGTACAGCTTGAGGAACAGGAGTTCCGATATCTTTTTATTCCGTGCCAGACGGGGGTCGAATATCGGACGGGGCATACGATCGTTGATGCCGGTTTTGATGCAGCAGTTTCTGATTCTGCGTGCCAGTTCAAGGCGATACTCAGGGTCGGGTGAGTATTTCACAGTTTTATCTGAAGGATTGTAATACTGGTTCCGCCAGACATTCAAATACTCCGGAAAGTATGCGCCTGCTGCAGCAAAGGTGCGTTCCGCCTGAATTCCGGACATGGTCAGACCGGCTCCCACCACAAAGCTGCCGCCGTGATCAGCGGTTGCCTGTACAATGTCCTGAACAGCGGAAGTGTGATCTCCAAATCCCGGAAACAGCGGCATCATGCTGGTGCCCGTTGGAATTCCGACAGATGACAGCACTGACATCATTTTGAAACGCTGTTTCAAACCCGGACTGCGCGGTTCAAAGGCGTGCTTCACCTTTTGTGAGAGCGAACTGATGCTGATCAGAACCGTGACTGCAGTCTGCTGATGAATGTCAAGCAGCAGATCCAGATCATCCAGCAGGGCAGGCGATCTTTCAATAATCACAAGCGGAAACCGAAGTTTGAGCAGTATTTTCAGCATTTCCCGGGACAGACGGTATTTTCGTTCCGCAGGCAGCTGCCAATCACCGCAGGTGATGATGTCGCGAGACAGTTTCCGAAGTTCATGCTCAAGACGCAGGGGAGCATTGACTTTCACCCGAATATGGGAATCATACCGCATCGGATTCTGATACCGACCGTAATTGTCTCCGCGCAAATAGCAGAATTCGCAGCCGAACCGGCAGCCGATATACGGCGCAGCACTGTACTTGTCCCAGAACCAGCCGCCGTCCACATGCTTCCGCACATTCACCAGCTTCCGTACTTCATATTCTTCAAACTTAAGGTTCATCGAATTGTGGAATCAGATCGTGTTTCAGAATGCTGAATGTGATACATCATCTGTTTGAATGTGTATCTTGAACTGACAGATATCTGCTCCCTGCAGAACAGATTTCAGACACTGCACCGTGACTGGTTTCAGTGTGATATTCTGCCAGATGCCCCTGTAAAATCCGCCGCCGCAGCAGCAGTAGCATCCCGGCAGACTGGGGGGAGATTCATGGTCCTCAATATACTGACGAATACGGGGACAGTGGCAGTAGAGCTCCTTTTTGCGGTCTGAATCAGGTTCCTGCAGGTAGGTTTTTAAATTTCCGCTTTTGGGGATTTTGGTCGCAGTGACGGTGTTTCCGTTCAGAATTCCAGCAATCCCCCAGCCCCGTGAGAGGACTGTATGGATCTCGAATTCATCCAGCTGAAGCTGGTTTCTCAGGAATGATTTGAACTGCTCCTTCAGGTGACGGTGGGCATCAGCCAGGGAGCCTGTTTTTTGATAGATCCGTCTGGTTTCCCGAAGATTTTCTGCAGGATACTGACAGCCGCATTCCAGTAAAACTTCACAGCACAGGTTTTTACCTGCAGTTTCGGTCACACGTTCCAAAACCGTGCGGGTCCAGTTCATGGCTGCGGCCGATTGGGTGTCCGATTCGAATTTCGAATCATCTTCAAGGATTGTCTGTACTTGCTTCGGCTCAAGGTGCCGGGTAAGGCTGCGGCTGATTCTTTCACGCCATTCAGTTTCAAAAGGATTTGTCATCGGTATGTATCTTAACGGTTAAACAGCCTGTTTGAAGGTTTTTCTTCAGAAATGCCGGTTTCAAAAAGTGCGGTTCAGGATTCTCTTGAACAGGCTGTAAAATGAAGGTTGAGAATCGGTAAACCCCGGATTCAAAGCTACGCTGCTTTTTGATATTCTTGAAACTGTTTTTGATAGCGATCCTGGACATTTTCGTTCCGTTTACCGGTTTATCCATATCTGTCGCTGCGATGAATTTCTCAATTATAGAGATTCGGTATTCCTGATGTCTGATCAAGGATAAAGAAAATTGGCACAGATAATTGGTTATTGGGAAGGGTTGAGAAAAATTCATTTTCCGCCCATAAAAAAGTCCTAATACCGGTTTGGATGCAGGTTTTTATTGACAGGATCGTTGTAAGAATTTCCAATCAAATAAGTTTTGAGAATTTCTGCCTTCATATCGGTGCTGATCATGAAATGCCAACTTCTCATTTCCCTTGGATAGATAACAGAGCGTTTTCGTTGGATTAATTTTGTGCGGGTCCGCAATCATGATACACAGCGCTTCCGCAGTCTGATAATTATTCAAATGCCGTTTACGAGTTCTCACAATAATACACACCATTCATTGGTTTTACTGGGAATAAATTTAATGGCTGTTCCGGTCGGGGATCAGTGAAACTGGTCCGGCGGATGCAGCCAAAAAAATTATAACGCAAAGGAATGTATGAAACAGTCCCATCTAAGGGTTCATCAACTCTGTTTCCCGGTAATTATTCTGGTGCTTGCCATATTCGGATGCAGCCGGAAAAATGAACAAACCGCTGTCATCGAGGTCGGCGGTCAGAAACTGACATCCCGGGAATTTCTACTTCATTTCAAGTCGATGCCCGAACTGCGCGAAGCCCAGCCGGTCACAGGCGATATCATTCGGAAAATACTTACCAGTCATGTAGAGGAGGAGCTGCTTTACCGGGCCGCAGCCATAGAGGTCGGACTGGATCGAGACTCCACGTTTCTGGCAGAAATGGAGCGTTCCGAGGAAACCATTCTCACCGGCAGCGGCGGACTGCTGCATGAGAAAATCTTTCCGGATGAATTCCCGGTGTCAGAGGCAGAACTGACCGATTTTTACAATCGGTCAAAAGTGGAAATCAAAACCGCCCACATCCTTGTCAGCTCCCGCTTTCTGGCCGATTCCATAATGACCGCGTTGGATGACGGTGCTGATTTCAGTGCACTGGCTCTCCGAAACTCCCTTGATCTCAGCACGCGGGACCAGGGCGGAGAAGTACCGGATTTCTTTGGTCCCGGGACCATGGGTATCAATTTCGAAAAGGGATTGTTTGATTTGGAACCTGGAGAGATTGCGCCGGCTGCGCACAGCTCCTACGGGTATCACATCATTAAACTGCTTGAGAAACGTGAACGGGAGCTTCCGACACTGGATTCTGTTCGGACTGACTTCACAATACGGTTGAAAAATTTAAAAATGGAAACCTATCTGGATCAGTTTTTCAGTTCTCTCTACGATGAATTCCACTTTGAACTGAATCTTGACACTGCGGATGAACTGATTTCCACGTACGCTGGATTCGGCAGTGAGCGCTCATATGCCCAGTCCACGGTGTTTCAGGATATTCTTGAAAAAGACCTCGCTGAATGGGATGACGGAAAAATCACCGTTGGGGAATTTCTGATCCAACTGGACAATGCCCATATTACCAGGATCATTTTGCCCAACAATCACACGGATATTGAAAATTTTATTAAACAGGCCATCGTGTTTGATCTGATGCTGCTGAAATCACAAAAACTCAAATTGGATGAAACCGAGGAATTCACAGAGCGCATCGAATTTCGCCGGAATCAGCTCCTGTCGCAGATGTATCGAAAGCAGCATCTGTACGATAAAGTGGTGGTCAATGATGACGATTTGAGAAAGTTCTACGAAGCAAATCAGGACCAGATGGGATCACAGTCCTTTGAACAGCTGAAGCCGCAGATAGCAGCACAGGTCCGGAATGAAAAACTGAAAGAACGTCATCTCTGGCTGGTCGGACAGTTGAAACTCAAATATCAGACCCGGTTTAATGATCAGGCAATTGAACAGGCGGCGGATGAGCTGAATGAAATATATTCATCTGCAGCTGAATGAGTGCTCAGGCGTATCTGAAAATATGAATCATGAAAAATAATACGAAACAGCTGAAAATAACCCTGGACCGCATTGAACGGTTCCGGAACCGAATTTCAAAATTTATCATTCAGGATTGGACGTCCCTGCAGGCTGAATACTGCTGGTCGGAAAACCATGTGTCCTTTGACCAGCGGCATACGGGAGTCTATCGTCCTATCGGTGAAGGGGATGTATGGGGCGAAGCCTGGGAAAGCGCCTGGTTTCATCTGCGGGGATATGTCCCTGCGGAATGGGCCGGATTGTCCGTGGCGGGCCAACTGGATTTCACCGGGGAAGGACTGGTTGTGGACAATACAGGCCGTCCGCTGCAGGGGATTTCAAAAGGATCCGTGTTCGATCAGGACTTTGCCCGCAGTATTGTCCGCCTGTTCAATCCGGCTGAAGGCGGCGAGGAGGTGGATCTTTGGGTTCAGACCAGTTCCAATGACCTGTTTGGTCTGTATCTGGAACTTGATCCTGCACCGTCCATGGCATCCAGGTATGGGCATTACCAAAGCAAGGTCAATCAAATCAGACTGGCGATTATCAATGAATCGGTGTGGCATTTCTGGCTGGATTTTACCATCCTGGCCGGTTTGGTCAAAACCCTGCCGGAACCCAGTGTCAGACGGGCACGCATCATCCGCTGTTTGAACAATGCGGTGAATGTCTTTGGCGACAGCATCGGTAATACGGATAAAGCACGGGAAGTTTTGAACACGGAGCTGAAGCAGCCGGCATCCCGTTCGGATCTGCAGGCTGTGGCTGTCGGTCATGCGCATATTGATACCGCCTGGCTCTGGCCTGTCAGCGAAACCGTGCACAAATGTGCCCGAACATTTGCCAGTCAGGTAAGCCTGATAGAACAGTATCCGACGTACAAGTTCGGTGCATCGCAACCTCAGCACTATCAGTTTGTCAAGGAAAACTGGCCCGGTCTGTATAAAAAAATAAGTGAACTCATTAAAGCCGGAAGCTGGGAGCCGCAGGGGGGAATGTGGGTTGAGGCGGACTGCAATCTGACCAGCGGAGAGTCTCTGATCCGGCAGATTCTGCACGGGAAGAATTTTTTTAAAAATGAATTTGGCGTCGATGTAAAAAATCTCTGGCTGCCCGATGTATTCGGGTATTCTGCTGCCCTTCCGCAGATCCTGAAAAAAAGCGGTATCGATTATTTTCTGACGCAGAAGCTCAGCTGGAGTCAGGTAAATGAATTTCCGCACCATACGTTTTTCTGGACGGGTATCGACGGATCCCGAATACTGACTCATTTTCCTCCTGAAAATACCTACAACAGCATGCTGAATACGGAGTTTCTCGTGCCGGGTCGGGACCATTTCCACGAGAAGGATTTCCTGGATGAATTCATGTCGCTGTTTGGAGTGGGGGACGGCGGCGGCGGACCGAAGGCTGAAAACATTGAGTTCGGACTTCGTCTTGAAAATCTGGAGGGAGCTCCGAAGGTTCGGTTCGATACCGCAGCTAAATTCTTTGAAAGGCTGTCCGGCCAGACCGAAAATCTTGAAACATGGGTGGGTGAACTATATCTGGAACTGCATCGCGGTACGCTCACATCTCAGGCCCAGATCAAAAAATACAACCGGAAGTTAGAACTGGAATTACGGGCCACTGAAATAATGGCCAGCTGGGGCGATATTCAAGATTATCCCGCAGAAATTCTGGACCGCATCTGGAAAACCACCCTGATGAATCAGTTTCACGATATACTGCCCGGCTCCTCTATTCATCAGGTTTATCAAAAATGTGCGCAGGATTTTCAATCGGGATTGAATTCGCTTCACCGACTGCAGGATCAATGTGCTCTCCAGCAGTTCGATAAAGATTCGGAAAAAATGGTGATGGTAAACACGCTTTCCATCCCATACCGGGGCGTTACCGTTTTGCCTGATTCATGGAATGGCGGTCTGACATCTTCTGACGGATCTCCAGTGCCCGTGCAGATCGAAAATCGACGGGTTCATGCACTGATCGAGCTTCCGCCCCTGTCACGGACCGTATTTTGTCATACCCGTTCACCCAGGCAGCAAAATCTGTCTGCTCCGCCCGGTCTCATATTGGAAAACGATCTGGTCCGATGCGAGTTTGATACCGCCGGACGTTTGATATCCAGTATGGATAAGGAAACCGGAAACCCCTTCCTGAAGCCCGGTTCGCCCGGCAATCTCCTGTCCCTGTACGATGACCATCCGAATGACTGGGATGCATGGGACATTGATGAGTTTTATCAGGAAGCACTGCTGACCCATTTGGAGGCAGAGGACTGCGGCTATTGTGCAATGGGTCCTGTCCGCAGCGGACTGCAGTTTAAATACCGCTTTTCTAATTCCACAATTGTTCAGAAAGTATATCTGACCGCCGGATCGAAGCGTCTGGATTTTGAAACGGACGTTGACTGGCATGAAAAACACCGCATGCTGCGGGTATCCTTTCCCACTGCGGTCAGAAACAGCGAAGCCGCGTTTGACATTCAGTACGGCTATGTTATGCGGAGTACAACGAAAAACACCAGCTGGGATCAGGCCCGGTTTGAATCGGTGGGTCACAGGTATGCGGATATTTCCGATGTCGATTACGGTGTTGCCCTTCTGAATGACTGTAAATACGGATATCATGTCCATGATCATATCCTGGATTTGAATTTGCTGCGTGCGCCCTGCTATCCGGATGCGGATGCGGATCAGGGGAAACACCGTTTTACGTATGCCCTGCTGCCTCATTCCGGAAGTCTTGTGCATTCGAATGTGATGAACGAAGCTGCCCGGCTTAATCAGGGAATTCTGGTTTTCCCGGGCCGGGACGTGAAAGAAAACCGGCATTTTGTTTCACTGGAATCAGACGGCATCACCCTGGAAGTCATCAAGCGGGAAGAAGCAGCGGATCACTGGATTATTCGGCTGGTGGAAAAAAGGGGCGGACATTCAAACGGGATTCTGACATTCCGTGATGGTCCCTGCGGTCTGGCTGAAGTGGATCTGATGGAATGGATGGAAATGGCCCGGCTTGATCCGGCCGACGCACATGAAATCCATCTCAAACCATTTGAAATCAGGACCTACCGTGTACGTTCTGCTTCATCTGATGATGAGAACGGGACGACCTGATGCCTGTCGTTGCGGCAAGTCATAATGGATTGAAGGCAGCAGATACGGCAATGCAGTATTTGCTGAAGGGCATTGATGCCCTGGATGCCGTACTGCACGGTGTGGATGTGGTGGAAGACGATGGGAGTGACCATTCCGTCGGTTACGGTGGTCTGCCCAATGCCGATGGGGTCGTGGAACTGGAAGCATCCTGTATGCATGGTCCCACACATCGCTGCGGGGCAGTGGCTGGACTGCGGGATATCCGGTATCCCGCTCGAGTTGCCAGAGCAGTAATGGAGCACACCCCTCACAGTCTTCTGGTGGGTAATTATGCCGAAGCATTTGCCGTCCGGCAGGGCTTTTCACTGGAAAACCTCCTCAGTCCTGAGGCTGAAAAAATCTTTGAATACTGGAAAGCATATCAGTCCGGACTGCTCAGCCGCGGGGATTTGGAGAACCTGGACCTTCCCCGCAGGATGTGGGATTATTTCGGCATAACCGGCACCCTGACCTGTCTGGCCGTTGATGAGAACCACGGAATTTCCGGAGTCACAACCACCAGCGGAGTTGCCTTCAAACAGCCCGGACGAGTCGGAGACAGCTCCATTATCGGGGCAGGGCTGTATGTTGAAAACCGGACAGGAGCTTGCGGGAGCATCGGTCTGGGGGAGGAAAACCTTCGCAATCTGAACTGTTTCAAGACCGTTCAGTATTTGAAGCGGGGAATGACACCGGAAGATGCCTGCCGGCAAGTTCTGGGTGAACACCTTGAGTCAGAGATGGAATACCGCCCGTTTGACAGTCAGTCCGGACCGGGGTACAATATCACCCTGATTGCCGTGTCCAAATCGGGAGAAACGGGAGCGGCTGCGCTGTACGGACCCCGTAATTATGCTGTGAATGACGGCAAAAGCAGCAGCCTGAAAAA
Organism: uncultured bacterium; assembly: GCA_964527215.1. Lineage (GTDB taxonomy): Bacteria > Fidelibacterota > Marinisomatia > SCGC-AAA003-L08 > JACNLC01 > CAZGNZ01. The sequence continues at coordinate 18,943 of CAZGNZ010000033.1, read as the reverse complement.
GGCGGCTTATATATTTGAAAAACGCGAAAATTAGACCATAAAACCGGCAGAATGAATTTCCCCGCCCGTCAGCTGACGGGTGAGGTATCATTAGTGATATAATCATTTTTCATTTCGCCGCCACGCCAAATGGCGGATTTTCAACAAGCGGCGGGGAATGCACCCAATTACACTTGTCCGTCAGGAGACGGATAAAAAACCCGCCAACTGGCGGATTCAACTCGCAAGCGTCCGGAACGGATCATGAATTTCGAATGATCTGGAAAATTCATCTCCAACCTGTTTTGAAACTCAGAGCGTAATTTCCAGCAAACTGCAACGGCTGACAAACCCGGCACTCTCCAGAGTCTTTTGGGAGGCTGTGTTTTCCGCGGCACATCCGCACACCGGATTCCAGCCTTTATTCCGGCAATGCGACACCAGCAGATGGATGATGGCATTGCCATATCCCTTCCGTCGGTATTCCGGGTACACCAGCATCCCCAGATCAAAATCCGGTCTCCACGGAATCACCCGCTGAATCAGACTGCATCCGATCTCATGCCCGTTGTGGGAAACAATGTTTAAACTGTTGGACTGCACCGTTTCTGCCACCTCCTCCCGGCTGTCAAACAGTCCGTCATCCAGATTACGAATAATGGGAATATCCGATTCATCGGCAGGCCGGGTCATCAGATCGGGATATTTCGAACGTGTGGGTGAAATATCCAGCAGATCCCTGAACAGAACACCCATCTGGCGAAGTGATTTCAGATGGGGGACGGCAGCAGTAAACAGCAGTTCATCAAATGATTTGCAGAGGATAAATCGGATTGAGAACGTGTCTGTAATCAGTTTCAGCAGACGGGCTGACAGCGTCTGATAGTCCAGACTCAAAAAATACTCTATCAGAAACCCGTCATTTCGAATGATAAAATATCCCACATTCCTTCTGCCGGCCCGAATGATGTGACAGGAGCAGTCCGGAATCATCATTTCCAGATACAGTTCCTGTGCATAGGGAAGCTGATCCAGATAGAGGTTCCGAAGTTCTGTGATGGCTTTCCCATCCGGTTTTTCTTGTATGAAATCAAATTGTGAAACCATGGCGGATCAGTGAATTACTCCTTCATTGCCGGGTTTCCTCACCGCCGTACACCTGCCGCGGTGCGAGAACATCAGGGTAATCATCGAGCAGACTGCGCCGCAGTTCAAAGCATAGATGACATTCATCGGCAAATTCCTTTTTTTCCAGTGTTTTTGACAGTTCGGCAAGTTTTGCAGGTCCTCCATCAGCCAGCGGACCGCAGATCGGATGGGATTCGGGATCGTAGTTCCGGATGATTTCGGATAATGGCTGCCGCCACATGTTTCCCATGGAAATGCCCTGGCAAATCTGCACTTCACCATGAGCATCAACATGCACGCGGGCCGGATCCCTCAGGTTTTCATAGGGACATGTATTCAGTTCCGATACGGGCCGGACGGGCAGACCTTCGGTCAGTTTATCTGCAGCCCGTCCTCTTAAGCGCGTATTCCCCCCGGTCACAGGTGCTCCGGGATTTTCACAGCTCGACAGTGGATCGATTTTCGGCGGATCAATGGATATTGAGCAGGTTGGCAGTCCCAGAGATTCGGCTGCAGCCAATGCGTTGACAGCAGGCCTGTCTGATTCTGACCCGGAGTGGAAAGCATCGTCACTGACACTCACATCATCAATGCCAATTTCAGCAATCGGCTTTAACCACAACCGGGCATCTCTTTCCGTCAGAGCCCAATATCCATTGGAAACAATCCCGGTTTTGAATCCCATTTTTCGGGCGCTTTCCAATCCGTAAAGCAGTACCGGGTAATAGAGGAACGGTTCTCCGCCCTCAAAATAAATCCATTCAATGGTACCAATCCGCCGAGCTTCATTGAGAACCTCCCCAAGCTGTTCGGAACTGAATGTCCCTTCTGAAAAGGGAGAGCAAAAAAGAAAACAGTGATCGCATTGGTAATTACACGAATATGTCAACAGGACATGAATGCCGGTCAGCATTAAATCCTCCTACTTGTTTCAGTTACGCCATGAGGTCCTGAATTTTCCTGACAGACTGGACAGCAGGCATACCGGTGTTTTCCGGCAGTCAGTTCCTCGATCAATTCTCCGCAGCGGGGACAGGGATCACCCACTCTGCTGCCCGTCACAGACAGCCGGTAGCGACCCTTTTTCCCGAGGAGATCATATTCGGTATTTCTTCCTCCCATATCGATTGCCGACCGCATAACAATTCCGACTGCCTGGTGGAGCCTGTCGATTTCTGCCTGAGACAGGCTGCCGATTTCACGCTCCGGATGAAGATATGCCTTAAACAGGATATCCTGAAGATACACGGGGCCGATTCCTGAAATACATCCGCTGTTGATGATAAATGCCGCCAGGGACAGACCGGAATGATGCGGTTTTGTCAGGCAGTTTCGAAGATACTCAGGCGTAAATGCTTTGTCCAGTATCGACAGATTTTCTGTATCTGCCGGTTCGTGACCGGATCTGGTTTCTCTGGAAAACAGCGTGATTGTTCCAGTTTTACGGAATTTCACTGTAAGGCAGGCCTGATTCGTAAATTGAAGCTGCAGATGGTCATTTTTTGGCGCCTGTTCATGGTTCGAAGAATAGAGGACGAGGCCGTCATACTGCCGAACTGCCAGAAATTTGGCAGCGTCCAGCTGCAGGCACCATCCGTCCGGCAGTGTGGTTACTGCGGTGATGGTTCGGCCTTCAAGAGAGTGTGCTGTTTCAGAAGGCTTCGGGAAAAGCTGAATCCGCTTTCCTGCTGCTTTGCAGGTTGAAACAGACTGGACAGTACTGTGAAGAACAAATGCAGACAGCTGTCGGGTTAAATGGATTATTTCCGGGGTTTCAATCATGAACTGACCCTTTTCTTGATCATCGTCACACCGTCAAAATGCCGAAATCGATCGTCTTTCCGGTTCACTCGATTTTGCTCAAACCACTTCCACCATCTGCCGGAACGAAAGAATTCATTGAGCTGCTCCTAACTCACTTTGATCTCAGGATGTGAACCTGCCCGAAGGCTGTGCCTGGTTTACTATGCATTTGTAAGACTGCGATGCACAGCAGTAATTGCGGAATGCGAATAAGGCAGTCCGCGGCAAAAACCCATGCAGCTTTGGTGGCGGACAGTCAAATTTCAGCAAACTATATTCAAAATACGGCCATTCTTCCCCAATGATGCAGTGCAGGTATTTGGCTGTTTATCAAATAAACAAATTAAGTCAGAACCGCTTCAAATCTTTTCCGGTAATTTCCAAAACCGGCGTTAACCTGACATAAACTGATTGGTCAGACAATGCGCTATGCTGAAGAATTAATCACACATACAGCGTAATTTACGCCCATGGTAATTGATGCAAAACATGAAAAAGGAACCATATGAACCGACTGACGCAACTGGCCATAAATGAGGAAGGTTTTGTTTTTGATCCCGCAACCGGACAGAGTTTTTCTGTCAATGCCTGCGGGCTGGTGATTTTGAAAGGATTTCGCAACGAATTGGATGTTCCGGATATTATTGCCGCATTGGAGTCCAGCTTCACGGATCTGCCGGAAAATCCTGAACGCGATGTCATGGATTTCAAGGCGCAGCTCAGAAATATGCGTTTACTGTAGTTGGTCATATGAATACAACAAACGGTCGGATGCAAAATCATGAGAATGAAATAGTAATCGGGGTTTCCGGGATCAATGCCGTGGACAATCCCGGTCCCGGTGTGGGTGTGGCGCGCAGCCTGAAGGAAATGAGCAGCGGGAATGTCAGGATTGTCGGCCTGGCCTACGATGCCATGGAGCCGGGTATCTACATGGATTGGCTGATAGATGAATCATTTCTGCTGCCGTATCCATCCAACAACAGCGATGAATACATTCGCCGGCTGCTTGAAATTCGGAATGAAACCGGGATGAGTATGATTTTCCCTAATCTGGATGCGGAGCTGCCGACCTGCATCAAGTACTCCGAAAAGCTGTCGCAAAACGGTATTGCCTCGTTTTTACCGTACCAGAAGCAGTTCAGGCTGCGAAACAAGGATCGTTTGGCTGATCTGGCAAAACAGATCGGCATTCGGTTTCCCGAATCGATTACGGTGGCTTCCTACGATGACCTTCAGCGGGCGGTCGATCGGCTGGGACTGCCGGTAATGGTCAAGGGGGCGTTCTACAAGGCTTACAGTGCCGCCACCCTGGCGGAAGCCATGACCCATTACCAGCATATTGTGGCGGAATGGGGGTATCCCGTCATCATTCAGAAAGTTGTGACCGGAGAGGAGATGAACACCGTGGCCGTGGGAGACGGTCGGGGACTTTCCCTGGGACAGGTCAGCATCAAGAAACTCTGGGTGACCGAATTGGGTAAAATCTGGAACGGGATTACGATCCAGAATGAAAAAATGGCACAGGCGGTGGAGACATTCATTCGGAAAACACGGTGGCGGGGTGCATTTGAACTGGAATGCATTGTAGATGACGATGATGTCTATCTGATCGAAATCAATCCCCGGCTGCCTGCCTGGTCCTATTTTGCGACAGGAGTGGGAATCAATCTTCCGGAACGCATTGTTCGACAGATTTTGGGGCATCCGGTTGATCCGCAGATGGATTATCCCGCCGGTAAGCTGTTTATCCGATACACCTATGAACTGATAACCGATATGGATCCCTTCCGGAATATCACCATGAAAGGCAGAAACCAGGAATGACAAAATACGAAAAACCAGCCATCATCAAGCTTGAATCCGGAGTTATGAATAAGTTCGGAAACCGCTCGTTATACGCCAGACAGATACGAAAGGATATTGACGGCGTATCACTGGATGCCCTCATAGAAAAATATGGCTCTCCGCTGTTTGTATTCTCGGAAAAACAGCTCAGAAAGCAGTTCAGTGACCTGAAAAACATGTTTTCCACACGCTATCCCAACGTGACGTTCGGCTGGAGTTACAAGACAAATTACCTCCAGGCCATATGCGGGGTAATGCATCAAAAGGGGGCCATTGCAGAGGTAGTGTCGGAATTTGAATATGAAAAGGCTCGAAAGTTTGGAATTCCCGGCGACCGGATAATTTTCAACGGGCCATTTAAACCCATGCCCATTCTGGAGAAAGCTGCCCGTGAAAATGCAATGATTCAGATTGACCATCTGGATGAATGCTTTGATCTGGAGCAGGTGGCAGAAAAACTGGGCCGCACCATTCGGGTCGGTCTGAGAGTCAATATGGATACCGGGATTCATCCGCAGTGGTCGCGGTTTGGATTCAACCTGGAAAACGGCCAGGCAATGGATGTGGTTCAGCGGATGGTTTCCGGGGGGAAACTGGAACTTGCCGGTCTGCACTGCCACATTGGTACGTTCATCATGGAGCCGGAGGCTTACGGGCAGCAGGTATCGAAAATGGTGAAGTTCGGGTATGAAATTCAGGACAAACTGAATATCAAATTGGATTACTACAATTTTGGCGGCGGACTGCCTTCGAAGATAAAACTCAAGGGAACCTATCTGCCGCCGGAAGTGGGAATCCCGCCCACAGATGAATTTGCTGAACATATATGCAGCGCCCTGTACAGCAGTCTTCGGCCCGGTGATTTTCCCCAGGTGTATCTGGAAACCGGTCGTGGAATTGTGGATGAGGCCGGATATCTCATCTCCACCATTCTGGCAACCAAGCGGCTGCCGGACGGCCGCAAGGCCTATATCGCCGATGCCGGGGTTAACTCCCTGTTTACGTCTTTCTGGTATAAATACAACATCGAAACCGATACTGAAGTTACAGGAATGAACGAGCCTTCCGTGATTTATGGGCCGCTCTGCATGAATATTGACGTGATTGATGAGGGCTCTCTGCTGCCGTCACTGCCACGGGGAACCCGTCTGATACTGTCACCGGTAGGCGCTTACAATGTTACCCAGTGGATGCAGTTTATTCAGTACCGCCCCAATGTGGTGCTGATAACGGAAGACGGCAAGGCGGAAGTCATTCGGGAAGCGGAAACGCTGGAAGACATTGAAGCACGGGAAGTTCTGCCGGAACGCCTTGAATATCAGGGGTCCTGATTATATTCCGGGCGGCATGGAGCGATATGGATATTTACATGTGAATACTTCATTCAATTTCGTCTAAATTCACGCCCTGAAAAGCTTGGATTCTCTGATATTCATGAAAAACCAACCAACTGGCCAGCCGGTCATTCGAAATTTCCTGTCGGAACATATTCAGGCAGTATTCAACAGCTATTCGGAAATCTTTTTTCTGAAAGGCCGCTGGACCGGGTTGTTTATCCTGCTCCTGACGATGGTGAATCCCAGCGTGGGACTGGGAGGTATCATCTCCGTGCTGTCAGCTTATCTTTTTTCACACCTGATAAAAATGAGCCGGGAATACCTGAAATCCGGATTCTTTACATATAATCCCCTGCTGGTGGGTCTGTCCATCGGTTCACTGTTTAAAATTACCCCTCTGACTGTAATCCTGCTGGTTGCTGCCGGCATTATGACCTTTGTACTGACACAGATGATGCACAGCATTTTCTGGTATTATCTCAAACTGCCGATCCTGAGTCTGCCGTTTGTTCTGGTTAGCTCGGCATCATACCTGGCAGCGTCCTCGTTTTCAAATCTATATGTGTCCGGACTGTACCCGGATTCCTATTTGGGACTGGAACTGGTTCTGCCGGTCTGGCTGTCTGGTTTTTTCAAATGCCTGGGAGCGATCGTTTTCATGCCGGATGTGACAGCCGGGATTCTACTGGCCCTCATTATTCTGGCGGCTTCCAGAATCCTGCTGATGCTGATGGTCACCGGATACTACTCCGGTTCTCTGATGATTGCCCTGATGACGGGCTCTTTTCAGCAGGCTTTTACCAGTATCGGGCATTTCAATTTTATCTGGATTGCCATTGCCATTGGCGGGATTTTTCTGATTCCCTCCCTCAGGTCCTATCTCATTGCCGTCATTGCCGTGCTAACTTCCACAATTTTCCTGAAGGCAGTGGAAGTATTCTGGGCGGATTTCGGTATTCCGGTTTTTGCGCTGCCTTTCAATGTGGTCAGCCTGTCGTTTATATATTTTCTGGGGATGGTGAAATTTCCGTATATGTCGCAGTTTGTCAAAAATACGCCGGAAGAATCACTGGATTACTTCATTGCCACTCACAGGCGTTTCAAGGGATCGGATCGCACCCTGGCGCTGCCCTTCATCGGAAAATGGATGGTTTGGCAGGGATTTAACGGACGCTGGACGCACCAGGGAAGCTGGCAGCATGCCTATGATTTTGTCATCGCAGATGATCAGGGAAACACGTATCGCGGTGAAGGCAGCAGCCTGGAGGATTACTATGCCTTCCGCAAGCCGGTAATGTCTCCCGTCAAAGGGCGGGTGGTAAAGGTCACGGACGGCGAACCGGACAATCCGCCCGGGCAGACGGATAAGGTCAACAACTGGGGGAATGCGGTCGTCATTTATGATTCGAGAGGCTATTATGTTGAAATCTCTCATTTTCAGGAAGAATCCATTCGAGTCAGTCAGGGAGACTGGGTCGAGCGCGGGACCATTCTGGGTCAATGCGGAAACAGCGGATTTTCCCCGCAGCCGCACATTCATGTTCAGGTCCAGGCAACGGAAGACCTGGGTGCGTTAACCCTGCCCTTCAGTTTTATCAGTTATCTGTCGGACGGTCAGTATCATGCCAACAATCTGCCGAAAGAGAAAGCGTCCTGCGAACCGGTACCAACCGACAGCCGGATGGACCAGATTTTATCATTCGTGCTGGATCAGAAGTACCGTTATGATGTGTTTTATGAAGGTCAGCCGGCAGGCAGGAAAGAACTGGAAGTGAAGATCGGTCCTGACGGAACAATGTTTTTCGATTCCGGTGACGGTCAGCTGTATTTTGGAAAATTTGAAGGAACTTTTTACATATACAATGAAGAAGGAAACGATCCGTTTCTGCGGCATCTGTTTCTGGCCATGCCGCGGATCCCGCTGGTCCGTTACCCCAATCTGAAGTGGAGTGAATACATACCGGGCGGCAGTCAGAGCGGAGCCTGGATCAGAAATATCAAGCTGTTTTTGGGCTCCTTTAACCATGACCTGCTTCAGGGTCAGGCAGAGTACGAATTCCAGTCCGGATACAGCATCTTCGGAACCGTCAAAGCCCGTTTCCGGCAAAGGCACGGACCACTGACCACGAAGCTGACCCTGAATCCATCCGGAGGAATTACCCAAATTCAGGTTGGTGAGTGGGAATATGTTTTAAACGATGAGGAAACATGACACATCCGCACAAAATCAATTTCCCCTGCACGGGCGAATTCCGCCCTGATCCGGCACCTGCCTGCTTCCGGGGTTCAGCCTTTATTTACAGAACAAAAAGGTGAGATACAATGATAAAAACGCTGTTGGCGCTGATGTTCGCGATTCAGGGGGTTCCGACTGTCCTGTTTGCCGAAGACCAGACCGGATACCGCAGTCTGGTTCCATACACGGTATTCAGCCAGTATGAGAATACCGTTTCCAAGGAAAATGGCCGCACTCTGGGGATTTACGGCTGCTGGAATTCGGAATACCGGCATTTTTTTGAGGCAGATGCAGCCTGGTCCGCGACGGATTACGGCAGCTATACGCTGATTGTGAACGATTTTCCTTTCATTGTTCCTTCCACCACCATAAATCAGTTTGATGCGACAGTTCACTACACCTGGTACGGACCCAAAAATACGGGGTTGCATCTCGGTTTCCATGGCGTGAATACTGATGACGACCTGACGGATAAGGGGCATGTGCTGTTCGGGGGGGTGTTCAGATACCGACCCAATGAATATGACGCGGGACTGACCGTTTACCAGTCACGATATGCCGATTTCAATGACGGCCTGAACGTGATGCAGCTGACCGGCGGCTTTGGATTTTATTTCGGTAATCCGTTTACATATGGCGGATTGTATGCCAAAACCGAAGGCACCTTTATTGAAACATCCGAAAACACAGGCTGGGGAACAACAAAATTTTCGTCGGTCAGTCAAAGTCTCCGATATTCACTGGGAAATTTTAACGCAGTTTTATCGGTGTGGACCGGTGAACAGGTGTTTGGCGTTCAGAATGCAGGCTTTGTCGTGCTGAACATCAATGAACTCCATGAAGGAGCGGTCAAGCTGGATTTGATGGCGGATTTTAATTCCGGATGGTCGGGAAAGCTGACCTGGCAAAAGGGGCGCTTTAAGGAAGCCGGGATGAGCGGACGGTCAGAGTCCAGTCATGTCACCTGCATGGCAGTTTTTCATTTTTGAGGGATTAATGAGAAGAAATTTGATTTTATGTCTGCTGTTGTTAAACCTGATTCTGGCCCTTTCACCCGAACAGATCAAGGAAGCATATGAGCGTTCGTATGCATACGAAAGCGTCGAAAATTACAGCATGGCCATTGATGCGCTGCAGCCGGTACTCAGAGTTTATCCGGATGGATACACCGTAAACCTGAGACTTGGGTACATCTATTATCTGAACAGAAATTTTGCCAATTCTCTGAAGCATTATGAAAAGGCCGTTCAAATTTATCCGGAATCCCTGGAGCCCCGGCTGGGAAGACTGCTTCCGCTGCTGGCTCAGCAGAAATATCGTGAGGTTGAGCGGGAAGCCTTCAGCATTATCAATTCGGATTATTATAACTACTACGGCAATCTAAGACTGTGCGTTGCACTCAGGGAGCAGAATAAAAATGACACTGCCAGAAAAATCGCCCTGAAGATGCTGCACATCTATCCCATCGACGTGTTATTCCTTACCGAATACGCGCTGACTCTCTGGAATCTGAATGAGAAAGAAGATGCACTGAATTTATTCTGGGATATTTTAATTCTCGAGCCTGAGAATGTCACCGCAAACTACTACCTGTCCCCGCCTGAAGGCAGCTGAGGTACGTGCTCAAAATTGATTTACTGTCTGTCTGATAACGGATGAACCGACAGCTGACAGAATCCCGCATCCAATCAAGCCACAATCCCCGAAGAGAACCGGTTATCCGAATGATGAAGGTTCTGCCAGGGTGATCAGAAAATAGTCTCTGACGCCAAGTTCTCTGGTACTGTCCCAGTATTCGTGAAACCGGATATCGGCAAATCCGCAGTCTTTGAAAATTCTTTGGTAGGTGCTTTTCCGGTAGGCCCAGATCGTGTTGTGAAAAACCCGGATTTTGCTGCTGCTGTCCTCCTGTACGAGATACCTGCTGACAGATGCCCGGTCTTCAGGCTGCCAGAAAGACTGCTCAATCAGTGTATGGGGATGATCGCTGAACAACCCTGAGCTTAAATGTACTTCCGTATAGGGATTGGCGCAGATTTTCCTGACAGCGGCATATTTGTGCGGTTCTAAAATTATTTTTCCATGGTGACCGAGAGCGGCGGCCGCCTTTTCCAGTATCTGAACCATTTGTGCCGGATTGAATGTATTCAGCTCACCGAACAACAGCATGACTGCATCATAACCGGTTCCGAAATCAGCCTCCAGAACGGAATCATGAATAAAACGGGATGTCAAATTCCGTTTGCGTGCTTCGGTGCGGGCAAATGCTATGGAGGCAGGTGAAAAGTCGATCCCGCAGCATTGTAAGCCCGTCTTCGAGAGCTGATTGACGTAGAATCCAGGTCCGCAGCACAGATCAAGTACTCTGCCTGACCGATCAGGCAGGTGGCTGGACAGCCACTGAACATGCTGTCGGATGCGTGCTGCTTTCCGGCTGGCGAGATCATGTTCCTGGCTCAGATGTTCAGCCAGCATCCTGCGGCTGAAGTCAGGATTGTCCCAGGGTATTTTTGCTCCAGATTGCCAGTCTTCCCGGCGAGGCGGACTGGATATGATTTTTTTCAGTGCGTCGGACAAAGACATTTGGATTTTATGATCTTGCGGATGATGCGCCGGACCGTTTGCGATAGATGCGAATATCCACTTTCTCCAAAGTGGCCAGACCTTCTTCAATGACATTGTCAATGATGGGAAAGAAGTTTTCGATTTTTTCCGGAGAATCAACAATTTCAATAATGACAGGCAGATCCAGAGAAAGCTCCAGCAGTTTCGATGTGTGTATTTGGTTGTGGGTGCCAAATCCTTCCAGACCGCGAATCACGGTGGTTCCGGACAAGCCTCTGTCCCTGGCCTGCCGGACAATCCACTCATACAGTGGTTTTCCCTGATACTTGTCTTTTTCACCTATAAAAATTCTCAGCAGATGACCTGAACTGCAGCTTAACATAGGTATTCCTTTAAATCAGTCTTGATACATTCCATCCCAGCCAAACGAATCCGATCCCAAGAATGAGGTGACTGCATGTGACGATCAGGAATTGAAGATGCTGTCCGTCCTGCAGCAGGGCAAATCCTTCCAGTCCGAATGTGGAAAAAGTGGTAAATCCTCCAAGAAAACCGATAAAAACCAGCAGCCGGAACTCCGGGGAAATAAACTGCCGGGATTCCGCCAGGCCGGCCAGCAGCCCAATGAGCAGACAGCCGATGACGTTGACGGCAAGAGTTCCAAATGGGAAGCCTGAACCAGCCGTTTGCCTGGCGACCAGGCTGCTGATCAGATAACGGAACACGGCACCAAGAAAACCGCCGGTCCCAACCAGTAAAATTTTCGTCATAAAATCCATTCCTCGGAATCGAATCAGGCTGAGTGGTTCACCTTCAATGTCAGCCCGTTAACCCACAGTTCGTTGATCCGGCAGTCAAGTGCAATTCACATGTTCCGTCCGACGGATGATTTCATCCTGCAGTTCCGTCGTTAAATCCACAAAATAGTCGCTGTATCCTGCAACCCTGACGATAAGATCACGGTATTGGCCGGGTTGTTTCTGTGCCCGGCGCAGGGTTTCTGCGGATACAACATTAAACTGTATATGATGGCCGTCCAGCCTGAAGTAAGCGCGTATCAGATGTCCCACGGCCCGTTTGCCGCTGTCCTGCGCTAAAATATCCGGTGTAAATTTCTGGTTCAGCAGAGTTCCCCCCGTTCGAATATGATCGATTCTGGAGGCGCTTTTCAGAACCGCCGTCGGACCCAGGCGGTCTGCACCCTGAACCGGTGAAATTCCCTCCGAAAGGGGCTGTCCTGCTTTTCGTCCGTCCGGCAGAGCACCGGTGACGCTGCCGAAATACACGTGGCAGGTGGTGGGCAGCAGGTTTATTCTGAATACCCCGCCGTTTGAAGCCGGTCTGCCGTTGACTGCATGATAAAAAATCCCGAATACTTTCTCCAGTATTTCATCGGCATACGCGTTATCATTGCCGTATTTTGGAGTTTCATTGACCAATTCATTGTGCAGGTCGGGACAGGACTCAAAATCATCAGACAGTGCGTCCATAAACCGATTGAAGGTGACACGCTTTTTATCAAAAACATGATATTTAAGGGCGGCCAGGGAATCGGTGATGCTGCCCAATCCCACCCCCTGAATATAAAATGTATTGTACCGGGCACCGCCGTTATTATAGTCCCGTCCTTTTTTTATGCAGTCATCAATCAGCAGGGACAGAAAAGGCACGGGCATGGATCTGGCGTAGATCCGTTCAATGATATTGCTGCCCTTGATTTTCAAGTCCGCAAAGTAGGCTACCTGTTTTTGCCAGGCAGTCAGCAGGTCTTCAAACGAGTTGAAATTTTCCGGGCTGCCGGTATCTGGCCCGAGGCGGTTACCGGATCCGGGATCAATTCCTCTGTTCAGGGTCAGCTCCAGAATTTTGGGTAAATTGAAATACCCGGTCAGTATATAGGCCTCTTTCCCGAACGCACCGGTTTCTACGCATCCGCTGCACCCTCCGCTGCGCGCATCTTCCAGAGATTTACCCTGTCTCAGAAGTTCCTGTATCACCGCATCTGTATTAAACACAGACGGCTGACCGAATCCGGTTTTGATAATATCCAGTGCACGGTGCAGGAAGCGGTCCGGTGTTTTTTTACTGATCTGAACCATGGAGCCGGGCTGGAGCAGCCGCATTTCCTCAATAACATCAAGGATCAGATATGAAAGCTCATTGACCGCATCATGGCCTGAGGGGGTTACACCGCCCAGATTTATCAATGTGAAATCAGTGTACGTATTGCTTTCCCGTGCGGTAACGCCCATCTTCGGAGGGGACGGATGATTATTGAATTTGATCCAGAATGCCTGCAGCAGTTCCCTTGCCTGCTCAATATTCAATGTGCCGGCTTCCATTTCTTTCCGGTAAAACGGATACAGATGCTGGTCCAGACGGCCGGGATTGAATGAATCCCATGGGTTGAGCTCCGTGATTACTCCCAGATGGACAAACCAGTAGTACTGCAGGGCTTCCCAAAACGTACGGGGAGCGCAGGCCGGAACACGCGAACAGATTTCTGCCATCTGCTGCAGCTCTGATTTCCGCTGCTGATTGTTCTCAGCACGATGCATGGAACGGAGCTGTTCGGCATGCCGTCGGGCATAATTGATGACGGCATCGGCCGCGATACTCATCGCCCGAAGCTCGTCCCGTTTTGCAAGCGCATCGGCGTCTTCTTCAAAATTCAGGGCAGCCACGGCAGTTTGAATCTCATCCTGTAAATCCCGCATTCCCTTCTGATAGATTTTTCCGTCCAGAACCGTGTGCCCCGGTGCTCTCTGCTCCTGGAATTCGGTGAAAATTCCAGCATGATATGCCGCTTTCCAGTTTTCCGGCAGCTCTGCAAAAATCTTATCTCTGACACTGACTCCCCGCCAGAATGGCTCGATGGCGGTCCGGTATTCTTCTCTGGTTTTCGGGGATATATTGAAGGATACCTTTTCCCGACCATGAATAATTTCCAGATCCTGCTGGGAATGAATGCAGATTTCCGGGAATGTCGGGGTGGCTTTCGGCGCAGGTCCGCGTTCACCCACAATCAGTTCATCATCCTGAATACACAGGGATTTGTTCTCCAGAACATGCTTGAAAGCAAGCGCTCTCTGGACCGGGACAGATTGATGCAGGGCTTCTCCCGATTGATAAAATGCCGTGATCAGACGCGCTCTTTCAGGGGAAACGGAAGGACGGGCATCTAAGCTGTTCTGTCTCAGTCTGGATATTCTTGAATTCACATCATCCTCCAATTATCACGGGGCAGCCATGGACCTCAAACTCTTCGGCAAGCGGAATAAGGTCTGAGGAAGAAACTGTTTTAAGGTCGTTGAGACGGTTCTTTTTTTTCAAATGCCGGTATTTGTGATCAGCACATCTGTGATACGGCAGCAGGTGGGTCTGAACCGGAAGCGGATATGAACGGACAAGTTCGATAACTCCGCTGATATTTTCAGGGGTGTCCGTGATTCCGGGCACAACCGGGAATCTGAACCACAGCGGCTGTTTCCGTTCTGCCAGAAAGTTCAGGCTCTGCAGTACTGCACGGTTCGATTGTCCGGTATATTTTTGATGCTGTCTGTCGCTGGTCAGCTTCAGATCGAACAGCACAAGATCAATGTATTCGATGACCGACAGGATGTGTTCCGTTGGCGCACAGCCGGAAGTATCCAGAACGGTGTGAATACCCAGGGATTTGCAGCGATGTGCAATTTCAACGAGAAAACCGGACTGCAGAAGCGGCTCTCCGCCGGAGAAGGTGACTCCCCCTTCGGACTCATCCATGAAAATGAGATCTTTGACGATTTCCTCCATCAGCGCATCCGAATCGTAATCAGCTGCGGAAGATATGTCCTGCGACTCAGGATTATGGCACCACCAGCAGTCTAACGGACAGCCGCTGAAAAACACGGTTGTACGAATACCGGGACCATCATGAATGGAGAATCTCTGTATATTGAAAATCTTGCCGTATATGGATCTGTCCCCCATGAATTTTGCTGCGAAACCGGAAAAATCAGTTTCTGCCATGATTGAAAATTACTGACGGATACGGAATGGATTACAGAACTTTCACCTGTTCAAAAAAAACGTAACACCTGAAAATAAATTATTAGTATCCGGCGATTGCGTCTTAATTTCCACCCATGAAATAAATCCTCAAACCTGCCGTGAACAGACCGCCTGCAAGCGCTGTTCATTCCTGACTATGCCTGATCCGAATGATTGCCCGGATTCTCAGGCTTCCACCCATATTCACACCAACAGGGTATTATGACCGAGTATCTCAGTATTCAAAATCTGTCATTTTGTTATGAGGGTTCACCCAGCGACATTTTCGAGGATGTCACATTTCAGCTGTCGCCGGGCTGGACTGGACTGGCGGGTGCCAACGGTTCCGGTAAATCCACACTGCTGAAACTGATTGCAGGAGAACTGACCGGCATCCGCGGCGGGATTATTTCCGGCGGGAACTCGGTGTACTGCAGACAGGAGACGGATCATCCTCCTCAAAATGCGGCTCAGTTTGATCAGTCCTGTTCATCGGATACCTTGAAAATTCGCAGAATGCTGGGGCTCTGCGATGACTGGGCAGACCGCTGGCCGACATTGAGCCATGGCGAAAGGAAACGATATCAGATTGCGGCAGCGCTGTCACTCAGGCCGGATATTCTGCTTCTGGACGAACCGACCAATCATGTGGATCACGATACACGTCGGATTCTGTCCGGCGCACTGCGGCGATTTCACGGCATCGGACTGCTGGTCAGTCATGATCGTGAACTGCTGGATAATCTGTGTCATACAATGCTGTTGCTGGAATCTCCCGGAATAACCCAGTACCGATGCGGTTATACGGATATGGAAAATGAAATTCGTAAAAGCCGCAAACATGCTGAGAAGCAGCAAAAACAGGTTAGAAGGCAGATTCGAAAAGTGCGAAAGCAGGCTCGGCAGCAGCGGTCCCTGGCGGATCAGGCGCAGAAGAAACGTTCTAAAAAACATATTGCGCCCAGGGATCATGATGCAAAATCCAAAATTGATATGGCAAGACTGACAGGCAGAGACGGTTTGGCCGGGCAGCAGCTAAAAAAAGTTCAGCATCGACTCAGCATCCTTGAAAACCAGAAAGCCGGCCTGACACAGGTGAAGCGGAAAAATCTTGGTATAGAATTTCAAACCAGCAGCCGAAGCCACCGGTTTCCCCTGATAATCACCGAAGGTCAGCAAAAACTTGACGCAGTAAGGCAGCTGATCTGGCCTGAACTGAGAATTGAAGAGGATTCAAGAATCGGTCTGACCGGTGCCAACGGCAGCGGAAAAACAACGCTGATTACATGTCTACTGCAGCAGTTTGCATTAATCCGGGATGAGATTCTGGTAATCCCTCAGGAGATTGATACCGCTCAGTCTGCCCGGCTGGTTCAGCAAATCCGGAAGGCGGACCGACGGACGATTGGACAGCTGATGACAATTGTCAGTCATTTGGATTCAGATCCCAAACGGGTGCTGGAAACGGACAGACCCAGTCCGGGTGAGACACGCAAGCTGATGCTGGCAGAGGGCATTCTGAAAGCCCCTGCTCTCATTATTATGGATGAGCCGACAAACCATTTGGATCTGCCCTCCATTCAGTGCCTGGAGGAAGCGTTGGCTCAGGTTCCGGCGGCCCTTATTCTGGTCAGTCATGATTTTGTATTTCTGAGAAAGCTGGTGACCGACTACTGGCAGCTAAGGTCTGAAAAAGATGAATGTATTCGGCTGCAAAGGCGCGGTGAGCCTGATTAAACCGGCGCCATCATTTCAATTCAAGTCAGTCCGCAGGAAGTTCATTAATCATGAATGCATACACCAGAGCATAATCGCGATACTTTTCAAATCGGCCCGAAGCACCGCCGTGACCGGACTCCATGTCGCATTTAAAAATCAGAGTATTCGAGTCGGTTTTACGTTCCCGAAGTCTGGCGGTCCATTTTGCAGGTTCCCAGTACTGAACCTGGGAATCATGGTACCCGGTGGTGATGAGCATGGCGGGATAATCCATTGCCCTGACGTTGTCATACGGAGAATAAGAAAGCATGTAATCGTAGTATGTTTTATCGTTCGGATTTCCCCACTCGTTGTATTCCCCGGTCGTCAGCGGAATACTTTCATCCAGCATGGTAGTGATCACATCCACCCAGGGGACTTCAGCCACCAGTCCCCGAAAAAGATCGGGTCGCATATTCGCGACTGCCCCAATCAGCAGCCCTCCGGCACTTCCGCCAAGACCATACAAATAATTCTCATCAGTATATCCGATCTGAATCAGATGCTCGGCACAGTCGATGAAATCCGTGAAACTGTTTTTTTTATTCAGCAGTTTACCATCCTCGTACCAGCCGTACCCCAGCTCAGTTCCGCCGCGCACATGGGCGATTGCAAACACCCATCCCCGATCAAGAAGCGGCAGTCTCTGAATCCGGAATGATGGGTCGGACGGATATCCATATGCACCATATGCGTACAGAAGCGTCGGTGTTTTGTGTGTCAGCGGAAAGTTTTTTGATCGTACAAGAGAAATGGGGATTCTGGTGCCGTCATCGGCTGTCGCGAAATGCTGCTCGGTTATGTAGTTGTCGGGATTAAAATCACCCAGCACCTGATCCTGTTTTTTCAATTTCCGGGTTTTGTGTTTCAGGTTGAAATCAAACACTGAATGCGGGATATTCATGGAGGAATAGCTGAATCGAAGCCAATGGGTATCCATAACGAAATTATCGATTGTATAGACCGAATACACCGCATCATCAAAGGGAATGAGATACGATGATCCATCCTGAAGTGACATTGTTTTCAACTGCTGCAGACCGTCCCTGCGCTGGCTGATGATAATGTAGTCTGAGAATACATCCAGTTTTTGAAGATAAACATCCTCACTGTGCGGAATAACGGTTTCCCAGTGAGCCTGCCCGGGGTGGGCAGTATCCGATTTTACAAGTCTGTAATTATGTCCCGTATCGTTGGACAGAATGTAGAAATCAGCACCATGCTGCCAAACCCTGTACTTAAAATCGGGTTTTCTCGGTTCGATGATTCTGAATGAATCCAACGGCCGGTCGGCATGAATGAAGCGTACTTCATCGGAAATTGTGCTTCCCGAGTTGATAAAGATGTAGTCACCGGATTTTGACACGGCCAGATCCACATAAAACGTATTGTCCGTTTCGTGATAAACTTCCACATCCTGAGACGGATCAGATCCCATTATGTGACGAAAAACCTTATGAGCCCTCAGAGTGCTGTCTTTAACGGTATAGAAAAATGTCTGGTTGTCGTTTGCCCAGACGGTCGCGCCTGTCGTGTTGGGTATTTCATCCGGCAGGAACCGGCCGGTTTTCAGATTCTTCACTCGAAGCTTGTAAACCCTGCGGCCCACTTCGTCAATTGCAAAAAGCAGCAGCCTGTTATCCGGACTGACATTGACGTTATCAACGTCGCAGTACGGCAGTCCTTCGGCAAGCTGATTGATATCCAGAATGACCTCTTTTTTTCTCAGGAAACGCAGTTTTTCCGGCTCCCGCTTCAGAATGGGATATTCCAGATTTTCTTTGAATTCTGCCGAGTAAAGGTAACCGTTATACAGATAGGGGACGGTGGCATCATCCGGTGAGATGTGTCCAATGATCTCGCTGAACAGTTCTTCCTGAAGCGGCTCAGTGGATTTCATCACATGGTCCGTGTATTCATTTTCTGCCTGCAGGTAGGCCAGCACTTCCGGGGTATCCCGTTCATTGAGCCAGAAATAGGGATCCTGACGCGAATCACCATGGGCGGTTAAAATTTTTGGTTTCTGTTGGGCTTCAGGAGGGCGGATTTCACTGCCGGCCAAAATAGATAATCCTGCGGCTGCAATGGTAAGTACAAGAATGAATTTGTTCATGCTCATCTCTGATTAAATGTTAAAAACGATTGAATTTTATGCTGAAAATTTACATGGATTCTGCAGTAAAAAATGATTCACAAAATCCTGCAGTGGCCACCCCCCGTTTTATTTAGCAAAAAAGAGTCATCTGATTTGGATTTC
>CAZGNZ010000032.1:0-53091 GCA_964527215.1 uncultured bacterium | reverse complement strand
ATTGCTGTCCGGCTAATCACCGGAATGGTGTCCGAGAGTCGCCGGATTTTCCATTTGTTAGTAATACCTGAATTTTCCATTACTCTAGGGCTATTATAAGCGTCTAAAACTGAAACATCAAGTTTAGCAAATCTCATATCATTTAACAGCAATTGACAGTCATAATTTGAGCAAAACTTTGCTACTTCAGGGGCAATTTGGCGGATACTATCTAGAGTTATGATTCCATTAATTATTAATATCACAAAATTATCCACCGGGTCATAATTGATCTTATATTCGAAATCTTGGTTCACACTCAAACTCCATTTGATTTATAGTCACTCAGTTGGAACCAAATTATAGAAACAAGATGAGTTGATCACAATTAAAGAGAAACAATTGTTTCAGGTAATGGACTTCACTGTTAAGGATTGTGCCTATCATAGTCATTTCCCAAAGTTCTTCATAGAGTCAACATAGCTAGAACAAAATCAAATTATTAAATATGGCGAATTCAAGTGAGGAACAGCTAGTTGTCGATAGGTTTGGTAGCATGAAGACTTGAATTCGCCAAGAGCTATTAACACGGTAGGACGTTGTGTAGCGGACTAAGTGGTAGATTATCAAGAAGTTTACTCTCGTAAAAGGTTTATCTGTACATTGAGATTATCAAATAGTGGTGAACTGTATTATACAATTATTGGAAAATTCTGTATTTTATTGCATTACTTAATTCTTAGCTCTTGAAACATCCCTAAAAATCCCTTCATAGAAATCAAATGATCCATCTTCTTTATAGGATTTATTTATATTCAATCTAAGTAGCTTAACTTGACCATCAGATGAAATACGGAAGAAATGGTATGGATTTGATTTACCTAATTGAATCTCATTCAAATAATTTTCAAAAGAGAGAATATCCTTATAATAAACTCTATCACTAATTTTTGTTAAGCTAATTTCTTCTTCTTTCTCAATGTTAAATATCTCATAAATACTATCGGACCAAAATAAACAGGAATTTTCTTGATTCCAGACCAGACTTGCAAACGTGTCACTTGTTCTAGTGACAGATTGAACTGGGTTTAATTTTGGTATTACCTGAAATGTTGACCCTTGCTGAACTTCCTGGAATAATACAGCACATTGATCATTATTTGGCGAGTAGCAACATATTCTGAAGTACTTTTTATGGTTAAAGGTAAAATTATCATAGTATTCAGAATCACCTGACTTAGCAATGTCAAAAAAAATCTCTTTCCAAACTAGTTTTAACATTGGCCAAATAGCATCCATTGACTTACCTACAATTTCCGCACTTGTATGTCCAGTAATGCTTAGGAATTGATTATTTAACTCTTTAATAAATAGCTTTACCGAACTTAAATCAAGTGTTTTATTGGGCTCAAGAAGCACATAACCAAATGGAATACTTTCTAACAATGCTCTATGTCGGTTTTTCATTTTTAACTCCTCTGAAATCTCATTAGCTATTTTCAGCACATATCTAGAGTTATTATTAATAAATGATATTGGTATTTTTTTTATATCGATAAAACGCCTATTACAATACTCATCCGTTAAAACTTCTGTATAGCATAATGAATCAAGAAGTTGGAGTACTTCAATGTCACTTGTCCATTCTTCTAACACTTGATCTCTATTTTTATTTATTTCCAAATCACTTTTACCAATTATCTGCTTTTCTTCTAACTTGTTAAATTCAAGAAAAGATTTATTTACTAGTTCAAAATTATGTGATTGACTTTTGATACATATTGAAGTGGGTATGTGATCTAAAATTTTTTCAAACCACGCAACCTTTTTAGATAACTCCTCATTTGTTTTATTGAGTTTTGTATTATCCACCAAGCAACCTCTCCAACCAACTAACTCATCGTTAAGGAATTTTGGAGTAGTATATGCTAAAACATGTAATCGATGGCCTCTATTCGTATTGATCTTATATTCATCCCCAGTAATCGCCTCCTTTGTTGTGTCCTCCTTGTTTAAAGCTGATTCTGTGAGTCTAAAAAAGAAGTCGTTTAGTAGTTTATCCCAATGAACACCTTTATATGATACATTGTCATCTAACTCTAAAAGATTCTCAAAGTGATTATTAAATTTTGTAATTGTCAATTCACGATCAAACTCAAATGTTGCTAGCGGGATATCATCAATAAACTTCATCCATAAGTGTCGATCAAGTTCCATTTGAAAAATGCATAAGTCAATTTTTTTACGGACAAATGTTTTAACTGGGGGAATAGTTGGGATTACCAATAAAACAAGGAATAGAAAAGGCACTACCCAGATATCGACATCCAAAATTGAAGATATGAGTACTATCCCCCCCAGAGCATATGGGAACCATTTACTTTTACAATTTGGATTAGTTACTAATGCAAAAATTGAATCCATTTCTAAACCGGTAAATCGTCAAGAACTTACGACTTCAGACAATGAGATTTGTTCTTCTTTTGAGAAGATCAAATCCGTGTTTAGCACTATTAATAAGTTCTCTTCTACTTGCGCAACTCCCTGAATGTACCGAATATCCACATTTGAGTTAACTAACTCAGGAGTTGGTTCAATCGAGTCCTCCTTGATTCGCAAAACTTCGTTTACTTCATCGACAATAAAACCCACTGTATTACCAGAAGCTTCAATAACAACGATTCTGTTTTCCTTAGTTCTTGTAGTTGATTTTGTGAAACCGAAGCGGCGTTTTAAATCAATGACAGGAATGATTTTTCCGCGAAGATTTATAACTCCCTCTACAAATTCAGCTGATTGTGGAATCTTTGTTATTTCAACCATTCTATTTATTTCTTGAACCTTGCTAATGTCTATCCCAAAATCTTCATTTTCTATACGAAATCCAACTAGTTGAATTTGCCGTGATGATTTTTCTTCGTTAACCAAATTAGCAGTGTTTTGATTTTGCATTTCTCCCATTATAAACTCCCTAAACTTTGAATCCAGAAATTAAAACTGTTAACGATTCTAGCTCAGAATTCAAGTTTTCTGCTGAAGCGGATAGTTCTTGGGCCGATGAAGCAGCTTGGCGAGATACAGTTGTAACAGATTCCACATTTTTTGAGATCTCTTCTGCTCCTGTACTCTGCTCCATACTTGCTCGGGAAATTTGTTTTATTGCATCATTAATTTCCTCAACTGAGCAGGAAATATTGTTAAGTGCTGATCCAGATTCTGCTGCACGATTTTTCCCATCCTCGCTTTGTTCAGTTATCATTTTCATCGCATTTACTGAATCACTTACGTCACCTTGGATAAGTTTAATTTTGGAACCTATCTCACCAGTAGCATTAACCGTTCTTTCGGCCAATTTACGTACCTCATCTGCTACAACCGCAAAACCACGTCCTGCATCGCCAGCCCGGGCTGCTTCGATATTCGCATTAAGAGCCAACAAGTTGGTCTGATCAGCAATATCATCGATAACCTGAATTACTTCTCCGATTTCAGAAGAACGGTTTTCAAGCATATTTATCTGGTCAGCTGTTTTTTCAACAATTTCTGCTATTTTTTGGATACTTTCTACTGTATTGTTAACTGTGTCGCGACCATTCTGAGTTTCTTCCATAACTCTATTGGCACCATCTTCTGTTGACTTTGTATTGTTGCTGGATTGCAGTATCATTGAACTCATCTCTTCAATAGAAGAAGCTACTTCGCTCAGTTGGGCTTGCTGTTCTTCCGCCCCGGCAGCCAATTCTTCAGAAGAAGAAGAAATTTGTTCAGACGATGATGCAATCTGTCTTGTAGAATCTACAACCTGGCTGATAATATCTTGTATTTTTTCAACGAATGTGTTGAACCATTGTGACAATTGACCCAACTCATCTTTGGAGTCAACATCTAGTCTGACAGTCAAATCTCCTTCACCTTGTGCAATATCTTTTAACCTAATTACAACATTGTTAATAGGTTGTGTAATGATCTTGATCAAGTAATAAGCGAAAAATATACCAAGAGCAATTGAAACAATTGAAACGATGATAATTAATGTAATAGATGCTTTGTTAGCTGCTTCCAGTTTAGGACCAAGCACATCCTGATCTTCTTTAAAGTTTAGTTTTACTTGCTCAATTTCATCTGCAATCCTAGGACCAGCAACATCCATGACGTTATTAATTAGGTCATTACGTTCCAAGATTGAAGGAACAACTTTTGTATCCCAGTTTTCATAGTACTGTTTGATTTGAGAGTTAACCTCTCCGAGGATACTTCTTCTGCCTTGATTTTGTAATTCTTTGTCAAGCGTATTCATACTATTCAATAGCAATGAGTACTCTCTTTCAACTCTGTCAATGGCCGATTGAGAGTTGCTTTCAAGAAATTTTGTAACGTACAGTCTCATAAGCAGAAGATGTTTCAAACCTGTTCCAGCATTGTAGGCAGCAGACATGTCATCATCTTCTTTTGCTGATGACATAATACTGGATAGGTTCTTTTCAATTTTCGGACCTATAACATCTAGGTTGTTAATTACCCCATCATCCCTGATTTCTATAAGGCTCTCAATCTTCTTAAATGTATTGTTATACAAATTTGCCAAGACTTCCACAGTATCGATCCGAGTAGCTCTTTCAATATCTGTAATATCAGTGTTGGCCTCATCAATGAATTCCATCATTTGACCAATACG
Source organism: uncultured bacterium (assembly GCA_964527215.1). Classification (GTDB taxonomy): domain Bacteria; phylum Fidelibacterota; class Marinisomatia; order SCGC-AAA003-L08; family JACNLC01; genus CAZGNZ01. The sequence goes on along the minus strand of CAZGNZ010000032.1, from coordinate 48,437 downwards.
TTTATTGAATAAATCTTTGTCCTTATCTTTATTGGCAACCATATAAGCTTTGAAGTTCAGACGAGCATACAATACCATTGCTTGTATTCTACCTGAAAGGTTTGCACTACGCGCATAATTTCTGTAAGTCGCAAAATCATTACTTGATCTAGATATGGAGAGATAGCCTGTAACAGATATTGCCAATAGCAGTAATAAAACTGAAACGAACCCAAAAATCATTTTTCTGCTAATCGAAAGGTTTTTTATCATCTTTTCCCCCTGTTGGTTTAGTCATCAACTTGCTGTGTAGTAGAGATATTCCATCAACTCCGATAATAATTTTGATGTACCACAATTTCCACAATTCTGACAATACCGATAACATCTACTAAGACATATCAATGGCGGAGACACTGATAATTCTATCGCTTTCTTAACAATTAAAAAGTCTGGGCTGTTTATTCGCTCCATCAATTGAAGTAAAGTATTCCACTGTTCTTCATATTGATAAATAAGGATGTTTTCAATTGAGTCCTTCAACAATGATACTTTTAAGCAATGTTTGCATTCTCTAGTGAGTGAAATACTTGGTAAAAGTATCGATTCAAATTGAGGATTAAGCTCTTTTGGGATCTTGAAAACGATTCGAATGAAGACTGAATTGTCAATCGTGGGACATTGGAGTGAGTTCATAACTTATAGAAATCAAAAAATATACCAAGCAGAGGACATATTTTTGCTATCTATTTATAGTTAATATATACAGTATATTAGGAAATACTAGTATTCAATATTAATCACGGAGAATTGTTTTGCGGCAACTATGTGTTGGTGATATTTAACGAATAAGTATTGATATATCAAGAGTGAATTATTTTCTATTTGGCAATGTGATATTTAGTTTCCTCAATCTTGAATACAATGTAGAAGGATTTACATCAAGTATTTTTGATGCGCTATCTGGACCTGTGATTTTCCAATTTGTAGAATCAAGTACGTGAAGTATATGTTCACGTTCAATTTCTTCAAGAGGTACAAGGTTAGGTGAGTTTTCTGCTCTGAAATCTCGGCTTGGTCCTAGATCGATATTTAGTTCATTGTCTCTTGAAATTATTACAGCTCGCTCAATTACATTTTTAAGTTCACGGATGTTTCCAGGCCAGTTATGTTTTTTTAATTCTTCAATCGCTTCGCCTGGAATCCTTGCAATCTGCTTTCCAATTTTTTTCTCAAAGTAATTAACAAAATGCCTTGTCAAATTTGTTATATCTTCAACTCGTTCTCTTAATGGTGGACAAGTAATTGGAAATACACACAAGCGATAATATAGATCTTGTCGAAAACGCCTATTTTGAACTAATTGTTCTAAACTCCTGTTAGTTGCTGCAATCACACGAACATCAACTGATATAGATTTATTACTCCCTATTCTTTGTATTTCACCTTCTTGAAGAACTCTGAGGAATTTTGTTTGCAGATCTTTAGGTAATTCTCCTATTTCATCAATAAAAATCGTTCCGCCATCTGCTAATTCAAATTTGCCCGTTTTAGATTGTATTGCACCTGTAAAGGATCCTTTTTCGTGTCCAAATAGCTCACTTTCTATTAAGTTTGGAGATAAAGTTCCACAATTAATTTTAATTAACGGCTTATTTGATCTACTACTAGTATTGTGTATCGCTCTTGACACTAACTCTTTGCCTGTTCCAGTCTCGCCAAGTACTAGAACTGTGGTATCAGTCGGAGCAACTAATTCTACAAGGCCTAACATTTTCAGTACAGCTTCACTATTACCAATAATTTTACTGTAATTGTGGGATAGTTGTATTTCTTCTCTTAAATATATATTCTCTTTTTCTATTTGACTCTTAACCCTTTCCAGCTCCTCAATAGTACGCTTCAACTTTAATTCATTTTGTTTTTGAATTGTGATATCTTTGCTAATCTCCCAGATAGTTTCCACATATCCATTAACTACATTTGCTATAAGGGTCGTTAAACCATACCAATCATTACCTGATGGGGTATCAAATGACTCGTAATCCAATAATACATAGTCGTTTACAATAAAACTTCTAAATAAATCATTAAAAGTTCTTTCATTTACTAGACTTTCGTAAGAAATCCCCAAAATTTCATGGAAACTTTCTACACCAAATGCATTGCTTGCATTTTTATTTGCATATAAACATGTACTCTGATATAACATGTCAATCTGCTTTTCTACTGGCAAATTGATCATTAACTCTTCATGAGCTTTCCAGACCGTTATGTTATCATTAGTATTACGGATGAAACTTAAATAATGTTGCTGAGTGAACGTATAATCATCAATATTAAAACCATCATCTAACAGAATTTGAAAGAATCCCACAATTTTATCCTGATCAGTTTCGTCACCGGAGATAAAGCAAATTTTGCCAGCAAAATAGCCAAGACTATTAGATGATTTATAGAAACGCGCGAATACATCACGTTCTGTTTGGAATGTTTTAACTTCTTCAATGGTAGTTCTCAATTGATCAACATCATCAATATGGATAGCCTTGTATATAGAGTCTATTGTATAATAATCATCCTTATCATAAAGACTAAATAATTGTTTCATCTGATATGAAGGGAACAAATGATTTTGAGAAAAATTCCATTGCCAAAAAGCAGCATATCTATTTTCTACGCAACTATAACTCATCCAAAATCCTGGTTAATACGTTAAATAACAATAGTATATGTTCATTATCAAAAGGGTGCGGACCACCTACATTTAATAAATGTGATCTAAGTACAATTAAATTTACATATATGAAAACACAATGTAAAAATTACGTAATTGGAATAGTAACTTCTAAATAATTTTCTGGTAAAGACAGTTTTACTATTTGGAAAAAGTTTGCAAAGCTATATAGCACAAGTTCCAAGTTCACGCTTGCTAGTATAGGGTGGTTTTGGAAAGAAATGTATAATACAGTACCCACCTCATGTGTTTATTCTAAATCCCAAAACTTTGTAATAATGTTTATTTTCATTCAACTACCATCAGTGCCAGATTGCCAGTCATTGAATTTTATTCATACTAGTTGTCATTGAACTTTAGGCAAAAATTTGCAGTACTTGTACAATATAAATATTATCAAATTGGTTGTTTTCATAATTATGCCCCTAAATCACTGTACTACTACCGCAATGGAGAACTATTTCTCGATGAGAATCCTGCATACTTCTAAGCCGAAGTGTTGAACAATTTATTAATTATGACCTTCCTTCGCTTATTAACTAAAATAGAATCAACGTCTCATAAATCAGATGCTGAGATTAGATTCCATACAACCTGATCGAATCCAAACTAATATGATACAATTTTGTTGAAATATTTAATATCGTGTTAGAGTGAAAACCGTTTTTATTTCACAATGATCACATAATCATAGTTGCTATACGTTGATCAGTCTTCGGAATTTTAACAATACTGCGACAAAATTGTGACGAAATTGTGACAAAACGTGTCCATTTTAGGCCATTTTAGGGTATTTAAACGAGTTTTGAGACTAGTTATATTTCAATAAAAAACTCCTGATAAGATAATAATTATCAGGAGTTTATCATTGTGGGCCCTCAGGGATTTGAACCCCGGACCAACGGATTATGAGTCCGCTGCTCTAACCGCTGAGCTAAGGGCCCGATGTGCGGTATTTTAATGACACTGATCGACAGCGCACAATACGCAAACCTCACCAATGAATGAATTCATTCATCAGGAAAGGCATGAAATTTAACGGGAATAATTACAGATCGACAAACATTTACTGTCACTGATATTTACTGTGTACCGCCTGCTGCTGCTGCTGAAGTTCCGAGATTCGTCCCACGAGCTGCTTCATCTGTTCCGGGTCCGTCCCAGCCTGCTTCAGCTGTTCCCGGTGGGTTTCCAACTCACGTTGTATATACTTCTGTTCCAAACGCACCAGACATTCCACAGCCATGTCCCGGTCGGCCAGAATTTTATCCACATCCAGCACCAGAGCACTAAGTCTCCGGCGGTCTTCCGGAAATTCCAGCCCGTCCAGCACCACCCCGGAGTCAGGCTGGACATTTGAATGCAGATGAATATACACCTTTTCATATATCCGCCGCGTTACCTGAGACCGCAGCCAGTCCGGATCAAGATGATCATAGAGCATCATCCTTACATTTATATCCGGGACAAAACACAGCTGCAGCAGCTCGTCTTCCAGCGTTGAATGCCCATCCGACAGCCGAGTGGCCAATTTGACTTCCTGCCCATTCGCCTGCCCAGGTTTTGGACGACGCTGACGTGCCCTGTTCAGAATATCCTGGAGCGCATTGTAGAGCGTCTGCTCCTTGACACCGGTGATATCCGCAAAATCCCGGAGATACAGCTCTCGGGTCACCTGATCGGAAATTCCCGCCAGCTCCTGCAGCACCTGATTCAGGTACTGCGCCTTGTCACTGGTGCTTTCCAGCTTTGTACCGAATTTCTCAAACTGAAACCGCAGCAGCCCCTTCGCCGAAGCAGCCGATTCCAAAAACGGTTCCGGACCATCCCGCTTCACCCAGTCATCCGGATCAAGCCCTTCAGGCAGTACAATGATTTTTGGTTCCAGTCCCTGCTGAAGAAGGACAAATCCTGCCCGAACAGCCGCCTTGATTCCGGCAGAATCACCGTCGTATGCCAGCACCACATTGCGGCTGTATTTCCGGATTTCCGAGGCATGCTGATCCGTAAAACCGGTTCCCGACACCGCCGCTAGATTCTGTATCCCTGCCTGATACAACTGCAGATAATCCAGATAGCCCTCCACGACAATCACCTGATCCTGCTTCCGGACGGCTTCCCGCGATGCCCATAATCCATAGAGGATGCGGCTTTTGTTATACAGCGGTGTATCAGGACTGTTCATGTACTTGGCCGGATGATCACTGTCAAATACCCTTCCGGCAAAGGCCACCAGATGCTTTCGGGTATCCCGGATGGGAAACATGGTCCGGCTGACAAACCGGTCTTTGTATCCTCTGTCCGTAGATATTATCAGGCCGGATTCCTGCATTGCCTGACTGGAAAAGTTCTTACTGCGCAGCAGTTCCAGAATGGCAGTTTCCTGCTTCCCGCTGTAACCCAGCTGAAAATAGGAAACAGTCCGCTGATCCAGTCCCCGATCCCGATAATATTCAACCACTTTTTTACCGTCCGGCGTATCCAGATTTGCAGCATACTGTTTTGCTGCCAGCTCGTGCATTTCGCTCAGCTGGGCCAGCAGTTCTTTGGGTTTTCCGGAATCCCCGCTCTCAATTTCGACGCCGTACTTCTCCCCCAGAAATTTAACTGCTTCCACAAACTCCATATTTTCAATGGCCATGATGAAATTGATGACACCGCCGCCTTCGTGGCATCCGAAGCAGTGATATATCTGCTTTTGCTCACTGACCACAAAAGAAGGGGTTTTCTCATCATGAAAGGGACACAGCCCCTTGTAGTTACGCCCTGCCTTTTTCAGCTGGACATACTGCCCCACCACTTCAACGATATCCGCTTTGCTGCGGATGAATTCAATGGTCTGCTGGGAAATTCTGCCCATCAGCCCAGCTCCGCAATGGTGATTCCCGCCCCGCCGAAATCGGGATGGGCAAAATCATAGGATTTCACAAAAGGCTGCCTTTTCAGATAACTTCGGACCGCATCCATCAGCGCGCCGGTCCCTTTTCCGTGGAGTATTTCCACTTCTTTCAGACCGGCAATCAGTGCTCCGTCCAGATATTTTTCGAGGTAGTTCACTGCTTCCTCCACCCGCATGCCGCGCAGATCAATCCGGTAACTCTCGGGCTGAGAGACCTCATTGGTCCCGGCTGTTACGGTCCCGGACGGTTTTTCCTCAGACACATCCCGGACCAGCTGATTGACTTTCAGTTTGATCCGGATTCCATTCACTTCCACAGTCACACGCTGCTGGTTGTCCGGCGGCAGAACGATCACACCGGATTCATCCAGATGAGGTATTTTTACCTGCAGTCCTTTGGCCGCTTCTTCTGCTTTCAGTGCACCGCCGGGGACATCGTCACTGTACCGCAGCTTCCGGTCAATATTCTTCAGCCGTTTCTCAATCGTGGTGCGTGTTTTTCTGATGGCCTCTGATCCTGCATCTTTTTTCCGGATATGCTGAACCAGATTTTCGGCCTCGCGCCGGGCATTTGCAATAATTTCCCTGGACTCTTTCAATGCCTCACTGCGGGCATTGCGATGATGCCGTTTGACCTCTGTTTCCAGTTCGTTGATCCGGTCTTCACGGGTTTTCAGCTTTCGAGCCCGGTTGCCGATATCATTTTCCATTTTCCTGATTTTGGCCTGCCGTGCTTCCAAATCATTCAGCAGGATTTCCAGTTTCACCGAGGAATCACCGAACAGTTCCTCTGCCCGTTCAATAATCGCCGGCTGCAGACCGATCCGCTTTGAAATTTCAATGGCAAAGCTGCCGCCGGGATGTCCGATACTGAGTTCGTAGGTGGGTGCCAGCCGGTCGGGGTCGAATATCATCCCACCGTTGATAATGCCCTTTGTATCATGAGCCCACATTTTCAGTGCGCCGAGATGGGAGGTCGCCACCACCTGACTCCTGCGCTGGATCAGTTTCTCCAGCAGCGCTCGTGAGATGGCTGTTCCGGCATCCGGATCGGTTCCGGTACCCAGTTCATCCATCAGGATCAGGGTGTGTTCATCGGCCACTTTCAGGATGTACTTGATGTTTTTGATATGGGCGGAAAAGGTGGATAAATCATTCTCGATGGACTGCTGGTCTCCGATATCCGTTACAATCCGGGTGAAAACAGGCAGGTTTGTTTTCCAGGCCGGCAGATTCAGACCGCATTGGGCAAGTATGGCAAACAGTCCGACTGTTTTCAGGGTGACGGTTTTACCGCCGGCATTGGGACCGGACAGCAGCAGGACCCGGGTGGATCTGTTGAGTTTCAGATTCAGCGGGACCACCTTTTTCCCGCTCAGTTCCAGGATCGGGTTTCGGCCCAGCTCCACACTGATTGAACCGTCCGAGGTGAACTCGGGACGGGTACCGCTGGTAACTTCAGAGAAGCGGGCAAACGCAGCGTGCATGTCAAAACGGACCATGACAGCCAGAGATTCCTCCAGGCATTCGTAATGCGGGTGGAATTCTGCAGTTAGTTCCTGCAGAATCCGTTGGATTTCAGCCCGCTCCACAAACTGAAGTTCAGCCAGATCGTTATTCCGCTCAATGATTTCCAACGGCTCAACAAAGGAAGTCTGCCCCGTACCGGATTCACTATGCACGATTCCTTTGATCTTCCGCTTGTGACTGGCCCGCATCGGCAGGGACAGCCGTCCTTCGCGCCAGACAATTTTATCACCATTGAGCCAGTTGTTGGAGAGCGCTTCGCTGAACAGGTCCTGCATTCTCCGGTGAATGGCGGATTCTGTCTGTCTGATAGACCGGCGAATTTGCTTTAATTCTCCGCTGGCACTGTCGCGGACCTGAAATTCATCATCAAACACCCGTCGAATATGATTTTCCTGTTCTTCAAGATCTGCCATGCCGACGGCATACTCATGCCAGACCGGAAAGTGATCCCGGGCCAGATAATGCTTCAGTTCCCGAATACTGACAATCACCTGATAGAGCTCCCGGAACTGTTCCGGAGAAAGTCGTGTATTGACGATATTCAAGCTGGGAAGCCAGGATGTGATATCGGGGAATTCCCGCAGCGGTGTGGACTCGTCTCTGTCAAATGCAGCTGCGATTTCGTTGGCAAGCGTCTGACGATGCCGGATGATGTTGATGTCGGAGGATGGAAACAGCCGGGCTATTTCCTGAACAGTCTGTTCCGAATGGGTGCGTTCTTTCAGCCAGTTTTTGACAGTATCAAAGCCAAGATCCCTGGCGATGTTGGGTGCTAGTTTCATGGAATAAAAAGAGGCCAGCTCAGCTGGCCCCATGATTTTTCAAATCTTAATTAAATGCCGGGCAGACACAGCCTGTTTATTCTTCTTCCAGATACTTTTTGGCTTTTTCAAGGCTTTCATCGCCCTGAAACTGGCTTTGCACTTTACCCTCGACATCCTTGTAAGTATCTGACATATCGATATTTGTCATAATCCAGTCGTTCATGGCTTTACTCAGTTTATACATGGAGGAACCGGAATGCAGCTGACCTCGAAGACTTTCAGCCTGCGGCAGCATATCTATTGCAAAAATGACAACGCTTACAATGAGAAATCCTTTCACTATACCAAAAACAGCGCCAAGCAGGCGGTTAAGCCAGTTCAGCATCAGGAACTCAAACATCTTACTTACTGCCTTGGCCATGAATGCCACCAGAATGGTAATTACCAGGAAAATTGAAAGATACGCAACCACCAGCCGAACCTGTGGATTTGCAATGGACGATTCAAACATGGTTGCCAGAATTGTGTGGGTTTTGTTTGCCACGATTATTCCGCCTGCCAGACCGATAATCTGGCCAATTTCAATGACAAACCCGCGCCAGGCGCCCATCCCGGCGAAGGCAATCAGAATGGCGATAATGACAAGATCTACAATACTCATATCCATTATGCTAAGTGCTCCCTAACAATTTGTTGTGCCAATCTGCCGTCACCGCGACCGGCAATTTCCTTCATTACCAGCGGCATTACACGACCCATGTCGGCCATGGACTGTGCCCCGGTCTCAGCAATGAACCTCTTGACGATTGAATTGATATCTTCCTCGGACAAGGCTTCAGGAAGGAACTCTTCCAATACTTTCAGTTCAGCGGCTTCTTTTTCTGCCAGATCAGAACGCCCGGCATTCCGGTATTGCTGCAGTGCATCTTTTAGCTGTTTGCCGACCCCCTGCAGCACTTTGATGCTGTCGCTATCGGTAAGATCTGAACCTTTATCAATCTGCTTTGCCCGAAGTTTGGCAATCATATTGCGCAGGGCCGCAATCCGTGCTTTGTCACCGGATTTCATGGCAGACTTCAATTCCTGTTGCAAACTTGAAAGCATTGAATGACTCCTTTGACCAGCGGTCTAATTTAGTTCAATTAAATTCTGAATGAAAAGAAACTGAAGCTCAATCCCGATTTTTTATAGATACATCAAAGGTGAATGTTGCTGCACATATCGCCTGCCATCTGCAGCTGCAGGCATTGAATGAACCAGACCGAAAGGACAAACGCAATGTTGTTACAAAGCGAGCCAGCGGACCCGCGGCTGACAGTCCGGCGGCAAGGCATTGTTGTTATGCCATACATCTGCACATTATCGTCACCTCATAAAAACTCCGTACTTAGAGCATGTTCAATTGGTCTTTGATCTCCATCAGGAAACGCAGAACTACATTGAAATTATGCCAATGTGCAAACTCACCGGTAGCATTTCGCTGTGGCTCTCAAGATTAATGTCAATCCTTCTTGCATTGTCTGGGCGTGGGTCAATCGCTTTTATGTGGTCTTGCGTGGTCAGCCTGTTTTCTGTTTACAGTACTGGCCCGGATGTTTCATGAGGCTTCGAAATGAGATGACGGAGCGGGTTGATTATGCAAAGCCTGCGAAGATGTTTGAATCCGCCAGTGGGCGGATTTTTAATCCGTCTCCTGACTGACGAGTGTAACTGGGTGTATTCCCCGCCGCTTGTTGGAAATCCGCCATTTGGCGTGGCGGAGAAAAAAAAAATTGATCATATCACTAATGATACCTCACCCGTCAGCTGACGGGCGGGGAAATTCATCGACATTGTGCTGGACGATACAATGAGACAAATATCGAGCGTAATTGAAACAGAAACGACCTGATGGTTCATTGACCGGAAAATGCGAAGCATTTTACGCATAGATATTCTCGTGAAATATGCGGACCAGCTACTATAACAACGCAATCCAAACCGCAGACGATCTATTCACGAGGAATCGTACTTCTTCGCCACTGCACAGTTCAGTTGCTGGCATTAAAACCCATACTGGGCAAACGGAGAACGGACATTTGCAGGCATCGTCCGGCGGTTGAATTGATGGAGGGATCGGACCCAAAATGAAAAAACAATGATGAATGGAACAGAAACCGTTTTCCGTGCAAGGCTGGGTTCTTTGGTTCAGTTCGTTTGGACTTCCAGTATACTGAATGGAAGGGGAGGATTCGGCGATTGAATTTGGCCTGTTCCGTGAAACAAAAAACCCCCGGAGGAATCCGAGGACAGGCCGACCTGCTGCGAAGCAGCCAGGCTCCGTTCAGCAGTCAGATAGTATTATAACAGTGCCGGTTTGAAGTTACCGGCTCAGATTGCGCAGCCGCATCATGCGATGACGAGCTTTGGCGGCTTTTTGGGCGGCGATACGTTTGGCTTCACTGGGTTTCATGTAATATGCTTTGCGTTTTACATCCCGCAGGACGCCGGCTTTTTCGAATTTCTTCTTAAAACGTTTTAATGCTCTTTCAAATGGTTCGCCGTCATTCACATTAACGATAATCAATCCAATACTTCCTTTGTTTGTGGTTACCCTAAATACGATCTTAATTTTTTGCTGCGCGACTTATGACGCAGACGCTTGATGGCTTTTTCTTTTATCTGCCGCACCCGTTCCCGGGTCAAATCAAATTCCTCTCCGATTTCATTGAGGGTGAGAGCATAATCACGGCCGATGCCGAAATACATTTTTATTACGTCCCGCTCCCGTTCCTTCAGGGTGTTCAGGGCAGCTTCAACCTCTTCCCGGAGTGAGTCCTTCATAAGGTACTTGTCCGGTGATTCCTGCTTGGTATCTTCGATTACATCCAGCAGGCAGTTTTTGTCTTCATCAGAAAAGGGTGTATCCAGCGAGTGATGTCTGCGGGAGATTCGAACCGCATCCGCCACCTCGTGAGAACGCATATCCAGCTGTCGGGCCAGTTCGTCATCCCGCGGTGAACGTTCAAATTCCTGTTCCAGCCGCTCACTGGCTTTGTTGATTTTGCTGATTGTACCAACCCGGTTCAGAGGCAGACGGATGATACGGGAATGCTCTGCCAGGGCCTGCAGGACTGACTGACGAATCCACCAAACGGCATAGGAGATGAACTTAAATCCCCGAGTTTCATCAAACCGTTCCGCGGCTTTGATCAGACCCAGATTTCCTTCATTGATCAGGTCCGTCAGCGGAAGCCCCTGTCCCTGATAATCCTTCGCAACACTGACCACAAATCGCAGGTTTGCTTCCGTCAGTTCCTTCAACGCCCTGCGGTCGCCCTGCTTCACTCGACAGGCCAGTTCGACTTCACGGGAAGGATCAAGGGGTTGAAACCGGCCGATTTCCTGAAGATATCTGCTCAGGGCACGATTGGCATCACTGCCGATCCGCTGCAGTTTTTTCTCCAGTGCAGTCTGTTTTTTTGACTTGGCTTTCGGCTGCTTTTCGTGGGTTAACAGCTCATCTGTTTCCGTGGAGACTTCTTCAGGATCAAGCACCGCTTCTTTTTTCGAAGCCGTACTTCCCTGCTTGGTTTTATCCTTCACTGATTTATCAGATTTAGCTGTCTTTTTGGCTGCCATAAAAGATCCTCATAAGAACTCTGGAGAAAAAACGACAAAATCAACACTATTTCCAGAAGAAAAAGCACTTAATTTACTTCTTGTCATTGCTTGAAAACAAGATTATAAAGATCAACAAAATCCGGGGGCGACAGGCTTTCTGCACGGCGGGAGCCGTATTTTTCTCTGGCAGGAGCATTCATTGTTCCGGAAAGGGCGTTGCGCAGTGTTTTACGCCGCTGGAGAAACGATTGCTTCACCAGTTCGGCAAACCGGGCATAATCAACATCCGGCGGTTCTGCAGGCTCAATGGTGATGACCGCAGAATGGACATCCGGCTGAGGCAAAAACACGGAGGGAGGAACATAAAATTGAATTTTTACCTTTGAAAAAGTCTGCGCCATGACCGTCATCCTGCCGTACAGTTTGCTGTTGGATTCTGCACAGATACGTTCCGCCACTTCTTTCTGAATCATCAAAATGATTCTGCACCAGCCAGGCGTTTCCAGCAGTCTGAATATGACAGGAGACGTAATATTGTAAGGCAGATTCCCGATGACAATATAATTATCAGGGCAGGAATGGAGGTCAAATTCAAGAATATCCTTTTCGATGATATTGACGCTGCTCCCAAAATCTAGCTCCAGTTCCCTGACCAGCAGAGGATCTATTTCGACCGCCGCGATCCTCGCACCGGTCTTTTTCAGCAATTGAGTCAGCGCTCCGCGACCTGGTCCTATTTCAAGAATAAAGTCTTTTTTGCCAGCCTTTGTCAAACCTGCAATTTTACGGGATATGTTGGGATCCATGAGAAAATTCTGCCCCCAGCGCTTTCGAATGGGCGGATACTTTCGGGGTTCCGGCGGAAGTCGGCTGTCATCAGATTTGGGTTTTTTCCAGGGAGGAGACATGTGGATCAGTTTTGAAGTTTTTTAAAAAAACCAAGTGCATTCCGGGTTGTAATTTCTGCCACCGATTCAAGAGTCTCATTTTTGAGCTCGGCAATTTTCTCGGCAATAAATCGGACATAACCAGGCTCATTCCGTTTGCCGCGATGAGGTTTGGGGGTGAGGTAAGGAGCATCGGTTTCGATCATAATCCGCTCCAGATCCACCGATACAACCGTATCCTCAAATGGGTCTTTCAGAAAGGTAATCATACCCGTGAATGATATCAATAATTCCATTTCCAATACGGACTCAGCCATTTCCGGGCTGCCTGAGAAACTGTGCACTACACCGTACCTGTTTCCGGATTCCTTCAGCTGAATCAGCAGATCATCATCTGATTCACGGTTATGGATTATCGCAGGGAGTTCCAGACTGCGAGCCAGTTCCAGCTGATCCCGGAAAATCCGTTTCTGGATTCGCGGTTCAGAAAAGTTATAGTGATAATCCAAGCCAATTTCCCCTATTCCCACTGCCTTGGGGTGTTCGGAAAACTCTTCCAGCCTCGCCAGATAATTGTTCGGTGCCTTGGCTGCTTCATGAGGATGAATACCGGCACTGGCGTAAACCATCGTGTGTTTTTCAGCCAGTTCGAGTGATGCTTCAGAGGAGGGCAGATCAACAGCGATGCAGATTACTTTGGTTACACCTGCCTCTGCAGACCGTTCCAGCACTTCCGTCAGATCATCCTGAAACACATCGTAGTAAATATGAGCATGGGTGTCAATGAATTCCATCAGACAGCATCAATACGGGGAAACGGGGACTTGCCTTCACCCAGCCGAAGTCCCGCCTGAAGGCGGCCAATCTCAAAATCAGTCACCGGAATCCGGTCAGCGCCCAGTATTTTCAGGATTTCTCCCACACGGTTGGGCATTACCGGAAACAGCAGCTGGCCCCCAATTCGAAGCACATCTGCAGCCAGAGCCAAGGTGGTCCCTGCGGAACACCCTGGGGATTTGTCAATTTTTACCTGTTTCCACGGCTCGCGCTGTTCAAGATACTTATTGATTTTACGGATCAGTCCCATGGTGGTTTCAATGGCGTCATTGATCCGCAGTTCTGCAATATACTCCTTCACTTTTCCGGGAGTATGCCGGGCTTCCGCAATGAGTGCTTGATCCAACTCGTCATGCGTTCCCGATTCAGGAATGCAGCTGTCGAAATGCTTGCGGATCAAAATGGATACACGATTCACGAGATTGCCGAAATCATTGGCCAAATCAGAGTTATACCGCTTTACAAAGGATGCCATCGAGAAATTGGAATCCAGTCCCAGTACCATATCACGCATCAGATAATATCGCACCGGATCCACCCCGTATTCGTCCACAAGATCCAGCGGTCGAACAACATTGCCCAGCGATTTGGACATTTTCGTTTCCGACACAAGCCACCAGCCATGAGCCAAAATACTTTTCGGCAGCGGAATACCGGCAGCCATAAGCATGGTGGGCCAGTAAACGGCATGGGTGGTCAGAATATCTTTCCCCATCAGATGAAAGTTGGCCGGCCACCATTTGTCAAACTTATCAGAATCTGAATTCCAACCGACAGCGGTAATATAATTCAGGAGGGCATCAAACCATACATAGGTCACATACTCCTTGTCAAACGGAAGTTCGATTCCCCAGCTCATCCGGGCTTTGGGACGAGAGATGCAGAGATCTCCAAGCGGCTCCCTGAGAAACCCAAGAATTTCATTGCGGCGGGATTCAGGCAAAATAAAGCGTGGATTATTCTTTATATGACTGATGAGGGCATCCTGATATTTTGACATCCGGAAAAAATAATTCTTTTCCTTCAGTTTTTTTATTTCGCGGAATTCACCGGATTCCAGTTCCTTTTCAGTGATAAACCGTTCTTCCGAAACTGAATAATATCCCTCATACTCATCGGCGTAAATTTCTCCCTGTTCCCAGAGATTCTGCAGCATTTCCCGAACCCGGTCTGTATGACGCGGTTCGGTAGTACGGATAAAATCGTCGTACTGAATGTGCAGCTTTTCCCACAGGATTTTAAACCGGGTCACATACTGATCCACATGATCCTGAGGGGTCACACCCCGTTTGTCAGCAGCTTCCTTGATTTTCTGTCCGTGCTCATCCGTCCCGGTCAGAAAGAATACTTCATCTCCCAGAGAACGGTGATACCGTGCCAGCACATCCGCGAGAATGGTGGTGTATGCATGTCCAATGTGGGGTTCGTCATTGACGTAGTAAATTGGAGTGGTAACGTAGAACTTTCCCATTTTTCCTTCCCAAAATGAGCGGGAATTTAACCCCCGGACACATAAAACAGAAACAGCTCATTTCAGAGACTGGGGCACTCCGGCTGGAGGAGCGAACAACCAGTGCACCCCGCCGTCTCTGTTATCCTTTGGCCATTACATCAAATTTCAGAGTAAATGTATCATGGATCATCTTGTCACCGAGCCCCTTAAAAAATTTCCCCGACCCGTATCGTATATCAAACAACGTCCGATCCACTTCTATGGTACCGCTGGCATGTCCGCTGTCTGTTTCCAGATGGATGGCTGCCGGGAATTCAATCTCATGGGTGATCCCCTTGACTGTCAGACGTCCTTTTACATTCATGTTCGCCCCGTCCGCGGTAATACTCTCGAGCGGTTCTGTGCTGGTAATTTCAAACAGCGCTTCGGGGTACTTCTGAGTATTGAAAAAATCTTCGGATTCCAGATGATCAACCAGTTTGCGGTTCCACTCAGGTGATTCAATATCCAGTACGACGATGCTTGTCAAATCAAATACAAAGCGGCCGCTTTGAACCAGGCCGTCACTGATGCCGATTACTCCGCTGCCCAGCGTCAGAGTTCCGTTGTGCTGCCCGGTTACTTTTTTGCCAATCCATTCGATCCGGCTGTCTGCCGGTTTGGCTTCAAGCTGTCTTTCAGTCATGTTTGCGCTTTCTGCCGGGGTTTGTGTCAACCCGACTGTTAATAGTATCAGAATCGATATGCTTAACTGCTTCATTGTGTTTTTCCTTTTTAATTTGATTTTCAGGGTTGTCCTGACCGGTTCCGAGGGTCTTACTCAATCCGGCCAGCTGCATTAGGTCCATATTGGGCAACGGCTGAAATGCTTTCAGTAAACTTTCCAGATGTGATTCAAATGCGGAAGTAATTCGGTCTCTGCCTTTTCCAGTGAGAGTAATTCTCGTGAACCGACGGTCATCCGGATCAGTTTTTCGGACCACGAGACCGGCCGTCACTAAATTGTCCACAATCTGGGTGATATTGCCGCCGGTGGTCAGACGTTTTTGGCCAATGGTTTTCTGGCACTGCGGTCCCAGGTGAAACAGAAGTTCCAGCACCCCGAATTGAGCCATTGTGAGTCCATGCTCCCGAATAGGCTGAACCACCTGCTTCTTTACCGTATCCAATGCCCGGGACAATTTGATCCAAGCGTCCAGTACCAATATTTCTCTGTTGCTTCCATTATAATGCGATCCCATATTCACCTCATCAAGCTCACATAGTTTAGACCTAAAACATTAAAAAAAGTTTTAACATATTATGTATCAATTATTTACAGATAATCAGAAAAACATATCCATTAATCAGCTGAACTGTTTTTCATCTGTTGTCGGGGGTCCGATTCCGAATTTCACTGTGATTCCCGGCAGGGTACCGGCTTGTTTTTCCAATTTGGCGGCCAATAGCAAATCAGATTAATTTTCTCTGCGACCATTCTTGTTTTTTGACAGTCTGATTAACAGACTGAATGGAATATGGGCCCATATCCACAATTGGGGAAATTGGAATTGTTGACTTTGAATTCAGGGAGGCTGATTGAAATCCGACTTGTTCTCGGAGCTGTTGAAACCGCACTTCAATGATGCTTTGAACTACTGCCGGGCACTCTGTGCATCCTGGCAGCCGGAAGAAGCAGAGGAAGTGCTGCAGTCAGCACTGCTGAAGGCATTTTTGAAACTGGATCATCTGAAAGAAACTGACCGTTTCCGCTCCTGGCTGTTTAAGATCATAACACGCACGTATTTTGATCATCGGAAACAATTCATGCGGCGGAAGATCAGTCATGAAGTTCCTCCGGATCAATTCCCGTCGGTGTATCGGCCGGAAAACGAGCTGCATCTGACCTTGCGGCTGGCATTGGCGGCACTCAGTCCCAAGGAACGTACGACCCTGCTGCTGTATGAGATCGCAGGATTCAGCATATCCGAGATCACACGGCAGCTGCGGGACTTCAGCACATCGGCGGTAAAAAGCAGACTGTCCAGAGCCCGAAAGAAACTCAGGGTTTTCATAGAAAAAACAGATCGACCCAGCACAACTTCAAATCCCACAGTGAATCAGTTGACAGGAGAAATAGAACATGAAACCATACAACTGGTTAACGAAATACACGAATAATCACCGGGGTACTGATATGAAAAATCTGAAGCAAATCCTTACCGCCCACCGGTTTGACGACCAGTTTACCGAAGTCGTAGAGTGGGTCGAGGGGAAAGCGGCAACGCTGGAATTGGATTCGGTTCCCCGCAAAAAGAATCATAATGGGAGCATATTAAAAATGATCAGATACATTCAATCTCACAAATTTCGGACTGTCCTTGCAACGGCATTTCTGGCCCTGTTCATTGTGGCATGCAACATGCCCCTGCAGCATACGGAAACGGTGGGTTATGCTGTCAAATATTCTCTGGCAGGATCTGTCAGCGACCCCTTGAGTATCCTTCCCGACAGCATCATGCCTGATGCCAGCAGCGCTGACACCTGGATTTCGGCTGAAAATGAACAGGAGAGAACCCACGTATCAGCGGTCATACATAATTTGACATCGGAGGGTCTGGCAGAACTGGAGGCGGCTCTGGAAGGCAACCCGGAAGTTCTGGAGTACAATTTTACAACCATTAATGAGACCTCCACCCGTCCGGCCTACGATGTGGCTTTTCGTCAGATATTCCACATCAGTCTGACCGGTGATACGCTTGATCCTGACGAACTGGCGGCTCAGATTCAGTCCCAACTGACCGCTCAGGGGGTAGAACCGTCCGTCATTGAAGTAGTGCTAAACGATGACGGCACGATTCAGTTCGATTTCGAGTTTTCAAATACCGGATCGGAGTATCAGGAGTATGAGATGGCCATCACCGTTGAAGATCCTGATAGTGCGGATGTTGAAATAAGAATTGGAGCATCCCATGAGGATACAAATCTGAAAACACCATGAGCGCCGGAAACTGAATTATCCTGCGGAATCCCGAAGCCGGTGGGTACTTTCCCGCCGGTTTCCACTCAAAATCAAAATTCCATATTCTTTTACACAGTCATAACATCTGTTCAATATAAATTTCATACCTTTTAAATGAATCATTTTCCATGACACAGAAGCAATTCAAACTTACCAGTATGAGTTCAGGATCCGGCTGAGCGTGTAAACTCAGTCCGGAGGACCTGAATCAAGTACTGACCCGCTTAAAACCCATGCCGGCTGTTTCCGACAATGTCGGGTACGATTCTTTGGATGATGCTGCAGTATATCATCTTCCTGATGGGAAAATACTGATCCAGAGCGTCGATTTTTTCACACCGATCGTGGACGATGCTTATACGTTCGGCCAGATCGCTGCTGTGAATTCCCTGTCGGATATCTATGCCATGGGCGGTCGGCCGATGTTTGCCTTAAACGTGGCTGGATTTCCCAGTGATGAGCTGCCCAATGACATACTCGCAGATATTCTGAAAGGTGCGGAATCGGTGGCCGGACAGGTTGGAATTCCCGTGCTGGGTGGCCATACCGTCAAGGACAAGGAGCCTAAATTCGGTTGGGTTGTGACCGGTGACTGTCCAACCGGAAAACTGCTTCGAAACAGCACCGCTCAGCCAGGAGATGTGCTGGTACTGACAAAGCCGCTGGGTATCGGAATTATCACGACAGCGATTAAAAAAGATCTGGCATCGGATGCTCAGGTGGATACTGCCATTCAGGTAATGAAAACCCTGAACCGGGCAGCAGCGGAAACTCTGTTACCTTATGATGCACATGCCTGCACGGATATTACCGGGTTCGGTCTGCTGGGACATTTGCTGGAGATGTGCAGTGCTTCAGGTGTGACGGCCCGTCTGAATCTTGAGACGGTTCCTTTCATATCCGGGGTCCTTGATCTGGTTTACAAGAACATCGTTCCTGGCGGTACCCGTAAAAACCTGAAGTTTGTACAACCCAAAGTTGGTTTTTCTGACCGGATCAGTGCGGAGGATCGACTGATGCTTTCAGATGCACAGACCTCCGGAGGATTGCTGATATCCCTACCTGAATCTGATGCAGCAGAATATTGTAACGCACTCGCAGAGCACCAGCCCTGGCAGGCAGCTGTGATTGGAAAGATGGAAGATGCCGGAGATTTGAAAATTATTGTTGAATAATTTTTTGCTGTATCCCTGCAGATACCAGACCAGCACGGGATAGCCTTTCAACCTCCAGTGTCCCTCCCGTTATTGGCCGTGATTACGGAAACCGATGATTGCCGTTAGTAAACAGACGACAGATAGCTGAAATCTGACCACTCCCCGAACCACTCAACCGCACCTGGCAGGACAGCCCAACTCACCTACTCGACCAATTGACAACACCCAGTCCTCCAGATCTTTACCTGCACCCCTTCAGGGTTCTGCCGTAATTCTATCCGGTTCCTGGGCGGATGTATTTCAGCCCCTTCAGGGCTGTGGATCTGGAATAGCCAAATGGTCTGTGGAACCACCGATAAATAATTTCCCTCGAGTCCACCCATCCCAAACCCCCACCACTCCCGGGGAAATTGCGCATGTCAGGGGATTCAGGATGCAGCAATCCCAAATCCCGCCAGCTGACGTCTGCCGGAGTAAAATATGATTGTTCGAGCACGCACCTGTATAATTACTATGCATCCTGAACCGCGATCCGGACAGCAATCGACGGGGATTTGGAACAGGAAATCCGAAATTTGAAATTGTCAAAAGACAATCAAGGGCATACGGTTGCCAACTGACGACTTTCCGTCCCACTCAGCAGCATTATGTCAGAAAATCCAATTCAGCCATTACACCATTACACGATTTCACTGCTCAACCACACCTGGCAGAAAATATTACTCAACGACTCATCCAATAAACCATATCACCATCCTGCCAAGTCCCAAACGAATTTAAAGTGCAGTGAAATTCTCTGAATGCGCGATAATACTTGTACTCCTTAGAGCTTGTGCTGGTAACTGACGGCTGGAAACTGACGGCTATCCCAAACCCACTCAACGACTCGACCAATTACCAACACCCAGTCCTCCAAATTTTTACCTGCACCCCTTCAGGGTTCTGCCATCATTCTATCCGGTTCCCGGGGCGATGCCCCGGGCTGACGTATTCAGCCCCTTCAGGGCTTGAGAATCTGATTTCTGCTGGTGATTAGTGGAACCTCGGATTGAAAATTACCCACAGATCGCCCATCCCAAACCCCCACCCTCCTCTGGGGAATGGCACTTACGGGGAGTTCAGGATGCAGCAATCCCAAATCCCGCCAGCTGACGTCTGCCGGAGTAAAATATGATTGTTCGAGCACGCACCTGTATAATTAATATGCATCCTGAACCGCAATTCGGACAGCAATCGACGGGGAGTTGGAACAGGAAATCCAAAATTTGAAATTGGAAAAACACAATCAATGGCATACGGCTGCCAACTGTCGACTTTACGTCCCACTCAGCAGCATTATGTCAGAAAGTCCAATTCAGCCATTACACCATTACACGATTTCACCAGACCCAAAGTCCCCCCAAGTCATTTCCATGTAAACGAATCGTCTGCCTAAGGAGTATATTTAACAGAATGAAGGATGTGGTAAATCAAATTTTGACAGGTAATGACCGGGCATTCCGGGTAATTGTACAAGAATATGAATTACAATTGATTAAAACCGCCTGGCACTTCTTTCATGACTGGGATGATGCCCGGGATACTGCTCAGACCACCTTCATTCGAATTTATAAAAACCTGCACCGCTTCCAGCCGGATCAGCCATTTGAAAACTGGGTTTTCACGATCCATCTCAATGTCTGCCGCACAATGATACGCAGACGAAAACTCCTTCAAGAAAAAATCTCCGTCAACACAATTAACAAACTGCAAAGCTCCGAAAGCCATGATTTGAACGACGATACTGAACTGATCCGATCCATTATAAAAATGCTGCCCTGGAAGCAGCGCTGTGCACTGGTACTGATGGGGATCGAAAAGTACCCGGCACAGGAGGTGGCCCAATTTCTGGGCTGCGCCGAAAGCACCGTCCGGGTTCATCTGAACCGAGCCCGTCAGACAGTAACAAAAAAACTCAAAACGCTTGGGATTGAACCATGAATCGACTTGATCAATTTTTACAGGACGAATCCCGAATTACCGTTCCGGTCCAATACGGGAACACCACCTGGCAGCAAATTGAATCCGCACTGGAAAACCGCAGCACCGGGCACCGCCGGCTGCTGCTCACCCTTGCTGCTGCCGTATTCTGCGCAGCATTGGTAATCCCGCCGCTGATTCATCATTCTGAAACCAGTCCACCTCCCCTCAACATGCAGACCCGTTCTGTGATGATTGTAAAAAATCATACCGCCATTTGGATCGAGGCAACTGGTATCACCAACGGGGGATTGCAATGAAACCATTCATAATTACCGCTTTGCTTCTCATGATTATGCTGTCAGGCTGTTCCTCAGATCAGGACGAGGTGCTTCTGGGACATGCTCATATCCTGCTATTCAAAGTAGAACAAAGTCCTGATTTTCTGGATTTCCCTCCGGTGGTGACATCATACATGGGTCAGGATTTTAACGCACAGATAGATACGGTGGAAGCGGTTTACCGTCGCTTGTCACAGATTTACGAATTCGGACACTTTACTTTTCTGAAAGAATTTTTCTGGCAGGATGTGGTCGCAGCCGGACATCAGGATATCGATCTTGGAATTGAAGATTTTATGAATCTCAACCTGAAACTGAAACTGGAAAATCTGACCGAGGACGTGGGGGAATTCATGTTTACCGGTCGATTTTATCAAAGTCAGCAGCCGTCGGCAGAAGGTCAATATTCTTTTAAAATTCCTGCAGGACAGTCTGTATCCATCGGCACGTTTCTGAAGGATGAGAGTGAAGAAGGATTGATACTGGTGATTCGGCTGAATTCCATCCGGACCGCAGCATTTTCCAATCCGGAAAAGCTGAAGCAGTATCTCATTGATTTGTCACCCTTCCGAATGCTGTTTCCGGAAGATCGGGAAATATTCATTCGGATTTTCGGTGAGTCGGATACCGCTGTGCCTGAAACCTGGTTCAACTGGATATCCAAACCGGTCCCCATTGATGAAACGGTGCAAATGCTTCGGCAGCCTGAATTGGTGTATCCGTTTTCTGCGATTGAGGATGAAGTGACCGGCACTGTTTTCCTCCATATCGCTGTGGAAGCGGACGGTGCAGTCAGTAAGCTGGAAATCATCCGCGGAGTACGGGAGGATCTGGATCAGGCGGCACTGCAGAGTATGAAACATGTCCCGTTTCAGCCAGCCAAAAGAAACGGCAGCCCGGTTCGCTGTGAAGTCATCCTGCCCGTCAAGTTTCAACTGGATCATTAATCAGGAGTCAACATGAAAGAAAAACACATGAAAACAGCATTCTGGAGCTGGACAGTCGGTCTGCTCGTGCTGGGATTATCATTTGCGTCTGAAGAAACGGTGAAATGGGATGAACCGCCGGGAATCATAGGCGGTCAGAAAGCCCTGCAGGAGAACATCCATTATCCGGAAATGGCCGTACAGAACGGAATAGAGGGCCGGGTGCTGATAAAGGTGTTTGTGGATGAACTCGGCAGTGTTACCAAAACCAGAATTCAACGGACCAGCGGACACAGCATACTGGATACGGCAGCGGAAAAAGCGCTGAAAAACACCAAGTTCAAACCCGCGGTATTAAACAGCAAACCCCTCGGAGTCTGGATAACAGTCCCCATTGAATATAAACTGAAGTGATCTTGAAAGCCGGGAATTCAGGTTAGTTTATCCCCAGTCCCTCATCGCCATCAATGAGGTAGTGCGTGCCCAGACTTTCCCGTGCTTCCAGAGTCTGATCTACGATAGCGATAGAGGTCTGCAGTCCGTTTCGCAGACCGATGATTGCATCATTCAGCGCTGCATTCCGGTAAAATCGCTCCACTTCGTGCTGCAGGTTCCGAAGAATATTCCGGGCGCGGTGCAGTCGCTGACGGGTTCGAATAAGTCCCACGTAATTCCACATGGTGCTGCGGATGGTTTCCCAATCCTGACGAATCAGCGCCGGATCAATTATTTCTTTGGCTTCAAACCAGGCTGACAGCTCCGGGTAATAGTCATCATTGGCCTGTTTCTTGGCGGCATTCTTTCCGGCCCGATGTCCCCAGACCAGACATTCCAGCAATGAGGTGCTGGCCAGGCGGTTTGCACCATGAACGCCTGTGCATGAGGTTTCTCCTACAGCATACAGCCTTTTCAGGGATGTCTTCCCTGTCAGTCCTACTGCCACGCCGCCGCAGAGATAATGCTCAGCCGGCACCACTGGAATGGGTTCAGAGGTCATGTCGATGCCTTTGGACAGACAGGTTTCATAAATCCCGGGAAAGCGGTTTACGATCCAGCTGTTCGGTTTATGGGATATATCCAGATAGGCACATGGATGACCGGTTTCCAGCATGATCTGATGGATGCCTCTGGCCACGATATCCCTCGGTGCCAGAGAGCCGCGTGTGTCGAACCGGGTCATAAAATCCACCCCGTTCTTGTCAACCAGCTTCCCCCCCTCGCCGCGTACGGCTTCACTGATCAGAAACCGTCCGCTGGGATGATACAGTGTTGTGGGGTGAAACTGAATATACTGAAGATTAATACATTTAGCACCGGACCGCCAGCACATCGCGACGCCGTCTCCCCGTGATTCAGCCGGGTTGGTCGTATGCTTGTAAATCTGCCCCATCCCTCCGGTCGCAAGAATGGTTTTCCGGGCAAATACCGGCAGGACCTTCCCGGTTTCTTCATTCAGAATGGTAGCACCGAAGCAGGCAGGATCCGCGTAAATGTCGGTGGACCGGCTGGAATGATGTGAAAGTGTCAGGAGATCAATGGCAATGTGATTCAGCAGAACTTCCACATTGGGATGTTCATTCAGTGCTTTGATCATTTTTTCATGTATGGATTTCCCGGTATGATCCCGCGAATGGATAATCCTGGGAACAGAATGGGCTCCTTCGGCTGTGGTTGCCAGCTGTCCGTCATCCTGCAGATCAAAATCGACATCAAAACGATCAACCAGATATTCCTCAACCAGCCGGGGACCGATATCGCACAATTGGCGTACTGCCTTTTCCCAGCAATGTCCCGCACCGGCAGTCAAGATGTCCTGCATCAATTTTTCAGGGGAATCTTTATGGCCCTTGTAAATAATGCCGCCCTGGGCATAGGGTGTTGAGCCGGAATTCAGCGTCTGTGTTTTTGTAACTATGAGAACCTGGCATCCTTCGTCTGCAGCACTGACAGCAGCCACCGCACCGGCAAGCCCTGACCCAATCACAAGAATATCTGTCTGGATTCTTTCCATTATTCTGAATTTTTCCGCTTTTGATGTTACTTTACAAACTCCAGACGTATGTCGGTGCCCCGGGCACTGTGGGTGAGTGCGCCAATGGACACCGCATTGATACCGGTACTGAAATACTCCGAAACGGTATCCAGCCGAATTCCGCCCGAGGCTTCAATAAAACAGGTATTTCCGCTGGGATGGCTGCGGATCATCTGCACTGCTGCCCGAGTAGTGTCCGGTGACATATTGTCCAGCAGAAATCCGTCCACCCCTTCAGCCAGCCCCTCAGCCACCTGTTCCAGTGTGTCTGTTTCCAGCTCTATGGGCAATCCGTATTCCTGTTTACGGATTGACGCCACGGCCTTTTGGATCGACCCGGCAGCCTGAAGATGATTGTCTTTAATAAGGATACCACCTGACAGATTCAGTCTGTGATTGGATCCGCCTCCAACTGCCACGGCGTATTTTTCAAACAGGCGCAGACCCGGTGTGGTTTTACGGGTATCCAGAATGTGTACTCTGTCTGCTCCGCTCAGACCTGTAAATTTTCGAGTGAGTGTCGCAATGCCGCACAATCGCTGCAGCAGATTCAGCATGGTTCGCTCACGCTCCAAAATCAGAATGGTCGGACCGTGTACCCGGCCCAGTACGGTTTTAGGCGGAACCTCTGCTCCGTCATCAGCAAGGACTTCAATCCGGCATTCCGGGCCAAATGAATGGGGCAAAATTTCCGCACCGGCAAATACCTGTGTGGTTACAGCCTGAATCTCCGCACTTGAAACCTGATCTGCATCAAAAATAGCCCGGCTGGTTTTGTCGCCTTCCGGCAGATCTTCCTCCCAGAATTCCCGGAACCGGCGCTGCACATATTCCCCGGGAAGAGTTTGAAATTGAGGATATTGGATCAACTCAGCTCCAGCATTCGCTTCAGGGGTTTCAACGCTTTTTGGCGCAGATCTTCCGGCATGGTGATTTCCGGCTGGAGGGTTTCCAGGGCTGCAGCCATTTTTTCCAGTGTATTCAGACGCATGTGCGGACATTCATTGCAGGCGCAGCCATCTGTATTGGCGACAGGTATATAGGTTTTCCCCGGTGACTGCAGTTCCATCTGATGAATCACACCCGGTTCCGTAACGATGATAAACTCCCGGCCGGTACTTTCCACGGCATGCTGGATGATTTTCGTGGTGGATCCGATAACGTCTGCATGCTGCAGCACATTTTCAGTGCATTCTGGATGGGCAAGCACTTCCGCCCGGGGATACCGGACTTTCAGTTTTACAATTTCCTTTTCTGAAAATATCTCGTGTACCTGACAGCTGCCGTCCCAAAGAAGCAGATCTCGGCCTGTTTTCCCTGCCAGGTATGATCCCAGCAAACGATCCGGTGCAAAAATGATTTTCTCATCTTCAGGAAGACTGTTTATTATTTTCTCGGCGTTGGACGAAGTGCAGATGATGTCTGAGCAGGCTTTTACCGCAGCAGAACAGTTGATATAGGATATCACGGTGTGATCGGGATGACGGGCAACCCAGTCAGAGAAAGCATCCGCCGGGGCTGAATCCGCCAGGGAGCAGCCGGCATTGACATCCGGAATAAGAACCGTTTTCTCCGGATTCAGAATTTTTGCGGTCTCGGCCATAAAATGAACCCCGCAGAACAAGATTACATCGGCATCCACCTGAGTGGCATTCCGGGCCAGTGCCAGGCTGTCACCCATAAAATCGGCAGTATCCTGTATATCCGGCTCCTGATAAAAATGGGCCAGGATGACGGCATTTCGTTCTTTGCTAAGCCGTTTTATTTTAGCGAAAATATCTTCCATATCTCTCATTTTCCATGATTATTATTGCATCATCGGATTGGGATATCTATTTCAATTTCATTCTGTGTGGACCGGCTCGTGCTCATTGATTCGATGATGCAGGTTTCAGTATTGCTTTCCCGCAGGCAATTGAGCGGGGTAAATTTACAAAGTCTCATGCGCTTGAGTTAAACATAAACGGTAATATCCGGAGTTGAGACACCGGACTTCAACAACAGCTGGATTTTATTTACACCCCACACGTATGCCGCCGCTGATTTATCTGGACCACCATTCCACAACTCCATGCGATCCGGAAGTTCTGGACGCCATGATGCCGTATTTTACCGAGCGGTTCGGAAACGCCGCCAGCCGTACTCATCAATTGGGCTGGGAGGCGGAGGAAGCAGTGGATATTGCCCGCGAACAGGTTGCAAAACTGCTTGGATGTTCACCGGCGGAAATTATATTCACCAGCGGGGCGACAGAATCCGACAACCTGGCCATACTGGGAGCGGCCAGGGCCAGAGCAAACACCGGTCGGCACATCATCACCGTGACGACGGAACATAAAGCTGTTCTGGACGCCTGTCATGCCCTGGAACAGGAAGGATTTGAGGTTTCATATCTGAAAGTGGGTAAGGACGGACTGATTGATCCGGAACAGCTGGAAAGGACACTCAGGCCGGATACCATTTTGATTTCTATGATGCATGCCAATAATGAAATAGGTGTGATCCAGCCAATTGACGAAGCGGCACGCGTATGTAAATCCCGAAATATTCTGTTTCACTCCGACGGAGCACAGGCAGTTGGCAAAATGCCGGTGAATGTCCGGGAAACCGGTTTGGATTTATACGCCATTTCCGGACACAAAATATATGGTCCCAAGGGAATCGGCGCCCTGTATGTGCGCCGTCGTGATCCTCGGGTGATTCTGAAACCGCTGCAGTTTGGCGGGGGCCATGAAAGAGGTTTCCGATCCGGAACCCTGCCCGTCCCATTAATTGTCGGACTGGGGAAAGCATGTGAGATTTTACAGAAAAATCTGGTTCACGAAGTGAAGCATCTCAGGGAACTTCGGGACGCTCTTTGGAAAGGCATTGAAGCCCAGCTGCCGAATGCTCAGGTAAACGGTTCGATGTCCCATCGCATTCCCAACAATCTGAATGTCAGTTTCCCGGGAATAAACGGCGAAGCACTTCTCATGGGACTGACCGGAATTGCTGTATCAACAGGATCCGCCTGCACCTCTGCCTCCATCGAAGCTTCTTATGTTCTGAAAGCCCTGAATGTATCTGATAAACTGGCTCATGCCTCTCTGCGGTTCGGGGTGGGCCGGTTCAATACGATGTCTGAAATCGAAATCGCGATCGCTGCCGTTGCCAAAACCGTTCACCGCCTCGGAAAAATGCGGTAACCGCTCAATTTCCGCCGGACAGCGGACTGAAAGGAAAATAATGAATAAAATAAATGAAGACTTGATCATCGAAAAACTGAAACTCTGCATGGACCCTGAAATCCCGGTGGATCTCTGGAATCTGGGTCTGATTTACAGCATCGATCCCCTCGAACTGCCGGACGGCCAAAGCAAGGTGAATATTACCATGACTCTTACCACGCCGGGGTGTGCTATGAAAAACCAAATGTCCAATGATGTTAAAACAAAGGTTGGCGAAATTGACGGTGTCTCGGAAGTGGAAGTTCAGATTGTATGGGAGCCGCGGTGGAACCCGGGAATGATCTCACCTGAAGCCCGCGAGAAGCTGGGAATTCAGGTGTAGTTTGCCCAAAGAAGAGGTCTAAAAATTCAGCCAGTATTCAATTTTAAATGCCAGTGACTGCGTATTTGTCACTTCCACCCAGTCTCCTGCTGCACGGTAGTCCAGAAAATCTGTAAAAGTATCAAACCGTCGACCGTTCACCACCCGGTTCTGCGACCAAACCAGATAAACGGTTGATCCGGGCAGATATTCCCAGCGCAGGGCCAGGTTGGTATTCAAACTGGAATACTTAGAGAAATAATCCATATACAAATTGGGATCCAGCAGTTCATCTTCAAAAGGATTGCTGCTGTACGGCTGGTAAGGGGTTTCCTCAGGATACCCGTTCTCGTCAAGCAGTTCCATATAATTGTCAAACTCATTCAGACTGGAGAAATATTCGCTGTAAAATTGAACGGACAGATTCCGGGTCAGATATCCTGACAGCCAAAGCGTTGAAGTTTCCAGAATATTTTCGGAATTACTGAACATGTAGTGAGTATTCAGCAGCACATTCTGATTGCTGAATACTTCCGTTATTTCCAGCCAGTGGTACGTTTCAAATGATTTGGCGAGAAAGTACTTCATAGCGATATCGATATGATTGTTTGGCTTTATTGACAGTTCTGCCTCCAGGCTGCGGCCAATGTCATCAAGTTCATTTTCACCATATCCTCCGGACAGTTTCAGACAGAACATTTTCCTTTGATCCGATTCCAGAAACCAGTAGGCTCCCCGCGATTCCGGTATTTTAACAGATGGTCCGATCTTCCCCGTTTCAGTATCAAATGTGGTTTTATCCTGATAATGTTCTGAAGAATGTGAAACCCCGCCGCCCAGACGCCAGAAATTCAGAAACGTCATGGTAAAATCCAGAGAATTTTCCTTCTCAAGCAGCAAATCATTCATATTGTGCTGAACGTAAAACTGATAGCCCACTCTGGCATACCGCCAGATGCTCCACGGTTCCTGCCGGCGCAGACCGAACCCAAACTCAGAATTCTTAACATCATTGCGCAGCAGAAAACCCAGATCATTGATCTCAAAGGAATCGTCATAAAATTCGTATTCCCACCATACGTCATAGAAGCTGGGATCCTGATATGAAGCTAAACTGTAAAAACCGATCCCGATTTCATCCCGGGTGGAACTCCAAGCTCCCTGAAAGTCCAGGGTCAGCCGGTTGTCCATGAGACTGAAATAACTGTCCATTGCCAGGGCTCTGCCAACGGTATCCTGTTCCTCCACAAACGTGGCCGTACCGCCGATCCAGGAATTGCCTTCAAACAAATCCTGGACGATTCGACTGGCAAGGTACATCTGATTTTCGCCGTAGAAATGGTCCAGCCATTCCCGTTTTTTTTCCGGCGTTGTGACCGCTCCGACCACTCCATACGACAGATCGGTTGAATTTTTTCCCGAGAAATTGACTGCCGTTTTAATGAAATCATTATTCGCACCTATTCGGCGGGAATAGAACAACTCGATGGGGGTTTCCATCAGGGTTGCATTTTCCATAAAAAACGGCCGTCGTTCCGGCAGCCAGGTTTCATAATAGGTGAGATTAATATCATCCGGATCGGCTTCAATCTGCCCAAAATCAGGATTGACGGTAACATCCAGGGTCGAGTTGCTGCCCAGTCCGTATTTCAAATCCAGGCCCCATTCCGTCTCCGTACTTCTTTGACGATAGCTTCGACGGCTCTGTCCGTCATAATCCTGGTTCAGTAATGTGTCACCAAAAACAAGCGTGTTGCTGCTGACCAGATACGGCTGGATTTCCAGACGTTTGGGGGTCGGAATCTCACGTAAACCGGAGAGTGTTCCGTACCGGGATGCGATTCCCTGCACTCCCCAGGGTTCGGGTACCCATGTGATATTTTCATTTTTCCGCTGTATGTACCGCTCCATATTCAGTCCCCAAATCATTGTCGGCTGGTTGGAAAATCTCAATATGGAAAAGGGTATGGCCAGTTCGATGGTCCATCCGAGTGAATCAATTGCAACTTCAGACTGCCAGACGGCATTCCATTCACCGTCATAATCTGCATCATCATAGACAGTGGCATCCATCTGAACACCGGCAGCATTGACCGCAAAAGTAAATGCAGTCTGATGGTCGTAGCGGCTGTCGATATCGAATGTAAACCAATCCGACGTGCCTTCAAAACCCGTCATCCAGTCATCCCGTTTGGCCAGATGTGCTTCAATAAGATTCGGATTGGAGTCAAAACAGCGGATACCTGCATAAAGAGCCACGTTATCGTACAGAATCCGAACTTCTGTTTTTTCTGACGGTTCAGCAAGATTCTCAGGATATTCCTGAATAAAATCGGTGATGGGAAAAACTGACTGCCAGACATCATCGTTGAGGTTCCCATCGATTCGGGGAGCGGCTGAACATCTGTAGGCGGCTGCCGAATTCAGAACGGCATAGTCAACCCTGCCGGATTCGGAATAATTTGCCGAAAGCAGCAGGAGCGGCATCAGAGCAACCAGCAGACCGGCGGATATTTTATATTTGGTATTTCTTTTCATTATATAGACGTTCAATATTATCGGTCTTACCGCTATTTATCATCCCCCTAATTGTAAAAACTTGTGAGAAAACGGACCTTGTCCGTTCATAGAAAAATGGATTGCCCTCTGCAGTTCTTTTGGTGTGTAAATCTGGCCGGGAAAAGGACTGATTCCAATGGAAATCTTAAATTGGAACATGGAAAATTTATACAGACTGCGTTTCGAATACCAAATACCTTCAGCCGAATGATGGAAGTGTTAATCCAGAACATTTTGAGTAAAAGCAGCGGCGGATTCATCTGCAGTATCAACTGTCTTATTCGGCAAACAGGACGTTTGACTCTTTTTAGACCCATATCATCCCTCCAGCCATTTCACGAATTCTTACTGCAGATAAAAATGCAATAATTCTGCAATCAGTCCAATCGACGAACCGGTAAATTCATTTGATATTCAGCCGGAATTGGCTGCATGATCTTTTATTGAAGTTGGATCAGACGGTTATGGGG
Organism: uncultured bacterium; assembly: GCA_964527215.1. Classification (GTDB taxonomy): domain Bacteria; phylum Fidelibacterota; class Marinisomatia; order SCGC-AAA003-L08; family JACNLC01; genus CAZGNZ01. The sequence goes on along the minus strand of CAZGNZ010000032.1, from coordinate 17,775 downwards.
AGTTGCAGTTTTAGATATCATAATAAATAATAGCTATTAAAATGATATACATCTTAAATATGAGATATTAATATTGTTATAATTATTTTCGGAAATTATACGATCACAACTATTTTCAGAGCCGGAAGCATAAACCTGTGACGTGAATATTCTTATAAATCCTGGTTAATAAACGGTCGCCAGGCATTGTAATTTCATGTTGATATCGAAAAATAATTCCGAACGGCAAAGGTCAATTTCCTGCAGACAGTCTCCTGAAATGATTGTGAGCCGGACAAAACAAGCGGTGATTTTTCAGACATCAGGACCGGCATATATGTTGGTTCGAAAAATATCTGGATAGTATTATCCTTTTATTTTGTAATTTCGGAGCCGAATAAAACCCCTTATTCAAATGGTTGAAACTGAACTTTCTAACTTGGAGCAACAATGAAAATATGTGTGTTGGTAAAGCAGGTTCCTGATACAGATTCTCTGATCAGAATCGCTGATGACCGCAAATCAATACTGGAAGAGGATCTCACATATACAACCAATGAATGTGATTCCTATGCCCTTGAAGAGGCTTTGCTTATGAAAGAAGCCCAGGGCGGTGAAGTTGTCGTATGTTCACTTGGACAGGAATCTGCACTGCAGGTGGTTAAAGACAGTCTGGCCAAAGGCGCAGACCGAGGGATATTTATTAATGATCCGGCATATGAGCAATTGGATTCCCTGTCTCTTGCAAAGGTTTTCAAAACCGCACTGGAGGAGGAAGGTTTTGATCTGATTCTGACGGGTCTGCAGTCTGATGACGCAGGAAATTCTCAGGTTGGAGTCCTGCTGGCTGAAATGCTGAATCTGCCACATGCCTCCCTGGTTGTGGGAACCGAGTTCGCGAGTGAATCCGTTATGAAGGTCAAGCGTGAACTGGAGGGCGGATGGTTTCAATGGACAGAGCTGGATTTGCCTGCAGTTTTAACCATTCAGTCCGGTATCAACAAACCGCGCTATGCATCCCTGCGCGGTATTATGATGATGAAGAAAAAACCCATCGCCACGCTGACGGCTGCGGATATTTCAGTCGACGACCTGACACCCAAATTGGTCCTCGAAGAAATTTATGTCCCCATGAAAACAAAGGAAACGGAGTATATTTCCGGATCTCCGGATGAAATCGTCACTCAGCTGATGGACAAACTTCAAAACGATATCAAAGCCATATAGGGGGCGTAATGAAAATATTTGCTTTTATTGAACAGGAAAACGGAGCCGTTAACCGCAATGCGCTGGAAGCACTGGCAGGCGCGCAGCAGCTGGCTGAAAAAACCAGCGGAACCATCAGCGCTGTGACAATGGGAATCATTCCGGAAGAAATCACAGGATATCAGCTGGATGAAGTGATTCATATTGATAACGCGGAACTGAAAAGTTATTCGCCCCTGGCATATCTTGCTGCCATTTCTCAGCTTATTGAAGCTGAAAAACCGGATATTGTCATTTTCGGGCACACCTATCAGGCTCGGGACTGGGTTCCGCGGATAAGTGCACGTCTCGGTGTACCGTTTCTGTCCGACTGCATTGGAACCAAGAATGAAGACGGACTGGTGTTAACCCGTCAAATCTACCAGGGGAAAATTAATGCCGACTATAAGGTGTCAGGCCCGGTTCTGGTCTCCATTCAGTCCGGTTCCTACCGGGCAGATCAGATTGTAAATGGTTCTGCAGCTGTCCGGACCATACAAGCTGATTTGGCTGAGGTCCCCGGCAGTATCCGCCCCGGCGAGAAATTCCAGGAATCCAAAGGCACTGTTGATCTGAGTCGCGCTGCCAATATACTCGCCATTGGGCGTGGTGTCGGCAAGGAAGAAAACATGGACCAGATTAAAGAGCTGGCTGAAGCGCTGAATGCAGAGATCGGCTCTTCCCGCCCGGTAGTGGACTACGGCTGGCTGCCGCACGAACGGCAGGTTGGTTCATCAGGACAGACCGTATCTCCCAAATTATATCTGGCCCTTGGCATTTCCGGTGCAATTCAGCATCAGGTGGGTATGAAGGGGTCTGATAATATCATTGCCGTGAATAAGGATGAAAACGCCCCAATCTTCGAAATCGCTGATTTTGGAATCGTGGCGGATATGTTTGAAATACTTCCGAAACTAACGGAAGCCATCAAAGCCGCCCAGTAATTATCCTGTCCTTCAAATATAAATTTCCAGTAATTTATCCCGGCCCTGAAATCATTCAGGGCTGTGGTTTTCTCTCAACTTGCCATCATCGTTGCATTCATTTTTTCTGAATCAGATGTACAGATAATTATTGTTGCAGTATTTGAATACCATTGATTCCGACCGGTATTCCAAATCATATTTTTTTATATGAGATATTTGACAAACGAGGGAATTTTATGGGACACATCAGTCACCCGCATCTTTGAGCAGGCCTGAAGAACAGTGACTGTATGCAGCCTGAAAAACTGACCTCACCTTTGGCCGGGTGCAATTGACGTGACAGCGATCTTTTCAGGAATCCATTCCGGATCAACGGTCTCAAATATCACCGGTTAATTCTGCAGCAAAGCAAACAAACAATCCTTTCGGGAGGCAGTATGTATGAGTTTATGTACGAATATCCAGCATATTTTTATATTATTGCATTTCTATTTGTCGCAGTACTGATTTATAACCTCCGCCGGTTCTGGACGGTCAAAGCAGGACAGCCGGTCAAGTATGCCACCCCGACCATAATGCAGATGATCCTCAGCGGACTGACATTTGGAGTCGGGCAAAAAAAAGTTTTATCAAAACGGTTTACCTATGCGGCAGTCATGCATTTCCTGCTTGGCTGGGGCTTTATCGAACTTTTTATAGCCACAACGATCGATTTTGCCACAGCGCGCGGGATCCTGGTGGATTTTCTCCCGAATCTGGATACGCCCTGGTTTGCGTGGGTTAATGATCTGGGAGGAATGATGCTGTTTGCAGGGCTTGTGATGGCACTGGTCCGGCGCCACATCATGAAACCGGAAGTTCTCCCGCAGGATGCATTCCGCGGACGCCTGAATCTGCTGGGGGATACAGGTATTCTCCTGCTGCTGCTGATTCTGGTGGTGGGGGGATTTCTTGCCGAAGCCGCCCGGCTGGCAGCTCATCAGCCCGAAACCGCCTCCGCCTCCTGGGTTGGGTACTGGATTTCAAAATGGGCTTCACCGGCAACATGGAAAGCACTGGAAATTCCGCTCTGGTGGTTTCATGCCATAACTTCTCTTCTGTTTATTGCCATTCTGCCCCTGACAAAAATGTTTCATGCGCTGGCAGGCATCGTGAATGCCGCCCTCACCAATCATTCGGCGAGAGGCACAATCAATGCGATGCATGTCGGTGAACTGATGGAAGATCCCGAGGCAGACATTGAGAATATTTCACTGGGAGTCAGTTCTGTTAAGGAGTTTACATGGAAACAGCTGCTGGACAGTATTTCATGCACGGAATGCGCCCGCTGTACTTCAGTCTGCCCTGCCAGTATTTCCGGTAAACCACTGTCTCCGATGAAAACCATTATTGATATCCGACACAATTTATACGCCGAGAAACTGGGTCTGGGTGAAAAGCGCGATCTCATTGGGGAAACCGTCAGCGAAACGGAACTGTGGTCGTGCACCACTTGCGGACACTGCATGGAAGTATGTCCGGTTCTGGTGGATCACGTGCCCACATTCACAGAGATGCGGCGATATCTGGTTCTCTCGGAAGGAAAACCTCCTGAACAGGCCAGCGACAGTCTGGAAAAAACCATGCAAAGCGGAAATCCCTGGGGATTCCCCAAGAAGGACCGTCTGAAATGGGCATCAGATGCGGGACTGAACCCGCCGGTTTTTAAAGACAAGAAAAAAGCGGATGTGCTCTATTGGGTGGGCTGCGCCGGAGCTTATGATCCGCTGAATCAGCAGGTGGCTCAGTCAATGATAAAAATTCTGGAAAGCGCCGGAATTGACTACGCCGTCCTGGGCACAGAAGAAACCTGCACCGGTGATTCCGCACGCCGCATGGGGGAAGAATACCTGTTTGAAACAATGGCAATCCAAAACATCGATACTCTGGGAAAATACGAGTTCAATACCATTGTGACTCCCTGCCCGCACTGTTTTCATACCTTGAAGCATGAATACCCTGCCTTCGGTGGTGATTATGAAGTGATTCATCACAGCGAATACATCTCCCGTTTGATGAAGGAGGGAAAACTGAATCCTGCAGCGCATCTGACCGGCAGTGTTACATATCATGATGCGTGTTACCTGGGACGGCACAACAATATCTTTGAACCACCGCGGGAAATCATCAGCACAATAATGAAAGACGGAACATTATTGGAAATGAACCGAAATCATGAACACAGTTTCTGCTGCGGTGCCGGGGGAGGCAACATGTGGCATGATATTGAGGAAGGTGACCGGATCAACGTGCTTCGGTTCGAGGAAGCGGCTGAAACCGGTGCCGAGACGGTTGCCACAGCCTGTTCATTCTGCATGATCATGATGGACGATGCCATGCGCTTTAAAGGCCAGGAAGAAAACATGAAAGTCAAGGACATCGCCGAACTGGTGGCGGAAGGACTGACCTAGCAATCCGGCAGTTGCATCCGTATTCAGAATCCCAATCTTATGGGTTAAATCCCATAGCACACCCTGAATCCAGGATTTCGTGACAAGCCGCGGGGAATTCAACCGGTCGCATTTATTCGTTCTGTCTGCCGATTTATGCACCTCAGTCGTACAGCCAGGCAACTGATGAATCAAAGAATTCTTAACTTCTGAACTGCTGAAATATCCGATAACTTGTAACTGAAACGGAACGATATGTGGGATTTTATTTTATCGGTTGATTTGACACTGTTTGATTTTTTCAACAGAATGATTTCAAACCGGTATTTCGACCGCATTATGCCAGTTTTTGACAAACCGGCGAACTGGATAATCCCGCTGGTGATATTCTGGATACTGCTTATGATCATTGACAAACGCCGCCGGTATGCGCTAATGGTTTGCATCCCGCTGGTGATTCTGCTTTGTGATCAGACAGGCGGCTTTATCAAGGATTTTGAACTGCGGGACCGACCCTGGTATGAACTGGGCAGTGACCAGGTCAACCATCTTGGGGGGGAAGGCGGAAAACATAAATCCTTCCCTTCCAATCATGCCGCCAATATGATGGGTGTGGCTATGGTCTTTTCGATTTTTTACCGGCGATTCACGGTAATTTTTAAGAGCTTTGCGGTATTGGTGGCCATTTCAAGAGTATACATTGGTGTACACTATCCCCTGGATGTTCTGGCCGGAGGGTTTATCGGCTGGGCATACGGCTACCTGTCCGTACGCATATGGGAAAAACTGAGCAGCATGTTTTTTAATGCAAAAATGTGGGCTGCCCGAAAAAAGCGGAATGTCAGTTAGGAAGTTCGCCGTCGGAAGATTTGAAGCCGAAATTTTTTATCGGTGCTTGTTGAACCGCTTTGATTTCACCGTATTTTGTTTCGTATTTATTGATATTGTCCTGCAGAACTTTCATTAAGCTTTTGACATGCTGGGGAGCCATGATTATTCTGGAACGCACCTTGGCCTTGGGCATCCCGGGCAGAACTGATATGAAATCCATGACAAACTCTGCCGGTGAATGGGTGACAATCGTAAGATTGGCATAATCCCCCTGGCTGATTTTTTCATCCAGTTCAATGTTCAGTTTCTGCTGTTTGATTTTTGAGTCTTCCAAAATTACTCCTTATTGGCTTTTTCGTCCAGTTCCCGCTGCTTGCGGTTAAACTCCTGCCAGTCCTCATCCATGCTGTCCCACTGATTGGAGGTCTGTTCTTCCTGTTCCCCGGATTCCTTTACTTCCATGTCATCTTCATACTGTTCAAATTTCTGCTGTTTGTTTTCATATTCATCCGGATCAGTTTCGTCCTTTAGCTCATCTGCCTCATCACTTTTTTTGATTTCATCCCCGTATAGAGTTTCATCAAAGAAATCAATACTGGTCACGATCCCCTGCATCATAAGAAATTCAAGAAAGGCCAGATATTTTTTCTGCTTCAGATTTTTCTGACAGTGCGGACAAACAAGGCGGTCTGAAAGAAATTCCTCATCTATGGGTGTTGAACAAGCCGGACAGATGATGCCCTCGATTCCCTTTTGCTCCATTTTTCCTCCCAAAATTTGGGCAGAAATATAATCTGTTTAATAACCCGTCACCAAGTTTTTAATGCTTGGATTTCTGGATTTCCCAAGCCTTTCCCAGCCGCGGCAAACAATCCAGTTTGAAACCTGACAGCAAAACAACCCATTTCCATCCCGGGAACAATACGAACATGCCGCAGATGCGGTAGTCCATCTGCCAACCTTGGATGCAATTGGACTGCTTCGTACGGATGAGCCGAATCCGATCAGAATCCGCCGTGCAAATTTGAAAGGAACTGAATTTCGGCATCTGAAAGGGAAAGTTGACGGCGTTTTTTAACCTTGCGACAGGTATCCAGAAATTTCGACAGATCCACCCGCTGTGTGTTTCCCCAGCTGAAAGATGCAATATGCTTCGGCTGAAATTCGCTGCCGAATACATTGGCCCCGAGTCCCACATATGTCCCTGTGTTGAACATCGTGGAAATCCCGGATTTTGAATGATCACCCATCATCAGGCCTAAAAACGGTTCGCCGGACTGAATGGGTTGATCCGGGAACTGAAATCTGACGGTTCCGTAATTATTTTTCAGATCGCTGTTATTGGTATTTGCACCAAGATTGATCCATTCTCCAAGGAAGCTGTGCCCCAGAAATCCGTCGTGCTGCTTATTGCTGTATCCCTGAATGATGACATCTTCCAGTTCGCCCCCAACTTTGCATCGGGGACCCAGAGAAACATTCGATCTCAGCTTCGCTCCCGGATTTACCACAGTACCCGGACCAATATATACCGGTCCCTGTATCAGCGCTCCAATATCAATCCGGACATCCGTATCAAGAATAATCGGTCCAGCGGATGCATCCAGAACCGCACCGGCGCGGCACACTGCACCGGAATTCATTCGAATCTGATCCGGAGTCACCAAAATGGCACTTTCATGAATACTGCCCGTCAAACCAAAGGATACATCAGGCAGGTCCCTTTCAATCTGCCGGCCTGTGTAAAGAACTGCATCCCAGAGATATCTGAACCGGACGATCTTTTTTCCGGACTGATTCGGGGAATGGGATTCGCATATCCACGCATCAAAATCGCGCTGCCGCATCGGCTCATCAAGAAATCGTGAAACAGGCACTCCGTCATCCGTCATAACCGGTTGCTGTCCGGCTGCAGCCAGCCCGTCTTTGTCCCATAGGCATGCACCGTTCAATGCCTGTCCTTCCGGAATCATTTCAGGATTGACGGTAAGATCCGGGAACCGTTCCTGTACCAAATCGGAAATCTCCTCCCGGGTAACCAGAACCAGCCGGTCTTCCGGTTTGAGAATATTCCTCAGGCGGTCAATTGTCCGAAAGACACCGCAAAGCAGTTCAAAAGAAGCATGGTTAATGGCAAAAGGAGCCAGCAATTTTATATTGTGATCTTCAAACAGGATGTAATTCATGAATCCATTATCAGTTGAAACATAAACTGGAAACCATCTGACGGGGTCTCATTCTGGTCCATGCGGAACTGCAGATTATAGAACATATCCGCGAAGTCATGGTCAAACCCCACTTTGTACTTGGCCGGGATGCGGCTTAAAAATCCCGCAATATTCAGATTGAAGACGGGATTCAGGTTGAGTACCATATCATACGCTCCCCAAAGCTCCACTTCATCAATGCGTTCGAGTTCAAAGGGAATGACATTGCCGGAAACATTGGGAAGATATACAGCATTGTTCTGCGAAACCAGCAATGAGAACCGTCCCTGAGCCGTCTCATTATCTAACAGGACTCGAAAACATTTCCACGCAGTTCGAAAATGCTTCTCATCAGTGGGAAAACAAACAAGAATGGAATGGAAGCTGCCTTTTTCGACCGGGTACTCAACAGGGTAGCTTATTTTTTTGATTTTGCCCCGCAGCTGCTGCCAGATGATGATGGAATTTAATTTGAGTAGTTTTAAATTCATTGTACTGGATAATTTACACACAAGTATTTGATAAAATTACAGGAATAATGATACAGAAGGCACGCCATGCATGTCCTGACAGCAATTTGGATTCATCCCGGCTGCCGGATGGTTTCCCGTCATTGTATCGTTTCCACCGATTACGGTAATCATTATGTTACCGGAATGGAACTGCATCACTGAGAAACCCCCTGAAATGAAAAACTGATCTCGTGAATTCCAAACGCCATACCCGATTTTCCAGAACTGGCTTTCTGACAGTCTTGATTCTGTTTACCCTATCCGATTCATTCGGAAGTGACCAACCAGTATACCAGTGGCCGACCAACGCCAGCCGTGCCTTATCCGGTGTGTTCGGCGAAATGCGCAGCCGCCGGTTTCACGCCGGACTTGATATTCGAACCAGAGGAACAACCGGATTCCCGGTTTTCGCAGTTTCAGACGGCCATATCAGCCGGATTCAGGTAAGCAGTTCCGGTTATGGCAAAGTACTGTACCTGAAACTGAAGGACGGTCACACGGCAGTGTATGCCCATCTGCAGACATTTACCCCGGAACTGGATTCTCTGATTCGAATATGGCAGACCGAATCACAGACCTACTCTCTAAAACGCTATTTCCCGCCCGGCCGCTTTCCGGTTGTGAGAGGTGATATTCTGGGAACCACTGGCGACACCGGTTCGATTGGCGGTCCCCATCTGCATTTTGAAGTCCGAAGTCCGGACGGACTGCCCCTCAATCCGCTTGAATCTCACTACCAGATCCGGGATACGGTCCGCCCCAAGATTCGAAGTCTGGCGTTCATCCCGCTGGAAACTGACACCCGCGTTGGAGGATATTTCAGTCCGGTGCTGATTGCTCTTCAGGATGCGGACCAGCACAGTTTTTATACCATTGCAGATACCATTCCTGTTTTCGGCTCTTTTGGTCTGGCTGTGAATGCAGTGGACCTTATTGACGGGCAGCCGTTTACGTACGGTATTTACAAACTCACAATGTCCGTTGCCGATTCAGTCTGGTATGAAACCCGGTACAGCAGTTATCCCTTTTCAGAAGATCCTCTGGTTTACACGGAACGCAACTATGCCCTGTATCGGGAAGGACTGGGAAAATTCTATCAGCTTTTTACTCAGTTCGGCAGTCAGAACCTTGATTTCATTAAAATTCCGTCCCCTGGTTTCACTGATTCTGTTCCCGGTGTTACCCCGGTTCGCGTGACCGTTGCGGACATCTCCGGCAACACGGCGGTTCTGAATCTGGCAATTCGAATAGAGGCGGAATCCGAAGCAGTTATACCGGTGGAATCTATGGAACCCCTGGAAAAACAGTTTTTCGGTTCGGATCTGCAGCTGGGTATCCAGCATTTTGTTCATGGAATCCAGTTTTCCGTAAATGGTTGGGAAAACGATTTTCCCGAAGCAGTACTTGAAGTGTGCAGCGAAGAACTGTCCATGAGTAAAACCCGGTCAGGAATGCTGGTCAGTGCGATTGTCACACCGGAACTGCTGGACGGGTGTCATCAGGCAGTACTCAAATCAAATACCGGCATGAACACGAAATACTGGAATATCGAAACCCTGATGACCCGACCCGGTTCGTCATTTCGAATGAAATCGGACTGGCATTCCGTGATTGTCAGCAGTGACGGATCATCCTTTTATGATGACGCTCTGATCTGGCTGAACAAAACCCAGGCACCGATACCGTCCGGGTACCGACAGATTCTGGGGCCTGTGGAAATTGGACCGGATCTCATTCCATATAAAAATCCTTTGCAAATAGAATTCCTGCTGGATGAGATCACCCAACAGGCTGCGATATATGCATTTGATTTTCAAAAAAAGAGCTGGTATTATCTGGATTCTGAATTCAGTGCGGACAGTTTGAGAATTAAAACCGAAGTGCTCTCCGGAGAAATCTTTGCCGTGCTGACGGAAACGGGGAAACCGGAAATCACAAATCTGTATCCGGAATGGGGTGTTTCGCTCACTGCCGAAGAAATGGACCGCATCTCGTTTAACATTGATGATCAGCTGACGGGTATAGACGGTGAAACGGATATCGCTGTTCAGTTGGACGGCCGAAATTTTATTCCAGAGTATAATTCGTACCGAAAGGCGGTTCTGGTTTTACTGGATGACACATTATCTGTCGGGCCGCATACTTTGCAGATCGAGGGCACAGATCGTATTGGCAATACAGCCAGAATTCGGAACACATTTTACATTACGGAATAAATGTTCATTCCTTACAAAGATGAAAATCCGCGGATTCTGGTGCCGACCATGACCTGGTTAATCATTTCTGTTAATATTTGTGTTTATCTGATTCAAAGCGTATTGGATCCGGTTGCTCAGCAGATGATGGTTATCAATTTGGCCGCAGTACCGGGCGAGATTACGGGAATGAATGCGGTGTTCGAATCCTACCGCACCGTACCATCTGGATTCACCCTTCTGACTTCGGTGTTTCTCCACGGCGGATTTATGCACCTTCTCAGCAATCTGATTTTTCTGTATGTTTTTTCAGATAATGTCGAGAGCATTCTGGGTCACCGCTGGTTCCTGATCTACTATTTAATCTGCGGAGCTGCTGCGACTCTGACCCAGGTTCTGATTCAGCCGGAATCCGTGCTTCCCATTGTTGGAGCTTCCGGAGCAATTTCAGGTGTCATGGCAGGATATCTTCTGAAATACCCTTCGGCCCGTATTCATGTCATCGTATTTATTTTTCCCATGCTTCTTCCGGCAAGCTTGGTTATTGGGGTCTGGTTCGTCTGGCAGATTGTGAATGCGGCTGTCAGTTTCGGTCATGTTGGCGGCGGGGTGGCATGGTTTTCACATATTGGAGGATTTATTGCAGGTAGCCTGCTAATGTTTATAATTTCAAAGGGCAATTTTTACTGGTTAAAACGATGAACAGAGATCAACTTATCGCAGAAGCGCGTCTGGCACAGAAGAAAGCACGGGCAACGTACAGCAATTATCCTGTCGGTGCCGCACTGCTCACCAAATCCGGAACGGTAATTCATGGCTGCAATGTGGAATCCAAAGCTTATCCCACCACCATGTGCGCGGAAAGGGTGGCCATTTTTTCCGCAATCGCTCAAGGCTATTCTGAATTTACGGAAATGGCATTGGTGACCCTGGACGGGGCCACCCCCTGCGGATCATGCCGACAGATAATACTTGAATACTGCGGGGATATTTCCATTCATATCTGCAGTAAAGACAGCTGGATAAAAACCCTGTCAGCATCAGCGCTGCTGCCGCATCCCTTTCACTAACCATATTATGACGAAAAACCGGAATCCGGCACTGTTTGCACAGCCAATACATACAGCCAAACCATAGATTCCAAATTGTCAGAATTTATCAGGATTATCTCACAATCAGTTATTTTGCCGAAAATCAATCTGCCACGGATTGGTAAAATGACCAAAATCAAAATAATCAATCAGATTCCAAACAACATGGTGTGTGATGAATAAAACAAGCATTCTCATCGGAATAGCAGGTGGAACCGGATCAGGAAAAACCTCCATTGCCAAGGCACTGACCCACGAATTTCAGCAGTCGGAAGTGGCATTGGTGGAGCAGGACAGCTTTTACAAGGATTTGAGTCATCTGTCGCTGGAAGATCGGGCAAAAATCAATTTTGACCACCCGGATGCCGTAGATTTCGTACTGATGAAACAAACCCTGACCCGACTGCTGACCGGAGACCCGGTGGACGTACCGATATATGATTACAGTACACACACAAGATCTCAGGAAACCAGACATATTGAACCTCATCACATTGTAATTCTTGAAGGGATTTTGGTGCTTCTGGATCCCCTCATACGAAAAATGATGGATATCAAACTCTATGTTGAAACCGCGGACGACATACGAATCGTACGTCGAATAAAGCGGGATATTCTTAAACGGGACCGAACACTGGAGTCGGTTATCGCCCAGTTTTATGAAACGGTGCGGCCAATGCATCAGCAGTTTGTCGAGCCCACCAAAAAATATGCCGACATCATTATCCCGGAGGGCGGACGAAACGTTGTGGCAATTGACATCATTCGAACGAAAATTGTATCCATATTACTTGATAAAAAAATGGGAGAATCATGATGACGCTGACTCCGGTGAACTCCGGCTGGATTGAAGTAATTTGCGGACCAATGTTCAGTGGGAAAACTGAAGAACTGATTCGACGGCTGGTGCGTGCAAAAATCGCCAAACAGGATGTGCGGATTTTTAAACCCGCCATTGATAACCGATACAGTGAAGAAGACATTGTGTCCCATAACGGTAGAATCATCAAATCCATCGCCCTGTCGCATCCTGAAGAGATACTGGAGCACCTGGATGAAGCGGACGTAATCGGAATTGATGAAGCACATTTTTTTAGTTTTTCGCTGGTTAATATTGTAAAAAAACTGGCTGATGATGAACGAAGGGTCGTTGTGGCCGGATTGGATAAGGATTACCTTGCCCGTCCGTTCGAAACGGTGTCAGCGCTGATGGTAGAAGCGGAATATGTCACCAAACTGCTGGCAATCTGCGTTCAGTGCGGAGACCCTGCCAATTACAGTCAGCGTCTCAGTATGGAAGAAGATCGCGTGGTTGTGGGAGAAGCGGATAAATATGAAGCCCGCTGCCGGAAATGTTTTGATCCCGACGGGTCTAAAGTTACGAATATGAGTTAACTCAGGTGACATCAGCAATTCTATTAGATAAACAGGAGTGTGTATGAATTTTATCAGTTTACTGGGTCTGGCCGCCTTGTTGGCTCTGGCGTGGCTGCTTTCTTATCATAAGTCGCGCATAAATTTCAAGAGCATCATATGGGGTCTGAGCCTGCAGTTTCTTTTTGCACTGATCATTTTACGGGAAGATTACTGGAGTTTTGTCGGGCTGGCGGTTTTAGGCCTGCTGATTGTCACGTATATTCTTCAAAAGGATGATGCCCGGCTGGGCAGCGGGGTACAGGCGATGCTAATTTTTTCTGCCGTCAGTCTTGCGGCAGGTGCAGCTCTGTATTTCATCCCGATGGTGCTTGGATGGCTGCTGGGTATTCTGTTTGTATGGCTGATACTCAATGCCCGGTTTAAGCTGCATCAACCCAGCCAGCGGTTTGCAGGTGCATTGCTGGTCGTAGCCGGTGTGGTGTACTTAATCACCCATGGCTTGACAGGTCGTGTGGTTTTCAGTTCATTCAGTGAGAAGGTGGCCGGATTTCTGGAACTCTCTGATTACGGTGCGAAATTTCTGTTTGCCAACCTGGCTGATAACAGCCATTTCTTCACAGGTCCGGATGCCGGTTGGCCTGGATTTGGTTTTCAGTTCGCATTTAAGGTTCTGCCCACCATTATTTTCTTCGGCGGATTCATGAGCGTTCTGTATTACCTGGGCATCATGCAGAAAGTCATCTCCGCCATGAGCAAATTCATGCGCTGGACCATCGGAACCAGCGGTGCTGAAACACTGTCATGTTCTGCGAATATCTTTGTCGGACAGACCGAAGCCCCTCTTCTGATTAAACCATTTCTGGAAGGCATGACCAAATCCGAGCTCCTTACCATTATGGTGGGCGGCTTTGCCACCATTGCCGGAGGGGTTCTGGCCGGCTACATGGCAATGGGTGTACCGCCGGGGCATCTGATTGCTGCCAGCGTCATGTCTGCTCCCGCAGCCTTGGTGATTGGGAAAATCATATACCCCGAAACGGAGCACAGCCAGACAGCCGGTGATGTAGATCTGCCGGATATCAAGGTCGGCTCAAACGTTATCGAAGCCGCGGCAAACGGTATTACGGACGGACTCAAGCTGGCGGTGAACGTGGGTGCAATGCTCATCGGCTTCATTGCTCTTATTGCAGTTGTGGACGTTATCATGAACTGGCTTGACCTTCTGATTGACGGCCGCCTGCTCGGAGGTGAATTCGTCAATTATGACGCTTCAGGAATGTCTCCGGCAGTGGGTGAATACAAAGGATATTTCCCGGGTTCACTGCAGACTTTGTTCGGTACTGTTCTCAGACCGCTGGCTTGGCTGATGGGTGTTTCATGGGCATATGCCGATCAGGTAGGCAACCTCCTGGGAATCAAACTTTCACTGAATGAATTTGTGGCGTATGGCACATTGGCCAATTATATCAGTTCAGGTGCATTGGATGAACGGGCTATCATCATATCAACGTACGCCCTTTGCGGGTTCGCCAATTTTTCCAGTATTGGAATACAGATCGGCGGAATCAGTGCAGTCGCGCCGGGACGTAAGGCAGATCTGGCCAAAGTGGGCTTGAAAGCAATGTTCGGCGGCGCTTTGGCGTCCTGGCTGACAGCCACCATTGCAGGAATCCTCCTTTAGCCTGAAAAAAGTCACAAACCTTTGCAAAATCAGTGATGAAGACGTGTTGGTGCGGAAATGGCAGTAGCCCCGGTCTGTGTCCGGTGAGTTATTGAAAAGCTTTCTGCATTGAACTGCTCATGAATTATTAAGGATAGACTGTTCAGTCGAAACCGCTGTGTATTATTAACTGCTCCGACCGGACCTCCTCTGCAGTCGGTTATCCGTGAAAACAACGCAGGATAACAACCAATGCAGTCCGGCCGGGAAAACAAAAGGAAGTCACAATATGCATATGATCTTGATTGGTCCCCCGGGGGTCGGTAAAGGCACTCAGGCCAAATACCTGGTCGATAAATATCAAATTCCTCAGATTTCCACGGGAGACATGCTGAGAGCGAATATTAAAAATGATACGGAACTGGGCCGAAATGCTCAGGAATTTATGAATGCGGGACAGCTGGTTCCTGATGACGTCATACTGGGAATGGTGGAGCAGCGCTTTCTGGAGCCGGACTGCGCCAACGGGTACATTCTGGATGGATTTCCCAGAACCATTCCCCAAGCGGAGGGCCTGGATAAACTTCTTGATAAAATGGGACTTAAGCTGGATGCAGTTCTGGTTATTACTGCTGATGATGAAGAAATCGTTCGCCGTCTGTCCGCCCGCCGGACCTGCAGCGACTGCAAAACCATTTACAATCTGATGTTCTCCCCTCCGAAAACAGAAGGCATATGTGATAAATGCGGTGGATCAAATATCGTCCAGAGAGATGACGATCAACCGGAGACCATCAAGAATCGCCTGAAAGTTTACCACGACCAAACGGCCCCGCTGGTTGATTATTATACTGCACAGAAGCTGGACCGCACCGTTGACGGTGTGGGAAGCATCAACGAAATTAAAGACCGAATTGCAGCAGTGCTTTAGTCCGGATGTTTCATGAGACTTCGTAATGAGATGATGAAAATGTATTGATGCGGAAAAAGCAAAAATTCAACACAATTTAGTGCTGACTGTCAATGAAGCTTTTTCCGTTAAAGAATCCATGGGGTCTCAATGAATTTCCCCGCCCGTCAGCTGACGGGACGGGGTATCATTAGTGATATAATCATTTTTTATTTCGCCGCCACGCCAAATGGCGGATTTCCAACAAGCGGCGGGGAATGCACCCAGTTACACTCGTCCGCCCACTGGCGGATTCACCAAGGCATATGAAGAAAAATGAGTGAAATCGTACTGGACAGTACGTTGAGAACATTTTTCGAGTAGAATTGAAAATCCGTCTCCTGACGGACGCTGTAGAATTGAGCAGATCCGTCATCGTCCGGAAAATGCGAAGCATTTTACGCATAGATATTCTCATGAAATATTCGGGTTAGATTCTAACAGTGTTCACTGACAGCACCTTGATTATGTATGGGATTTTATAATGCGTAAACTGGGTATTACGGGTGGTCTTGGCTCAGGAAAGTCAACGGCTGCCCGTTTTTTTGCCCATCAGGGCGCCTGGGTTTTTGATGCAGATTCTGAGGCAAAAAAACTGCTTCGGAGTGTGCCTGCAATTCAATCGCAGGTTGTAACGGCATTTGGCCGTGAGATAACGGATGCTGACGGCAGGCTGGATTTCAACCGGCTTGCACGGGCAGCGTTTCGCAGTCCTGATGAACAGCAGAAGCTGAACCGGATTCTCTGGCCGGAAGTCCGCAGGTTGATCAAAAATGAAATGAAAACGGCGGAAATTCAGTCAACCGAGTGGTTCATCGTTGATGCGGCACTGCTGATGGAAGCAAAATATGAAGACCTGTTTGATCTGATTCTTCTAATCACTGCAGATAAGGATATTCGCATCCGGCGGGCAATGACCCGCAGCAGCCTGTCTGAAGAACAGATCCTTAAAAGAATGAATCTTCAGATGCCGGAAGATGAAAAAATAAAACGGGCAGATATTACTGTACTCAACAATGAAAACATACCAGCTCTCGAGTCCCGACTCACAGAACTGATATTGGCCTTGAGAATACACGATCACCCCGATCTTGACAACTCTGAACACTGAACCAAATTAGGTTTGCCTTTCCACGCGCTGCTGTACACCCTTTCCTGAGAATTAGATTGTCATTCATTATACAAAAGGAATCTGTCTGAAGCCTGCTGCTGGAATC
Source organism: uncultured bacterium (assembly GCA_964527215.1). Classification (GTDB taxonomy): domain Bacteria; phylum Fidelibacterota; class Marinisomatia; order SCGC-AAA003-L08; family JACNLC01; genus CAZGNZ01. The sequence goes on along the minus strand of CAZGNZ010000032.1, from coordinate 1,157 downwards.
GTAGTATAACCAACAGACAAGTTATCAGCTGAAGATTTTCTATAAATCCGGGAATTGGATTTCCCTGGATTCCGGAGTGATGTGCCCGTAATCCCATTTCCCTGCAGCCAAGGGTGGTATTTCCCCGGGAGTGGTGGGGGTTTGGGATGGACGATCTGGGGGCATTTTTCAATCCGAGGTTCCACTGATCACCAGCAGAAATCAGATTCTCCAGCCCTGAAGGGGCTGAAATACATCAGCCCGGGGCCATCGCCCCGGGAACCGGATAGAATTACGGCAGAACCCTGAAGGGGTGCAGGTTAAGATCTGGAGGACTGGGTGTTGTTAATTGGTCGAGCAGGTGAGTTGGGCTTCCAGGCTGGGTGCTGTCCAGCAGTGTATTGGTGAAATAGTGTAATAGTATAATGGCTGAATTGGACTTTCTGACATAATGCTGTTGAGTGAGACGGAAAATTGTCAGTTGGCAGTCGTCAGCCCTTGATTGTGCTTTTCCAATTTCAAATTTTGGATTTCCAGTTACAACTCTCCGTCGATTGCCATCCGGATCGCGGTTCAGGATGCATAGGTTAAATACAGGTACGTGCTTGAACACATTTAATGACCTCAGGTGAATGACCGCCTTGGGATTTGGGATTGCTGCATCCTGAACTCCCCGTAAGTGCCATTCCCCAGAGGAGGGTGGGGGTTTGGGATGGACGATCTGGGGGCATTTTTCAATCCGAGGTTCCACTGATCACCAGCAGAAATCAGATTCTCCAGCCCTGAAGGGGCTGAAATACATCAGCCCGGGGCCATCGCCCCGGGAACCGGATAGAATTACGGCAGAACCCTGAAGGGGTGCAGTGGGTGGAAATTGGTTGAGTCGTTGAGTAACGTTCCCGTAAGGGTGTTGTTGAGTGGGGTAATGCAGTGAAGGTGAATTGGGGTCACAGCAGAATCACAGACAAATTTCGAATTTCAGGTTTCTATTCCCGTCAATTGCCATCCGAATTACGGTTCAGGATGCATAGTAATAATAGACGATGAATTCTCGGACTGAAACATTTTATTCCGGTTATTGGCAATCGCCGGGGTTGGCATTGCTGCATCCTGAATCCCCTGGCATGCGCTATTTCCCCGATAATGCCATATGGCAACTGGAAGCAAATCTTATTTTG
>CAZGNZ010000031.1:0-54675 GCA_964527215.1 uncultured bacterium | reverse complement strand
TTGTAGAATCAATCATTTTCATCATCTCATTACGAAGTCTCGTGAAATATCCGGGTTAGACATTTTTGAAGGCTCCGGCACAAAAAACAAACGGTCATAGGGTGATGTGAAAAAACTCCATGAGAAAATTGGACCGCTTACAATGGAGAAGAATTTTTTATCGAAAGGGCTCGATCGCTAGATCGGGCAGAAAGAAAATCCATGATTAACAAGAAATCAAAGCTGTCAATTTCCAGACAGTGCCAGCTTCTGTCTATCAATCGTTCAAGTTTCTCCTATCAACCGATCTTATCTCCAAATGAGATTGAGGAGTCAATACTTATGCAGTTGATAGACGAGATCTACACCAGACGCCCCTTTCTCGGCAGCAGACGGACCAAGGATGAGTTAAAGGACGATCAAGACCTTGTGGTCAATCGAAAGAAAATTCAGCGATTGATGCGCAAAATGGGAATCCAGGCAATCTACCCAAAACCAAGACCGAGCAAACCCGGCAAGGGTCACAAAATCTATCCGTAATTGCTTAGAAACCTGAAAATCATACGACCTAACCAGGTGTGGGCCATGGATATTACGTATATCCCAATGGCGACAGGTCACAGCTATTTTGTTGCTGTGATAGACTTGTATAGCCGCAAAATATTAAGTTACTGCCTGTCCAGCCCATGGGCTCCATCTCTTTCAATATCGGATATAGCAACTGGTGAAATAAGTATCAAAAATGTATTAAGAGTTTTTGAGCAAGAGCATTTCTTTTTCTGGTAATGAAATACTATAACATTTTTGCTTATTTTATTTGACTATATCATGTTGTTGATCAAATAGTGCAGCAATGATTCAAAATTGGTCATGGTGTCTCATCCCGGAGACAGCGGACAGCAGATCCAGTAACTGTATTGGATGGCCAGCGGCTTACCCCGGGAAGTGTGTAATGCAGCCTCCGGGACCATGCGCTGATTCCGGTATTGGTTGTATATGACCAGAATTGACTGTATGCACCTATCCCATGGTAATCACCCTGGAGACGGTAACCGCCGGGAAGTGCATTGAATCCGGATGTCCCGAATTCCGGGTCATTGACCAGTGCATCAAAGGGCCACAAATTTGAGTTACCCGCCAGTTGGCAGCCCTGATTAGTCCCGCGATGTCCATCAAGATGGGCTTCTTCATAGCTCATTCCCAATGTCATCTCAAGCTCCATCCATTCTTCATCACTGGGAATATGAAACCCTTCCGGGCAAATACCGCGGGCGTCATCCAGAGCAAACCAGTTATAAAGAAATCCATAGATATCGGCATTTAGCGGATCATCATTATACACTGCAAAAGCACCTGTGGCTGTCCCGAACAAACTCAGCCATTCCGTATTGCTGAATCCGGTTGGAATAGAATCACCATTGTTATAGCGGCTGGCTTTCAGGTTTTCGGCCATCCAGAGCTGATCACCGATTTGAACAGTTTCATAAGTATTGCCATCGATATCTATACATTCAGGGGATTCCCAGCAACTGTTCATGATACAGTTAACTACCCAAACAATATCCAGTACGTCAATAACAAGGTCTTCATTAACATCGCTCGCCCAAAATTCATAATCATCGGGATTACTGACTCCTATTACAAAGTTCACCATCATAATCAGATCCTGAACATTCAATGTCAAATCCTGATTTACATCCCCTGAAAATCCGTACTCGCAGCTGCCGTCATCAATATCTGCAAATGGATCATAGTTTATTGCGAAAGGATCGGTGCATCCCTCAATGCAGTTGTAACAGAGTGGTGCACCCACGTTAAACTCCAATTGTTCGCCACCTGTACCTGCTATATTTACTATCGTCAGCGAAACTTCTCCGCTGAAGTTAAACTCGTTTGCATTCCAGTAAATATTGGTTAATCCACCGGAACCTGCAGGAATGGGCGTACCCAGAAGTGAAAATCCCAATACGTCACCGCTTTCATTTCCGGTTACAAGGAATCCAACCTCTTGTGCCAATCCTCCATCCAAATTTCCAAATGTAATGAGTTCAAGATCATCACCGGTCAATCCATCCAGATAAAACCATTCAAATCCTGAATCAATACATTCCTGTTGATCGGTAATATCAGTCTTTTCACAATACTCACCAGGTTCATATATTATTCGGAACTGAAACCCATAGATATCTTCAACAGGACTCTCAAAGTGGACCTGTAAATAACCAAGTTGGTCTTCATAATCAGATATGGACAGAGTAACATCTTGTGCTGTAAGAAAGGTATATAATATTACAAGTAATATATATTTCATGATTGCTCCTGTTATTTAATTTCAGTCAGGTCTTTTTTTTTATGTGTAAAAACTCCACAGGGCTAAACAGCTATCAGGTATGAAATCCGATCAGCAATGCGAATTTTACGATTGTCATACATCTCCTGCTGCTGACGATAAACTTCCCGGATTATCCACAGATGACGCTAGGATTTCTTGTCAAACGGAATGGGCATGTTCTCCGACTGGTAGATGTCCAGCAGTGTGTCAATATGGGCAAGATCACGACGGACATATCCCAGCTGGTGACGAACCGCCTTACGGGTTTTGGTATAACCGGCATTCCGCTGGCGGGTGAAGGCCAGGTAACGCTTGCGGGCCTGACGACGATATGTTCTCGGTTTTTCCGACAGAAGTCCCGGATACCAAAGCTGATCTATCAGATCTTCAGCAATCTCCCGGGCCTGGCTCAACAAGCCGACATCGGTGGGATAACGTATGTCACCGGGAGCTACTGTGGCATCGATTATCAGCATCCCCTTGTTCTCCGGTTCAGGAGATGATGGGTTTTCTGTATTTTGATCTTTATCGGAAGCAGCTGAAGGGGGGGTCTTGATCATCATGATCTGGTTGATTGAAATTGGACAAAAACAGATCGTTGATTTCTTTTATTCTTTCCATGCCAAGCCGTTTGCGTATCTCGACAAACAGGGATGGATCAAACACGGTCCGGGGCTCGAAGTTCTTAAAACCCAGGAAGAATTGATAATAGGGGTTTTCCCGGATATCTTCGATGACTTCTTCATCAGGCAGTTTTTTCAGATGCTTGATGATCAGGGCACCAACAACCACGCGTGATGGAAGTGCTGGGGGACCCATTTTGGACTTCATGCTGCGGTTGTAAACCAGCCCGATTTCTTCCCAGGGTATTGTTTCGGAAAGCTTGACCCAGCGGTTTTCCGGATCAAGTTTTCCATCAAAGGGAAGAAAGAAGTCCAGCACGGTCTGTTTACTGTAATTGTCACGAATCATGATAATGCTGACCTATATGTATTTCTGCAAGGGAATTGAACAGAATATGCTCTATATCTTGCACATAATTTACAATAATATGCACATATATCATTGTTAATAAATATGTTGTGAATTATTCAGGAAGTCCCAATTAATTCCTGATCCCACGGGCAACAAAGGCATGCTGCTGATTACAGCAAAACCCCACAGATACACAGATATTTCCCTTCAGCTTTCCTGCTTTTGCCCACGTATCCTGCACTTGTGAAACCGATGTATCGTGGAACCAGGTCTCACCATTAAAATGCAGGAATGAGTTAACCCGGCTGATCAGCATCATGTCATTAACCGTGTTCATAGAAATGTCATCGAAATGATAGTCATAGAATGGGGCCTGATCCTGTGCCGTAAGCAGGTATTCTCCAGTGGAAATCACGTATTTCAACAAACCGGCAGTCGTCGCGAAGTATGCGGTATCACCCATCGCTTCCACTGAACTGATGCGTCCATATGTACTTCCAGGGCCGACGAAGTAACTTTCTCCTTCGTATAATTCTGACCAAGACTGGCCGTCGTACATAAGCGCAACACTTTCTCCAGTGATCTCATAACCGGCAGCAAATAGAATACTCCCATCTTGGGTCCCATGAACATCTAATAAATCGGTTGTCGTTCCACTCTCCATTTGTTCAAAATTCTCACCATCATAGTGTACGATCGCACCTTGGTACCCCACAAAGTACATGTTGTTTGAGGATGTACCCCAACAGGCGTGACCTGCACTGACCTGTAACCCCAAATCTTGTAGGTGGTATAAAGTCCATTCTTCTCCGTCCCAATGGACAGGGAAGCCAAACGTTGTCACCCATATATCTTCTTCATCAAAATACCATACACTGTAGAGGTCAGCGGTATTGATAATCTCAATGTACTCCCATTCCAAACCATTCCAATGCGCGGCGTTGAATTCCTGACCATCAGCCTCAATATTTCCTACAATCCAGATGTTTTCCTCATCAAAGACGTATACATCGTTTATCCAACTTCCGTAATTACCAATTGTATCAACTTCCCATGTAAAATCATGACTTGTAATATCTGCACAACACTCCGTTATTGATCCGGGACAAAACGAATACCCCTCCTCACATAGAATTCCTGTCCCAAGAATGAAGTTCACCAGGATGATGATATCGGTGACATCGATAGATTCATCGCTGTTGACGTCCCCGGCCCAGAGTTCGTAATCAGACGGAGCCGGGTCATTTTCAAGGATGATATTCACAACCCGGATGATATCCTGGACATTGATGATTCCGTCGTTATTTACGTCACCAAGCGCATCCCGCTGATCAGATGAAAGTTGGGTCATCATCAGGAGAAGGAAAGGCAGAATAAATATGGCAAAACGTTTTTTCATGAAAGTAGATGATAACGAGAAAAAAGAACAGTAAAAGATTGCTCCTAAATTTCAATGATATTGAACGAGTAAATATACTGAATTCTGAAATGCGAAACTATGGGATCAGGAAACTGCCGGGCGGATGGAGGAATTGAAGAACCCGGATTACTCCGGGTTCATTGTATCATGGGTCCATAAGTCACACTTTGAGACATGGGCCACAGGGCAGTGGACGGCACCCCCAGTGCGGGCTGTGCCTGGCGGCATCCCCGTCTCTGTAATGTCATTTACTCAGGTCGTATTCGTTTCCCCCTGCTTCACTCCTCGAAACTCTCCGGCAATCAGTCCTGCAGGGATTTCAGATTGGAACGGAGGATTTCCAGGCTCTCCCGGTATTCCTGCTGTTTGCGCCGTTCATTGTCCACCACGTTTTGGGGAGCCCGGCTGACAAAGTTCTCGTTGCCCAGTTTTTTTTCAACAGCGGTCAGTCGTCCTTCCAGATTTCCAATCTGGCCTTCCAGACGTTCGATTTCCACCTTCAGATCAATCAGACCTTCCAGCGGGATAAACAGTTCCAGATTGCGGACCACGCCGGTGGCGGACTGGTGCGGCTTTTCGATATCAATGCCGCTGTGCAGTTCCTCCACCCGTGCCAGACGATCCAGATACATCTGATACCGGCTGATAATCTCCAGCATTTCCTGCGGTCCGCGAATTACGAGCTGCGATTTGCGTCCCGGCGGCACATTCAGGTTGGTGCGGATATTCCGGATGCTGGAAATCACATCGCGGACCAGTTCCATTTCCGCCTCGATGGTTTCATCGGAAAACCGTTCTTCCACCGTCGGCCATGGAGCATTCATGATGAGGGATTCGTCTTCCCGCTTCAGAAGTGACCAGATTTCTTCCGTGATAAAGGGCGTGTACGGATGGAGCAGTTTCAGGATGGTGCGCAGGACGTGGACACTCACCGTCTGGGCGGTTCTGCGGTCTTCGGCATCGTCTCCGTAAAAACGGGCTTTGGAAAATTCCACATACCAGTCGCAGAAATCACCCCAGGTAAAATCATAGACAGCCTTCACCGCTTCATTCATCCGGTAGCGTTCATATGCCCGGTTGACCCGCTTGATGGTCTGATTCATGCGGGTCAGGATCCAGCGATCGGTGGAATCCAGCTTCTCTGTTTCAATTTTGGCCATGGGTTCCGGCAGGTCATCGTCCTGATTCATCATAACGAACCGGGCGGAATTCCACAGTTTATTCATGAAGTTGCGGCCCTGATCGATGCGGTCCTCACTGAACAGAATATCCAGTCCCTGGGGAGCGATCATGAGAATGCCCACCCGCAGGGCATCAGCGCCGTACTTGGCAATCAGGTCCAGCGGATCGGGAGAATTGCCCAGCGACTTGCTCATCTTGCGGTTCTGCTCATCCCGGATAATGCCGGTGAAATACACCTTTGAAAACGGGATTTCCTTCCGGAAGTACAGTCCTGCCATAATCATCCGGGCCACCCAGAAAAAGATGATGTCCGGTCCGGTGACCAGATCGTTGGTGGGATAGAATTTTTTTAGATCTTCGGTTTCCTCCGGCCAGCCGATGGTGGCAAAGGGCCACAGCCAGGAACTGAACCAGGTGTCCAGCACGTCGGGATCCTGCTTCCAGCCCTCGCCTTCCGGCGCTTCCAGTCCGCAGTATATTTCGTCGCCGCGGTACCAGACCGGAATGCGGTGTCCCCACCACAGCTGCCGCGAAATGCACCAGTCGCGGATGTTTTCCAGCCAGTGATTGTAGGTTTTCACCCAGCGTCCCGGGAAAAATTCCACTTCACCGTCGGCCACCGCCTTCAGCGCCATATCCGCCAGCGGTTTCATCTTCACGAACCACTGCTTGCTCATGTACGGCTCGATGACTGCGGAGGTCCGTTCGGAATGACCTACGGAATGAACGTAATCCTCGATTTTTTCCAGCAGACCCAGCTGCTCCATTTCGGCCACCACTTTTTCCCGGGCATCATAACGGTCCAGGCCGCTGAGATGCTGAGGTACATTATCGTTCAGCGTGGCGTTGGGATGGAGAATATTAATGACTTCCAGATCATGCCGGACGCCCATTTCGTAGTCGTTGGGATCATGAGCCGGGGTCACTTTCACGCAGCCGGTGCCGAACTCGGGATCCACAAAACTGTCGGCAAAAATGGGAATGGGCCGGTTGACGATGGGCAGAACCGCCTTTTTACCAATCAGGTGTCGGTAACGTTCGTCGTTGGGATTCACGGCAACACCGGTGTCGCCCAGCATGGTTTCCGGACGGGTGGTGGCGACCACCAGGCAGTCATCGCTGTCCTGAATGGGATAGCGGAAATACCACAGATGTCCCTGCTCTTCCTGATAGATTACTTCTTCGTCCGAGAGTGCTGTCAGCCCGACGGGATCCCAGTTGATGATCCGTTCACCGCGATAGATCATGCCGTCATTGTACAGCTGAACAAAAGCCTCCAGAACAGCTCTGGAATAGTCATCGTTCATCGTAAAGGCTTCCCGCTTCCATTCGCAGGAAGCACCCAGTTTTTTCAGCTGCTTGATAATGATGCCGCCGTATTTTTCCTTCCACTCCCAGGCATGCTTCAGATAGGCTTCGCGGCCGATTTCCCGTTTGCTGATGCCCTGTTCCCGAAGCATCTTTGTCACCCGGGCTTCAGTGGCAATGGAAGCGTGATCCGTGCCGGGAAGCCAGAGCGTGTTTTTGCCCAGCATGCGGGCTCTCCTGATCAGAACATCCTGTATGGTATTGTTCAGAACATGGCCGATGGTCAGGATTCCGGTGACATTTGGGGGAGGGATCATGATTGTAAACGGTTCGGAATCAGAATTCATATCCGGTTCAAAGCATCCGGAATCGTTCCAGACCTGATACCATGTATCTTCAACCAGGGACGGATCATATTTTTTATTCAGTTCTTTCATCATTCTCCAGGATGTCTGTGTGACGTGATTTCGGTTAAGCCCGAGGGCATTATTCCACAGCCCTGACCTTTCGGCTGCATTACTGCTGTGAATATTTCATCAGATCAGATGTTAATTTTAAAAGCTTTTACTTATTCGTTTAAAGGCGAAAGTCAATGGACTCAAACATCAGCCGCTGTCCAAAACAGTTTGAAAAGGGCGTAAGCGCATGATATGTCTCATCTATAATGAAACTCCCTGCCCTTCAGCTGGCGGGACGGGGTATCATTGGTGTGGGATCAATATACATTTCACCGTCACGCCAAGCGGCAGATTTTCAACGATGACGGGGAATACTCCCTGCTGCACTTGTCCGTCAACCGACAGAATGAATTTCCCCGCCGCTGAGCGGACGGGGTATCGTTAGTAATATAATCATTTTTTATTTCGCCGCCGCGCCAAATGGCGGATTTTCAACAAGCGGCGGGGAATGCACCCAGTTACACTCGTCCGCCCACTGGCGGATTCAATTCCCCGGATGGGGAATGGTTGGTGAGCCTGCTGCTTCAGTCATCAGAGAAAATTTCAAATAAACGTCGTCCTTTCAGGACTGCGATTATTAACATGTCGTACCGGTGGCTGAAGCCACCGGCTATCTACCCTGATCCCTGCCGGGATCGTCAACGTTCACATTATTGTAATCGGGCAGTACGATAGATATCGTCTGTGTTTTACCTGCAGTTTGGAGTTTCTCAATTTGACCAGTAAAATTTTAATACAACTTGTTGAAAATTTTACTGGTTTGCAAAAGAGATCAACTCTCCGGATTCACACCGCCTGAAAACCAATGAATCAGCAGTTCCGTGGAAACAGTTATGCAGCCTGCTGCTTCAGCCATCAGAGAAAATTTCAAATAAACATCGTCCTTTCAGGACTGCGATTATTAACATATTGTACCGGTGGCTGAAGCCACCGGCTATCTACCCTGATCCCTGCCGGGATCGTCAACGTTCACATTATTGTAATCGGGCAGTACGATAGATATCGTCTGTGTTTTACCTGCAGTTTGGAGTTTCTCAATTTGACCAGTAAAATTTTAATACAACTTGTTGAAAATTTTACTGGTTTGCAAAAGAGATCAACTCTCCGGATTCACACCGCCTGAAAACCAATGAATCAGCAGTTCCGTGGAAACAGTTATGCAGCCTGTGGTTTCAGGCGTAAGCGCATGATATGTCTCATCTATAATGAAACTCCCCGCCCGTCAGTTGGCAGGTGAGGTATCATTGGTGTGGGATCATTATACATTTCACCGCCGCGCCAAGCGGCAGATTTTCAGCAAGGGACGGGGAATGCACCCTGCTGCACTTGTCCCTTAACCGAATGATTCATTTCCCCGGATGGGGAATGGTTGGTGAGCCGGTGGCTTCAGCCACCGGAGAAAATGCCGACGAATTCCGAGTCCCGAAGGGACGCGGTTTTTGACCCGGGTCAGCATTTCATTAATAAGAATACAGGAATTTATTAACGCCCTGGCTGTTGTAACTGAAGATACTATCAGTAAAGGTCGAGGTGTGTAAAATTCGTTTTGGACGGATGTGGAAACCATCAGCAGACAATTTTACACCTGTGCAGTTTTTGGTAAAAAACATTAATTTATATCTATAAATATATTTCAATGTCGCCTGATTGGTGTCAATTTAGTGTTGTTTATATAATTAATGGTGGGGTGCTATGCAGACTGTGTCGGAGAACCGTCGGATTTTGGTGATTGATGATGAGCAAAAAATACGGGATATCTTTCAGCATATCTTTACTCTCGACATCGAAAATGAATACTCTCCACCGGATCAATCCGATTCAGTACCGTTCGAACTGGTAAGTGCGTCTCAGGGGAAGGAAGGATTCAGCATCTTTGAAAAAGGGCTGCAGGATCAAAATCCCTTTGCCGTGGCTTTTATTGATATTCGTATGCCGCCCGGCTGGGACGGCTACAAAACGGCCCGGAAAATCCGTGAAATGGACGACAGGGTGTATATCATTATTGTGACTGCCTTTGCCGACCGCAATCTGGATGAACTGCAGTCAGTCATTCAGCATAATTTTCTGCTGGTTCAGAAACCATTCTCCGTAAAGGAAATCTATCAGCTTGGACGGAATTTCTGCCAAAGCTGGAACCGCGATCTTGAACTGATCCGTCATAAGCAGAATCTGGAGGAACTGGTTCAGCACAGAACTGCGGAACTGAAGAAAACCAATGATCAGCTGCGCCTGGAAATCAAGGAGAAGGAACGCATTCAGAAGGAACTGAAGTATCTGAGTATTCATGATTCATTGACCGGGCTGTACAACCGTGCGTATTTCGAAGAGGAACTGGACCGGTTATCAAAGAGCCGGCAGTACCCTATCAGCATCATTATCGGTGACGTTGACAATTTAAAAGATCTGAACGATCTTGAAGGACATTCTGCCGGAGATGATCTGCTGCAGGCAGCGGCACAGGTACTGCGTTCTGCATTCAGGCCGGAAGATGTTGTGACGCGGATCGGCGGAGATGAATTCGCGATACTGCTTCCGGGATCGGATGAATCGGTAGTACAGAGAGCGATGGACCGTGTCACAAGCGGGCTGGACACACAGCAGATCAGCATCATGGGACATCATCTAAGGATATCACTGGGCGGCGCAACCGCAAGGAATGGTGAATCGCTTCAGCAAATATTCAGACAGGCAGATGAGAATATGTATAAAATGAAATTCAAACATCGTTCCTGAGATAACGGAGGTAAAAAAAATATATACGGAACACTGAACTTTTCTAAGCTGAATAAACTGCGGTTCCAATGCTTCCAGTCTGGGATTTCCGCAGTCTGAATTACTACCTCTTCAGATAGTCCTTATAGCCCTTTTCATACAGAGCTTTGTTTTCCCGATCAAAATCCATCAAGAATGCCAGTTCTTCCGGTTTATCCAGAGCTGCCAGCATGCTTCCGATTTCAATGGCATGCGGTTTGAGGAATATGATGGTATTGCGGTCCGCACCGTAATAGTCCTCTATCTCCCTGATTTTATGGATCAGGTGTTCCAGCGGGACAAGGAGTTCCTTTTTTTTGGCCTTGGGTGTCATCATTACTTCGAGAGCCAGGTAAAACTGCAGTTTTGCTTCCCGCAGCTCAGTGATTTCAGTGAGTTCCTTGCATTTCTTCCAGCGAATATCCCATCCACGTCCGTACATTGAACTGCGTCCGTTTTCGGCAACTTCCAGAGCCTTGCTGTAGTAATTGGATCCGCCGAGTAAATCATATGTGTCCAGCTCACCGGCGATGATCATCAGTGCATAATAATCCAGAAAGCCTGCGAGGGGTTCGTAAATTGGAGAATAGTTGAGTGCCTGACCGGGAGAGTAAGGGAAATCCACGCCTTTGGCGAACAGCTGCTGATCCAGACCGTTGGTAATCACTGCCTGCGCTTTGACAATCCGCTCAGCCCCTTCAACAACGATGTCTTCCACCACAAAATGCAATTCGATCAGAAGCTCAAGATCCATGGCATCAGGTGCAAATACAGTGGCAGTGAGATAATTGGTGATTTGATTTTTCAGTTCCTCCAGCAGATACCGGTCGCTGTCTCTTTTCAGCTGGCGAGAGTCAATTTCAATTTCGGCAACCGCGAACTGGGAAAAAACAGTCTGGAGAAAGAACAGAAAAAGGATGATGGTTTTAAATTTGGATTTCATGGTCAAATTTACATCCTGTAAACCGGATCAGACCAATTTATTCGAACAGTGCCGGAAGTCCCGCGCCGCCGCCGAATGCCGTGATTATTTATTCGTAGTGCAGGGCTTCAATGGGATCCAGTCGGGCGGCCTTCCTGGCAGGGAAGCTGCCGAAAATGATTCCGATTGCTGAGCAGTAAATAACGGCTGACACGACAGCCCAGACAGGTACTGCCGGTGTGATGTCCGGTATCTGACTGGAAATCAGAACAGATGTTCCATATCCCAGACCAATTCCGATGACTGCGCCGAATTCCGAAAGAATGATGCTTTCAATCAGGAACTGCCAGAGAATGTCCCGGTTGCGTGCACCCAATGCTTTGCGGGTCCCAATTTCCCGAGTGCGCTCCAGCACTGCCACCAGCATGATATTCATAATGCCGATCCCTGCCACGATCAGTGATATTCCGGCAATGCCAACGGCAGCTGCTCGAAGATACCCCGTAAAACTGGTCATGGCACCAATGATGGAATCCCCCGTGAAAATCTCAAAGTCATTGTCTTCACCCGGTGGAACCTGACGACGAATCCGCAGCTGTGCGGTGACTTCATCCATGGCGTCCAGAAGCAGCTCCGGAGTTTTCGCACGGGCCATCAGTTCCAGCCCTTCATCGGAGTAGGAATAAATGCGCTCAAATCGGGTAATGGGTATCAGCACAATATTATCCGGTGATTCCATGCTTAAACCGGGCAGGGCTTCCAGAACCCCGTTTACCGTGAAACGGTGCCCGGACATTTGAATTTCTTTTCCAACCGGATTCTCAAACGGAAACAGCTCCTCTGCAACATCCTGGCCCAGCAGTGCCACTTCTCTGGCATGGAGCACATCATCCTTTGAAAACAGCCGGCCGGAACCGGCAGAAATCAGCCGGGATAAAAATATTCCGGCACTTGCTCCTGTCACTTTTACATTGGGTGCTGTGGCTTTCTCCTGATACTTGATGATTTCACCCCATTTTGACGCTGTAACGGCCACGCTGGCAGTTAACCGGGAGTGGCGTTCCAGATAATCGGCATCTTCAAGCGTGAAATCCTTCCGCCGGGAATATTTTTGATACTCATCATGACCCATAACCATTGCCGGAAATTTCCGAATGAAAAATATTTCCGTACCAAACTGCGACATCATTCCGGTCAGTGACCGCTCAAAACCGGCAACAAGGGACTGCATGCTGACAATGGCCCACACACCGATAATTATTCCCAGTATGGTCAGTCCGGACCGCAGCTTGTTGGATATCAGGGCATTCAGAGCCGATCGAATGGTTTCAATCATGCGCTGCCGTCATTTCAGCGTGCTCCGCCATAGTGTCCCGCCGCATGTATTGTTCATTGGCAAGGTTTTCATCATTTTTTAAAGACGTCTCAATCCCGTAATTGTAACCGGAAAAACAAATCCGTTCACTCGTTCTGTTCATGATGCCTTCAAATTGTGCAGGCTGTTTCCCAAATACCGCATTTCTCGTGGAATATGCGGGTGTGGATTAATATCATCCGGCAGGGTGCCGGTGCGGGTGTTCAACTTCATGACCGCAGTGCCTCGATAGGATCCATTTTCGCAGCCCGCCGTGCAGGCCAGAGTCCGAATATCAGTCCCACCACAATGACAGTTCCGGCCCCCAGAAATGCCCAGTTTGCGGGGATTCTGGCAGCCAGGGGAGTGTTGTGCTGGATAATCATGGATACCGCCGCTGCCAGACATAAGCCGGTTACAACACCAATGGCGCAGACAACCATGCTTTCGATCAGGAACTGAAACAGGATTTTCGCCCGCGTGGCCCCGATTGATTTACGAATTCCGATTTCTCTGGTTCGTTCTACCACCGTTACCAGCATAATGTTCATGACCCCGATACCGCCCACAACCAGACTGATGCTGCCGATTCCAATCGCCACTGCCCAGAGCATGGCGGTCATGTTTCGATACAGCTCCAGTATGGCATCCATCTGATTGATATAAAAATTGTCCTCTGCTTCCGGACGGAGCTGACGCTGCCGTCGCATCAATGTCAGCAGTTCTTCCCGTGCCTGATCGACCTGATCCGGATCTCCCGCTTTGAATGCAATCGTGGTCTCATGGGAGCGCAGCTTAAAATACTTCATGTGAGTAGTAAAGGGAATCTGAACCCGGTTGTCCATGCTGTATCCCAGAATATCGCCCTTTTTTTCAAACAGTCCGATTACACGATACTTCTGGGCGTTGATGCGAATGGTCTGACCCACCGGCGGATCCTGGGGAAAAAATTTTTCCCGAACATTTTCTCCGATAACTACCACATTTTTGCGGTGAGTCACATCCAGCGGAGAGATGAATCGGCCGGAAACAATCTCTGTCCCCTCAATAACCGGCATGTTTTCATTCACACCGGAAATATCCGCATCCTCGATGATTTGATCGCGAAATTTTAAATCTGCCCGACGATCCATCATGGGAGATGCCACATCCAGATACTCGCTGCGGGATATGACATATTCGGCGGCTTCAAATTCGATGGGCGGGAATTTCAGTGCCTGGATCCAGTCTTCATAATTCCCGAACCAGTTATACTTTGAAACATAAAATACATCCGATCCCAGTATAGAAATCTGATTCTTGAAAGATGTGTTCAGTCCCTCGATGATCGCCGTAACCGTTCCAACGGTAAATACTCCTATGGTGATCCCCAGAGTGGTCAGGAATGCCCGAAGCTTGTGCTGCATCAGGGAAGTAAAGGCCAGTTTAATAATGTCTGCCACGATCTGTTTCCGCGTGTATTTTACGGACGGTCAGCTCTGATGACATTGGCATTGATATCATCACGATCAATGGAACCGTCAAGAATATGAATATTCCGATGGGCATGGAGGGCAATATCCGGCTCGTGGGTTACCACGATAATGGTATTGTTCTGGCGGTGCAGTTCATCCAGCAGTGCCATGATATCCCTGGACGTTTCAGAATCCAGATTTCCGGTCGGTTCATCCGCAAGTATAATGGATGGATTGTTCACCAGAGCCCGGGCAATGGCGACCCGCTGGCGCTGGCCTCCGGAGAGCTCACTGGGTTTGTGACTGGCCCGGTCGGACAGCTGTACTTTCTCCAGTGCAGCCATGGCTTTTTCGGTCTGTTGCTTTCGGGGCAGTCCGGCATAGATCAGCGGCAGCTCGACATTTTTCAATGCGGATACCCTCGGCAGCAGATTGAATGTCTGGAAAATAAAACCGATCCGGTGATTGCGTATGCCTGCCAGCTCGTTGTCTTCCATCTTGACTGTTCTGCCGTTCTGAACATCACATACAACTTCGCCTTCAAAATTGTACGTGCCGCTGGTCGGTGTATCCAGGCACCCCAGAATATTCATCAGCGTGGATTTGCCGGATCCGCTGGGTCCCATGATGGAAATATACTCGTTGGGTGCGATAAAAAGATCCACTCCGCTCAAGGCGTGGATGGTCTCATTGCCCATGTGATAGATTTTGGTGATATTTGATAATGTGATCATGAATGCCGCTCTGACTGATGTGCTATTTCTGATGCTTTTTCTTTGAATCCACCTTTATTTTTCGCTGCCGGACCCGGCTGCCGTCACTGAGATCTTTGCTGACAGCTTTATAACTGCCCACTATCAGCATTTCACCTTCAGATAACCCGCTCAGCACTTCGTAAAAATTGGCGGAGGATATCCCGATTTCCAAAGGTCTGCGTTCCACCTTGAATACCGGATTTTTTTTCTGCAGGCGGTCCAGCAAACCCGGCGGCTGCGGTTCAGCTGCAATGAACACCAGTTCTTCCAGCTTTTCTTTTTCCTGATCATAAACGGATTTGTCCGCAGGAGGTTCATCTTTGGGTCTCTCTTCTTCCTCGGGATCTTTTTCCGGACGGGCGGTAAGTGCCTGGATCGGAATGGCAATCACATTATCACGGACCTGGGTGGTGATATTGGCAGTGGCGGACATTCCGGGGCGGATGCGGTGATCCATGGAATTCATATCCACCAGAATTTTTATCTCAAAATTGATTACCCTGTTTGAAGATGACACCGCACCCCCGGCCTGGGCGGATTGGGCAATCTGGGTCACTTTTCCCAGCAGCTCAATATCAGGAAGGGCGTCGATTTCCACTATTACGGGATTGTCCAGCCGAATTTCCACCACATCCGTTTCATCCACTTCCACAACCACTTCCATGGCCGTCAGATCTGCAACAGTCAGGATAACATCCGCCTGAAACATGGAGCCCAGAACCATTTCTCCCATTTCCTTGTAAATGGCCGTCACGGTTCCGGACATGGGCGCGGTCAAAACCGTTTTGCGCAGATCATCCAGGGCCTGCTCCAAATAGGCTTTTGACTGCTCTTTTTCAGCTTCCGCAAGTTTAAAGGATGCCTCCAGCGCTTCGATTTCCTGGCTGCTTATCAGCTGATTCCGAAACAGCTGAAGACCGCGCTGGTATTCAGTGGAAATTTTACTGTACCCGGCCTCCGATGCTTTTACGGCAGATCTGGCCTGATTCACAGCAGCCACATACTGTAAGCTGTCAAGGATAACCAGCGTTTCCCCGGCCTGTACAAACTGACCCTCAAGTACAGTGATGTTCAGAATTTCAGCACTGACATTGGCAGAAAGATTCACCTCGGTGACAGGGCGGATGTTGCCGCCGGATGATACCACGTGCTCAACCGCCACCCGCTGAACAGGCTCCATCTGAACTTCAATAATTTTATCCCGGTCCCGGCCGGAATGAGAAATGTTTCCAATGATAATCAGGAGCAGAACAATGCCGCCGATGATCCACCAGCGTTTTTTAATTTTTTTCATAGAATTCGATCCATGTTAATACTTATTTATGCCGAAGTCTGAAACCGGACGCCCTGGCAGCGGGTAAGGAAATGTCAGTGATATCGGGACAGAAATGATTGTCAAATCTTTGAATCCGCCAGTGGGCGGATTTTTAATCCGTCTCCTGACTGACGAGTGTAACTGGGTGCATTCCCCGCCGCTTGTTGGAAATCCGCCATTTGGCGCGGCGGCGAAATAAAAAATGATTATATCACTAATGATACCCCGTCCCGTCAGCTGACGGGCGGAGAAATTCATTCAAACCCTGACCCCGCGCGAACATCACGGCATGAATGCAGCAGAGCAAAAACAGGTCTTTTCCCCTGGATTTTCAGAGCTCATCAACCAACCTGATCATGTTCCTGATTGGTCAGTTGTCAATCATATTGAGGGTTGCGGAGCAAATCTCCTGAATCCTGGATAATGTGCGGTTCAGTTTCCCAGCAGTACTTCGAGTCCGGCTTCTGCAATTTTTGCATCATACTTGATCCGTACAAGGTCGCTTTTAGCCTGGATCAGGGATACCTGGGCATTCAGGACATCCAGAATGGTATTGGCACCGAGATTGTATTTTTCTTCCGCCAGCCGCACATCAAGTTCGGCACTTTCAATAATCTGCTCATTGATGGGAATCTGATTCACCAGAGTTTCCAGCTGCGAGACCGTGTTATCCAGTTCTGACTGCAGGTCGTTAATCAGTCCGCTGTGGCTTGATTCGGATGCCAGTACATCGTATTTCAGGCCGTCCAGACGGCTTTTGTTTGCAAATCCGGAAAAAAGCGGAAACGAGAAGTTCAGGCTTGTCGTGGGCTTGTGTTCCGTCAGATCCGTAACCGCTTCGCCAAAATCTTCATGTCCGATGAAATATGGATCCGGATTGAAATAACTGGCACTGATTGATACGGTAGGCAGGAAAGCACTGAACTGACTGAAGTAACTGGTTTTGTTTCCCTTTACCTGGGCTTCCGACAATTGGATGAGTGTATTGCCGGCGAGCATTTGAGCCAGAGCAGTTTCTATGGCCGGCGGGACCGGGATATTCACGGGCTCCGCCTTGATTTCCAGGTCCGTGCCGGTAGATCTGCCAAGACTTACATTCAGAGCATTCCGTGCAGACCGCAGATTCTGGCGATACTGGAGCAGCATGGATTCCGCCTGCCCCTGACGGACCCGGGCTTTCAGCAAGTCCGTCTGGCTGACGGCCTGCAGGTCGTATTGCTGCTGCACCAGTTCCAGCTGAGACTGAGCCAGAGCCAGTGACAATTCTGCCACTTCCAGCAATTCCACTGCTGACAAATACTGGTAGTATGATGATTTTACTTCCAAAGCCACATTTTCCGAAGCAGACTTCAGCGAAAGGGCTGCCTGGTGAATGGCGTTTTCAGTGCTTCGACTGGCAAACCAGGCCGCACCGCCGTCAAAAACAGGCTGATACACCGAGGCCGAAGAGGAATAGGCATTGCGCGTAAACTCGAACTCCTGCTGCGTGTCCGGGTCGGTGTAGGTGGTTGTGAGATCACTGAGCTGCTTGTTGACGCTGAGGCTGGCCGACGGGAGAAATCCCGAGTAGGAACCCAGACGCTGCGCTTTGGCGCCCTTTAGCTGCATCTCCGCCATTTGAACATCCGGATTGTTGGCAAGCGCGATGTCGATCAGGTCATCCAGAGTCAGTTCAGCGGGGAAGGCAGACCCCAGTGTGAGGGTGAGGAGGATGCTGAATCGAATCATCCATTTCATGATTTTTCCTTTCATGGGAACAGGTTAGACATAACAATGAATTTTACTTTTCCGGAATGACTTTTGGTCATCCGGTATCTACAAGAGTGCGTGCACATTATTCTCAGAACCGCTGCACGATTCAGGGGACCGGGAAACCCGACCGTCCGGCTACATCAATGAAATCCCGCTGCGAACGACCAAAACAGAAAACACCAGTGCAAACAGTATCCACCCGCCATACAGAATCCGAAGGGTTTTGCTTAAACTGATCTCGTACAGAACCGAAATACCCAGACCTATCAGGAAAACCCGCCAGACCGAGAAGAGATCAAAAAGCGCCAGAAACTGAAAGAGCAGGGTGTCAATCATGCTGTCCGGGAAAAACAGCGTCAACCCGGATTCGATATTGGCCTGATGGGTTATCAGAATCAATGGGATTTTGATCAGATACTCCAGCAGATAGATCGTTCCGGAATAAATCACAATTATCCAGCTGTCCAGAAATGACAGCTCAATATTCATAGTGAGACTGCTGATCAGCATCAGAAGACCGGCGATAAACAAAAACCCCAGCATATTGCTCATCAGGTACAGGGACAAAAGACTGCTGCCGGCAGGCAGCAGATCGGAGTCCTGAGATAAATCACTGCTTTCCGTGCTCATCTCAGGGTACAGCTCTTCCAGTTCAATCTGGTTCTGTTCCAGGAAATTCCTTCGCACATCCTCCGTGAGCATGATCTCAAGTGCGAATGCGGTCATGATGATGCTCAGCGGTACCAGCCAGTCCAGGACACCGATATCTACCGGTATGGACTGAAATGCCTGTCTGGGATGGGTAAACATTCCCAGCATTCGGCGAATTATGACCAGAAGATGTTCTGATATGGGAGAATTGGATTCCAATTTACGATCCGTTAAAAAAGTGTCAGCAGAAAACCGATCCTGCAGAAAGAACAAGGATCAAATTTACGCTTGTCACGGATAGCTCTCCTTGTAAAAATGTCTCCCGTATTTTCCTCTTTTCAAAAAGCGCCGGGTTCAGGATGTGGGAATGTTCCGTCGGTACACTATCCAGGTGATCCCGTAAAAAATTCCTGAAATAATGAGTGATATCAGGGTTCGCGGTGCAAACAGGTAACCCCAGTAACTGCCCAGTACCTCGACGGCTCCTTCCGGCAGGGAGTGGCTGAAGCCGACCAGTATCTGTTCCGTCTGCATCCTGCCGATTGCGACAAAGATGTTGCCGATGGATTCCGCCAGTTCGTGATTCTGAAACACCAGCTGGGAGATGACAATCAGCAGAATAGGAGCGCCGATTCCAATGATGAGGGGACGGTTTTTCACAGTGGCGGATATAACGATCAAAAACATGATTAATGGACTCAGCCAGAGAAATGCCACCAGTTGGAAAACCATCATATCCATAAACAAGTCGCAGATCTGGATCCTGCCCAAGACGGGCAGGAATAAATCGGCAGCGTCACGGGTCAAAACCATGATAAGCAATTTGGTATGAATCAGACCAATGATAGACATCACCAGAGTCGTAAGCAGCAGTCCCAGTGCACCGGCCGCTATTTTCGACAGAATCACGGAATGGTCGGGTATCGGCTGACTTCGAAAAAACAACGTGCTGCAGTCATTTCGTTCCTTGAATAACGAATCTGAAAAGTAGAAAAGAGCGATAAACAGCATTAAAACTTCCAGCGAATGAAAAATGGCAATTATTGCTGTCGAATACGCCGTAATGAGCGGTGCCGCATTTTCATCCAGTTCATCAATCAGCTCCGGATCATGGATGTTATTCAGTATCTGTTCCAGCAGTTTTTCACCATGTCTGTGATGATTTCCGATATCATCCATTTCTATGTCAACCAGACCGGTCATATGGGTAAACGTGCGGTTGGCCGGAAGGTAGGATAGGAGCAGCAGAAAAACATATACCCCCAATGTCCAGTAGATCACTTTCCGCCATTCCCACCATTCGCGCATAATCAGAAATCCAAACTTCTTCATGATAATCCTCCCATCATGGCAACAAAAATATCCGCAACCGACGGTGTTTTAACTTCCCCGATCTGCTCCAGCCGGCTTCGGTCCTGATTTTCCATCAGGAAAGTCACTTTCCCGAATACCGTCTGTTCTGCCAGCGGATTGAGCTGTTTCAGCTCCGCCGCATCGGATGCCGGCACGGTAACCTGGATGAATCGGGCAGAAAGATTTTCCATTGATTCATACAGGAATACTCGGCCGTCCCGAATAAAAATAACATCAGACAGGATGTGTTCGACTTCCTCAACCTGATGCGTGGAGATCAGAATGGATTTCTCGTGATCAAAATAATCCTCAAGCACCGATGAATACAGCTGTTTCCGGAACAGAATATCCAGTCCGTGTGTGGGTTCGTCGAGAATCAGAAGTCGCGTATCCGTGGAGAGTACCAGGGCGATATGCAGCTGGGTTTTCATTCCTTTGGAGAGATGCTTGACCTTTTTATCAAGGGTGATGCTGGTTTTTTCCAGCAGGTTCATGCATTTTTCACTGTTGAATCCGGGATGGACGCCGGCCTGAAACCGAATGGTCTGCTTAACCGTCATCCAGGGCGGGAGAACGGAGATGTCGTGAATGACACCGGTTTTAAGCATCAGTTCCGAGCGGCTGACTTTGGGCTCCACACCCAAAATGGAAATGTTACCCGAATAGTCAATAAGTCCGGTAACCGCCCGCAGCAGTGTGGTTTTTCCGGCACCGTTCGGTCCTACCAGTCCGACTATTTTTCCGGCGGGAATATCCAGGGTTACATCGGACAGCGCGGCAGTACCGCTGTACATTTTGGATACTTTATCCAGTGTGATGAGGGAATCCATAATCATACTTCCTCGTATTTATCGCGAATATGTCGACACAGATCAGCCAGAGCAATACCCAGATTTTGTGCCTGATGGACAAACTCCGGCAGTACTTCATCCTGAAATCGCCGGGACTCCGTGGCAAGCAGCTGCTCCCGGGCATTTTCTTTTACATACATCCCCAGCCCCCGTTTTTTCTCGATGATGCCCTCCTGAATCAAACGCTGGGTGGCATTAAGGACGGTCTGGGGATTAAGTCCGTATTCAATGGACACCTGACGGACCGACGGGATGGGGTCTCCTTCCTGCAGATCTCCCGAAATGATGGAGTGTCGTATCATTTCAGTAATCTGAATATAAATGGGCGTCGTGCTGTTAAATTCCAGTTTCATAAATAACCCCTTTAGTGTTACAGTATAGTATAACACTGTATCGCAACATGAACCAAGATGATTTTTATGGATTGTCAATTGGCAGTGTGATTTCAGAAAACAGATTTTGGATGGGAGTCATCCCGAATAGTTTCCGTTGTCCGACTGATTTAAAAAGGATGAATGGCGGGTTTGGGCTTTCAGAGGATACCTGCAGCTGATCAGGAAAGATTGAGGCTGACGAAAACAGCCGTCAGGAATGTATCGGCATTTTCGCGCCAGTGAACATCTGGCATCCGTGATGCTGCCTGGCGTATTGAAATCCGGAGGTCATCATCGCGGGAGCCTGACCTGCCGGTAACTTATTTTTTCTTTGGATCCGAGGATGCCAGGATGGTTTCATGATGAGTAATCATAAATTGAAATGCGGCATCATAATCGTTGGGTATTTCACCGTCCAGAATGGCGTTTTCGATTGCGGACTTGATCCTTCCAACTGCCCGTCCCGGTTTCAGGTTCAGCTCCTGCATTATGACATCCCCGCGCACCGGTGACTGAAATGCCCGCATTTCATCCCGCAGCCGCACGTCCTGCATCAGTTCTTCCACCCGTTCGAAATTGTTCAGGTACTTTCGGACTTTTTCCGGATTCTTGGTGGTAATATCGGCACGGCACAGTATCATCAGGTCATCCAGATGTTCACCGGCCTCAAACATAACCCTGCGCAGGGCACTGTCGGAAACACCTGACTTGGCAAGGGCAATGGGGCGCAGATGGAGCCGGGTCAGGACCATTAAATAATCCCGCAGTTCATTGGAGAGTTTCATGCGGCGGGCAATCTTGAAAAGCATCCGCCGTCCGAGTTCTTCATGTCCGTGGAAGGTCCATCCTTTTCCGGGGACAAATTTCTTGGTGGCCGGTTTGGCGATATCGTGTACCAGGGCAGCGAAGCGAACTTCCATTTTTGGGCTCAGGCTGGCTGCGTTGTCCACCACCTGCAGCGTATGCCGGAAAACATCCTTATGACCCCGACCGTCCACCACTTCCACACCTGAAAGGATGTCCAGTTCCGGGAATACAACCGCCAGGAGACCGGTGTCCTTCATCAGCTGAAGTCCGATACCCGGTTTGGCAGCCTGAAGGGTTTTGATGATTTCGTCCGTGATCCGTTCCTTGGATACGATTTCAAGCCGGGAAGTCTGGCGCGGAATGCTCTTGAGAATATCAGGACTGATACCAAATTCAAGCTGTGCCGCAAAACGGGTCGCGCGCATCATCCTGAGGGGGTCATCGCTAAAGGTCACATCAGGATCCAGTGGAGTGATAATAAGCCGGCGGTGCAGATCCCGAATGCCGCCGAATGGATCGATGAGCCGGCCGAAACGATCGGGACTGATATCGGCGGCCATGGTATTTATGGTAAAATCCCGTCGGGAAAGATCGTTTTCCACAGAGGTGAATTCCACTTGCGGTTTTCGGGAGTCCGGGGTGTAGGATTCCGTACGCGCGCTGGCCACCTCGATTTGAATATCCGGATGAGGAATCAGGGCGGTTCCGAACTTGTTGTATTCCAGAACCGTTTTCAGGTTGAGTTTCCGCGCCAGGGCATGCGCGAAAGCAATACCGTCTCCTTCCACCATGATGTCAATATCCGCGTTGAACTTGCCAAGCAGCGCATCCCTCACATAACCGCCAACCACATAAACCGGCTGGTTTTTTGAAGCAGCCACCGCTCCGGCGGTCTTCAATATTCGGGCATGCAGGGCATCCCGGTTCAGTAATTCAGCAATACTGCTCATGGGAATTGAAAATAGGTGTCAGTTTTGTATTTCAAAATTCGTGTTTCTGATTGCCAACAGGCATTTGATCACCCTGGAACCGGTGATGCGCACTGCCAACAGCGCAGCTGGAATTCTGCCTGATAAGGCGATGGTTCATTCGCTGAAACAGCATCAGCAGATCTCATCCTGTTTTTACCGAATCCCGTTTGCAGGAACTGCTCCCAAACGGCGGACATACGGATTTTTCCGATTATGCGGCTGCAGGAAGACAGTAAATTTAGGACTGAAAGCAAAACAGTCGGTTCTGAAATTTATGCATTTTTGATATGTCAGAATTACGGGGGCATTATGATCATCATATTATGTGCTGTATTCCTTTTTTAGACCCTTCAGATCGTTTTAATTTTGTGCGCGTGCTTATCAGGACTTCTATCCCCACGTCCCAACCTGATAGTTTCATGAGAATTCTAATCCAATGATGATTCCGGTCAATTCTGCAGTGATGGGGCAGTAGACTGATTAGCAATATATCCGTAACAATATGCACTGTTTTATCCGGGTTGATTTCACATCTTTTTCTGCAAGTATGACAAAATTAATCCGGTTTGTTGTTTTATCGCTAGGTCTCATGACTTTTCAGGTTTTGAATTACAATTAACAAAAGCCCTTGGTTTTTCTCCAGGCAGTATTGGAGTACCATGAACCAGTCCAACATTCGGCCGCCCGCAGTGGCGGGGTTATTTTATCCGGGGAATCCCCAAAAACTAAAAAATGTTCTGCAGGATTTTTTCGATCATGCTGCAAAACCGGACTCTGAGATGAAGCCCTGTGCCCTGATTGCTCCTCATGCCGGAGTGGTGTATTCCGGTATCGTGGCGGCAGCGGCGTACAGTCTGCTGCAGGATCATGACTGGGGCTTCAGGCGCTATGTCCTGCTTGGGCCGGCTCACCGGGTGTTTGTGGAGGGGCTGGTGCTGAGTCCGGCATCCTTCTTTGAGACTCCCCTTGGAAAGGTCCCGCTGGATATCGATCAGGCAGAATATCTGTCCGAAAAATATTCATTTATCCGCTATAACAAATCCGCCCACAGGGAAGAACACTCCCTGGAAGTGCAGCTGCCGTTTCTCCAGTATGCCGCGGACGATTTTGAAATCCTGCCCATTTTAGCCGGACATTGTACCGCGGAGGATGCCGCAGCCTGCATCAGGGAATACCTTTGCGTTCCTGACACACTGATTGTGGTCAGTTCCGACTTGAGTCATTTTCTGCCGTATACCTCTGCTCAGAAAATTGATCAGGAAACGGCCGAGGCTGTTGCAGCGCTGGATTTTCAGGCTTTGGGTCATGACAGCGCCTGCGGTCGAATTCCCATCAGCGGTCTGCTTCTGGCTGCACAGAAACAGAAGCTGCGTTCTGAACTGCTTTCCCTGTGTAATTCCGGTGACACTGCCGGCACCAGGGAACAGGTGGTGGGATACGGTGCGTGGGGGTTTTTCAAGGAGTGATTTTGGCAAATCATGAAAACCGTCCGCATCCTGTAAACGGGCAGGTTCAGCCGGGCAGGAAATCAATTACGGCAGGATTGAAAAGGGGGATCGGGAAAATCCCGTCATCCTCCTGCCCAGGCGAACATGGAATAGAATGCAATCCGGAGAAACGACTGATATGATTCAACAGCCACTGGACATTCGGCGGATCACCTCTGAAATTCAAAAACAGCTGCTGATATCCGCCCGGCAGTCCATTCAAACCGGTCTGCAGTGTGGCAGGGCGCTGAAATTGGATACCGCTGAAGGGGACCCCATTTTTGCATGTCCGGCAGCCACCTTCGTCACTTTGCGGCTTCAGGGGGAGCTTCGGGGATGTATCGGAAGGTTAGATGCGGGACGTCCTCTCATTGTAGATGTTGCGGAAAATGCCTATGCCGCTGCGTTCAGTGACTACCGTTTTTCCCAGGTAATGGATGAGGACGAACTGAAGGGAATCTCGATCAGTATTTCCATCCTGACTCCGCCCGAACCGATAAATTTCAGAAATGAACGGGATTTGCTGAACCAGCTGAGACCGGGATCAGACGGTCTGATACTCTCAGACGGATTCCACCGGGGGACATTCCTCCCCAGTGTCTGGAAGCAGCTCTCGACTCCGAAGTTGTTTTTGACAGAACTGAAGCGCAAAGCCGGACTTTCGCCGGGCCACTGGTCAAAATCCATCCGTATCGAGCGCTACACCACCCTGGAATTCGGAGAAGAGGATGTCTGAATCCGCCCGCTACTGGCACCGTCTGGATGCCAACCGCATCCAGTGCGACCTGTGCCCCAGACACTGCCGTCTGAGAGACGGCCAGCGGGGACTGTGCTTTGTCCGGAAAAACGAGCACCATCGGATGGTGCTTACCACGTACGGAAGATCCAGCGGTTTCTGTGTTGATCCCATTGAAAAAAAACCGCTGAATCATTTTCTGCCCGGCTCAGGCATTTTGTCATTCGGAACAGCCGGCTGCAATTTGACATGCTCATTCTGCCAGAACTGGGACATGAGCCGCTCGCGGAAAACCGACCGAATGCAGGTTCAGGCATCACCGGAAAAAATCGCCCGGATGGCTTTGCAGAACAACTGTCCAAGTGTGGCCTGCACATACAACGACCCTATAATATTCCTTGAATACGCGGTGGACATCGCTGCAGCCTGCAGGGATGCCGGATTGAAAACGGTTGCAGTGACCAACGGATACATCACGCCGGAAGCGGGTCTGGAATTTTTCTCAGCCATGGATGCGGTAAATATTGATCTGAAAGGCTTCAATCCGTCATTCTACCGAAAACTCTGTTCAGCCGAGCTGCAGCCGGTGCTGGAGTCCATCAAGGCTGTACATCATGAAACCGACACCTGGCTGGAAATCACCAACCTGCTCATTCCGGGTGAAAATGATACGGAAGCCGAAATCGATGCGATGACGGATTGGATATTGGATAATCTGGGTGCAGATGTGCCAATCCATTTTTCTGCATTTCACCCGGCATACAAGATGCGCAGCAAGCCCCGCACGCCTGATTCCACGCTGCATCGGGCAAGGCGTCAGGCGCTTGACAAAGGGATTCATTTTGCATACACAGGAAATATCTATGATCCTGAGGGCGCATCCACCCGTTGTCCGGAATGCGGAGCAACGCTGCTGCTGCGCCATGTGTATCAAACCAGTTATGAAAATCTTGATTCGAACGGGCGCTGCCGGATTTGCGGGTCGATATGCCCCGGTGTCTTTCAGACAGACTCCTGATCCCGCGTCAAATTGGCAATCCCGTATTTGAATTCACTCCATAATCAGCCGGTATTCCCGATGATACCGTCGATTTGACAACACCGGTCAATAGGAATAATATTTGTATGTCCGCCGCAGTTTTAATTTCATCTGAATCAGGTTTGCAAAGGGATTAAATTTCCCAGCTGAATATTCCTGGATTTTCCGCATCTGGCATAATGAAAGCCGGCTGTCTGGGTGAATCGGGGTGCGTTATTCAGGCAGGCAGGATTAAGAAAATGACTCAGTAACAGGAATTGCAGAAACTGGATTCAAATCTATGACGCAGCCAAAAAGCAAACAAAGCCGAAAGCAGCCCAGTGCTTCGAAAACCAAACGGTCAACCTCACCAGCAAAATCCGCAAAAACCACAAAGCCCAAAGGCCCCACGCTCAGCGAGAAACTCAAAAAGGCGCGGGAAGAATTGAATTCCGTCCAGGAGGCTCTGGCAGAGGTGACATCGGAGCGGGATTCAAAAATGGAGAAAAACATTCGTCTTCTCGCGGAATTTGACAATTACAAAAGGCGTACGGTTGAAGAAAAGAGCCGCCTGGTGAAGTATGCCAGCGAGGATTTTGCCAAATCGCTGCTGCCGGTGATTGACGATCTCCAGCGGACGGTGGACTCTATCGCGAACGACAACGAGGCGATGGACCAGCAGAAGGTGCTGGACGGCATTCTCATGATTCAGGACAAATTTCATAAAACACTGAAGGATAATGGCATCAAAGCCTTTGATTCAGTGGGTGAAGCTTTCGATCCCGAGATGCATGATGCCCTAATGAGTCGCGAAGATGATGAGTATCCTGAAAATACGGTTCTGGAAGAATTCGAAAAAGGCTACATGTATCATGACCGGATTATCCGTCATGCAAAGGTGATCGTGAGCAAAGAATCATGAGCGGTGACTACTACGATATTCTGGGTGTCGGGAAAGGCGCTTCACCGGATGAGATAAAAAAAGCATATCGTAAAGTGGCCATGAAATATCATCCGGACCGCAATCAGGGTGACAGCTCAGCGGAGGCAAAGTTTAAGGAAGCAGCTGAGGCCTATGCGGTTTTGAGTGATGACGATAAGCGTGCGCGGTATGATCAGTTCGGCAAGGCAGGTGTGGAAGGCAGCGGTTTTGGCGGCGGCGGTGTTCATTTCACCAATATGGAAGATATCTTCAGTGCGTTTGGAGACGTATTCAGCGGTTTTGGCGGATTTGGAGATATATTCGGCGGCGGCAGGCAGCGCCAGTCCCGCAGTCCCAGAGGAACCGATCAGAAAATTTCCATTGCCCTCACGCTGGAAGAAATTGCATCCGGCGCAGAGAAAAAACTCAAAATCAAACGGCTGGAACCCTGTGACATCTGCCAGGGGAGCGGAGTGAAATCCGGCTCCAAGCATACCGTCTGTCCAGTTTGTCAGGGATCCGGTGAAATCCGACAGGTTCAGCGTTCTCTGCTGGGGCAGATCGTCAATGTGCAGCCCTGCTACAAATGTCAGGGGAAGGGTCAGATCATTACCAATCCCTGCCATTCCTGCCATGGAGAAGGTGTGGTTCGGAAAACCACTCAGGTATCATTTGAAGTGCCGCCGGGTGTATCCGCCGGGAATTACATGACGAAGCGGGGAGCCGGCAATTACGGACCGCACGGTGCGCCACCGGGAAACCTGATAATCTACTTTGATGAAAAGGAGCACCCCCTGTTTGTCCGGGACGGAAATGATATTCTGCTGGATGCCTGGATACATTACCCCCGGGCCGTGTTCGGAACAGATCTGGAAGTGCCGGCCCTTTCCGGAAAGGTCAAGCTGAAAATCCCGGCCGGTATCAAATCCGGACAGGTCCTGAGACTGCGGGGGAAGGGTCTTCCGGAGCTGAACAGCCACCGGCAGGGCGATTTTCTGGTACGGATTCACGTCATAACCCCGTCCAAACTCAACAGTAAAACCCGTAGATTAATAGGGGACCTTGAAAAAGTACTGACTGAAGAACCGGAATTCAAGAAATTTAAAATATGAAAATTGTAACGCGTCAGGAACGCAATATCATTCTACTGCTCACCGCCTGCTTTCTGATAGGATTATTTGTACGATCACTGAAAGAAATTTTTTTTAATGATGGATCAGAAAATATTAAACTTATAACCGTATCTGATGAGATAATTCACCTTTATGACGCTTCGGGTGACGCCATTTCCGGCGCTGATCAGCAACTGGTTCCGATAAACATCAATACGGCCGATGCCACTGAACTGGTAAATCTACCGGGGATAGGGCCGGCTACTGCACAAAAAATTCTGGCGGAACGGGAGCGTCGCGGTAAATTTTTGAACCCTGAGGATTTGACTGATGTCAAAGGAATCGGCAGCAAAACACTTGAAAAACTGCTGCCGCATATTTCCCTGTAATTCATAGGAGGTTATACTTGTGAATCAAAAGAAAATCGAACGACGCATCAGTTTACTGGACTGGCTGATTATTCTGGCGGCACTCGTAATGCTGGCAGTGGTGTATATCCCAGCCGAGATCTGGAAAGATGAAGTAAAGGATCGTCGGGAAAGCCGTCACAGGATGACGGTGATTTCTGAGGCTCAGGAGTTTTTCAAGGAACTGACCGGCAGTTATACCACAAATGGGCTGGAACTGTTTGCGCTGGTGGAAGCCGCGATGGATTCCCTTATTGCCGATTCCCTGTTTACGGATGAAAAGATCATCAATTTGAATGGGAAAAAATATCCAGTTACCATTAAACGCGGATTTGAAGTCCGGGTGGACACCACATTCAGCAGTCCCCGGCTTCTGGAAAGGTCATTCCTGGATACCGTGTATACCGCAGAATTCCGCGATCGCGAAACCGGATCCATCATCACGGAATCATTTAAAGCCCGGTATCTGGCACAACGTCAGGCTGATACCAATTTCGTGCAGATTGTCAGCACTGAGGTTGAAGAAATCAGTGAAGAGTACACCGACTATTCCCTTAACAAATTCCATCTGATACCTGAACTTCTGAACTGTCCCCTCACTGAAAAACCGTACGTCATGGAAATTGATGAAACGGATCCGGATTATCCTGTTTTCACCGTGCGAAGCCCTGTTCCTGAAGGCTATACCGAACGACGATTTTACATATTTAAGTATGAGGCCGGAGATCACGGCCATATCGCAGATGGTGAGCCGACCTGGGCTGAAAGGGTTTAAAGGATCGAGGCTTGCTGGCAATATCACAAGCCCACCACACATTTTACTATCTCCACTGGGTTCCATCTGAAGACGGGCCCCTTGTTACTCATTTTGGCCATCTGAATGACCCTGGATTTGATATACATTCAGCTGACAGCATCATACGGCTGATCCGGAATATTCAGAAAGAAGTTCCCGCAGAGCCGCCGGTCATTACCTTTACACTGGATGCTGATCAGGTATTGTTTTCCGAGACCCAGGTAAGCTATGATGCCAGTCCAAAAGAAATACTGGCCTGGCAGGCAGGACAAAGTCTGAACCAGACGTTCTATGATCAGTATTTCTCCTATCATTATCCATTTGAGGCAGACACGCAGAAATTTTTAAATATCCATATTTCAAAAGATATTCGCCATAATTTCTCGCTGGCTATGGAAACGCTGAAGCAGGAGCTGCGGGTTCTGGGTATCGGTATTTTTTCTGCAGAGTTGTGTGCCCGCCAGTGTTATCAGGTAAAACAGACCGGCAGTTATGTAATCTGGAGAATGGGCCGCGATCATCTGGACCAGCTCCTGAAAATCCAGGATGGTGCGCTCACATGTTTTGCTTCATTTAAAAGATCTTCTTCAGATGTAACTACAGTGGATGCCTTTGGCAATCAGGAACAGATCGAACTGATTCGCAGTGAGCTGGAAAGTTATGAGCGCGGAGACCTGACCCGTTTCTCATTTGGAGAGCGTATTCTGGCCTACCAGTGCGCAGAAAAAACGGTGGACATCAAACGGCTGCTGGAATCGGCGATACAGGGTGTGGAACTGCTGAATCCGCTGAAAAAACTGAAATTGGAAAATCCACAAAAATTAACCTATCACAAACTCAGCCAATATGCTGAAACCGGAATAGCATTCAGGGGGATTGATGTTTGAGGTAAATTTACTGGCAGATCCCGGAATACAGCCGGAAATTGTTGACGCATCAATTTCGTTTCGACCCGAAACAAACGCAGAACCTCAGGAGGCGGAAGCTGTTTTGGAGTCTGATTATTCAGAAGTCCCGGTACCCGCGGAAATTCCGGTTGAATCTCCTGAAACCACATTTGAGAAACCCGAGATCGCTGCAGCAGAACCGGAACTGGTCATTGACGAACCGGTCTATGAACTGCCGGAAAAGGATCCTGTCAGCGGGATGGGTCCAAAAGAAACGGTTTCTGAAAATGTTGTCCCTCCGGTCCTGACAAAACAGGCCTCACAGTCCCTGTTCAGCCGATTTAAAATAATCGGGCTGGCTGTGCTTGGAATTGCCGCAGCTGTTTTTTCATGGTGGGTAATTCCGGATTTTCTCCAGATGAAAATGGAAAATCCCATCATCGGATCACCACAACCCATTCCCGCGATTGTATCCCAGATGAACGATGTACTGGGATCCATACCATCGGCAGTTCAGTTGAATTCATTTTCAATTGACCGTGAAATTTCTGCCTTGAATTTTGCAGCATCCCGCCAAACCGTTCTGGCTCCCGTATGTGAGGCATTTGAAAGCGCGCTGAGCGTTCCGTGCCGCTTTTACGGATCTGAAGAAGAAGGCTATCATCTTGAAGTACTGGTGCCTGTCCAGGAATCGGAAATTCCGCCGATGAATCTGACTGTCGTCAAGGAAATTATCGAACCATACAATACCGGAGGGTTCTATGAATTTTCCGGTGAGAAATCCGGGCTGTACACTGCGCTGGAATATGAACAGATGGTTCCCATGCTGAAAGCGCTTCTGAATGCGGATGTGTTAACCGGATATCATATAAAAATACGATACAGCTCAAATAATCAGTATATAATCGAGTTGACGACTTCTCAAAATTCAACACCATGATCCAGATCATCGCCGGGAAATATAAAGGCCGGCGCCTGGCTGAAATCAGTCATCCCAAAGTGCGACCCACCCAGGCAAGAGTCCGGAAAAGCATGCTTCAGATCCTGGAACCCTTCAATGGGATGAAAGTGCTGGACATATTCTCCGGTGTGGGTACGCTGGGAATAGAGGCTGTCAGTCGCGGCGCGGATCTGGCAGTGATGGTGGAACGGTCTGGCGGCGTATTTTCAGTACTGCGGAAAAATGTTGAAAGCATTTGCCGGGCAGAAGAAGTTCAGCTTCATAAGGCGGATGCCCGTCAGTTTGTGAGAACAGTCAGCGACCAGTTCGACATTATCATCGCTGATCCGCCATACCAGCACCACAAGTTTTATGAAATCAGGGAGATGATTGAACCGCTTTTGAAATCAGGCGGAAGATTCTGCATGGAAATGGCGGCAGCGCCAATCCTGGCAGACAACGAATCCCTGCGAATTAAGAAATACGGCAGAACACAGGTTGTTTTCTGGGAAAAGGACTAAATGAGAACTGCAATCTATCCGGGATCATTCGACCCCATCACGTTTGGACATATTGATATAATCGAACGGGCATCTGCTCTGTTTGACAAGGTGATAGTCGGCGTCAGCCGCAATTTTGAAAAACAGCCGACATTCAGCGGACGGGAGCGCTGTGAAATGATAAAACGCTCCGTCAGTCATCTGGAAAATATTGACGTGGTTTTCTTCAAAGGTCTGCTGGTGGACTATGCATTTGAAGCCGGAGCCCTGGCCATCATCCGCGGGCTTCGAGCGCTTTCCGATTTTGAGTATGAATTTAAAATGGCATTGATGAACCGGTCTCTGAACAATGATATTACCACAGTTTTTATGATGCCCCATGCCAAATATACCCACGTCAGTTCATCACTGGTCCGGGAAGTGGCATCGCTGGGAGGCGATGTCTCCAATCTGGTTCCGGATTTTGTGGCTGAAATGATGAAAAAGAAATACGACGTTGACTGATTTTCCGGACCGCCTTTTCAGAAATTCTGATACAACCCGCTGCAGGATTATCCTGCCTGAATACAAAGACAGCCGAATTCAAGAAGCGAAGCAAGCGCTGAGGAACGCCGGTGTTCAACTGGTGCATCCTGAACCCGAAATGGCCCGATGTCCCGAACTGCTGGAATTCATTAAGCGCCGGAAGTTTACGTACCACTGGACACCGGAGATGCTGGAAACCTATCTTGCTGATCCCCTGAATCTTTCAGTTGTACTGACAGCGCTTGGAAAAGCTGACGGCGTTGTGGCCGGATGTACCTGCCACCGCTCGGTGGTTCTTCGAACGGCACTGAGAAATATCGGTCTGCAGCGTTCCCGGAAGTTCTGCTTCAGTTCCACCCTGATGGTCCATGCAGAGAAGCAGCAGGCGCTGACATTTGCCGACTGCAGCATTGTTCCGGAACCAAAGCCCGCCGAATTGGCAGTCATTGCCGGGGAGTCTGCCGAGTGGCATCATTTTTTCACGGGTGAGGTGCCCACAGTGGCATTTATCTCTTTCTCAACTTCAGGAGATATTCAGCATTATCGGGTGGAGCGGGTCCTGGAGGCCCAGAGGCTGTTCAAAAAAAAATACTCGAAGATTCGACAGATGGGCGAAGTTCAGATTGATGCCGCCCTCAGTCCCGATTCTGCCAGAATCAAACTGAAATCCAAAGCCCCAGAGAAACCGGCAAATGTATTGATATTTCCCAATATGGATGCCGGAAACGCAGCATACAAAACGGCTGAACTGCTGGGCGGATTTCAGGCTGTCGGACCCATGATACACAGTTTAAACCGTCCGGTTAATCTTGTTTCCAGGGCCTGCAGTGCACAAGATATTTACAATACTGGAATGATGACGGTTTTGGAGGCGACGAAATATGCCAACTTATAGCTACAAATGCCGCGATTGCGGTTACTCTTTTACAATTCGTCAGAGCATAAAGGAAGACGCCCTGAAAGAATGCCCCGAATGCGGCGGCGAAGTTCGAAGACTGATCAGCGGAAATACCGGGCTGATTTTCAAGGGATCTGGTTTTTATCTCACCGATTATGCGCGGAAAAACAGCAGCAGTGCCGGCGGAAAAAACGGAACCAAATCAGACAAAGCCGGCAAACCCGCGGGAAATAAAAAACAAACCGCTGCAAAAACAACAAAAACGGAAACATCACATGCATCAGGTTAAGCTGCCGTCAACCGGTCGTCCGATTACCATGACAGCAGGAAAGCTCGCTGTCCCTGACAATCCTGTAATCCCCTTTATTGAAGGAGACGGGACCGGCCCGGATATCTGGGCTGCCACGGTCCGGGTACTGGATGCGGCGGTCGCCAAAGCCTATAATGACTCCCGGTCAATCAGCTGGATGGAAGTGTATGCCGGAGATAAATCCAACGCGGTTTACGGACCCGACACCTGGCTGCCGCAGGAAACGCTGGATGTGATTGATGAATATCTGGTGGCGATAAAGGGACCGCTGACCACACCGGTGGGCGGCGGGATCCGGTCCATCAATGTTGCTCTGAGGCAGCTGCTGGATCTGTATGTCTGTCTGCGGCCGGTACGCTGGTTTAACGGGGTGCCCTCACCGGTGAAACAGCCGGAACTCATTGATATGGTCATCTTTCGGGAGAACACGGAAGATATCTATGCCGGTATCGAGTTTGAAGCCGGTACCGATGAGGTGAAGGAATTCCTGCAGGCTTTTCAGAAGCAGTTTGGTGACCGGTACAAAAAAATCCGGTTTCCGAATACTGCCGGAATCGGAATCAAGCCGGTTTCTCAGGAAGGGACTGCCCGTCTGACCCGAGCCGCCGTCGATTATGCATTGGCCAATGGACGGAAAAGCGTCACGCTGGTCCATAAGGGCAACATCATGAAATATACCGAAGGCGCTTTCAAAAACTGGGGGTATGAACTGGCAGAAAAAGAGTACGGTGATCGGGTATTTACCTGGGCACAGTACGACCGGATAAAGGCGGAAAGCGGTGAAAAGGCCGCCAATCAGGCGCAGGATGCTGCCGCTGCAGACGGGAAAGTCATCATCAAGGATGTGATTGCTGATGCGTTTCTGCAGCAGATTCTTACCCGTCCCGCAGAGTATGATGTGATTGCCACCATGAACCTGAACGGTGACTACATCTCGGATGCCCTGGCTGCCCAGGTGGGCGGAATCGGAATCGCACCGGGTGCAAATATCAATTATGTGACCGGAAAAGCTATTTTCGAAGCCACCCATGGTACCGCACCCAAGTACGCCGACCAGGACAAGGTCAATCCGGGTTCGCTCATATTGTCCGGTGAAATGATGCTGCGCTATCTGGGCTGGCCGGAAGCGGCCGACCTCATCATTTCCAGCCTGGATAAAACCATTGGACAGAAAAAGGTCACCTACGATTTCCACCGTCTGATGGACGGTGCGGTCAAGCTGAAATGCTCGGAATTCGGCGATGCGCTGATCGAAAATATGTAATGGATCAGGGTTGGGTCGGCAAAGCCCGATCGGAGTCGCATTTCCAATTCCTGCGTATCAGTTGCAGCGAAGATAAACCCACAACGGAATAACACGGAATATCAATATCCCATGAAATTTGTAGATCAGGCACGAATATACGTTAAGGCAGGCAGCGGCGGTCACGGGCTGATTGCGTTCCTGCGGGAGAAAAACCGGCCCAAGGGCGGTCCCTGCGGAGGCGACGGCGGCAAGGGCGGCGATGTGGTTCTGCAGGTGGACGGGCAGCTTGCCACCCTCCATGATGTCTCATACAAACGGCATTACAAGGCCGAGCGCGGACAGCATGGTCAGGGGACCAACAAGCATGGCCGCAGCGGTGCCGACATCATTATCAAGGTGCCGCCGGGAACCATGGCCACCGATATGGACAGCGAAGAAATTCTCTGCGATCTCACCGATCCCGGTGAAAGTTTTGTGATTGCAATAGGCGGGAACGGCGGATTCGGAAACGCCCGCTTCAAGACGCAGAAACGGACCGCGCCCCGAATTGCCAACGACGGTCAGCCGGGAGAAGAACGGCGCATCGAACTGGAACTGAAAGTTCTGGCGGATGTGGGGCTGGTGGGATTTCCCAATGCCGGCAAGTCCACCTTCCTGTCGCGTATTTCTGCTGCCCGACCCAAAATTGCCAACTATCCGTTTACCACTCTGATCCCCAATCTGGGCATTGTTAAATACGGTGCGTATCAATCCTTTGTGATGGCCGATATCCCCGGACTCATTGCCGGTGCCAGCGAAGGCAAAGGACTGGGTTCACAGTTCCTGAAGCATGTTGAAAGGACGCGAATGCTGGTCTTCATGATTGACGGCGGCGCGAACGATGTGGTTTCAGAATATGAGACCCTTCGCAATGAACTGGAACATCACCAGCCGGAACTTAATCAGCGGCCGGCCCTGCTGCTGCTGACCAAAAAGGATACCTGGCCTGCCGAAGACGACGAGTGGGACCTGAATCCTCCCGCAGGAATTGAATTCCTGCAAATCTCCGCCGTCACCGGTGAAAATGTGAATACCGCCGTTGAGAAAATTGCCCGAATACTGGAGACGGAACTCAATGATCCCCCTGAATCAGCTGATTAGTCTGACGGATGTGCCGGGTGTGGGCCCCTGGCGAATCCGGAATATCCTGCGAAAATTTCCCCAAATCAGTCAAATACGGGATCTGTCCGAAAAGGAACTCCGGCAGGTCGATGGAATCTCGGTGGAAATGGCGGCGCGGATTCGGAATCTCAATTCTGATACCGGCAATGCCGCCCTGGATCTGACATCGGAAATGAATGCCCGGTTTCTGCCGTTCTGGGATTCCTGCTTCCCGGAAATTCTCAATACTCTGGATGACGGTCCGGTGGGGGTGTATGTTCAGGGTGAGATTCCGACCGGCATAGCGCTGGGGATCGTGGGTACCCGGTCACCCTCAGCATACGGGAGAAGACTGGCCATGGATTTTACCCGGGAGCTGGTTCAGCAGGGCTTTGTCATCGTCAGCGGATTCGCCCGGGGCATCGACACCATCTGCCATCATGAAACCCAGCAGCTGGGGGGATCAACCATCGCCGTGATGGGCTGCGGATTGGATGTGAATTATCCTGCCGGCAACCGGATGATGCGCCGGGAGCTTGTGAAGAAGGGTGCGCTCATATCGGAGTTTCCGCCGGGAACGCAGCCGGAAGCTGCCAATTTTCCCAGACGGAACCGCATTATCAGCGGACTGAGCAAAGGCATTCTCATTATCGAGGCCGGTGCCAAAAGCGGCGCCCTGAATACCGCCTATCACGCCGTCGATCAGAATAGGGAAGTGTTTGCAGTGCCGGGCAGCATCCACTCCAGCCGCTCGGAAGGCTGTCACAAAGTGATTCAGAACGGCGCGAAACTGGTAACGGGAATTGGCGATATCCTGTCCGAACTGCCGCAGAAGACCGCACGGAAACAAATGGAACTGCTCCCCAGTCTGTCCTCCGAGGAGCAGGAAGTTTTCAGCCGGCTGACGGGATCGGTTCGCCACATCGATGAGCTGGCTGCCGATCTCCAGTGGGATACCGGCCGCGTGCTGACCGTATTGCTGGACCTGGAACTGAAGGATCTGGTCAGTCAGGAGCCTGGCATGGTTTTCAGAAAATCCGCAGGTTAGTAACGGATTTTTTTGCTGGTATTATATCCATTCTCTCCAAACGGCTCCAGACGCTGAATCCAGGTGTTTTCCAGTTTCTGCAGCCGGACCTCTGCCCGTTCCGTCTTCTCCGCCGTGTAGGAAAAGGATTCCATGATATCAAACAGGAAAAATTCCGAATCGTTGTTGAAATCATTCTGCATATCCCTGCAGCGATGGGATCCGGTTTCCAGCTCCATGCGGTGACGCTCCAGCGGTCCGTTCAGGTCCAGACTGCTGCCGAGAAAAACCCGGTCGGCTTTGGGGTTCCGGATGGTGAAAATACCTGCGGAAATCGACCGGTTTTTGTACGCGGTTTTGGGATCGCTTGTGCGCTGTGATTCCAGTATCTGGTACACATTGCGCTGACGGCTGAGATATTTGTGATCCACCAGCATTCGGCGAATGAGGCAGTGGTCGTCATACATGGTCCGGACAAGTTCATTGACTTCCTGCTCGGAATATTTCCGATCCGCCTTGAACAGCTTGGCGAATTCCTCAATCACGATCAGTTTTTTCTTGTACTGGGCAGGCATCTGCTGCAGCATACCGTCCCGGAAGAAGTTCTTCAGCACTTTCCGCCGATACTCGGCCAGCCGGTTTTCCTGTTCCTCCTGCGCGGTATTTTCAAATGAAATGAAATCCCGCACCGGACGGTCAAACACGCCGGAATTCAGTTCGTACATCACATAGTACTGTTCCTTGTGGAAATGCAGCAGACCGGCATCGGTCATTTTTTTCAAATGGAAGGAGATGGTGGAGGGCGCCAGGTCCAGCCGAGTGGCCAGTTCCTCCACATACTGCGGTTTTTCCCGCAGAGAATTCAGAATCGCCAGGCGGCTTTTGTCCCCCATGGCTTTCAGTATTTTTTCACTTTCAAGTATCTTCATTCCGCCCTCAAAGCTGTTAATTGATTCGATAACTGTCTAATCAATATTATGGATGATTTGAGATGCGATCCAATACTATTTTGATGAATATCAAATTAAAAATTTGACCCTGAAGGTAGCCCGGATAATTCATGAGACTTCGTAGTGAGATGATGAAAATGATTGATTCTACAAGGCATATGAAGAAAAATGAGTGAAATCGTACTGGACAGTACGTTGAGAACATTTTTCGAGTATAACGCTGTAGAATTGAGCAGATCCATCATCGGAATAGATTTCTCATGAAATATTCGGGATAGGTGAACGGGCTCGGGACGGAGAATCAGCTGCGGCATTTGATAATAAAAGACTGCCTGCTCAATGGGTTCAAACAGGCAGCATATCACATAAAACTCTACTCCCCTGCCACCAGAATATTCAGCAGAACAATCACATCCAGCACATTGATAATGCTGTCCTGATTCAAATCCGCGGCATAGGTCTGCAGGGTGGTGGGCTCCATGACTCCCAGAATGATGTTGACAATCTGGACAATATCCAGCACATTCAGTTCTTCATCGCCGTTCACATCACCGGGGGTGTAGTTGAACTGGTCCAGATAATCCAGTATCGTGCGCACTGAAACCTCGGCCGCCTGCCGGGCGGTGTCCCAGTCGACCTGTCCGCCCACATGAATGTGTCCTGCCGTCAGACAGGGGAATTCACCGTATTCGTTCAGGTCCCGGTACCAGACACCATGCAGACCCAGAAACTCCGACAGGAACATTCCGGGATGACCGTTCCAGTCGATCCAGGGGGTCAGTCCCAGATCGGCATTATCAATGGCCGTAACCAGCTCATCCACAGGCAGGTTGGTATATCGCTGAAAGTAGGCCGGTTCATTTTCATCGGGTGGATTGGGGGTGGGCTGGTTTGGCGGCGTGTAATCGTAAATCCAGTTGGTGCGGTTGAAAAAGTTCACTTCCATTTCCCAGCTCCAGTCAATATTGCCCCGGCTGAAAGTGATAATGGCAATGGGCTGGGTTTCGGCAACGATATTCCACCAGTCGGGTGATGTATCCTGATAATCCACTTCCAGATCACCATATCCCTGACCGCAGTTGGAACAGTCCGGCGGATCAAATTCCGGGAAATAGCTGACCACATCGTAGCCCCGGCCTTCCCAGTCCTCTCCGGCCCAGCCGCCGGGATTGATATCGGGATTCTGGCTGAAATGACGAATCATCTCATTGGTGGGCGGCCAGTATCCGCACAGCAGCACCATGCCCGGTTCCCTTTCGTTTCGGGAAAAATAACGCGGCTCCGAGACCGGAATCGACTGGGCGGCATTTGGCTGATGCGGCATTATTTCCACGATTTCCGGTCCGGGCAGATGACGGCTTGACCCCGGCTCCCAGTATTCCACAACGGCGGTTTCAGTGAAAATCAATTCAGTGGCATGCAGCGGACTGCTGAAATGGGGAGCGGTGTAAGGCCCCAGATAGCCGCCGTCGGGAAAGCGAACATACAGTCGCATCGTTGGAGCAGCCTGATCGATACTGATCAGCAGCCGGTAGGGATGGGATGCGCCGGTGAAGGCAAAATGCCAGATGTTATACTCACCGTGAGAAACCGGATCAGCAGCGGATTTGAGCATCACGCCGGGGTGCAGATCCAAAGTCTCCGACATATCTGTCACCGGGCAGTCCGCCAGTGAAGGGAATGCCGTTTCGGGCGGGTAGTCAGGGACAAACTGGGAAAATGCAAATGCAGTCAGTGCCAGGCAGGAAAACAGCCGGAAAATGTTCTTCAGCATGGTTACTCCGTAATAAATAATATCTGGTTGGAGGGTTTGAAACCGGGTGGACCTCACCCCGGAAACGCCGGGAAAATTACGGAATCCTGGAAAGAAAAAAAACCGGCGGGTCGCGGAATTACAACCGGGTACCGGAATCGGACAGGGCCCGTTTTTCGCGGCGGCGGACGCTGAACAGATAACCGATAATGACAACCCAGACGGAAATCATGGCGGCGGCGAGGTATTCTGCAAACATGTTTACTGCTCCAGTTTCTGCAGTTCGAGGCGGCCGGCATGAATCCGGCAGCGGATCATATTGATGAGAATCAGGGTAAACGAAAACAGGGAGTACATGAATATTCGAAAGATCAGCGGATCGTGACTGCTCATTCCCCGCTGAGGGTGGGACTGAACTTCCGGGCTCCACAGGTTGACGGCAAAATAGATCACCGGTACATCCAGAAAGGCCAGGATGCCCAGCACGGCGGCATAGCGGGAAGAGCGTTCATAGGGTCCGCCGAATTTACGGATCATGAAATATCCGGCGTACAGCAGCAGCAGAATGACGGTGGTGGTCAGGCGCGGCTCCCAGGTCCAGGCGGCACCCCAGATAGGCTTGGCCCAGATCGGACCGGTGATGACAATCAGCAGGGCAAACACGGTTCCGGATTCGGCACAGGCCAGGGCAATATTGTCCCATCGAACATCCCGTTTGATCAGATACAGGATGCTGAAAACCATCACACCGAAGTATCCCAGAAAGGCATTCCAGGCCAGCGGGACATGGTAGTAGAAAATCCGCTGGGCATATTCCTGCTGCGGGACCATGGGGGCAACAGCCAGGATGAGATAGATTCCGAAAATCGCTGCAGCCAGCGTGAAAACACCAAACAGAAGGTTTCCGGGAGTGCGCCAGTAGCCTTTCATTATTCCTCCGAAATTGCACTGAATGTTAAAAAACCGGCCGCCGTGAATAACACCGCGAATGTAAAGGTCAGCATCAGCCAGACCTGTGCGGAAGCCAGTGTGCCGCCGGACAGAATCAGCGCGGTGGTTTTGGCGGCACTGATGAGGACCGGCACCAGCAGCGGAAACAGGATCACCGGCACCAGCACTTCCCCCATCTGGGTGCGCAACCCCATCCCGCTGATGAGCACTCCTGCCGAAGCAATGGCCCAGTCAGTCAGCAGACACAGACATGCCAGCGGGACAGCGGCTGATAAAAGCGGCAGATTCAGGAAGAGACCAAACAGCGGCAGCGTCATCAGCTGGGTGAAAAGCAGAAATATCCAGAAGGCGGCCGCTTTTGCCAGATAGATTACTCCGCGGTCCACCGGTGAAGACAGCAGAGCGGCATACGCATCCATTTCCTTTTCGGCGGCAAAGCTGCGCAGCAGTCCCAGCACGGATGTAAACAGGTATGTCATCCAGATCAGACCGGGGAGAAACCGGCGAAACTCCGACGGTGCAGCATTGAAGGCAAATGAAAAGAGCAGAATCACCGAAATGCCGAAAACCGTCATCGAGACGATGGATTCCCGGGTCCGGATTTCATGACGGATTTCCTTATGCAGGAGTGTCAGGAAAATCTTCACCGCAGCTCCGTCATCATGGTCTTCAGATCGGCAGCCGATTGAGATTGAAGGTCTTCGGTTATTTTTCCATTCTGCAGTACCAGAATCCTGTCAGCCCGTGCGGCCGTCCAGTCGGCATCATGGGAGGTGAACAGAATGGTTTTCTCCCGGCCGGTCCAGTCGTCAAAATACCGGTTCAGCAATGCCAGGCCGGAAGCATCCAGCCCGGATGTGGGTTCATCCAGCAGGGCCAGTGACCAGGGTGTGAGGGACAGCCGGATAATGTTCAGGCGCTGGAGCATCCCGGCGGAGTAATTCCTTACCGGATCATTGGACTGTGAGTCAATATCGGCGGCCTCGAAGGACTGAATGATCTCCTGCCGACGGATTCGAATACTGCGCAGTTTCAGAAAAAAATCAATGTTTTCAATTCCGGAAAATGCCGGATAGGCCAACGCCTGATGTCCCCAGAATACCAGATGGTTTCGGTACTCAGGACTGCTGCCGAACATGGGGCTGTCCAGCAGAGCGCTCCGTCCTCGGTCAGGACGGATGATGCCGGCCAGTATTTTCAGGAGGGTGGTTTTTCCGGCACCGTTAGGTCCGATCAGGGCGACGCATTCGCCGGATTTCAGGCTGAAATCAACGGAGGACAGAACAGGGCGATGCTGATAAGACTTGGCAATCCCGGCTGTTTCAAAAAAATTTCCTGATGCGAATCCCATGGGGCAGGCAAACGGTTTTCAGGCAGAAGGAGGGTCAATTTTATGTCCGCAGGAAGCGCAGAAATTCTGGTCGGACCGGATATCCGCTCCGCAGTCCGGGCACTTCAGTGCAAGCGGAGACCCGCAGGATCCGCAGAACTTATCCTGACTGCGTACAGGTGCGCTGCAGTTCGGACATCTGGCTTCCGGTTCCTGAGCCGTTCCCGCTGTTGGATTTTTCCGTATTTCTGTTTTGATTTGATCCAGCTGATTCAGGATTTCACCGGTTTCACCGGCCAGTTCCGACCGGATGCGGGTATAATCTTCCGCAGCGATCAGTCCCATTTCATTCTCGAACTCCACTTCCCGAATCTGTTTCAGCAATGAAATCTTCCGGGCTTTGAGCGCAGTGTGATTTTCCCGAAGCAAGTTCACATCTCCTGCGGCAGTTTGCGGTTTTAAAAACGGATATACGATGTAATAAGTGCCTGCCACGAACAGCACAAACAGGATCAGGGGCGCGATCATATCTTCAAATCCTTCATTTCTTTTTCGATTCTTTCCTCCAGAGCGGAGTCCAGCTTTGGATGCCCGGCGACCGGGACGGTGAGTTTATTCCGACGCACAAAACGCTGAACCACGAGGGTCATCAGAATGATACCTGCCAGCAGGATGGCTGCGGGAGTATTCCAGGCCAGCAGTCCGCCCACGCCGGATTCTTCCGGTGCAGACCGAATGCGGTCCGTATGGATCCATACAAAAAGATCTGCAATCTCATCGGCTGTCATTGATGGGTGCACCACTTCGCTGACATGTGCCAGAACCTGGTCGGGCTGTTTGGTCTGAGGTGAAAAATGGGCATTCATCATATTCTGGGTTTTATATGCCAGTTCAAACAAATCCAGAATGTGCTGTTTGTCATATTCTTCTGTCGTCAGCGCCCGCAGAATGGCTTTTATATTCAGTGTCATCGTATTGTCTGAGTGTTCAGCAAGCGTGCCCCCGCCGCAGCAGGGCGCCATCAGGATGGATTCCATCTGTTTTTCCATCTCGCTTTTGAACTGCGGAAAAACCAGCGAAATACACAATAGAAAAAGAAGGGTCCTCATGTTTGTCTCCTTCGCAATAATCCGCCCAGATCCAGACTGACCAGGGTGCCGAGAATAATGACTAAAGTTCCGATCCAGACCCATGATACCATGGGATTTATCCGGATTTTCATGGTGGCTTCACCGGTGTTGGTATCCATGCCGCCCATGATAACATAAAAATCTTCCAGCAGAGTGGATTTTACGGATACCTCCGACTGCGGCTGATTGTTCTGATCCGTATAAAACCGTTTTTCA
This sequence comes from uncultured bacterium, assembly GCA_964527215.1. Taxonomy (GTDB): domain Bacteria; phylum Fidelibacterota; class Marinisomatia; order SCGC-AAA003-L08; family JACNLC01; genus CAZGNZ01. The sequence goes on along the minus strand of CAZGNZ010000031.1, from coordinate 11,430 downwards.
ACCAGAAACTCTGTAAAAGGCTGTCCATTTTTCTGAATCTCCAGCTGGGCGATTTTTGCTGCGTGATTGGGTCGGGTCCGGGGATTGCTTTCCGGTGTTTCCAGCCAGTAGTTGGTATATGCCACGTCATACACGCCGAAAGTCTGAACATCTCCGGGCCGAATGGAAACATCTGCTTCCTGATCAAAGGCTTTGCCCGTAAAGCCCACAAACATCATCACGACACCCAGATGGACGACATACCCGCCGTATCTTGACCGGTTTTTCCGGAACAGGTTTACCAGGGCGGCTGCCGGGGATTCACCGGCAATCCGGCGCCGGGCATTCATACCTTTCCAGAATTCCGCAAAAATGGTGGTTGCCACAAACGTAACAAGCACAATGGAGATGATGGGGTAGATCAGTCTGATCCCGAACAGCGTACTGAAAACCGCAGCGGCAGCCAGGCCGGCAATGGCAGGGATAAGAAAATTCCTGAGCAGGCTTCTGCCTGAAGTTCGTCGCCACGCCAGCAGCGGACCGATGCCGGTGAGCATCACGGTTATCAGTCCCAGGGGTATCATCACCCGGTTGAAGTAGGGGGAACCCACGGTGATCTGCACGCCGCTGATGCCGGCTGAAATCAGGGGATACATGGTTCCCCAAAGCACGGTGAGCATCATGGCCATAAACAGCATATTGTTGAATAGAAATCCGCTTTCACGACTGACAAAGGACTCGAGTTTATTGTCGGAAGCCAGGTCTTTGCGGCGGATGAAAAGCAGAACCGCATTGAATAAAATGATGAACAGGATAAAACTGAAAAACCATATTCCCAGTTTGGTCGCTGCGAAGGCATGAATACTGGAAACCACTCCGCTGCGGGTGATATAGGTTCCGAATATGGTCAGCGTGAATGTCAGCATGATCAGAACCATGTTCCATATTCGAAGCATGTTCTTTTTTTCCTGAATCAGCACAGAGTGCAGGAAGGCGGTGCCGGTGAGCCAGGGCAGCAGTGAGGCATTTTCCACCGGGTCCCAGGCCCAATATCCGCCCCAGCCCAGTTCCACGTAAGCCCATTTTCCGCCCATTACGATGGACAGAGTGAGGAACATCCAACTGGTGAGGGTCCAGCGGCGGGACAGGCGAATCCAGCCGGCATCCAGCTGCCGCGTAATCATGGCGGCAACCGCATAGGCAAACGGAACAGTAAATCCAATAAAACCAAAATACAGAGTCGGGGGATGGATCAGCATGGCCGGATGCTGCAGCAGCGGATTCAAGCCCATGCCATTTGTCATAACACCTTCGGGAATGGGAGTAAAGGGGTTTTCAAAGAAGTTTGACATGATCAGGAAAAACAGCTGGACAAATGCCAGTGTCACCAACACCCAGGGATACAGCTGGAGCTGTTCTTTCCGGTTCTGAAATACCACCAGAATGTTGCATACGCCCAGGATAGCGAGCCAGAACAGGAGCGAACCTTCCATGCCGGCCCACAGGCCGCTGAATTTGTAAATGAACGGGGTTTGTGCGCTGCTGTACCGGGCCACATAGGCAATGTTGAAATTGCTGACCAGCAGTTCGCGCAGCAGAGCAAAACTGGAAAAAATGGTGAAAACTGCAGAAACCGTCAGAGCATTCTGACCGGACTGCAGAACCCGTCCGTCATTGCGCCGGATGTGCCAGGCAACTGCAGACAGTGAATATACAGTAAAAGCAAGAGCAAGCAGAAGCAGGGTATTGCCAAGAATTGCCGTCATTCATCTCTCTCCGAAACAGGGACATAATTATCTTCCTGCTCATAGCGGGAAGCACATTTGGTCATCAGATTATCAGCAGTGAACAGTTTGCCGTCATACTCGCCTTCAACGATGACTTCGGCTCCGTCGCCAAACAAATCCGGCAGCGCGGCACTGGTGTACTCGACGGGGATCATGCGGTTTCCCTGTTCCAGCGCAAAATTCACAGTCAGCCTATCCTTGGAATATTCAATGGATCCGTCACTGACATTGCCGCCCAGACGGAACCGGTCCTGGCTGAATTCACGGGTGTTCTCCAGGAGATCCGACACCGAAATATACGGGACTTCATCCGATTTGAAATCGATGGAAATCCATCCAACAACAACAACCGCAAACGCAGCAATCACAATCGCAAACTTCTTCTGAAAACTCATCCTTGTCTCCCATGCAAATTCCGTAAAATCCGAAGCAGTAAATTTAAGAAGAGCAGATCAGATATTGTAATACATATTATCTGTACTATATTGCGCCTGCAAAGCTGCACGCATTATCCACTGAAACGGGTTTATTGATGGGAGCAGTCACGGAATTGGGGATACGGGCAGGCGGCATATTTTTCAGATATGGGTGCCGGGATTGAAGCGTTTCACACCAACCATCGATTGATCCGGCGAAACTCACTTTATTGGCCTGAATCTGCAGTATGGTCATTCAACTGAAATGGGCGCTGCGGGGAAGTCCGACTGTATAATCAAAAAAAACGATGATATGAATATCAAATTATTCAGAACAGACTGAGACAAATTGATCCGCGGGCAGATGGCGGTTTATATCAATTTTCCGCATCAATAATTTCGACCGCATCAGAAATCAGTTTTTTAATTTCCGGAAGCGTAAACGGCTTGGTGATAACAAGGTCAAAGCAATCCATCGAGATTTCTTCATCTTCATCGCCTGCGACCCAGCCGGATAACAGGACAATGACGGCATGGGGATTCATTTCCCGAATTTTTGCTGCGAATACATCACCACTCATCTCCGGCATGCCATAGTCGGTAATCACCATGTCAAAATCATTTTTACTGTATACTTCCAATGCTTTTTCAGCTGAGAGATAGGCATGAACTTCATTACCAAGCTTAATCAGCAGATCCTTGATTACATCCAAGACATATCCCGAATCATCAACTGTGAGAATTTTCAGTTTTCGTATTTTCGCGATTTTTGATTTTGGCTTGGGTACCTCCGGGGGACGGTCTATTGGCAGGATTATCTCGGTGATGCTTCCTTTTCCCGGTTCACTGCTCATTGAAATTTTACCGTTGTGCCGGTTGATGACGCCAAAAGCCTCGCTCAACCCCAGCCCGGTTCCCTTGACGCCTTTTGTTGTGAAAAACGGATCAAAAACCCGCTCCAGAGTTTCATCCGTCATCCCGATACCCGTGTCTGTGAATGTCAGAATGCAGGTATCAACTGAATGTATTGCGGAAATGCTGATAACGCCGCCCAACGGCATCGCATCAATGCTGTTGAAAATAATATTCGTAAAGGCATTGTACAGTTCAGCTCTTGATCCGGTGATTGTCAAATCTTCAGGGATATCGCACTTGAATTCAATCTGGACACCGTTTTTATCCAGCAGCTCCTGGGTGCGCGGCAGGCAAAGGTCAATGACAGCTTCCAGAACAGAATTCAGATTGACCAGTTCAAAAGGCTGACCCTCCTTGTCCCGCGTAAACTCTTTCATCCTGCGAATGGTTGAGACACCCGTCTGTACTGCCAGTTCGATCATTTTCAGTCGATCAAGAATCGATGGATCTTCAATTTCAAACTTCATTAACTCGATCTGTCCCTGAACACCGGTCAGGACATTGTTAAAATCATGGGCAATCCCGGAGCTGATTCTCCCGATTGCGGCCATTTTCTTGGCTTTTGCGGATTTATCCTCGATTTCTTTGAGTTCGGTAATATTTCTTACAATTAATATAAAGCCTTCTATTTCACCTTTTTCGTCAGGGATCGGCTCCAGATGTTCCTGAAAGTATAAATTCAGCCGAGTGTCGTAATAATTGACTGGAATAATATGTCCGGTCAGTTTTGTGGACTGCAAAGGGCAGTCAGGACAGGGTGCTGACCTGTCCCTGAAAATCTGATAGCATTTGGCATCTATTAATTCGGCACCTTGGGAAAAAATAAGCCGGGCGGGATCGTTGAAATCTTTGATCGAATAGTCCGTATCACATGCACAGATGATATCATTCAAATGATAAACCAGATGACTGAGTTTGAAATTATGCATTGCCTTCGTTTCAGGTTTGATGAATGAATATTGATGGGATATTATTACAAAAATCGGCAGTTCTGCAAGGGTTTAGGGACTGCTGATGCACCTGTGCATGATGCCTGAACCTCAAATTATCGTGTATTACCTATCCAAACAGTATGAAAAGACCGGTTTCCCTTATTAAATTCACTTGTTACATTTATAATTGAGATTTACGACAGGACTGCATTATGAATCTATACAATCCAGGTCCTGGGTACAGCCTGCCCGACCCCTGCTGTATTGCGGTGGTGGACGATGATGAAATAGTTACATCGCTGCTTTATGAAACACTGACGAACCAGAAATACCTTGTTCAGACATATGAAAATGCAGAAACGGCTCTGAAGACCTTTCAGAAAACCTGGCCGGATCTGGTGCTGCTGGATTTAAGGCTGCCGGGCATGGACGGGTTGGAGATGCTCCATAAAATCAAGTCGATTCGGGAAGATATTCCCGTAATCATGATGACGGGATTTGCTGATATTGACTCTGCCGTTCGGGCGGTGAAGCTGGGTGCCATTGATTTTATAACCAAACCCTTTAACATCGTTCGGCTGATAAAGGTCATTCGAAATACGCTTCATGAATATTACCGGGGGCAGATGGCAACCCAGATTGCCACCGAGCTGCCAACCGGATTTGGAAAGTTCATCGGAAAAAGTCCTGCGATGAATAAGATTTATAATTTTATTCAGGATATTTCAATTTCATCCAATACAACCATCCTGATTACGGGTGAAACCGGAACCGGAAAGGGCCTTCTCGCTCGTGAAATTCATTCAAGCAGTGACCGCTCATTAAAGCCGTTTGTGGAAATAAACTGTTCCGCGATTCAGAAATCACTCCTGGAGTCCGAACTGTTCGGATATGAATCAGGTGCATTTACGTCAGCCCGAAAGATGAAAAAGGGCCTTGTCGAAATTGCCCATGAAGGGACCATCTTCCTGGATGAAATTGGGGATCTGCCCTTGGATTTGCAGGCCAAGCTGCTGAAAGTGCTGGATGAAAAAAAAGTAAGACGCCTGGGGGGAACGGAGGAGCACAAAGTTGATGTAAGAATTGTCAGTGCCACCTCGAAGGATTTGATATTAATGGTTCAGGAAAACCAGTTCAGAAGAGACTTGTTTTATCGACTGAATGTTGCCGAAGTCTATTTGCCGCCCTTTCGAGACAGAGCAGAGGATATCCTTCTGATCACGGACTATTTCATTGCCGTTTACAATAAGGAGTTCAACAAGAAAATTTCCAGTTTCAGCAATGACTACAGGGATACGCTGCTGAACCATCTGTGGCCGGGAAATGTTCGGGAACTGAAAAATACCATTGAGCGGTCGGTTCTTTTTGAAAAATCGAACATCCTTCATAAGGACAGTCTCTCATTGATAAATATGACACGGCAGGAAGAGAACAGGGAAATCCTGAAAGACGGAAAACTGGTCTTGGGTGATCTCCCCGATTCGGGAATCTCGCTGCCCGATATTGAACGGGAAATTTTGGAAAAGGCCATGCGGAAAACCGATGGGAATATTACCAGGGCTGCCGCATTGGTCGGGATTTCAAGAGACAAGATGAAATACCGCATCAAGAAAATCAGAGAAAGCAAGGAGCGCTGACTTTTTTCCGCCAGAGGTGAACCAGTGTGATCGGGTGAATTTCTTGCCGCTTGTTGAAAATCAGCCATTTGGCGTGGCGGCGAAAACAGATACTCGTTCCTTCGGAAGAACCCCGCAGCCGGCGGTAACATCATAGCATCAGAAGAAAATCATGGATAAATCAGTTAATCAATTTTACACCCGGCTTTCCGATTTTGACCGGCTTGCCGTGACACATCATACCGCGCACAAACTGAACAATCTGCTCACCTCTATTTCGGTTCATCAGCAGATGCTTGAGTTATCTGCTGAAGAAGGGGATATCAGCGGCATTAATCGGCATATCAGTGAAATCGGCCATACAATCACGGAGTTGCGGGAATACATAAAGCAGCTTTGGCATATGTTTCCGACCAAAACCAGGTTTAAGGAGCAGGATGTAATTCCCGTGATCGAATCCTCGATAGATTTTTTCAAATCAAATGACCTGTTTTCGGAAATACGAATCATTATTGAAAAAAAACTACAGCAGGCAGTGGGATTTATCGACCCGGCACTGTTCCAGATCCTGATCTATCATTTGTCGCAGATGGCCCCGCAGGTATTTCGTAAACCGCAATTAAAAATATCAATTGATAGGGGAGAAAGCTCTTCAAACATCATCATTGACCTGCTGCTGGAAGACCTCAGCGAGGAAGCCTCGGACGAAAATTTGGCGGGGATAAAAGAAAAGCAAAAACTGCAAAATCTATTAAATATTATTATTAAAGCACAAAATACCATAAGCAAACATCTGAATGTCTCCTCACAAGTTGATAAAATCATTGAAATTAACGTGACACTGCTTCCATAGACAAAAGTCATTATGGGTCAATTGGCCGGGTCATTTGCCCCAGCAATGGGTTATATACCCATTTATATTTATCATCATTTATGTGAGAATTGTGAAAAGAAAATCAGTTTCGCTTTTTCTTTAATAGTCTATAAATCTATATTCAATTGTAATTTATTGTAACAGTAATAATAACAACCGGTATTTATCTAATCCCATTTTCGGCTTCTGCATCGCATTCAATTTTGAAATACCATTTATCAGTATTAGGAATTTAGAATATTATCGGCACTATATTTGACATAGTGGCTGGAAGATACGCAAACCGACTTCATCATCTTAAATATCAGATAATGATATGAACTAAATTAAAATCAGGGATGTCAACAGCAAAAAAACAGCAGTTCATTTCAGAAATTTTTAACGCAGCATGTGAGCGGTGCGGGACGGAGTTTGAGCAGTATATGAACGCGACCCGCAAGCAGAGGGATGAATATCTCAACAGAAGCTGGATGAAATCATCTGATGACAAACTGCCTGATGTTGACAAACCTGCCGTATTCCGGGAAATCGATTTTGATACTATTGTCCACAATTCCTCCAGATATCTGGACAAACCCAATTATGCCGCGCTTCTTGTTGAACTGGCACGGATATCCCTGAATAAAAATGAACTGGAGAAAAGCAAGAAGCTGCTGAGCCTTATCATGCGGCATTATGTGAAGGCCTCCAGCGGACACCTGCTGGCCCAATCCCATCTCATGCTTGGGGATATTGCCTTCTACCAAACGGATATGATCAGAGCGCGAAAGAAATATGCTCAGAGCTTGGGATGGTATCAAAGACTGGGTGATAATGCGGGTATTGCAAAGGCTTATAATTCATTGGGCATTGCCTGGATGGAGAGCGGGAAAGTAACAAAAGGAGAAGCATTCCTGGTTGCTGCAAAAAAGATCAGCAAAGAAAACGGCATGAGAAATATATACCTGAAAACGTCCTATAATCTTGCCAATCATTATCTGATTATCGGGGAATATCAGAAATCAATCGAAAACAACGAAGAAATCATTGACGTTCTTGACAAACAGTCTGATTCTAAATTGTTGGCAGATGTTTACCATAACATGGCGATCGCCTATAAATTTAAAAATGAATTTGATCATGCCTTAACCTATCTGGATTTGAGTCTCAAATGTGCCGAAGACACAAACAATCTGTATTCCAAAGGTTTGTCATATTTGGAGAAAGCCGAGATTCTATGCAGGAAGGGTGATTACAACACCAGTACTGCCCTGGCAACTTCCAGCTTTCAGATTTTTACAGATTTTAATGATCAGATGAGTCTTGCGGACGTGTACAAAATTTTCGGGATGATCAACAGGGAAACCAACCGGTACAAACTGGCAGAAACCTATTTCAAGAACAGTATTCGAATAAATCAGAACCATTCAGCTCAGATGAACCTGGGTGAAGCCCATTTTGAAGCCGCCCTGTGCTATCGGAACATGGGTGACAGCATCAGGGCTGCTGAGAATATGCATTCGGCTTTAAAATGCTTTCAAATTATCAAGGCAAAAAAAAAGATTGAGACAGTGAGTGAGATTTTATCTGAAATTTCAGCATACTGAATGAAATCAGCAAACAAGGGCATGGACCGGCAACAAATTTTTTACAGAGTTTTTAGGGGGGCAACTATAATGAGGTTCACGAATGTTATCACCGTTTTGGTTCTTGCATTCATTATATCCTGTGAACAAAATCCAATCAATTCGATGACTCCGGCAGCAGAACCTTCTGCCCCGGATATTGGAATTCCCGCAGATGAAATCACTTGGCTGTCATGGAAGCCGGAACGTCAGGCTGAGTTAAGAGGGATTGATTCTGTCACCGGAATGCCCTCGCTTGAGAAAAGAGAGAGTGAGTTTGATCTCATTGAAGCCAATCAAGGCGGGGAGATAGGCGGAGGTCAGGCTTTTGACAACAGGTGTACCATTCCGCCAAACGCCATTCTTGAAGATACCTGGTTTGCACTTCAGGTCACTGATCCGAATGCCGACGGCTTTTTTAACATCGAGCTGAATCAGACACTGACTGCGATGATCGATGAAAGTATTGAGATCTTAACTGATCTGCTTTCAATTCCTGAAGTACAGGATGAATCAGAAGTGGCGGAAGAAATTCAAACTGTCCTTGAAAACACGGAAAGCATTCGAATTTACTATGCGGTATATGCAATCATGGTTGAAGACAAGGTCTTCCAGAAATCTGAAACCAAAATATCAAAGAAAATCACAAATCTTGCATTGGAGACTCTGGAAAATGATGGAAATGTTTCCATTCTGCCGTCGCTCAGGGAAGTATGCAATCTGGTCACGGATGCATGCCGCATCCTTACGCTGAACACCATATATTATGCTGAGACCATCCCTGATGCAAATCAAGGCAAGATAGATGATGCATATTCGTACATAGATTTGGGTAACGAATATTTTGAAACCCAGCATGACGACTTCATTGAGTATGATGTCGAATGGTATGATTATAAAAATGCAGTAAAAAAATATAAATCAGCCTGGAAAAAAGCAATGGCTGCAATGCCGGGGCAAATACAGCCGAGTGCGGAAATTGATTTGCTTCCCGGAACGCAGTTTGAGTGCAATGTCACGGTCACACTGAGCTATAAGGATCTGGAGCTGCCGGAAGGTTCGGAATTCGAATTTAATCCCTATCACAGTCCTGATGAAGGTGAAACCTGGATACCCATTGAAAACTTTGAGATTAACACCGCCGATGAATTGGTTATATTCGAAATTGATCACTTTACCAGGTTTGCCTGGGGGTTGACGGGGGGAGATTTAGAAAACTGATTTGATTAAGTTTTCGCACGTAAGAATTGATGGAGGTAATGATGAAAGGAACACTAAAAATAACCCAAATCTTGTTACTGGGGATTATACTGGCATTGGTCTCCTGTGAACAAAATCCGATAAACTCTGCAGAGTCCGATCCGGCAGCGAATATCGGAATCCCGGCGGATGAAATCACCTGGGTCTCATGGAAGCCGGAATTTCTCGCGGAAATCAGGGGAATGGATCCAGCCAGCGGAATGCCTTCCATGAAAAGAGCAGGCAGCACATTTGAATTAATCACAGCGGAAGCCGGGGGGGTGGTCGGAGGCGATCCCACCTGGAATAACAGATGCGCGGTACCTCCGAATGCCATTCAGGAAGATGGCTGGTTTGCTGTACAGGTGACCAACAACATTATTGAAGGTTTTTATGATGAGAACCACCAGCAGGGACTCATTGGTATGATTGACGAGAGTACCGCTATCCTGACCGGTCTGATGGCGAACCCCGGTGTGATGGATGACTCCCAGCTGATGAATGATCTTCAAACCGTTATTGAAAATATAGTAGGTGTTCGTATTTATTATGTGGTGTATTCAGTAATGGTGGAGCCCCTTGTTTTCAGCGATTCGAGAAACGAAGTAGTTGGTATCATCTATGATATAGCTATGTATCTTCTGGCTAGCGGTGAGAATGCTGACATCCTTCCGCAGCTTCAGGAAGTGTGCGGTCTGATTACAGAAGCAAGCCGCCAGCTTGCAGCAACAACCGTAGAGTATGCAGACAGCAGACCCGTATCAAATCAGAGACTGGTTAACCGGGCCTACACGAAGCTTGCAGCGGGGGATGAACTTTTTGGGTCCCTTGACGCCGATTTTTTGAATTATGGAATTGAATGGTTTCAATACAAAGAAGCCATAAGAAGATATCGGATTGCATGGGAACTTGCAAAGGATGCAATGCCTGAATTTGTCAATCCAACCGCGGAAGTTGATTTCCTGCCGGACACGCAGTTTGAATGTAATGTAAGTGTGACACTTCCCTATGAGTCATTGGATCTGGATGATGATGACGATGTCAGTGTGATCACCTTTTACAGTATGGATGAGGGGGAAACCTGGATTCCGATCGAGAATTTCTATATCAATACCACTGACAGAGAAATTACATTTGATATCGATCACTTTACCCGGTTTGCCTGGGGCTTGCTGGGTAATGAACAGGGTGATTGATAAAAATCAATTACTGCGGTTTTGGATTTCCTCAGCCGGTTTGCCTGAGGGATGCCGGATGAAGTTCAGAATTAACAGATGATTGTTTTGAATGGAAGAGTGTTAGGAGAAAGTTATGATTAGAAAATTAAAAATTCCCCAAATCATGTGCCTTGGGATGCTTCTTGTAGTGATTTCTTGTGAGCAGAATCCCATGGTTGAATCAGCAAGGTCATCCCTAGCAGACCATTCGATGGAAGGGCAGCAGTATGATGAAATCAACTGGCTGCCCTGGAATGAGAATCTGCAGTCACAAATACAGGTTTATCCGGATACTGCCGTCACTGAACTTGAACGGGCAGGCTCGGATTTCCAGTATGTCACGGCGGCCGGCGGCGGGGTTGTCGGAGGAGCGGATACATATGGAAATTCCGTTTATATCCCGCCCAACGCAGTCACCCAGGACACTTATATTGGAATTATGTCGGCCTGCAGTGATGCAGATGCTTTCTTCAGTGACGTGTCTGCACTGATCTACATTGATGATGCCATTGAAGAACTGGAATCACTGTCGGTCCAGTTAGCGGGAAATGTATATGCCGATTCCAACATTTCAACCGCGTTGGACGGGCTGCTGAAGGTAAGAGCATACTTTGCAGTATATGCAACCCACTCAGATGTGACTTCCTTTGATTTGGTGATAAACAATGTTTTGAACAGCGTTCAGCAACTGGCTTACAATGTTACTTTCGGTTTAATCGATGAGAGTTATTTTGATGCCATCAGCAGTGTATCCGAGTCGGTGCTGCTGGCTGCACAGACAATGGCTGTCTCAACCTTAGCCCGTCTTAAGCAATTCGCGCGATATAAAAAATTAAGTTACTGTTTTTAAA